>JAYTLR010000040.1:0-25259 GCA_043729195.1 Akkermansia sp.
ATCGGCATGAAGCGGGAGGGTGATTCCGATCCAGTCATTACCGGCTTCGCCACGGTCGCGTCAGTCCCGTCAGTCAGCCGCTGGAGCCCGAAAATCCCGATCAACTTTGGACACCGTTCCGGCGGACCGGATGTACTCGGGGACGGACCTTTTTTCGGCGGACCTTTTTTGGCAGCGGAGGGTCAGGCGAAGGTGGCAGAGACGGTGTGGAAGGTTCTGAAGGGGGAACTTGCGGGGAGGGATGGGGTAGCGCCTTGAGGCGGAATTGGCGGTTCACGAGTTGGGAGTCGGAGCGCGTGTCATCGTCCGGCTTGGACTTCACAAATGCCGGACCAACCGTCCAAGCCGACTAAAGATCGGCGTCCTCCTTCGCAAAGCCTTCGGAGGACAGGCTCCCAACCCAATCTTCTAATCTCCCCCTTCACCAAATCTTGCACCTCTCCTCCGGCTTCCGCCACATCGGGTCGCCCTCCTTGATCCCGAAGGCGTCGAAGAACTCCTGCTGGTTCACCAGCGGACCGCAGGCCCGGAAGTTGCCGGGAGCGTGAGGGCCGCGGGCGACTTGCATCCGCATCGCGTCGTCACGGTAGAGAGTCCGCCACTGCTGCGCCCAGGAAATGAAGAAGCGCTGCTCCTGGGTCAGGCCGTCGATGAGTTCCTGCTTCTTGCCCTGGAGCGCTCGCTGCAAGGCCTCGAAGGCGATCGAGGTGCCACCGAGGTCGGCGATGTTTTCGCCAAGTGCCAACTGTCCGTTGATCGCCAGCCCCGGCAATGCCTGGTAGCCGTTGAACTGCTCGACGAGCTTCTTCGCCCGTTCGCGGAAGCGCTGGTCGTCTTCCTTCGACCACCAGTCGGTCAGGTTGCCGTCGGCGTCGGAGTTGCGGCCCTGATCGTCGAAGCCGTGGGTGATCTCATGGCCGATGATCGCGCCGATGGCCCCGTAGTTCGCGGCATCATCTGCATGAAAATCGAAGAACGGCGGCTGAAGGATGCCGGCGGGGAAGACGATCTGATTGGTGGATGGGGAATAGTAAGCGTTCACCGTCGGCGGCGAAATGCCCCACTCGCTGCGATCGACTTTCTGACCGGTGCGGTCGATCGCTCGGCGCGACTCCGCCAAACTGGTTCGCACGATGTTGCCAAAGTAGTCATCGCGGCGGATCTCGATCGCGGAGTAGTCCTTCCATTTCGCCGGGTAGCCGATCATCGGTTCGAAGCGGTCGAACTTCGCCAGCGCCTTTTCGCGGGTGGCGTCGGACATCCATTCCAGCTTCTCGATCCGCAAGCGGAAGACCGCCTGGATGTTGCGGATCATCTCGTCCATCTTCGCCTTGGCTTCCGGCGGATAGTGCCGGTCCACGTAGAGCTTGCCGAGGGCCTCGCCGAGCGAGCCGTCCACCGCGCGGATCCCCCGCTGCCAGCGCGGTTCCTGGCTTGGCGTGCCGCTCAGCACGGTGCTGTAAAAGCGGAAGCTCTCGTCGCCGAAAAGCTCAGCGAGATAGGGCGCGGCCGAATGAAGGAGCTGCCAGCGGAGGTAGCTCTTCAGGTCGGCGAGCGGGGTCTCTAACAGGGCTTTCGAAAGCCCCTCGTAGAACTTCGGCTGCCCGACGATCACGTCCTTCACGCCCTCCGGCAGGCCGATCGCCTTCGTAAAGCGCGGCAGCGAGATCCCCGGATAAGCCGCCGTCGCATCGGCGATCGTCATCTTGTTGTAGTTCGCCATCCGGTCCCGCAGTTCCACCGGCAGCTTGGCGTTGGCGGCGAGCGCCTTCTCGAACTCGAAAACCCCCTTTGCCCGCTCCGCCGCGGCGGCGGGCTTATCGCCGGCGAGTTCGAGCATCTTCGCGACATGGGTGATGAACTCGACACGCTCCCGGGCAAAGGCTTCGGAGAAATAATACTCCTTCGAAGGCAGGCTCATCCCGCCCTGATAGAGCCCGAAGGCATAGCGGTCGCTCTCCTTCGCATCGGGACCGAAGCCCGCGCCGAAGAATGGGCTGCCGAGAGAGAGATGCATGCCGGCGGCTCGATCTAACAACTGCTCCCGATCCGCGGCCGCATTGATGGCCGCGAGCTCCGCCGCAATCGGCCCGAGGCCGAGCTTGTTGATCGTCGCGACATCGATCGCCGACGCATAGAAATCGCCCACCTGCTGGCTCGGGCTGCCGGCGACCCCGGGCTTCGCCGCCACCTCTTCGGCGATCCCCTTCAAGCGCCCGATGTTGATCTCCGCCAATTCCATGATCGCTCCCCAGCGCGGCTTGTCGGCCGGGATTTGCGTGCGGGCATACCAGCCGCCCGCGGCATAATTCGCGAAGTCCGCCCGCGGCTCGACCGTGCGGTCCATCTTGTCGACGCCGAATGCCTGGGTCAGCGCTTCGCTTTCCTTCGTGGTCTTCTCGGCAAAGAGTCCGACCCCGGCGGTCAGGGTCAGGAGCGTGGCGGCAAGCGGGAGATGAGATTTCGGCTTCATGAGGAAAAGGGCGGGCCGCAGGAAGATGGAGCATCCACCCGGCCGTTCAAGCCCCGCGATAGGTCAGCACCGCGAGTTCCGGCGGGCAGGCGAAACGGACGCGCAGGCCGACGGTCCCGACGCCGCTGGTCACGAAAAGGTTCGATCCGCCTCGGGTGTAGGACCCTTTGATATACTTCCGGCCGAAGTCGACCTTGGCCGGGGCGTAGCCGACGAGTGGCACGCGGCACTGCCCGCCGTGGGTGTGGCCGGAGACTTGGAGCAGGCTGTCCCGCTGCGCTGACATGACATCGAAGTAGTCCGGCTCGTGGACCAGCGCGAGCACCGGCGTGCCCGGAGCGATGCCTTTCAGGGTGGCGGCGGGATCCGGCTTGCCGAGCCAGACGAAATCGCTGCCCGCCACCGCCAGCAGGTCGCCCTTGATGCGGAGTTGGCTGTTCCGGTTGATAAGAAAGGGAATGCCCGCCTTCTCGAACGAGCGCCGCATGAACTCGCGGCCGGGGTGCCATCCGTCGTGATTGCCCATTACCGCGAACACGCCATGGCGGGTCTTCACCCCTTCGAGGATCTTCAACAACGGCGCAAGAACCTCACCGCTGTGCGTCACGTAGTCTCCGACGAGTGCCAGTAGGTCGAGGTTCTCCAGATTGACCTGGGCGACGACTTTCTCGATCAGCGCCTCGTCCTTGTCCGGCCGGAAATGGAAATCCGCGAGCACGCCGACCCGCAGTCCTTCCAGTCCCGACGACAGGTTCGGGCAAGCGATGTCATGGCGGTTCACCCACAACAGGCGGGGCTCGATCAGGAATGCATCGGTGAAAACGGCTGCGGTTCCGCCAGCCAGCAAACGCAGCGCGCGGCGACGGCTGAGCGCTCCGAAAGGTCCGGTTGGAGGCAAGGCGAGCTTCATCCGCGGGATGGCAGGCTCTCCCTGTGAAGACATGATGAATCCGCGGTGAAATGGGAGTTTACGGAGCGCTGACTTTAGTCGGCAGCCAACCCGCCAAACCAATCCACGCCGACTAAAGTCAGCGCTCCCTTCCGACCCCTCCTCACCTCAAGTGCTTGTCCGCGAAGTCGAGATAACACTTCCAATCGAAAGGCAGCACGTCATGGACACCGTTGCGGACGTGGTAGCCGATGCCGCCTTGCACGCTCGTATCCACCGCCGGCCAGGTCGCGGCGGGCAAGCCCTCCGCACCTAACAGGCGATACACCGGCTCCGCTGCCTTGGCCCCGGCGAACTCGCCTTCGGGGTCGGCGTGCTTGTCATCGATGGCGCTGGCAACATACAGCGGCCGCGGTGCGATCAGCGACATCACGAAGTGCTGGTCGAAGGGCAGCTCCTTGTCCGTGCCGTTGTATTTCCGGAAACTCTTCGCGAACCAATGCGGGAAGACCGTGTTGAGCCGCGCGAGATCCTCCCCCACCCCTCGGCGGAACAATTTCGCACCGCCCGCGCCGGACTCGTTGCTGATCACCATCGCGAAGCGCTCGTCGCACGCCCCGGCCCACAGCGCGGCCTTGCCGAGACGGGAAAAGCCGAACGCCGCGACGCGTTTCGCATCGATAGCGGGCTCCTTCTCCAAGGCATCGAGCCCGCGGCTCAGCGCCCAGGCCCAGGCGGCGATGCCACCGAAGTTGTCATCGCCCTTCTGAAGTTCCGGGAAAAGCGGATGCACGCCGCTGGCGAAATGCGGCTGGTGATCGGCGGCAACATCCTCGCGGTAGATCGTGGCCAAGGCGTAGCCGCGGGACAGGATCTCCTCGACCGGCCACTGCCGGGCATTGCCGCCGCGTGAGGCATCGGTGGCGCGGTTTCCCTGAATACCTGTTAGATCGGCATAGTGTCCCGCCTTTTCTTCGACCCAGCTTTCGGTGAGGCGGATGCCAGGGTCTTTATGGATCGCGTGATTGCCCCAGAAATTCAGGCCGAGAATGGCGGGAACCGGGCCTTTCGCACCGTTCGGGACATAGACCAGCAGGTCCATCCGCGGGCCCGGCTTGCCGCCGGGATAGATCGCGATCTGAATCCGCGTCGCCTTGCCATCGAGCGTCGACGGGTCGCGGTCGAAGATATCGAAGCTCATCTTCTCCGGCCGGCCGGGATTGCGTCCGTACATCTCGCGGGTAAAGAAATCGATCAACTCCGGCCGCCGCTTTTCGCGCCACTCGGCGGCGCTGGCGATGCGGCTACCATCGTTCCGGACCAAGGGATCCGGCAGCTCCGCGGCACTGGAGGGGAAGACGAGAACGGCGAACAACGCGGAGCGGAAGAACTTCATGGAAGGGAAGAAATGTATTTGGAACAACGAAAGGGACGAAACGAACGAAAGTGAAACAGCCAAATGGGAGCGGATCTGAATCCCCTTCTTCTTTCGCTCGTTTCGCTCGTTTCGTTGTCTCCTCGTCTTACTTCTCCACCGCCTTCGGAGCCTTCTTGCCGGTCAGCGCGGCAAACGCCGCCTTGGCCATCTCGCCGGCACCTTCGGCATTCGGATGCACCCGGTCGGGCAGGAGCTTGGGCTTGTCCTCAAGCGCCTTGTGCATGTCGATCACGCCCAGGTTCATCTCCTTGGCCAGCGCGTTGACCTCCTTGATGTAAACCTGGAGGTTCTTGTCGTTGATCTTGAAGTTCCCCGGCTCCGGCACCGGGCAAGGGCGACAAACGTAGATCTTCGGCTCGCTGGCGAGGCCTTGGAACGAGTTCACCAGCTCCGCGTAGTCGGCGGAGAATTCCTTCTCATGCTCGAAGTTCTGCGGCTTGGTGTCGTTGGTGCCGAGCATGATGATCACCACGTCGGGCAAGAACTGCATGGCCTCCTGATACTTCTTCTCCTTCCAATAAGGGAAGTCGCCCTTCTTCAGCAGCGTGCGGCCGCTGACGCCGAAATTGCCGACCTGCCACTTGTCGCCCAGCATTTCCTGAAGCTGCGACGGGTAGGACTTCCCGGGTCCGGCACCGGAGCCCTGGGTGATGCTGTCGCCGATGCAGGCGACCTTGACTGGGGCTTTGTATTTCGCGGGATCGACCGGATCCATCGGATCGGCCATCAAGGCGGAAATCGAAAGCAAGCCGGCTAACAGGAAGCGAGGGGTTCTCATGATCGATGTCATACGGAGCAGCATGGCCCGATCACTCCGTCCGGGAAACTAAAGTTCGTGTCACCCGGCCCGGGCGGTTTACGGAACACGGACCACCCCCGGCGGCAGGGTGATGTCACTCTTCACCGAGCCGTCGGCCTGCTTTTCGTGACGGACACGGATCGGCCCCTTCGGGGTCGGGTAGCTGCCTTCCGCCCAGCTCAGGCGGCCAAGCTTCGGCTCGATCTTCACCTTTGAGAACCCCGGCTCGGCCGGACTCACGCCGAGCACGTTCTTGCTCAGCCACGCGGTCGGCCCACCGGCCCAGCCGTGGCAGAAGCTATGCCGGAAGCCGATGTAACAATGCGCGCCGAAGTCGCCGTGGAGATCTTTCTTGCCGGGTGCGACGGGTTCGTCGATGCGACCCGCATTCTCCGTCCACGCGAGGTCGAAGTCTTCCCAAAAAGTGGTCGCACCGAAGTCGAGCATCCCGCCCCAGTAGCGGCTGATCAGGTCGAGACCGGCGTCGATGTCATTGGACTTCGCCAGGGCATTCAGCACGTAGAATCCGTAGAAGGTGCTGAGGTCCTTCGGCCCGTCCTTGGCGAGGACTTTCGCGACTTCCGCCGGATCGCGGAGCCCGGCAAGCGCGAGCAACGCGGCCGGCGACTTGCGGCCGGAAGCCGCGGGAACGTGGCGCTTGATCTTCGCCGCGGTGGCGGTGCAGAGCGCGGCCGCCTCCGCATCGCCGAGCAGAGTCATCTGCCGCGCGCCGCTCTCCATCGTGAGGTGCATCATCGCCTGCAAGCCCTCATGGACCGCGACCTTGTTCTCAAAAGTCGGCCAGTCGAGGAAGCGCATGCCGTCCAAGGTCTCGCGGCCATCCTTGTCGACGAAGCCGCTGAGCCGCTTGAGCAGCGCGGTCATGTAAGGCTGCTGCTGCTTCAAATAGGCGAGGTCGCCGTGATGGGTGAACCAGTCTTCGTGGATCAGGATCCACCACATCGAGTACGAGCTGATGCCGTTCATCCACTCGGTCACAGGCGTGACGTCGCGGGTCATATCAAGGCTCCGGGGAACCACCTCGTTCGCTCCGAAGACGGCATTGATCACCGAGACCTCCGGGTGCATGTCGCCCAGCCACACCAGGCGGTCGCGCTTCACGCCGTCCCAGAGATAATCCTGCATGTTGAGATGAACGGTCCACGCACCGGTTTGCCAGATGCGGTCAAGGCGCTCGTCGGAGCAGCGGAAAGATCCGACATACGGGACATCCCGTAGTTTTAACACCGCGCGGACCTGCGAGATGCGGACCTCCGCCTTGTCGTCGATCCCGTCGATCCGCACAAAACGATATCCGCTCGGGCCGACGGTCGTCTTGCCAAGCCACGGCAGCTTCACGTTGAAGTCGCGCAGGGCGTGGTCATTCTGCGCGCCGCGTTCGCCAATCTCCGCAGAGGTCTCCGCCACCGACTCGCCGAAGCGGATGCGGACCGACGGCATGTCCTTCGACTCGGTGATCGGTGTGATGAGTTCGAGGTCGCCGCTGATTTCCACCCCGAAGTCGAGGATCACCCCGGACTTTCCCTTCAGCACCAGCGGCGGCGCGGGGTCCTTCAAGACGGCTTGGCCGGGTTTCGGTTCGAGCAATTTTTCGGAGTTCGCCACTCCTTCCCCGCTGGTCCAGACGACGCGGACCGGCGGTAGGAAGAAGGACGACAAGGCGCTCTTCTCCGATCGGGTGACGAGATCGGGAAGCTGCGCGGCGGCAGGAAGGGCGAGCAGCAGAACGCCGGAGAGCAGGGTTGGAGCTAGATTCATGAGAATATCGATCAAGGAGCGCGGTTGTAGGTGACCCTGTGAACTGGCGTTACTATCGCCCAGGCGACTGCCGCAGGACCCCGGGCCAAGGGGCGAGTCAATGACAGCTTGGCTTTCAGGCGTCCGGGCGAGAAACCACAAAAGAGGAGCTTGTGAAACGATTCGTATCAAGCTCTTCTTTCGCGCCGGCCGGGAACCCGGTCAAGAATCCATCCCCACCGGTCCCTCCCGCATTCTCGGAAGATTGCCACGCTTTCGCCCATCCGCTCCGCTCTCCATGACACTGCGAAAGAATGGTTTCTTGCCGCAATGACTCTGCGCAAGCCATCGTAGAAGCCCCAACCGCTCCATGAAGCCCATCCTTCTTCTCACCACCCTCCTCCTTCCGCTCCACGCGCAGGATCTGGTTCCGCACGAACTCCACGCCGAATACCACCGCGGCCCGATCGCTCTTGGCACCAATGCCCCGCGGCTCTCGTGGAAAATGAAGCCCGCCCAAACCGGAGCCCGCGACCTGGTCCAAAGCGCCTACGAAATCCAGGCCGCAAAGTCGGTCGAAGGGTTCGAGTCCGCACCGCTCTGGTCCTCCGGCAAGGTCGCTTCCGCCGCCACCGACCAAATCGCCTGGGCCGGCACCCCCCTCGCCTCGCGCGATCGCGTCGCCTGGCGCGTCCGCGTCTGGGATGGCAAGGACCAGCCCTCCGCCTGGAGCGAAACTGCCTCGTTCGGCATCGGTTTGTTAGAGCCAGTCGACTGGACCGCGCTCTGGATCAGCGCGAAGGACGACGGCACCTTCGAAACCAAGGAGAACGTCCAGAATTTCATCAACGACCCGGTCCGCGGCAAACTCCACGTCACGCCCGCCAAGCATTTCCGCAAGGACTTCGAAGCCCCCCAAGTCACCCGCGCCACCCTCCACGCCACCGCGCTCGGCGTTTACAACGTCGAGATCAACGGTCTCCGCGTCTCCGACGAGGTGCTCGCACCCGGCTGGTCGGCTTACCAGCGGCGCATCCATTCCCAAACCTACGACGTCACCTCGCTGGTCAAGGCCGGCAAGAACACGATCGGCACGACGCTCGCCGACGGCTGGTACTCCGGCTACGTCGCCTACGGCCTGCTGACCGCCCAGGAAGGCCTCGTCCCCGGCATCGACGGCCGCTATTACTATGGCATCTCTCCCGCGGTCCGGGTGCAACTCGAACTCGAGCTCAGCGACGGCACCCGCCAGACCATCGCCACCGACACCACTTGGAAATGCTCCACTGGTCCGATCACCGAGAGCGACATCCTGATGGGCGAGTCCTACGACGCCCGCAAGGAGATGCCCGGCTGGTCGTCGCCGGATTTCGATGACTCGAAATGGCAGCCCGCGGTTTGCAAGACCGGCAGCAACGCGAAGATCGATCCCCACCCCGGCAACCCCGTCCGGCCGATCGAGCAGATCGTGCCGAAGTCCGTCCGGGAGCACGCGCCTGGCGTTCATATCTTCGACCTCGGCCAAAACATCTCCGGCGTGATCCGCTTGAAAGTGAAGGGCAAGGCCGGCGACAAGGTCACCATCCGCTACGCCGAAGTCCTCCACAACGACGGCCGCCTCAGCACCGAGAACCTCCGCTGCGCCCGCGCCGTCGATACCTACATCTTAAAAGGCGATCCGAACGGCGAGGCCTGGACGCCCGAGTTCACCTACCACGGCGTCCAATACGTCGAGCTCACCGGCTTCCCCGGCACCCCCGACAAGAACGCCGTCACCGGGATCGTCCTGCATTCCGACACCCCGCTCCACGGCAAGTTCGAGTGCTCGGACCCGATGCTCAACCAGCTCCACTCCAACATGGTCTGGACCCAGCGCGCGAACTTCTTCGAGATGCCGACCGACTGCCCGCAGCGCGACGAGCGGATGGGCTGGACCGGCGACGCCCAGATCTACGTCCGCGCCGCCACATTCAACGCCGACATCGCCGCCTTCTACACCAAGTGGCTGCGCGATCTGAACGACGACCAATGGGACTACGGCGCGTATCCCGCTTACGCCCCCCGCCCCCTCGCCCGGCCGAACGAACACCACGCCGCCGGCTGGATGGACGCCGGCGTGATCTGCCCGTGGACCATCTGGCAGGTCTATGGCGACACCCGCGTGATCCGCGAGCACTGGCGGAAGATGAACGACTTCATGGCGTGGCGCGCCACTCGCGACCCGGAGCTGAAAGGCGCGCTCGACGACTGCAATTTCGGCGACTGGCTTTCACTCGGCGACGTGAAGACCCCGATCCCCTTCATCGACCTCGCCTATCATGCCTACGATGCCAGATTGATGGCCGAAATGGCCGCCGCGATCGGAGACAAGGCCGCGTCTAACAAATACAAAGCCCAGGCCGCGAAAGTCGCCGCAGCCTTCCAGAAAGCCTACCTCAAGCCGGACGCCAAGCTTGCCGTGCACAACCAGTCGACATATGCCATCGCACTATTCTTCGACCTCATCCCCGCCGCGCAAAAGGACGCCGCCGCCGGCCACCTCGCCGCGCTGGTCAAGGCGAACGGCAACAAGATGACCACCGGCTTCCTCGGCACCCGGCCGCTGCTGCCCGCGCTGTCGGCCACAGGCCATCACGACCTTGCCGGCATTCTCATGCAGCAGCGCGAGTTCCCGAGCTGGGGCTACGAGGTCGACAACGGCGCCACCACCATCTGGGAACGCTGGAATTCCTACATCAAGGGCAAGGGCGTCCACGAACCGACCATGAATTCCTTTTCGCATTATGCCTTCGGCGCGGTCTGCGAATGGATGTTCGCCGATCTCGCCGGCATCGACCGCGCCGCACCGGGCTTCGACAAGGTGAAGATCGCACCGCGTCCGACCGGCACCATCACCCACGCCAGCGCCGCCATGGAGACCCGCCACGGTGCGCTGTCCTGCTCGTGGAAGATCGAGAACGGCACCTTCACCGCCGACGTCGTGGTGCCGCCGAACACCACCGCCGAGATCACCCTGCCGGTGAAAGGCGAAGTCAGCGAAGGCGGCAAGCCCGCCAAGGAAGCGCCCGGCATCCGCGAGACCACCGGGAACCGGCTGGTCGCCGGCTCGGGGATCTATCGCTTTAGCGGCAGCTACTGACCAACTCGTGTGCCATGCTCGCTTCCCTGATTCATAGGTCGTATAGGACCTATAAGACCTATCTCCTCGCGGCCGTCCTCACCTTCCCGCTCGCCTCTGCCGAAGTCCCGCTAACTCTCACCCGCTTTGACGGCCCCGCGTCCACCTTCAAGGAGCCCGTCCCCGGCACCCTGGAAATCCACGGCCCCATGTCGGTCCTCGCCACCCCGGCCACGCCGCCGGGGGCCAACGACCAAGTACTAGAACTGGAGTATTTCTGCGCTGGCGGTGTCCCGACCTTCGCCGTCCTCCCCGGCCCGCCCTTCGAAGCGAAGACCGCCCGCTACCTCCCCGCCCTCGGCCACAGTGAAACGTGGAGCCGCTACGCCGCCCGCATCGCCCCGCCGGACAAGCAGCTCCCCGCCGGCTGGACCCAGCTCCGCCTCGACCTTCCACTGCCCGCCGACCGCGTCCTGCAAATCCGCAACCTCAAGCTCCGCCCCGGTCGTCCCGGCGAGTTCGACATCGCCCCGCCCAAGCCCTCCGCCGCCGCGTCCAAGGAAGCCTTGCAAGCCTACCTCGACCGCAAGTTCCCCGCGGCGATCACCAAGGTCTCCGTCCGCAAAGACCTCATCCAGCTCGAAGGCCAGGCCGGCAAGGAAAGCGGCGAGCTTTTCCTCGCCGACATCCCGATGGACCTGCTCCTCGACGATCCCGCGAGCTGGCAAACCCTCGTCGCGGTCAAGCCCGCCGCCGACGGCAGCTTCACCCTCGAAGTCCCCCGCCGCCTTCTACGCGACAGCCTCGACTACGACCGCCTGACCTCCCGCTGGCAACTCGTCCGCAAGACAGCCCAAGGCATCGAGCCGCTCTCCCACGCCCGCTACGGCGGTGCCGTCGATTGCCGCTCACCCGAACTCCCCGCCGCCAATCCGAAGAACAAGAAGGGCCTCGGCGGCTGGCACAGCGGCAAGCTTCCCGAAGAACTCAAGGACCTCGGCATCTCCGCGGTGACCGTCAACGTGATGATCCACTCGCTGATCTCGCTTAAGCCCGGCACCGGCACCGTTCCCTTCCGGTGGCAAGGCCGCACCTACCATGCCCGCGAAAGCGCCCTCGCTGGGCATGACCAGACCTTCCTCGAAGCGCAAAAGCACGGCGCGATGGTCTCCGCCATTCTCCTCGTCGCCAATCCCGCGAAGGGCGGCGACGAAGTCATCAAGCTGTTAGGCCACCCCGACGCCCATCCCGACGGCACCTTCGCGATGCCCAACGTCACTTCAACCGAAGGCATTTTCCTCTACGGCGCCCTCCTCAACCTGATGGCCGAGCGCTGGTCGCGGCCCGATGGCAAATATGGCCGTGTCCACCACTGGATCATGCACAACGAGGTCGATGCCGGCTGGGTCTGGACCAACGCCGGCGACAAGCCGGACATCGTTTACCTGGACCTTTACCATCGCTCGATGCGCCTGATGGACCTGATCGCCCGCCAGTATGACCACGGCAGCCGACCCTTCATCACCCTGACCCATCACTGGGCCCACGGCGGAAATCCGAAGTGGTACGGCTCCAAGCGCCTGCTCGACCTGCTCGTCCGCTACGAAAACGCGGAAGGCACTTTCCCTTGGGCCCTCGCCTACCACCCCTACCCGCAGAACCTCTTCAACCCACGGACTTGGGAGGACGAGCATGCCACTTTCTCATTCAACAGCCCCAAGATCACCCCGAAGAACCTCGAAGTCCTCGACGCCTACATGAAACAGCCCGCCCTCCGCTTCCGCGGAAAAGTCCGGCCGGTCCACCTCTCCGAGAACGGCTTCAACTCGAAGGACTACTCCGCGAAGGAACTCGCCGACCAAGCCGCCGGCATGGCGCTCGCCTGGAAAAAGATGGCCGCGCTGTCATCCATCGAGTCCTGGCAGTATCACAACTGGATCGATAACCGCCACGAAGGAGGACTCAAGATCGGCCTGCGGAAATTCCCCGACGAACCCGGCGACCCGCTCGGCAAGAAGCCGATCTGGCACCTCTACCAAGCCCTTGGCACCCCCGACGAAGACAAGGTCGCCGCGCCTTACTTGCCCGTGATCGGCATCACATCATGGGACCAGGTCCTCCACACCGCGCCGATCCGCTGAGTCGCTCAACGGGATTTCCCGCTTTTCTCGCTTCGCACCGGCCAGAGACGGGGTAAACTCCCGCTGTCCATGATGCGCGCCCTGCTCCTTGCCCTCTTCCTTCCTCTCCACGCGGAGGAAGCAGCACCCACCGTCGTCCCGCCACCGCCCGACGACGGCGTGCGCGTCTCGGTTCTCGGCTACCACGATTTCTCCGAGACCACGCCCGAGACCGAGATGCTGATCCGCACCTCGAAGTTCCGGAAGCAGATGGAAGCCATCAAGAACCTCGGCCTGCCGGTTATCCCGATGGCCGATTTCCAAGCTTGGAAGCGCGGCGAAAAGGACATCGCCGACAAGAGCATCGTCATCACCATCGATGACGGCTGGAAGGCCGTTTACACCGACGCCTACCCGATCCTCAAGGAGTTCGGTTTCCCCTTCACCCTCTTCCTTTACAAGAACTACGTCGACGGCGGCGGCAAGGCGCTCACCAGCGCGATGATCCAGGAAATGCAGAAGAACGGCGCTACCGTCGGGAGCCACTCGGTCAGCCACCCCTATCCCGGCACGGTCAAGTCCCATCGCCGCAAGGGACCGGAGGCTTTCGATAAGTTCCTGCGCAGCGAACTCGGCGAATCGAAGCGCTTCCTCGAATCAAAATTCGGCGCGCGGATCACCACCTACGCCTACCCTGGCGGCTTCCACACCGAGGAAATGTTCCCCTTGGCAGACGAGTTCGGCTACGAGCACCTCTTCACCGTCCTCCCCGGCAAAATCCGACGCTCCCACGACAACCGCACCCTCCCGCGCTACGTCATCCTCGGCACCCACGACCGGATCTTCGACCTCGCCACCGGGTTCAACGAAGTGGCCGTTTCCGCCGCGGAGGTCGCCGTCATCGCCCCACAAAGCACGCCCTTCCCGGTCGAGCCCGAGCCGGGATCGCTCATCGATTCCCGCCTGCCCCTGCTCTCCGCCGACCTCTCCACCCTCGCCGACTTCGACCCCAAGACCCTCGTAATGAAAGTCGGCGGCTTCGGCGAAGTCCCCGCCACCTTCGACGAGGCGACCAAGTCCTTCTCCTGGCAGGTCAACCGCCGCCTCCGCTCCCCCGTTTGCCAGGTCGCCGTGTCCTGGCTCGACAGCAAGGGCAAGCCCCCCGAAGTTCCGCTCCGCTGGTCCTTCCGCATCGACCCCGAAGCCGCCTATCTCCCGGCGGAGTAAAAGCGCCCTTCTTCCACTGATCACTGATCACTTTCCACTTCTTCCCATGTTCTCCTCACTCTCCGACTCCCTCGACAAAACCTTCCGCAACCTCCGCGGCGTCGGGAAAATCTCCGAGTCCAACATCACCGACGCCCTCCGCGACGTCCGCCTCGCCCTGCTCGAGGCCGATGTCGAATTCGGCGTCGCCAAGGAATTCATCGCCCACGTCAAAGAGAAGGCCATGGGCATCGACGTCTTCAAGTCGATCAAGCCCGGCGAGCAAATCGTCAAAATTTTCCACGACGAGCTGGCAGAGCTCCTCGGCGGCGACCAGGTCGGACTCGACCTGACCGAGCCCTGCCGCATCCTCCTTTGCGGCCTCAACGGCGCCGGCAAAACCACCACCGCCGGCAAGCTCGCACTGCGCCTGAAGAAGGAAGGCCGCAAGCCGCTGCTCGTCGCCATCGACCTCTACCGCCCCGCCGCCATCGACCAGCTCGCCACATTGGCCAAGCAGGTCGACGTCCCGGTTTACACGCCGGACGCCTCCGAAACCGACGTGCTCAAGGTCGCCCGCGAAGCCCTCGCCTGGGCGGAGACGCAAAAGCACAACGTCATCATCTTCGACACCGCCGGTCGTCAGGAAATCGATGAGCGTCTGGTCGATGAACTCAAGCGCCTCCACGCTTTCCTCCAGCCACGCGAGACCCTCCTCGTGGCCGACGCCGCCACCGGCCAGCAAGCGGTCTCCGTCGCCCAGCATTTCGACAACGCCGTCGGCATCACCGGCATCATCCTGACCAAGCTCGACGGCGACGCCCGCGGTGGTGCGGCGCTTTCGATGCGCTCCGTCACTGGCAAACCGATCAAATACGCAGGTGAAGGCGAGAAGCTCGACCAGCTCTTCGAATTCCATCCGAACCGCATGGCCGACCGCATCCTCGGGATGGGTGACATCGTCGGCATGGTCGAGCAGGTCGCCGGAAAGATCGACGAGAAGGACGCGATGAAGTCAATGCAGCGCATGGCCGAGGGCAAGTTCGACTTCTATGACTTCCTCGATCAGATGAAGATGATCCAAAAGCTCGGCGACATGAAGGGCCTGATGAGCCTCATTCCCGGCTTCAACAAGATCAAGAAGCAGCTCCCCGACGCCGCCTTCGATCCCAAGCGCCTGAAGCGCACCGAGGCGATCGTACTTTCGATGACCCCCGACGAGCGCCGCCGCCCGGAAATCATCAAAGCCTCGCGTCGCGAACGCATCGCCAAGGGCTCCGGCACCAAGCTGATGGAGGTCAATCAGCTCCTCAAACAGTTCGGCGAGATGCGCAAGATGATGCGCTCGCCGAACAAGATGAAGGGCATGATGAAGCAGATGGGCGGCATGGGAGGAATGCCCGGCATGGGCGGTCCCGGCGGCGGCATGGGCGGCCTCGGCGACATCATGAAGGGCTTCAAGGGCAAGTTCCCGTTTTAGTCGGGGCGGTATGCCGCCCTTTGCAGCAAGTGGTGCGGGGACCCCTGCCCCACTAACCCAACCACGCCTTCCATCCGCCGAAGGACGTGATCTCTTCCGCGCCATCCGCCGCCCGCGGTTCCGCGATGAAGCCCGGCAGCTCCTCGCCGTTCTCTAACAGCACCTTGCCGATCCCCAGCGGTCCCGGAATCTTCGACACGAAGTCGCCGAAGGCCGCCGGTGAAAGCTCCCACACCTCAACCTCGATCGCCGCGCCCTTCCCTTCATCGCAGATCAACGCCGGCCGCGGCGGAAGGCTCCCCGCCGCCGGGATCACGAACATCCGGTAAACCGCCGCCGTCCTCGTCCGCGACCGCAGCACCGCCCCCCGGTCCGCGAGCTGCCAATGCAGCGGCAGTCCCTCCAAGTGCGCCCCACAAACAACGACCGGTATCCCCCCGGGAGCGCTGGTCCTCCCCGGCCTTCGTAGCTTTAGCGAAGTAGGCAGACCGGCAGCCTTTTCCCCGCCGAACCGTCCCGCCAATTCTAACAAAACCCCGTCCCACCCCGCCGGTGCCGCCAAGGTCACGCCCCACCTCGCCCGCCCGCCCCGTGCCTCGCCGGCCGGCATCGCCACCGCGGCCAGGTCCAGCAGGTTCATGAAATTCGTGTACCGCCCGAGTGTGGCGTTCGTCTGGTACGGCTCTTCCAGTACTTCCGCCACCGTGTAGATCCGCGGCGTGGTCGGCAGCAGCATCACCTCGATCTCCCGCCACACCTTCCCCGCCTCCCGCGCCAGCTCTTGCAAACGGTACTGCGCCCGGAAAGTCGCCGCCGCGTCCCAGCCTTTCGATCCTTCGAGAATCTTCCGCGTCATCGGAAACACCTCGCCCGGATGCTCCTCGACGAAGCCCCCGACCGCCGCCCAGCGCTCTGCCACCCACGGCCCCTCGTAAAGCAACTTGGCCGCCTCCACAAAAGGCTTCAGATCGATCTCCACCGGCACCCCGCCGATCGCCTTCAACCGCTCCACCGCCGCCGCGAACAGCCCCGGCGTGTCGGGATCCCCGGCGAAATCCAACTCACGCGGCACCCCGAAGCGGAAGCTTGCGCCCACCCGGCCTGTCGCTTCGATCTCCCGTGAAAACGCATCCGCCTCATCAAAGCCCGCCACTACCGCGGCAATCGTTGCAGCATCTTCCACCGTGTTGGTGAACACTGACACGCAGTCCAGCGAACGACAGGCCGGCACCACGCCACGCGTGCTCAGCAGCCCCTTCGTCGGCTTCCACCCGACCAACCCCTGGAACGCCGCCGGCACCCGGCCCGATCCCGCCGTGTCCGTCCCCAGCGAAAAACAGCACAGCCCCGCCGCCACCGATGACGCGCTGCCCGAGCTCGATCCGCCCGGCAGAAACTCCGCATCGATCGCATTCCGTGCCGCCCCATACGGCGAGCGCGTCCCGACCAAGCCCGTCGCAAACTGGTCCAAATTCGCCTTCCCCAGCGGAATTGCCCCCGCCGCCCGCAACCGTCGCACCACTTCCGCATCCGCCGCCGGCACATACGAAAACGCCGGACAAGCCGCCGTCGTCGGCCACCCCGCGACATCGATGTTGTCCTTCACCACGAAGGGAATCCCCCACAGCGGCAGGTCCTTCGGCATCCCCTCCACCTCCCCCGCCCTTGCCAACAACTCCTCCAACTCCGGCAGATGAATGAACAGCGCCGGATCATCCCAGGCCCGGATCTTTTCATAAAGCTCCGCCACCAGCCCGCCCGGCCGAAAGCCCGCCGCATACCTCGCTCTGACCTCTGAAATCTTCATCTTCTTCAAATCAAAAATCCTCAATCAACAATCCTCAATCGACAATCTCTTCACCACTATCAAAGGCTGCCCCGCCCTAACACTCGCGCCTTCCACCACCAGCACCTCGACCACCTCGAAGTGCTCGTCGGCATCCACCGCCACCTCCATCTTCATCGCTTCCAAAATCATCGCCGTCGCCGCCACCGGAAGCAGATCCCCGGCCTGAACCTGGATTTTCCACACGCTACCGGTCACCGGGCTGTCCAAGGTCACGCACCCATCCGGGATGGTGATCTCGCTCTCCTCCACCACCTCCTCGACGGTCGCGTCCATCACCAGCCCCGCCTCTTCCCACCGCCGCCGCTCCGCCTCGAAGGCCGCGCGCTGCTTCAAGCGGAATGCCTCAATCTCCACCGCGTGCTGCTCCAGGTAGGCCTCGTAGTCCGCGAAACGGAATACCGACTCCTCGATCTCCAGCTTGTGCCGCCCACGCGGCACTTCCTCACGCAAGCGCAGCAGTTCCTCCGCGCTCACCGGATAGAAGCGCAACTGGTCGAAGAACCTCAGCAGCCACGGCTTCTCGAAATCCACCGTCTTCCGCCAGCGGTTCCACACCGGAATCGTCCGCCCGGTGAACTGGTAGCCGCCCGGACCTTCCATCCCGTAGATGCAAAGATACGCCCCGCCGATTCCGACCGCGTTCTCCGGCGTCCAGGTCCGCGCCGGGTTATACTTCGTCGTCACCATCCGGTGCCGCGGGTCCAGCGGCGTCGCTACCGGCGCGCCGAGATAGACGTCGCCGAGGCCCATCACCAGATAGGAGGCGTCGAAAAAGATCCGATAGACCTCGTCGATCGATTCCAGCCCGTTGATCCGCCGGATGAACTCGAGATTGCTCGGACACCACGGCGCATCCGGCCGCACGCTTTGCATGTAACGCTGGATCGCTTCCCGCGTGCTAGGATCGTCCCAACTCAGCGGCAGGTGCACGATCCGCGTCGGCACTTCGATCTGCTCCAAGGGCGGGAGCGACAGGATGCCCTCGCGGATCTTTCCCCACAGGTCGCAGCGCCCGATCAACGCGGGATCGAAATGCACCTGCAAAGACCGGATCCCCGGCGTCAAGTCGATGATCCCCGCGAGTTCCTGTTTCTTCAGCCATTCGTAAACCACGTGCGCCTTGAAGCGCAGCTTGAGGTCGAGGTGGTGCGGACCGAACTCGATCAGCACGTAGCGGTCGCCGGCGCGGCGGACGACCACGGAATCATCTCCATCGCCGAAACTGTCCAAGATGGGAGATGTTAGATGCGAGATGGTAGATGTTGGATCGGGAAGATCCTGGACCTTGCCGTTTAAGAAAGCCTCCACCGCAAGGCTTTGGTCGCGGGCCCAGGCCTCGTCGATGGGGACGAACGTGATCCCGTCGCCCGGGCGGAGCTGGCCGAGCTTCCACAGCTCGGCATCGACCACCACCACCGGGCACACGAAGCCGCCGAGGCTCGGGCCGTCGGGGCCGAGGATGACGGGCATGTCGCCGGTGAAGTCCACCGCACCGATCGCGTAGGCATTGTCGTGCAAATTCGACGGATGAAGTCCCGCCTCGCCGCCATCGGTCCGCGCCCATTTCGGCTTCGGTCCGATCAGCCGGACGCCGGTGCGCGCCGAGTTGTAGTGAACTTCCCAAGCCGTCGCGAAGAAGGTCTCGATGTCTTCGTCGAGGAAAAAGTCGGGGGCACCGTGCGGGCCGTAGAGGACGCCGATCCGCCAATGGCAACTGAGCGGGATTGACGATTGTTGATTGTTGACTGTTGATTTTTGATTGGAGGCGATGCCCAGAACGTCCCCTGGCAACAAGGCCCGGCCGAAGGGCCCGCCGAAGCGCCCCAGCGTGAAGGTCGACGCGCTGCCCAGATAATCCGGCGACTCGATCCCACCGGCCACCGCCAAATAGCAACGCATGCCCGGACCCTCGATCCGGCCGATCTTGAGCGTGTCACCCGCCGCCAGCTCGAGGGCTGAGCCGCAGGCCACCGCCTCGCCGTTCTTCAGCACCAGCACCTCCGCTCCGGCGATCGCCACCACGACGGGCACGTTGAAGCGCAAGGTCGGCCCGCTCATCGTGATCTCCAACGCGGCAATTCCTTCCGCGTTGCCCACCAAGCGGTTCGCCAAGCGGAACGACACCGAATCAAAAGGCCCGCATGGCGGCACCCCGACCTCCCACAGCCCGGTCCGCCCCGGCCAGTCCTGCACCGTGGTCATCGTCCCCGCCGACATCACGTCGAAGGTATTCGGCCGGTAGCCAAAGGAGGCCATGTCCCGCATCGCCACCCCTCCCGCGACGAAAAGCGACCAGCGCGCGACTTGCCGCAGGTAGCGCAGGTTGGTCTCGATCCCGGAGATCCGACTTTCATCGAGCGCTCTGCCTAACAGCTCCATCGCCGCCGCCCGATCCTCACCGTGCACCATCACCTTGGCCAGCAAGGGATCGTAATACGGGCTAACCTCGGTGCCCGCAACTATCCAGCCGTCGCAGCGCGTCCATTCGGGAAAGCTCGCCTCCGTCAGCAGCCCGCAACTCGGGCGGAAATTGTGGTTCGGATCCTCCGCATAGACCCGGGCCTGGATCGCGTGACCCCGCGGCTCCGGCGCGGACGGCGGCATCGTCCAGCCGGGATCGAGCGCCAGACGGATCATCCACTCGACCAGATCGATCCCCGTCACCAGCTCGGTCACCCCGTGCTCGACCTGCAAGCGCGTGTTCACTTCCAGGAAGAAGAAATCCTGGTGGTCCGCATCGTAGATGAACTCGACCGTGCCGGCGGAACGATAATTCACGCTCTCCCCCAGCTTCACCGCCGCCGCGTGCAGGGCGCTCCGTACTTCCGCCGAAAGCCCCGGTGCCGGGGTTTCCTCGAAGACCTTCTGGTTGCGCCGCTGCACCGAGCAGTCCCGCTCGCCGAGCGCCAATACCCGGCCCGCGCCATCGCCGAAAATCTGCACCTCCACGTGCCGGCCTCGCTGGATGAACCGCTCGATGAACACCCCGCCCGAACCGAAACTCCGCTCGCTCAGCCGGACCACGCTCTCGAACTCCTTCGCCAGCTCTTCCGCGTCGCGGCAGACCTTCATCCCGATCCCACCGCCGCCCGCCGTGCTCTTCAGCATCACCGGATAGCCGATCTCCTCCGCCGCCGCGACCGCTACTTTCGCGCTCTCTAACAAACCGGTCCCCGGCACCAGCGGCACCCCCGCCTCGCCCGCTAACCTGCGGGCCTCGTGCTTCAAGCCGAAGGCGATGATCTGCTCGGGCGTCGGCCCCAGCCATTTCACCCCGGCGTCCTCACACATCCGGGCGAAGTCGGTGTTTTCGCTCAGCAAGCCGTAGCCCGGGAACACCGCCGCCGCACCGCTTTGCGTCGCGATTTCAATCAACGCGTCCTTCCGCAAATAGCTCTCCGACACCGGGCCCGGCCCGAGGCGGTGAGCCTCATCCGCGAGATCGACGTGGGGTGCACCGGAGTCCGGATCCGAGTAAACGGCGATCGCCCGGTGACCGAGCATGTGAATGGTGCGGATCGCCCGGGCGGCAATCTCGCCACGGTTAGCTATGAGGATGTTCATCAGTGTACTGGACCGCGGACTTTAGTCCGCTCGTAAGGTTTATGCGGTTAGAAGATCTCGCGCGGCCTAAAGTTTGACTGCGGATTTGGACTTTTAAGGGTCGCAGTCCGTCTCCGCTTCGCTCCGGCTGCGGTCCAGTACATCCCAGATGAGAACCTCCACCGGGGTCGGGTTCCAGCCGTTGCACGGGTTGTTAAGCTGCGGGCAATTCGAGATGAGGCACACGACATCCATCGCAGCCTCCATTTCGACATAACGCCCCGGCGCCGAAATCCCGTCAGCAAAAGTCAGCCCGCCATCCGGCGACACCGGCACGTTCATGAAGAAGTTGATGTTGCAGGCGATGTCCCGCTTCGTCAGCTCGACCTTCCACTCCTGCGCGCCGCGGATGAACGAATCGCGGCAGGCGTGCATGCACTCCTTGTCGTGGGCGTAACGCATCGTGTTGCTCTCCCGCGAACAGGCACCACCGAGCGTGTCGTGGCGGCCGCAGGTGTCGCCGGTGATCTCTAACAAGACATTCCCCTCCGTGCTCATCAGCCGGGTGCCGGTCGTCAGGTAAAGCGCCTGCTGGGCCTGGATGGTGCCGTCGGCCGAGTAGCGATCGGTCGGATCGGCGGCGCTGTAAAACAAGGTGTCGGCGGCCTGGTTCCCCTCGAGATCGAGGATCCGCAGGGTCTGACCCTTCTTGATTTCGTGGACCCACCAGTCGCCCGCCGGGATGACGTGGCGATGCGTGGCACTGGCCGGATCAAGGCTGCTTTCGGTCATGGCGGTCAGAAGCGCAGGGTGTGATAGGTCTCGTTGTTCTCCCAGGCACGGAGGTTCTCCGGCCGCACGGCAAAGCACGGATCGTCCGGCCCCGAAGCATCGCCCGCGAGGACCTCCAGCTTCACCGGTCGCGGCCGATAGACGGGATCGGGATCGAAGGGATGCTGGCAGGTGTTGAGCACCACCAGGGTGTCGATTTCAAAGCGCAGCTCGACGGAATCGCCCGCCGTCGAGTGTACGGGGACGAAGGAAAGTTTCCCCGCTTCATCGGCCACGACCTTGCTGAACCAGTTGAGGTTCGGCACCAGGTCCTTCTTGCCGAGGCCCCATTTGGCGAGCTCGATCAGGAAGCAATCGCGGCCGTTGCGGTGCCAGTCGTTGCGCGACTGCTGGTAGCTCGACTCACCGTATTTCGCGAGCACCCGCACGGCATCGGAGTGGCCGCAGACCGTATCGTGCCAGCCGACCGTGTCAGCGGTGATCGAGGCCAGCAACCGTCCCATATCCGAGTGCAGGCAGTAGGGCGCGCGGAGGTAAAAAATGTGCTGCCCCTTCAGCGTATCGGGCATGTTGTAGCGCTCGTTCCGCTCCAGCGCGTTGTAGAGCAGCATCGAAACGTTCGCGCCGCCCTCCAGGTCGGTCAACCGCAGCCGCTTGCCACGCGAAACCACGCCGGACCACATGCCCGCGCCGCTGAGTGTCTTCTCGTAGAGGGTCTTCATCTTACAAATCTTCAATCATCCATTCCCAATCCGCTTCGCATGCAGCGGCGGGATCAAATGCGGCGTGAGCGTCAACTGCGCGGTCTTCACTCCCTTGCAAGTCACCAGCTTGTTCGTGATCTCCCGCAAGGTTCGCGCCGGACCCTGCATCAGGATGACTTCCAGCACATGCTCGTCCTCCAGCAGCACGTGCTGCGAAGAAATCACCTCCGCAATGTGGTCGCGGAAGATCCGGGAAAGGTCGCGCAGCAGGGTGCTCTTCGACTCGTCGTAAACCAGCGTCAGCGTGCCGGCCATCACCTCGGTGCCGACCTTTCCGAGGTGTTGAGCGGCGTGCTGGTGGACCATTTCCGCCACCGCCTGCGAGCGACTGTCGAAGCCACGCTCCCCGACCAGTCGGTCGAGCGCCTGGAAAGTTTCCTCGGGCATCGAGACGGTCACCCGCCTCACCCCATCGTTATTGTCGTCCGCTGCCATCGGCAGGCATCCTAAGCAGGCCCGGGGCCAGTATGAAGAACTTTTTCCATCGTCATACTTTGACCGCCCGCCCGATCACCTCCGCCAGATACTTCTGGAAGTGCCAGATCGGCTCTTCGAGGTGGCTCAGCCGGCCCTGGGCGTAGCCGACCGAACCCAGCCCGCGCTGGGTTGCGGTGCAGACCTCCATGTCCTCCATATGGAAATCGATGCCGGCCTGGAGCTCCTTTTTGAGCACCTCCTCGTAGTCCGGCAGCTCCTTGGCAGCCCGCGGGACGATCATCGTGGTCATCAAGGTGCAGGTCTCCGGCCCGGTCGGCAGCAGGCGGTACCAGTAAACACGGTCCGGCGCGGAGAAGAGCAGGAAATTGGGGAATCCGAGATAGACCCACCACTCGATGCAGTCCTCGACCGCCAATCCGGGGAAGACCGGGAAGGGTGTGCCGGCGTCGCCGCTGGCGAGGATCTCCTGCTTCATGCTGTCCTTGAGCGGCAGGTGCATTGCCGAGAATTCGGGATCGAAGGGCTCCGTCCAACAGCCGCGCGCCGGCAGGAAGGGCTCCAGAGTTTTCATGTGGGCGCCGAGGTGATGGTAGGCTTCCATGAAGTTCTCTAACAGGACCTTCCAGTTGAACGGACATTCCCAGTGCGCCGACCATACGAGGTCGCCGCCGGCCATGTCCCACTTGCCGACGAAGTCGTCGCGGAGGCGTCCGTATTTCTCGCCGATCGGCGCGATTTCGGCCGACAGCGTCGCGAACACGAAACCTTCCCAGATCTCGCTGCGGAACTCGTGGAGGCAGACCTCGCTGCGGTCGAAGCCCTCCGCCTGCTGCATCTCCGGCGCACCGACCAGCTTGCCCCCGAGGTCGTAGCTCCAGAGGTGGTAGGGGCAAAGGATCACCCGCTTGTTGCCCTCGTCCGGATGGCCGAAGCCGCTCGGCATCAGGTCCATCCCGCGGTGGCGGCAGGTCCGGGAAAGCACCCGCACCGCGAGGTCCTTGCCGCGGACCACCAGCATCGGCTCGCCGCAGACATCGACGCGGACGAAGTCGCCGGCGTTGGGGATCTGCGAGACGTGGCAGAGCGAGATCCACTCCTTGGCGAAGATTTCCGCGTTCTCGAACTCGTGAAAGGCGGGGTCAGTGTAGGCCGCGGCGGGCAAAGTGGTCGATTGCTCGCGCGGCTTGGCAGCGGCGGCGAGGATCGAGGCGAACAAGGACTCGTCCGGCACGGGCACGGACTTCGCGGGCGGAGCGGGTGCTGGGGCGACGGTGCTCATGGCGTTGGCAGGTTGGGTTGGAAGTGTTGTTGGAAGCGTTGGCACTGGCGCAGGCCGATCCACGAATTGATTTCCCAGAGATCGGCGACCGGGACGCGGGTGAAAGGGGCGCACTGGAGGTAGCCGTCGGGGCCGAACTCCGGGGTCATCGTGAAGCCGGTGAAACCGCGCGCGGCCATCGAGTCCCAGACCGCCGTCCACCAGCGCTCGTGAGCCGCCAGCGCGTCGGCGTGCTCCGGCGCGCGCGGGTCCGGCACCTGCGGCCCCTGGTTGTAGCCGACCCGCGGCTGGATGTGGTGGGCGCGCGCGGCGGCGAGGGCCAGCAGCTCGTCCTCCTCATCGAGGATCAGCCGCTCGCTGACCACGCACCAATGACTGAAGTCGCAGGTGATCCGCAGTTCCGGCAGCGCGCGCAGGATCTCGCGGCTGAGCCAGGGGCTGTAAGTCGGGCGGCCGCGGTGGGTCTCGACCGAGATGACGATGCCGTGCTTCTCCTGGAGCCGGACCACGCCTTCGTGAAACTTCAGCGCGTCGGCGGCGGACCATGCGTCGTAGCCGGCCATTGTGTTGATGAAGCGCGGCGTGCCCTCCAGGCTGCGGACGACGCCTTCCTCCAGCGAGTTGAGATGCTCCTCGACGCTCCGCCCCGGCGTCGGGACGTAGTAGCCTGCCGGCGTGCAGGTGCTGATTTCGGCGATCCATTCCATCCCGCCGGCGGCGAGTTGCGCGAAGAACGATTCCCGCTCCGTGGGATCGGGCGGGGCCGGGGCCTCGATCCCCTGGAAGCCGGCAGCGTGGCAGAGCGCGATCGCCTCGGCCAGGCTGCCTTCGTGCCCCCACAGGGTTTTGAAAAGCGAGAGTTCCATAAAGTGTTAGAGAGTGCGGGCGACGCGGAAGCCCAGATTGTCCCAGCGCGCCTGCTCGGGTGCCCAGTCGCGCCACGAGGCGCGCAGCACCCGCGGCAGGTGGTCCCAGGCACCACCACGGATCACCCGGCAGCCGGGCTTGCCGCCGCTCGTCCACGCCGTGCCATCGCTTGGCGCGCCGTCATAGCCGGGATGCCACAGGTCGGCGGTCCATTCGCACGTGTTGCCGAGCAGGTCGACCAGTCCGAACGCGTTCGCCGGATAGCCGCCGACCGGCAGCAAGCGTCCGGCACCGACCTCGTCGCCGCGCTCGTCGTAGAGGAAATTCGCGTCGCCCGCTTCCAGCCTCGATCCCACCGGAAAGACCGAACTGCTGCCGGCGCGGCAGGCGTATTCCCACTCCGCCTCGGACGCCAGCCGGCAGGGCTCGCCAAGGAGAATGCCCAA
>JAYTLR010000041.1:0-98189 GCA_043729195.1 Akkermansia sp.
CTGGAAGCCTTCGATGCGGTCCTCGCCGATGTTGGTGACGCCGGAGTAGTTGGCGACCGTGCTGTTGCCGAGGACGACGAGTCCGCCCCAGCGGCCTGCGGTTGTGACGCTCGGTGCTTCGGCGACCAAGGTGTCACCATCGATGTCGGTCTGAGTGGCAGCTTCCAGCTCGTCGCTGGTGGTGAAGACGATCGGCTCGGCGGCGGTGCCGGCGGCGTTGATTTTGGCACCGCGGGTGATGACCAGCGCGCCGAGTTCGTCGTCGGCGGTGCCGGCGAGATTGAGGTCGAGGGTGGAGTAGATCTTGGTGCCCGGCTCGATGGTGAGGGTGGCACCGTTGGTGACGAAGACCTTGTCTTTGAGGATGTAGACGTTGTCCTTGGTCCAGGTGGTGTTGCTGGTGATGGCGTCCACGTTCGGTCCGAACGGAGTCGTGGTCACAGTCTGGGTCGCGATGACGTCGATCTGCGCGGCCTGCATCAAACAGGGCATCAAGGTGGCGAGCGCCAGAAGCGCCTTTTTGGTGGTCAGTTTCGGTTTCATGGAATGATAGGGAACGGTTTTGACGAAAGGCCCCTGCTTGGTGTGGGCGTCAGAAGGTTGTCCGTGAAACCTATGGGTCTGAGCGTTTTTCTGTGTCGAATTCGCCTTACTCGAATTCTCCAAACAGGCTCGTCCCGAGCCTGGCGTGCAGGCGGTCAGAACTCGGCCTTGAACTCGATCGAATACGAGCGGCCCGGTTCTTCCTGGGTATATGCCAGCCCGTCAAATTCGCCGACGGAGCCATTCACGCCACCTCCGCGATATTCGTATTCGCGGGTGCCATCCAGCAAGTTCTTGAAGCCGAAGGTCAGCGTGGCGTCGAAGGTTTCGAAGTCAAATTTTCGGGCGACGACGAGATCGACTGTGAGTTGAGGCTTCAACCACACATCATAGGCGGACGGCTCGCTCCGGAGGAGGGTCGGATACTCGTCGGTGAAGTTCGTCGTGAGGAAGGCGCTCCATGGACCATCCTCGGGGGCCCAGCCGAGCGTAACGTTAAGGATCTGGCCGGGCTGGTAGGGAAAGCGAGTCTCCAGGTCGGTCACGTTGACGCCTTGGTTCACCTGATACTCGAGGGTCGAGTCGATATAGGTGTAGTTGCCTGTAATCGAAAAGGGACCGTCGGCTTGTTGCCAAGTCCCTTCCAGTTCGAAACCGTCGATCGCTCCCTGGTTGCCGTTTATATAAGTGTTGCTGTTGACGCCCTGGTCCACCCGTTGGACGACGACGATGGGATCGGTCAGATCCTTGTGGAAGAGAGAGACCCGGGCGTTGAAGGAGTCATTGAAAACGTAGTCCAACGAGAGATCCAGGTTTTCGATCGCGGTCTCGGTGAGGTCTGGATTGCCACGACGAACGATGCCGGTGCTCTGGTCGATCGATTCGATCGGCAGGAACTCGTGGAAGGTCGGCCGGGCGACGGTACGGGACCAAGCGACGTTGATCCATGATTTCTCCGGAATGATGTCGAGTCCTGCCGCAAGCGAAGGGATGAAAGCGGAAGTGGTGACGGTTCCGAAGCGCGAGGGGTCGTCGAGCAGGAGACTGGTCAGCGGAAGCGGCGCGACCTCGTAGCTTTTGATTTCCTCTTCCCAGCGGGCGCCGCCGCCGAAGCGCCAGAAGTCACCGTGAAAGGTGGCTGAAGTGTAGAGTCCGGAGAGGCTCAGTTCGCTATCGACATTGCGGACTTCGAGGCCGGATCCGTTGACGTAATAGGGGGCGTCCGGGAAGACGTAGGTTGCCCCCGCGGAACCGGTGCCGGTGCCGGGAACCCGTCCGCCGTTCTCGGTGGCGTAGCCGTTGTAGTAGTCGATCAGTGCTTCGGGATTCCGTGCCAGGTATTCACCAAGCGTGCGGTAGCCGTCGGGCAGCGGGCTGCCGTCCGCCAAGGTAGTGGCGGTCAAGGGGGACCCCGGCGAAAATGGCGCGACCGATCCGTCGGTCGGCCACCAGCTCGGCGGATTGCGGGCAATCCAGCGCTCCCAGCTTGCGGTCTTAAGGAGATAGATCCGCCCTTGTTGCTCGCGGTCCTTGGTCAGCTTGTTGCCGCCGAACGCGAGATCCAGCCGCGGGCCGTCTTCCTTGTCTTCAGAGAAGTAAATCGACTGACCGAGATCGAGCGAAGTTTCGAAAGCATTCTCTTCAATGAACTGTGTTTCCCGCGATGAATCCTGGCTGCCGTTACCGTCGTTGACGAATGACTGGTATTCGATGGTTGAGATTTCGCCCAGCGACGGATTGTAGACGAAATTCGGATCCGCTGCGGCGGCGGCGGCGATCCGGGGGTCGGCGAAGTCGAGGATCCCGTTTTGGAACGTGCTGGTGTGCGGGCGGGATTCGCGGGCCTGGGAGCTTGTCACCGACCAGCCGAGCCGTGTGCCGTGGTCATTCTTGTGCTGCCCGCCGAACTGAATCACCTCGGTGTCGCGGATGATTGGATCGATGATCCAGAACTCCTTCTTGTAGATCGCCGACGCGCCGTAGCGATTGATCACGGCATCGTTTTTCGCGAAGGAGCCATACACGTCGCTGCCGGCGATCTCGAAGTCGCTGCCGTGGGTGATCTCGTCGGTCGCGATCCTTTTGCGGAAGTACGTCGCGTTGAACTCGTGGTTCTCGCTCGGCTTGTAGCCGACACTCGCGTAGAGCGACCAATCGACCTCACGGGCATAGCTTTCCTCGGTCCAGGAGCGGGCTGGGGATGTCTGGCGGTTCTCCGGCCCGGCTGCATTCACCTCGTCACTTGTGCCGTGCTGGAAGGCCGTCATGAATCCAAGTTCGCCGCCGTTTTCGAGCTTCACCCGGTCGCCATAAACCAACGAGAAACTTTCCGCCTCCTCCGGCTTCACGACCTTCGGCATGAACGACTGGGACCGATGGATCGCCCGCTGGCCCTCGACCGCGTTGTCCGCCAGATCCTGTTGTTCCTGCCCTTCCGCGATCTGCGCCGCCTGCTGGGTCGGATTGCGACTAGTGCCCGGCACCACCCGATTGCCTCCCTCGTTGAACTCCACCGGATTCCCGAAGGCGTCGGTCTTCCATAGATAGGAATCCGGGATCGGCGTGTCGACATCGCCCCAGAAACCAAGCTCGCGGTCGGCATGGACCAGCATCCGGTTCTCCAGGTTGGAGTTCCAGGTCATCTTGTATTTGAACTCGGCGATGCGCTCCTGCGGGATGCTGAGCGACTTGATCTTGATCGTGCCGCCGCCAAAGTCGCCGGGCAGGCTGGGGTCGTAGGTCTTGGCGATGTCGATGCCCTGGAGCGCGACGGTGGGGAAGATATCGAGCTGAACCGCCTTACGCGAGGGGTCGGCGGAGGAAATCGCGGCACCGTTGAAGAGGGTGGTCACGTAGCGGTCGGCGAGGCCGCGGACGACGGCGAACTTGCCGCCGACGATGTTGGCACCGGAAATCTTGCCGACCGCGCCGGCAGCATCGCTGATGTTCTTTTGGGAGAACTCGGCCTTGCTGATGCCGGAAGTGATGGTCTGATCGACCTTGAGGTCGATGAAGAGATCGCCGGTGCTGGTCTCCTGGAATTCCCCGACGACGCTTTCCTCATCCAGCGTGTATTCCTCACTGCCGCCTTCCGCCGGCTTGACGGTGAGATTGAAACGCAGTTCGACGGGTGCGGCGGGGTTCGGGCTGACGCCAAGGACTTGCGGGGAGTAGTTGAGCGCAGAGGCTTCGACGGTGAAGTCGCCGGCGGGCAGACCCTCGATGCGGAAGCGGCCCTGGGCATCGGTCTCGGCGACGCGGCCGGTGCCGATGACATCGACGAAGGCCTTGGCTACGGGCTCGAGGCCCGAGGCGACTTCGCCGAAGACCACGCAGTTGCCGGCTTCCTGCTCGAGGGGAAGCGCGCCGAAGACACCGGGCAGCGGAAGTGGGTCGCTGCCGGAGGGGAGGGCACCGGGCTGCCAGGGGCCGGAGTCGGGGCCGGGGCCGGGCGTCGAGTCCCGGACTAACAGAGGTTGAGTGGCCGGAGGTGCGGCGGCGAGCCAGAGCGGGCGATTGGCCGCGGCCCGGTCCGGACGAAGCTCCGGCGAGCGCCAGTAGAGGGCCGGGGCGGGTGGCCGCCAGTCGAGGCGCGGCGCTGGAGAAGACGCGCCTGCACTGGATCCGCCTGCGTCGAGCATCGGCGCGGCGAGCTCGACAAAAGCGAGCTCGGGGAGCAGGGAGGCCATGAGGAAGTCGTCGCTTGCCGTCTCCGCCGGAAGTTCGGCGAGGGTTTGGAAGCCGTGGCACGGGGCGGCCACGATGGCAAAATTGGTCACGCAGGCCACGGCCAAGCGAAGCCATTCCCGGGTGCGGAAGGGTGAGGGTGAAAAGTCGGAAGAATGGGGCATCGCAGCCGAGGGCTGCGAGTCGTTACCGACACACGGGCTGGCGGCGAAGCGGGGCCACGTGACGCTTCTGTCACCAAGCGAGGATTACCCTGAATCCAGCTTGTCCGGGCGGAGAAAGCCGGCGGCGGGATGATGCCGCCACGGGTGGGAATTCGTCGCGCGAGTCTTCAGCCTGCGGTCAGCCGACCCGGGCCAGCGAAAGCAGTTCCCGCAGCCGGCCGACCTCCGCGGATGACGTTTTCGCCACAAAGCCGCGGGCGTGGGCGAAGTGGACGTCGGGCTCGGACTCGATGCGGGTGAAGTCGAAGGCCGGGTGGTCGTTGTGGCGGGACAGGCCGTAGCCGCCGCCGCGGCGGTCGGGGTAGATGAGGGCGGCGACTTCCTTGCTCTTGCCGATGGCTTCCAAGTGGCGCCCGAGGCCGGAGGAGGGTTCGTCGGGGATCGGCTCGGTGCGGGGGAGGAAGAGAACCTCCTGATCGCCGACGGTCCACAGCTCGGCGTGGGCGGCGATGAAGTCGAGCCGCTGGCGCAGCGAGCGGACGTAGTCGAGGAGGTCTTCCCCGATGAAGCGCATCATTTCCCAGATGACGTCGCCGGGTCCGAGGCGCGATGCCTTGGCGAAACGGCGGAGCAGGGTGACATCGACGGGGGAGTTGAGTTTGGAAAGCGTGTCGCGGTCGATGCCGAGCCACTTGGCGGTGACGTTCGGGCCGCGGGTGTCGAACCACTCGGCGGGCTCCAGCCAGTCGCAGAAAGTACGAGCATCCTCGTAGATGCCGAGGTGCTGGAGGACCAGGGTCAGCGCGCAGACCGGCGGATGGTCGGCGGGGAACTGGTGGTGGTCGAAATTCATCCGCTCCGGGGCGTGTTCGCCGCCGACATCGACGACGGCGGTTGCGGGGTCGGCCAGGTCCTTCGCGGTGGGTTCGCGTCGCACGACCTCGACCCCGTGGACGGCGACGAGCAGGCAGCAGGCGAGGAGTTCGTCTTTGTGGGAGCCGCCGGGGTGGGTAAGGATGGTGGTGATGGCCATGATTTCGGGAAAGGGGCGGAGGCTAGCGGGGATGGTGGGGGCTGCAACTCCGGTGTGAAGGAGGGACGCGTGTACTGGACCGCGGACTTCAGTCCGCTCGAGTTGAATCGGACTGCCGCCCTGAGGCAGGTTTCGAGCGGACTAAAGTCCGCGGTCCAATACACGCCAACTTTCTTCTTGCCGGATACCTTGCAATGCACGATAGCTTGACCGTCCTCGTGAACTCACCACTTCATCCGCCATGGAAGCCGCTTTGATCCTCATCTCCTGCTTCATCGCGTTCGTGATCAAGCCGTACCAAAGCGGACTGGTCGATCATGCCAAATCACCCGGCGGGACCGACTGCGCGGTCACCCAGCGGTGGAACGGGTGGACCGGGGAATTCTACACGGTGGAACTTTATACCCGGAAGCCTGGCGGTCATTGGTCGCCGCACTACGTCGATCACGAGGCGACTCACTGGGACCGCTGCGAGATGAAGTTCGACGCGGGCGGCACCCGATTGACGATGATCGGTGGGGACATGGTGGAGCGGAGTTTTGACCTGACCGTCGAAGGTCAGGAAATGAAGCCGCCTTTCCTGCCTCCTGGAATGAAATGAAGGCGCCATGCCCAGGATCGAGACTCCTTCGTAATCTAACACTTCACCCGTCCATCATGAAAACCGGCATCCTCATCTCCCTTGTCGCACTGCTCGGCGTCTTGCTCTACGCGACTCCGCTTTCCTACCTCTACTGCCTCGCCCGCGAGGATTCGTGGATGCAGGCGAAGACCCGGGGTGAGATGCAGGAGCGTCTGATCGGCTTTTACTCGGAGTCGCCGATCACGCCCGAGGTGCCGGGCTGGGGAATCGGGCGTCCGCTTAAGGAAGGCGAGAGCATGATCCGCTACCTGATCCTGGGCAAAGAGCCGCTGGACGTCGTCTATTCCGAAAGCGGGGACGTTGTTGCGATCTACAGGTCCTACGAATGACTGCCTGACTCATGCCCGACACCGATCCAAGCGAGCTGTTCGAGAACTGGACGATCCAGATGCGCAAGGGCGTGCTGGATTTCTGCATCCTGAAGGCGCTGGCAGGCGGTGAATGCTATGGCTATGCGCTGGTCAAGGCGCTGGTGGCGATCCCGGGGATCGGGGTGGCGGAGGGGTCGATCTATCCGCTGCTGTCGCGCTTGAAGAAGCAGGGGCTGGTGAGCACGCGGCTGGAGGAGTCGAGCGAGGGGCCGGCACGGAAGTACTACAGGCTTACGAGTTCCGGCCGGCTGGTCGGGGAGGAAATGCAGGCCTATTTCGCCGACATGGCGAAGGGGGTGGCGGGACTGGGCGGTCAGGTGGATTTCACCGGGGCTTCACAAGATCTTCCCAAAGCGCAGGCAGGACATCGAAGTGGCAAACTTTAACCAAAGAACTCTCCCATGAAAACGTGGACCAACCAGGCCGAGAAGCGATTGGCGGAATACCTTGAGGAGCGGGTGCGCCGCGAAGGATTCGACGGCGAGGAGGCGGATGAGCTGAAGTCCGATCTCCGCCGGCACATCCATGAGGAGGCGGAGAAGGAGGGCGGCGAGGGGATCGGGTCGCTGCAGTTGGAGGGGATCCTAGGGCGGCTGGATGCCGGGTATCAGTCGCGGCCGGAAGTCGAGCAGCTGGAGTCCTACAAGGCGTGGTCCGGTGCTCCGAAGAAGCTCCGGCCGTTCTGGGCCTGGGCCTGGGGCGTGGTGATGCCTTTGGGCGTGATCCTCTTCGAGCTGATCACGGTGTTCTGTGGCAGCATTTTCTTCAATCCGGTGGCGACGGGTTGGCACGTCGCGCTGGTGCTGCTGGTGCCGCTGGTCAACGCGTGGTTTTTGACTGGGGCACCCGGTGGCAGCGAGCGGGGCAAGGGTTTCGCGGCGGGCTTCGTGCTGGTGATCGCGCTGCTTTACCTGCTGCTGTTTCTTCCGCTGCTGCCGGCGACGGTGGTCGCGGTGTTTTTCTTCGTCGGCGTGCTTTCTCTGACGCCGGTGCTGGCGGGCTTGTGGACGTGGCGGATCGGCCGGAGGCAGCGGCGGGAATCGACGGATGCCCCGGCTTACCGCGGCGGATGGCTGACCGGTTTTGCAGCCGCGCTGCTGGCGCTGGTGGTTCTGGAAGGTCCCGCTGTCTGGACCCGGTCCAATCTTGCCGCGGCGACCGGCGAGGGGGATTCGCAGGCATCGGCGATCGGTCGACTGCGGACCTTCCACTCGCAGCGTGCCTTGCTGCGCGCCTGCTACGAGGGCAATACCGGAACGACCATGGCGACCGATATCCCCGGCTGGCTTTCGCGCGGCTGGGAGGTTCCGGGCATCATCTTCGGCGGGCGCGGCGATTTCAATCAGGGGGACTCGGCGAAGATGCGGGACGTCTTCTTCCGCGTCACCGGCAAGCCCTTCAACTCGGTCAAGCCGCCGCGGATGGTGCGCGAGGGCGGGCTGGGGCAGGGGCGGAGCAATGCCTTCCGCGAGATGGAATTCGACGAGCATCTCGGCGGCGACGAGGTGGCGGTGCGGCTGAAGCATCTCGATCTCGCGGAGTCGCGTTTCGACGGTCATCTCGATGCGCGTTCGGGCCTCGGCTACGGCGAGTGGACGATGGTCTTCCACAACGGCGCGGCGAACGCCCAGGAGGCGCGCTGCCAGGTGCTCCTGCCGCGCGGCGGCCGGGTGTCGCGGCTGACGCTGTGGGTGAATGGCGAGCCAAGGGAGGCGGCTTTCAATTCGGTGTCGAAGGTGAAGGCGGCCTACAAGGAAGTCGCCGTCGTGCAGAGACGCGATCCGGTGCTGGTGACCATGGCCGGGCCGGACACGATTCTCATGCAGTGCTTTCCAGTGCCGGCGGGCGGCGAGATGAAGATTCGTATCGGGATCACTGCGCCCTGCGATGGCGAGCTGTGGGAACTGCCGCGGATTCTCGAGCGGAACTTCGGGGCCGAGGATGGACTGGAGCACGCGGTGTGGTTGCAAGGTGAGGCGTCGTTCGATCTGTTAGAGCAAGGTGCGGCGGCGCGGAAGGCGGCGGTGGACGGTCCCGGGCACTCGATGATGCTGAAACTTCCACCGGAGTCCGCGATGGGCGGCTTGCTGGCGGTGGAATGTGGAGGAGCGCCGACGGGAGCGTCGCCTGCGGTCTGGTGCGAGGACAAATTCGCGCCGGCCTTCGAGCGCTTCCTGATCCGCGAGCCGAAGCCGGTCCGGCAGACGGCGGCGGGGAAGATCCTGGTGGTGGTGGATGGCTCGGTCGCGATGGAAGCGGCGAAGCCGTGGATCGTGGCGGCTTTGAAGGACAAGCCGGTCGAGTTGTTGCTGGCGGACGACACGGCGCGGGTGGTCACTTTGGCGGAGCTTGAAAAGAAGCGCTTCACCGGGGGCCGTGACAACGAACCGGCGCTGCGCGAGGCGGTGCGGCGTGCCAAGTCGGGCGAGGCGGATGCGGTGGTCTGGCTGCACGGGCCGCAGGCGGTCGGGCTGGCCCAGACGGAAGCGCTTTTGCAGATGATCGAGCGCGGCACGCGGGTGCCGGCGATTCATTCGGTGATGGCGGTGGCGGGGCCGAACCGCTTGGCGGAGTCGCTTCACCGCAGCGGTGTCCTGCGGCGCGGGCCGGCCTTGTTAGACCCGCAGGCGGACCTCGATGCTTTCGTTGGAATGCTGGCGATGGAGCACGATGCGATCGAGTGGCATTGGCGGCGCAGCCCGACCGCGCCGGAAGATCTCGGCACTCCGGTGTGGGATCATCTCGCGCGACAGTGGGCGATGGAAGCGGTGGACTCGCCGCTGTCCGCCGTCCCCGAAATCGACCGGCCGGCGCTGGCGGCGCGCTATCAACTGGTCACGCGGGTTTCCGGCGCGGTGGTCCTTGAAACGATGGAGCAGTTCGAGCGGCACGGCTTGAAGCCGGTGGACGCCTCTGCCGCGCCTAGCATCCCGGGCGTGCCGGAGCCTTCGAGTGCGTTGCTGATGCTGATTGCCGGCGCTGCGGCCTTGATGAGAAGGAGAAGATGATCACTTCCGCGCCGCTTCCATCGCTGCGCGGATTTTTTCGGCGGCGATCTCTTGCAAATCGTTGTGCCGGCCGCCGGGGATCTCGGTGTAGCGGACCAGGCCGGGGAACTCCTTGGCAAGGTCGCGCGACATGGTGACGGGGATCGACTCGTCTTGGTCGCCGTGCAGGATGAAGACTTCGGCATCGTCGTGCTTCGCGAGGTCTGTTAGACGGGCACGGTTGTCGAAGCGGTGCCAGACGATGAAGCCGAGATCGACGCCGAGCATGGCCTCGGTCATTTCCATGGAACTGGTGAAGGGCGTGAGCAGGACGCCGCGGCGGAGGTCGAACTCATCGGCGGCCATGAGGGTCACCGCGCTGCCGAGGCTGTGGCCGAAGAAGCGCAGCTTGGCGTGATCGGCGGGAAGAGACCACCTCAAGGACTCCATCCCGGCGGGAAGCGCGGCTTTCAAAGTGCGGCCGATCGAGGAGGGCCGCGGGATTCCCTGGCAGGCGCCGTAGCCGGGGATGTCGACCAGCAGCCACGCGTCCTGCGGCGGTCCGTTCTCGCGCAGCCAATCGGACCATTCGAGGGCGAGCGTGCCGTTGCCGCCGCAGACGAGCCAAAGGCGTTCGGGTTTTGCGGAGGAGGAGAGCAGATAGGCCTGCTGCTGGCCGTCGGTGGTTTGATACTTCACCACGGTGGTGCCCGGCTCGGCGTCCCATCGTGCGACATGGTCGGGACCGTAGGGGCGGGGGAAGTAGATGAGCTTGCTCTGGCAACCGGTGAGCAGGGCAAGGACGCCGACGAGGGGAATCAGGATCGCGAGGGAGATGCGGCGGAGCAGGCGGGGCATGGGGCTGGTTAGCAGGAGCATGAAGGAGCGTCGAGGTGCCTGTGAAGTGCGACGGCATGGCGTCGCTTTGGCTTTGGGGTAAACTTTGCATCCCCCGGGCAGAGGACCGGCCGGAAAGGTGATCCGTGGCCATCCGAACGCAGAGGCTTCCCCCCGGAGCAAAAGCTGCGTCTTGCCGCAGCACTCCATGGGGTGATCCGCTGACACGCATCCTTGCGAGAACCGGGTGCTCCGGCCTGTAGTGTCGGGACGATGAAATCCCCTCTGCTTTCCCTCCTGCTCTGCCTGCCGCTCGCCGCGCAGGATCTTCCGTCGATCGCGGCGATGAAATCCGCGGCCGACGCCTTCCTCGGTTCGCTCGACGAGGCCAAGCGGGGCAAGGCGGCATTTGCCTTCGACAGTGATCAACGGGAGAACTTCCGCTTCACCCCGCAGACCCGCAGCGGACTGCCGCTGGAGGAGATGGACGAGGCCCAGCAGGCTGCGGCGATGAAGCTGCTGGAGGCCGCGCTGAGCGAAAAGGGCAAGCTCAAGGCGATGGAGGTCATCACGCTGGAAGGTGTGCTGCGGGAAATTGAAAAGCGGCCGGAATTCCGCGATCCCGGCAAGTATTACGTCTCCATTTTCGGCAAGCCGGGTGATGCCAAGGGCTGGGGCTGGAAGTTCGAGGGCCACCACCTCGCGCTGAATTACACGGTCGTGGGCGGTAAGGAATTCTCGGTCACGCCATCGTTCTACGGCGCGAATCCCGGCGAAGTCCGGGAAGGCGAGCACAAGGGGCTGCGGGTGCTCAAGGCGGAGGACGAGTTGGCCCACGCGCTGGTCAACGTCCTGCTCGAAGGTGGCAAGAAGGAGGTCATTTTCACCGACAAGCCGCCCGCCGAGATCCTCACCGCGGAGACCCGGAAGGCGACCGCACCGGAGCCGGTCGGGGTGGCCGCGGCCGACATGAGCGAGGCGCAAAAGAAGGCGCTGCTCGCCTTGATCTCCGAATACACCGGCCGCCACCGCGAGGACCTGGCCGCCGCCGATTTGAAGAAGATCGAGGCGGCCGGCTTTGACAAGATCCGCTTTGGCTGGGCGGGCGGCACCCAGCCGGGCGAAGCGTGGTACTACCGGGTGCAGGGTCCGACCTTCATCATGGAGGCCGCCAATACCCAGAACAACGCCAACCATGTCCACGCGGCGTGGCGCGATTTCGAAGGGGATTTCGGACGCGATCTGCTGGGCGAGCACTACCGCCAGCACGAAAAGGACGCCGGCGATCACTGAGCGGGAAAGCGAGGCGGTTACGAGGAATCTCCACTTTGTGAGATTCTTCCCTTTGAGCTGGCGGCGATCCGGTCCATGGTGGCGGGCCCGGCGGGAATCGCCGGCAAGAAACCAGATGCCAACGATGATCGCCGCCAAAGACCTTTCGAAGGAAGCCCCCGCCAGTCCCCGCGTCCGCACCCGCGGCTACGCCATCCTTGCCCGCATGGCCGACAAGGGCCGCGCCGAACTCGCCGGGACGGCCGGCGGCTACCACTTCGATTGCCCGCTCGACAAGGAGCTGTTCGATTTCAAGGGCGTCAAGGTCGAGGACGTGCGGACGATGTTTGCGGAAGGCGCCAGCGACTTAGAGATCGCCGGCTGGTTCGACTCCCACGGGAAGTCGAAGAGCACCGCCGACATCACCAACTGGTCCGACAAGGTTGAGAAGTCGATGCCCTTCGAAGATCCGGAGATGAAGGAGTGGTTCATCGGCGTCTGTGCCGAGGCGAATATCGACCCGGAGACGAGCAGCCTGTTCGACTATTTGGAAGCCGACGACCGCCTCAGCTTTCCGGCAGTTTGAAGGGCTGCGCTCCGCATTTCACGCGGGGGCTGTTCGATCAAGGAATTGCGAACGGCCGGTTGTGTTTCCCGGGAGATCTCTATAGTGGGTGGCGTAGCAAAGCGCGTTGTTCTTTCCCTGCCGTCGGGCACGGGTTGGTTCGCGCACTGCTTCATGCCCTTTGATCGCCCGCCATGTTAAAATTTCTCCCCTCGATTTCCCTTGGATTCACCCTGGGATCCGGCTTTTTGATTCCCGCCTCCGCGGAGCCGTTGCTTCCGGGCTTGGCCGCGAGCCAACTCGAGCCGGAACTCAAAGGCCAGGTGCTGATCGAGGAGCTAAACTGCGTGGCCTGCCACGCGGGGGACGCGTCGCTGCGCGCGCGCTCGAAGAAAGCACCGCGCCTCGCCGGGGTCGGCTCGCGGGTGAATCCGGCTTACCTTGAGTCCTTTCTTCGCGCCCCGCACGGGACCAAACCCGGAACCACGATGCCCGATGTCCTCGCGCAACTCGGCGAGGAGGAAAGGACCGAAGTGGCGCGCTCGATCACGCATTTCCTGGCATCGATCAAGGAGAGTGACTTCGCCCTGCAGCCGCCGGATCCGGTGGCGGCGGAGCAGGGGCAGGCCTTGTTTCACTCGCGGGGATGCGCGGCTTGTCATTCGCCGCGCGATGCCAAGGGCCTGGAGCTGAAGCCCGAAGACTCGGTCCCGCTAGGTGCCTTGGACAAGAAATACAGCTTCCAGAGCTTGGTCGGATTCCTCCGCCAGCCGCATGCCAGCCGGCCCTCCGGCCGCATGCCCGACCTCCGTTTGCAGGGACAGGATCTCGAGCGCATCGCCCACTACCTGCTTCAGGACACGCGGGTTCCGGGACACCTTGCTTACACGCTTTACCGCGGCCGGGTCTGGGAAGGTCTGGAAAGCGAGGAGGTGAAGGCGGAGCGGGCCGGCCACGCGATGGACTTCGATCTGGCGGGCCTGGGCCAGGTCCAGCAGCACACGGCGATCCGTTACGAAGGCTGGCTGAACATCCCGAAGCCGGGGACTTACAAGTTCCACCTCGAGATGAACGGCGGCTCGCTGCATGTGGACGATGCCGCGATCGTCGAACAGGAACCCAGCGACCGGCGCGGGGTGAAGAAGCTGGAAGGAACGGCGGAACTGGCGGCGGGCTGGCGGAAGATCCGGCTGATCTATTTCCACACCGGCCAGAAGGCGTCCTTCTCTTTTCAAATGGAAGGTCCGGACTTCGCGCGGCAGGCGATCCCTTCGTCGATGCTCTCGATTTCCGACAAGGAGATCCCGGCCTTCGTGCCGCTCCAGGTGGATGCCGGGCTCGCGGCTCGGGGGCGCGAGCATTTCAAGCAGTATGGCTGCGCGAATTGCCACGACGATCTCAAGGTGGAGCCGATCGCTGCGACCGGCTTCGGCAAGCTCGATCCCAGCCGGGGCTGCATGGGTGAGGCCGCCGGTCCTTGGCCGCGCTTCGACCTGAGCGCGGAACAGCGCGGACTGATCGCCAAGGCGCTTCCGGGAGCGGAGAAACCGGTGCTCGACGACAAGCAGCGGCTCGACAAGACGCTGGTCACCTTCAACTGCACCGCTTGCCATGAGCGCAGCGGGCTGGGAGGCATCGCGCCGGATCGCAACGCGCTCTTCACCGGGACCGCGGATGCGCTGGGCGACCAAGGCCGCCTGCCGCCGCCGCTGACTCACGTCGGGGCGAAGCTGACGCCGGAATGGATCGCCGAGGTGCTGCTGCGCGGGAAACGCCAGCGCGCGTATGTGGACGCGAGCATGCCGCAGTTCGGCGAGGCGAACGTCGGGCATCTTGTGGAGCTGTTCGGCAAGGTTGACCGACTTGAAGAGGTGGTCATTCCGCCGACTCCCAACATCCAGGAATCCAAGAACGCTGGCTACGAGATGATCGGCAGCAACGGGCTCGCCTGCATCGCCTGCCATGACTTCAACGGCCAGAAGTCGGGCGGAGCCGGAGCGCTCGACATCGGTCCGGTGACCGAGCGACTGAAGAAGAACTGGTTCCATCTCTACATGCGGCAGCCGCAGCGCTTCCACTCCACGGTGATCATGCCGAGCTACTGGCCGAACGGCCAATCGGTCCGCCCGGCGATCCTCGGCGGCGATACGGCGCAGCAGATCGAAGCGCTGTGGACTTATCTTGAGGACGGCATCCGCGCCAAGAAGCCGGCGGGACTTTCCCGGCAGACGAACGAACTGCGGGTGGGCGATGTGACCGAAATCTGCCGGGGACGGAGCTCCGCCGGATACCGCGGGATTGGCGTGGGGTACCCGGAGCGGGTGAACCTGTCCTTCGACGCCGGTGAAATGGCGCTGCGCCAGCTTTGGAAAGGGGAATTCGCCAACGTGGACGCGGGCAGCTTCACCCCGCGTGGGACCGATAACGTGGCCTTTCCGCAGGGAATCCCGTTCCACCGCCTGAAGTCGATGGAGGACAGTTGGCCCTACAAGGGAAAGACCAACTATCTTTTCCCGCAAGATCAGGGCTACCGGTTCCGCGGCTATCATCTGGATGCCGCGCGCAGGCCGACCTTCCTCTACAGTTATGGCGACATCGCGGTGGAAGACTATTTCGAAGATGTGCCGGGCAAAGACGGCAAGCCTTACTTCAAGCGGACCTTCCGCTTTAACGCGCCGTCCGCCCAAGCGCTGTTCTATTTCCGTGCGGGTTCCGGTAAAGTCACCGTGCGATCAGACCGCGACTTCAGTATCGACGCTCTCCAGCTTCGCATCACCAGTGATCACAAGGGCATCAAGCGCGACGGCGATCCCGGCGAGCTGCTGATCCCGCTGACCCTTCCGCAAGGACGCTCCACCCTCACCCTGGAATACCAATGGTAAGCCCGCGCAACATCCCGATCCTCCTCATCCTCGCATCGAGTCCCGCCCTCTGGTCCGCGGAAGACCTCGGGGCCATGTGGGGCACCGCCGAGGAAGAGGCGAAGTATTATCCGATCGTCGATATCCCGATCCCGTCGGAGGTGCCGATGCGGCCGGGCGGCTTCGAGATCCTGCCCGACGGCCGGCTGGCGGTGTCCACCCGGCGCGGTGATATTTATTTCATCAAGGGAGCCTTCGATTCCCCGCCCAAGCCGGAATACCAACTCTTCGCGAGTGGTCAGGACGAGATCTTCTCGCTCTCGTGGAAGGATGGCGCGATGACCGCGGTGTCATGGGGGGAAGTCACCCGCATTTCGGATGCCGACGGTGACGGGGTCGCCGACAACTATGACACGGTGACGAACGACTGGGGCTTCGGTGAGTATCACGAGTTCGCATTCGGCTCGAAGCCCGATGCGGAGGGTAACATCTGGGTGGCGCTGGGATTGAGCAGTTCTTACTACTCCCGCAACCTGTTCCGGGGCTGGGCGGTGAAGGTCACGCCGGACGGGAAGATGATCCCGGTTTGCAGCGGGCTGCGAAGCCCTGGCGGAGTCGGCGCGAATGCCGAAGGGGAAATGTTCGCCATCGAAAGCCAGGGCCCTTGGAACGGCTGCTGTTCGTTGAAGCATCTCAAGGAGGGTGGCTTCGTGGGACATCCCGTGAGCTACAACTGGTATCCCTTCGCGCCCGGCGTCAAAGCCCCGGCGCTCGAGCCTAACAGCGCCTCCCGAATGGGAGTCGAAAAGAAGCGGGTGAAGGAACTGGTGCCGCCGGCGGTGATGTTTCCCTACATCAAGATGGGCCGCTCGATCTCCGGCTTCCGGATGAACGATACCGGCGGGAAGTTCGGCCCCTTCGACAAGCAGATCTTCCTCGGCGACTACACGCTCAGCTTGATCATGCGCGCGACGACCGAGCAGATCAACGGGGTGTGGCAGGGTGCCTGCTATCCTTTCCGCGAGGGACTGGGCAGCGGGATCATGAACGTCGAGTTTTCTCCCGCCGGGCAGCTCATTGCCGGCGGCTTCACCACCAACACCCAGTGGCCGGTCCGCGGGACCCAGCCCTTCGCCCTCCAGCGCATCGACTGGAACGGCGTGGTGCCGTTCGAGATCAAGAAGATCAACATCCAGAAAGATGGCTTCCTGGTTCACTTCACCAAGCCCGTCGATCCCGGAGCCGCCGCGAAGCCGGAGAGCTACAACATTTCCACCTACACCTATATCTACCACGGAGGCTACGGCAGCCCGGAGGTCGATCACACCACCGCCCGCGTCACCCGGGCCGTGCCTTCGGCGGACGGGATGTCGGTGAGGGTGTATTTGGAGAAGATCGTGGAGGATCACATCCACGAATTCGACCTTGCCCCGATCAGGTCGAGCGAAGGCAAGGCGCTGGTCCATACCAAGGCCTACTACACGGTGAACGAGATCCCGGTGAAGTAGCCGGCGATTTTCCCGAACTTTCCGCGAAAGAAAGCGGCGGAATCCGGTAAGTTTATGTGGAGATGTCCGCTGAACCGCAAAACGCCGAGGAAAGGATCGTGGGCCTGATCGCCCGCCACCAGGCGGAGCTGCATCGCTACATCCTGTCGCTGCTGCCCGACCGGATGCTGGCGGACGACGTGGCGCAGGAGACCAACCTGGTGTTGTGGCGCAAGGCGGCGGAATACAAGCCGGCCGAGCCTTTCCTTCCGTGGGCGCTGACCATTGCCTGGTATCAGGTGAAAGCGGCGCGCCGGGATGCCGGGCGGGACCGCCATGTGTTCGATGACTCGCTGGTGGAAATTCTGGCCGCGGAGCATCGCGAGGCCGATCCGGCGGAGGGCGAACTGGAGCAGGCGCTCGACCGCTGCCTGCGCGAGCTTCCCGAAAAACAGCGCCAGCTCATTCTGGCCCGCTACGCCCCGGGGGCCTCGGTGCAGGACCTTGCGGCGGAGCGCAATCAAACCCCGACCGCTCTCTCGCTCGCCTTGATGCGGATCCGCAAAGCGCTGGAAGGCTGCGTCGAACGCAAACTCGCCACGTCATGAAGGAAGACCGGCTCGATCTGCTGCTGCACGGGCTTCTTGAAGAAAGTCTCGGTGAAAACGAGCGCGCGGAACTCAACGCCCTGCTCACCGCCGATCCGCAGGCGCGCCGCCGCTATCGGCGGGTCATGGCGATCCACGGTGCGCTGATCCGGAATGATTCCGCCGCGTTGCCCTCGTTCGCCGCGCCTGCGTCCGAGTCGCGAAAGATCCGCCGCTTCCCGTGGCGGATACTTGCCGTGGCCGCGCTGGTCCCGCTGGCATTCACCCTGATCGCGATCACCGACATGCGCGCCGCGCGGCAGGTGATGGCCCGTGCCGAGATCCTGCAAGTCACCCGCGCCGTGTGGCCCACCGGGGCGCGCGGGTTGGAAAAGGGAGCACTTCCCGCGGGAACTCCGGTGGAACTCACTTCCGGGCTGTTAGAGATCGGCTATCCGAGCGGTGCCCGGGTGGTGGTCGAGGGTCCGTGCCGCTTTAGTCTCGACGCCCGCGAAGCCCTGACCGTGCTCCATGGCCGCGCCTCGGTCCACACGCCGGAAGGCGCGGAGGGCTTCCGGATCGATACCCCGGGCGGCCGCTTTATCGACCGCGGCACGGAGTTTGGCGTCGCCGTCGGCAGCGATGGCAACCGTCCGGTGGTGCTGACCGAAGTGTTCAAGGGAGAGATCGACGTGAGCACCGCCGGCAAGTCCGACATCCGGCTGACCCGCGGCGAAGGGCGGGTCGTGGCGAGCGACGGCAAGCTGCTCAGCTCGCTCGACGAATCCCCGGTGCGCCTCTCTAACAGCCTGCACCGGACTTTCGTGCCGACCGACGCGCCGACCACGAATCTCGCGCTCGGCAAGCCGGTCCTGAGCCCGGGCTATTGCATCCGTCCCCACGGTTCGGTTTTCCCGCCCGACAAGCTGACCGACGGCCGGCTCGATGACACCGGCGTGCCCGGCGATTGGTCGTTCTGGCTCGCTCCGGACGGAGAAAGCGGCGAGTTCACCGTGGACCTCATCTCGCCCGAATCGATCTCCCGCATCGCGCTCCAGAACACCGGCAACCGCGGGATGGACGACCGCGGCACGGAGGCGTTCGAGATTTTCGGATCGCTCGACAACAAGGCTTTTTTCCCGCTCACCGGGGGGATGCTGCCGCGGGTGACTGCGGCGGATTCCGGAACCTCACTTCCCTTCCACGACTTCACGTTCGCCGCCGCTGAGGTCCGCTACGTGAAGTTCGTGGTGACGCGTCACTACCGCCACGAGCAACGGCCGGCAGACCATCCGTGCCAAGGCGGCGGGCTGAACGAAATCCGAGTTTTCCCAAGATGAGCTGGTATTCAGATGTAGGTAGTCCCGCCTTCAGGCGGACCGGGCGGTCCACATCAGCGCGCTCTTCCCTGCGCGTGAGCCGGGGAGGAGGCAGTGCATTCCGGTGCTTCGGTCCGGCTAAAGCCGGGACTACGTGCGCGCTTGGACTGCTTTTGATATCAGCTTCGGCCCATGCCAAGATCGACTTCGCCCGCGATGTCCGGCCGATCCTCAACGCCAACTGCACCGCTTGCCACGGCGGCGTGAAGGAGGCCGGCGAGGTGTCCTTCATCTACCGTGAGCAGGCTCTCGGCAAGGGCGAGTCCGGCAAGCAGATCATCGTGCCCGGCGACCCCGCGGCGTCGGAGATGATGGTGCGCATCCTTTCGACCGATCCCGATGAGCTGATGCCGAAGCCCGAACACGGGCCGGCCCTGGCCGCCGACGAGGTCGCGACGATCCGCCAGTGGATCGCGGAAGGTGCGGAATGGGGCGAGCATTGGTCGTTCGTCCCGCCGAAGGAGTCGCCGGCGCCGGTGGTGAAGGACACCCAGTGGCCGCGCAACGACATCGACCGCTTCCTCCTCGCCCGCATGGAAAGCGAGGGGCTCAAACCTTCGAAGGGAGCCGACAAGGCGGCGCTGCTGAGGCGGCTGTCGCTGGATCTCACCGGCTTGCCGCCGTCGGTGGAGGAGCTCGATGCCTTTCTCGCCGATGCCGCGCCGGACGCTTACGACAAGCACGTCACCCGGCTGTTAGATTCACCGCGTTTCGGCGAGCGCTGGGCCAGCGTGTGGATGGATCTTGCCCGCTACGCCGACTCCGAAGGGCTGGGAATCGACAAGCGCCGCGACGTTTGGAAATACCGCGACTGGCTGGTCTCCTCGTTCAACAAAGATCTGCCCTACGACCGCTTCACCGTCGAGCAACTGGCCGGCGACCTGATTCCCAATGCGACCCTCGACCAGCGGATCGCCACCACCTTCCACCGGCTGACCCAGGCGAACAATGAAGGCGGCACCGATGACGAGGAGTTCCGCGTGACCGCGGTGATGGACCGCGTGGCGACGACTTGGGAAGTCTGGCAAGGCGTGACGATGGGCTGCGTGCAGTGCCACAGCCACCCCTACGATCCGATCCGCCACGAGGAATACTTCTCGTTCATGGCCTACTTCAATCAGGCGGTGGACAACGACGTGCCGGAGAATCATCCGCTGCTGCGCGTCCCGCTGGACCCGGCGAAGTATGCAGAGGCCGGAACATTGCAGAGTCGGATCACAAGTCTGGAGGAAGCTGTTTTCCAACGGCGGACATCGCTTGTGTCCCGCACGACGTGGCTGCCCACGGCCGGCATGAGCGGCAGCAGCACCAAGTCGAAGATGGAGGTGGTGAAGCACGACGGGGTGGAAGAATTCCGCACCATTGGCAACGTCGCCGCGGGAGCGGTCCACACGCTCGACATCCCGAAGCCCGCCGGACTCGCGTCGCTCAGCGCGTTCCGGGTGGAAGTCCGGCCGGTCGATGAGGCGAAAGCGAGCCACACTCCGGAGTGGGGTGCGATGCTGAACAAGATCCGACTCCAATTGGTCGCGGCGGACGGCAGCGCGACGGAAGTTCCGCTGGCGGAGATCGTGGCCGACGAGGCGCATCCGATTTTCGATCCGAACCAATCGCTCAAGGGCTCGAACCGCGGCTGGGGCCAATACACCAAGATCTTCAAGCCGCGCCATGCGATCGTGCTGCTGAAGGAAGCGCTGGCGATTCCCGACGGCACGAAACTTCGCGTCATCATCGCGCACGCCACCGACTCGGCCGGCGGGGCTTATCCGCTGATCGCCAAGCGCGGCCGCATCGCGCTGACCGGGGAGCCTGGCTGGATCACGCCTGACCCGGAGATTGACGGGATGAAGGCGGAGCTCATGGCCACCCGCAAGGCCCTCGCTGCGATCCCTGCGACCACCACGCCGGTGATCCGCGATCTGCCGCCGGAGCACGCCCGCGACACCCGGCTTTTCGTCCGCGGCAACTGGCTCGACAAGGGCGAGCGGATCAAGGCCTCCGGCACGCCGGAGGTGTTCCCGCCGTTGGTGGAGGAGGGCAAGCCGGCACGCCTCGCGATGGCCCAGTGGATCGGCTCGCCGCGCAATCCTCTGACGGCACGAGTCGCGGTGAACCGCTTCTGGCTCGAGCTGTTCGGCGTGGGCATCGTGCCGACGCCGGAGGACTTCGGATCGGCCGGCGAGAAGCCGACGCATCCGGAACTGCTCGATACCCTCGCGGTGCGCTTTCAGACCGGGATGAAGTGGAGCGTGAAATCGCTGCTGCGCGAACTCGTCACCAGCGCCGCCTATCGCCAGGACGGCACGATCACTCCGGCGCTCGCCGCGCGCGATGCCGACAACCGCCTCGTCGCCCGCGGCCCGCGGCAACGGCTGACTGCCGAGATGGCCCGCGACCACGCGCTGGCGGCTGGCGGCCTGATCGCACACCGCGACGGCGGCCCGCCGGTGCATCCGCCGTTGCCGGAAGGCGTGTGGCGGCCCTTCGATGGGGGCGACAAGTGGACCACCCCGCCGCCGGGCCAGGCCGACCGCTACCGCCGCTCGGTGCATGTCTACTGGAAACGTAGTATTCCCTATCCCGCGCTGGCGACCTTCGACGCGCCGACCCGCGAGATGTGCTCGAAGCGGCGGATCCTTTCGAACACGCCGCTGCAGGCGCTCGCCGTGCTGAACGATCCCGCCTTCCACGAATGCGCCCAGGGTCTTGCGCGACGGATGAAGTTCAATGCCGCGGGGGACCTCGACGCTCGGCTTTCGCTCGGCTATCGGCTGGCCACCTCCCGCGTCGTGACGCCGGGCCGCCTCGCCGAGCTGCGCGGTCTTTTCCAGAAGCTGGAGAAGGACTACGCCGCGGATCCTGCCTTGATGAAAGGCATGGCCGGCACTCCGGACGGCGCGGCGTTCACCGTGGTGGGTTCCGTGTTGTTGAACCTTGATGAAGCTTTGATCCGATGAATCGAATCACCATTCAATGTACTGGACCGCAGCCGGAGCGAAGCGGAGACGGACTGCGACGATTCCCTCACACTTTCCGCAGTCAAACTTTAGTCCGCTCGAAATCCCCAACCTTCCAAGCGGACTAAAGATCCGCGGTCCAGTACACGCCCGCCTCCTTCCGGCCTGTCCTTGAAAAGAAACTCCCTGTCCCATGAACGCCCACCTCCAAACCGAAGAGCTCCGCCACGTCACCCGCCGGCGTTTCCTGCGGGACTGCCCGACCGGTCTCGGCGCGATGTGGCTGGCTTCCCAGGGACTCGCCGCAGGAGCCGGGAAGCTGAAAATCTCACACGATCCCTCCGCGCCGCTCGCCCCGCTGCTGCCGTCGTTCGCACCGAAGGCGAAGCGCGTGATCTTCCTCCACATGGACGGCGCGCCGAGCCAACTCGAGCTGTTCGACTACAAGCCGCAACTGGTCAAATACAACGGCAAGGAGTGCCCGCCGGAATACCTCGAAGGCCAGCGCTTCGCCTTTATCCAAGGCGTGCCGAAGATGCTCGGTCCGCAGTTCGCCTTCAAGCAGCACGGCCAGTCCGGGGCATGGATTTCCGATCGCCTGCCGGAGCTGGCGAAGCACGCCGACAAGCTGTGCTTCATCAAGACGATGCAGACCGACCAGTTCAACCATGGTCCCGCCCAGCTCCTCCTCCACACCGGCAATCAGAACCTCGGCTACCCGGCGATGGGCTCCTGGCTTTCCTGGGGTCTCGGCACCGACAACCAGAACTTGCCCGGCTTCATGGTGCTGATCTCCGGCGGCCGTTTCCCGCGCGCCGGGGCTTCGCTGTGGGGCAGCGGATTCCTGCCATCGGTCTATCAAGGCGTCCAGTGCCGCTCGGCCGGCGATCCGGTCTTGAACACGACCAACCCCGCGGGAATCAGCCGCGACATCCGCCGCGCGGCGCTCGACTCGCTGGCCAAGCTCAATGCGAAGGCTCACCAGGACTTCGGCGATCCGGAGACGATCACCCGCATCGCCCAGTATGAAATGGCGTATCGCATGCAGGTCTCGGTGCCGGAAGTGATGAGCATCAAGGACGAGCCGCCGGAGATCCACGCGATGTATGGCACGCAGCCCGGCAAGGATTCCTTCGCGAACAACTGCCTGCTTGCGCGCCGCCTCGCGGAAGCCGGCACGCGCTTCATCCAGCTCTTCGACTGGGGCTGGGATTCCCACGGGTCGAATGCCGGGGAGTCGCTGAGCGATGGCTTCGTGAAGAAGTGCCGCGACATCGACAAGCCGATCGGCGCGCTGCTCACCGACCTCGAACAGCGTGGGATGTTAGAGGACACGCTGGTCGTCTGGGGCGGTGAATTCGGTCGCACGCCGATGCAGGAGAACCGCGGGGGCGGCGATGGCAACCGCTTCACCGGCCGCGATCACAATCCGAACGCCTTCACGATGTGGATGGCCGGCGGCGGGGTGAAGCCCGGCCTGACCTATGGCGAGACGGACGAGATGGGCTACCACGTCGCCCGGGATCCGGTGCATCTGCGCGATCTCCATTCCACGATGCTCCATCTCTTCGGCTTCGACTCCCAGCGGCTGGCTTATCCGTTCCAAGGGCTCGATCAAAAGCTAACCGGGGTGAAGCCGTCGAAAGTGGTGAAGGGGATCCTGGCGTGATCTCTCACTGATCCGTTTCCGGCGAGAATTTGCGGGGTGGCGAGGGGTGGGTGGGTTTCAAGGCGTTGTTCCTCTGAAATGTTCCGCTTCCATCATCTCTTGGCCTCCGGCATTGGCGTGGTGCTTCTGGTTTCTTGCCGCGAGAGGGAGCAACCGGAGGAAGTGGAGGTGGCGGTTGATCCAGTTGCCGCCGAACCGTTGTCCGCGACACCGGTGGTGGGCATTGGACCCAAGATCGCCACGGTCGACATGCAGCAGCTTTTCAAGGAATACCGGAGCACCAACGAGGCGCAGAAGGAAATCAACGTCGAACGCGCGCGGATCCAGAAGGACAACAACGACCGCCTTGCCCAGATCCGCGAGCTGGATACCGTGCTCCAGGAGATGCGCAAGCAACTCGAAGATCCGTCGTGCTCGGAGTCGAAGAAGCAGAGCATTTTCAACGAGTGGAACCTCAAGCAGCAGGAAGGCATCGCCCTCGACCGCGAGCGCCGGGAGTTCCTCCAGCGCCGCAACCAGTCGCTCAACGAGAAGATGGTGCAGCGCATGAAGGGCATCCTCGACGAGATCCGCAAGCTGGTGGAAGAGAAGGCGAAGGCGGAGGACTACGACTACGTCTTCGACAAGTCCGGCTTGAGCACGACGCAGGTCCCGTTCTTCCCTTACACGAAGGGCACGACCGACATGACCGGCAAACTCCTCGCCGACTTGAACGCGGGGATTTCCCCACCCGGGGAAACGGAAGCTGGCGGTGACGAAGTCGATGGCCTAAAACAATCCGATTGATGGCGGAGGAGATCGTCAACTTGACCCGCGGGTTGGTCGGCTGCGATGAGAAGGCGTGGCGGGATTTGCACGCCCGCTACTTTGCGCGGCTGAAGTCGCAGGCGATGGCGCGAGGGGTGCCGGAGAGCGACGCGGCGGAAGTGGTGCAGCGGGTCTATCTCCGGGTGCTCCGGCATGTGAAGGTCTTGGAATCGGAGGACGCGTTGTCGGCGTGGCTGGGGTGCCTGACGCGCTGTGAGGCGATCGATTTCACCCGCCGGACGAAGCGGCGGAGCTGGATGGGCGAGCGCTTCCAGCAATGGCAGGTGTCCGGGCGTCCCGGCCATGAAGCGGACGGCGAGGCGCTGGAGTCGGCGATGCTGGCTTTGGAAGAAGAGGATCGCCGGCTCGTTTCGCGGCACTATCTTGACGGATGGTCGCAGGAGGAACTGGCGATCGAGCAAAGGACTAGCATCAAGGCGGTGGAGTCGAAGTTGGCGCGCCTGAGGCGACGCCTGCGCAAGCATTTGGAAACCGGAAACCCCGTGGAATCATGAGATCCGATGAAGAGATCGCGGATGAGGTGCTGCGCCGGACCTTGGTCGAAGTGAAGGCGGCAAGGACGAGGCGGCGTGCCGTCAAGGGGGCGCTCGCGGGGTTGATGCTGTTGACGCCGGGGATCTTTTTGTTTCATCGCCCGGCACCCGTGGCCACCACGGGGCCGGTGGCGGCGGTGGAAGCCGTCCGCCCGCAGCTGCCGAAGGTGGACGAGACCATCGCCGTGATGGTGTGGGAGGGCGGGGCGGTCCGCTTGGAATGGATCAACCTGCGCGATCTCGGCACGGTGGAGCTCCAGTTCAGCCTCGACCCGGTCTTTGCTTTTGCCGACGACGGGTCGTAGCAGCGCAGGCTTCTTGTCTTCGGCCGCCCCGGCCCGAGTCCGAAGCGCAACGATCAACTTCACCAGCCCGTCCTGAATGAACGAGAACCATCGCGAGGACTTCCGCAATCTGCTGGCAGAGATTGGCCGGATGCGCATGCCCTTCGGGAAATACGGCCCGGCTGCTGTGCCGCCGGCTGGCATGCCGCTCCACGACCTGCCGGGCGAATACCTGATCTGGTTCAAGGAACGGGGCTTCCCGAAAGGCCGGCTCGGCGAGCTGATGGCGGTCATTTGCGAGATCAAGGAAGTCGGCATGGACTCCGTCTTCGATCCCCTGCGCGAAGCCCTCGGCGGGCGGGTGAGCTTCCACCCGAAACGGCAGCGGGAGGTCAAGTTCCCGGAGGAGTAGCCCGCTTCAAAAGAGGGCAGATCGTGATGTAGGATCCCCGTTCAGCTCGTGAACGATTTCCTGAGGTGCGATGGCAAAACGCCGAGTTGTTCTCGGTATTTGGCGACGGTGCGGCGGGCGACGGGGATGCCTTGGACCTTCAATTGCTTTGCCAGCGCGTCGTCGGAGAGCGGTTTGGACGGGTCTTCCTTGGTCACCAGATCCTGGATTGCCTCGCGGACGCCGGCGTTCGAGACCTCGGTGCCGTCGGCGGTTTGATAGCCGGCAGCGAAGAAGGCGCGCATTTCCATGAGGCCGTGCGGAGTGAGCACATACTTGCCGGCAACTGCGCGCGAGATGGTGGTGGCGTGGAGACCGATCTGGTCGGCGATTTCGTTCATCGTCAACGGCCGCAGGTGGCGCGGGCCTTTGGCGAGGAAAGCGGGTTGGTGCTCGATCAGCTTTTCGGCGATCGACAGGATGGTCTCCTGGCGCAGTGACAGCGAACGGATCAGCGTGCGGCCCTCCCGGATCTGCTCGCGCAGGAAATGGCGGGCCTTGCGATCGTTGGTGGTCTTGCCGAGCAGGTCCTTGTAGAAATCGCTGATTTTAAGCTTCGGCATATACTCGTGGGTCAGCCGGGCTTTCCAGCCTTCGTCGCTTTGCTCGATGACGACGTCGGGTTGGATGTAAGGATTGCCCGTCGGGTCGAAGTCGCCGCCGGGGTTCGGCGTCAGGCGGCCGATCCGGGATGCGGCTTCCGAAATGCGCTCCACGCTGGTGCCGAGGGTGCGGGCGATTTGCGGGTAGCGTTTGCGGGCGAGTTCCTCGAGGTGGTCGCGCACGATCCGGTATTCGAGGCTGTTCCCTTCGCCGTTGCGCTCGAGCTGGAGCAGCAGCGACTCCTGGATGCCGGACGCTCCAATGCCCGGGGGATCGAAGGACTGGATGAGCAGGACCGCCTCGTCCATCGTCTTTTTTGCAATCCCGAGCCGAGAGGCGAGTTCGCGGGCGGGGAGATCGAGGAATCCGCGGGGATCGAGATTGCCCAGCAACTGCCGTGCGGCTTCGCGGATCGCCGGATCGAGCAGCGAAAAGTCGAGTTGGTAGGAGAGGTGCTGCTGAAGCGTTTCCGGTGCAACAATCGAGTTGTAGAGGTGTTCGCGCCGCTCCTCGTCATCGGCGCTCCACGGATTGGCCCGGCGCTCCATGATCTCGACATCGCGCCAGTCGTCGTCGGTCTCGTTGAGGTGCTCCAATGAATCGGCTTCCTCGGGGTCGGGCGAGTTCTCGTCGAGGGAAATGGACTCCGTGATGTCCTCCAGGACCGGATTGATGTCGAGCGCCTGCTGGACAAGTTGCTGGAGCTCCATTGAGTTCGCTTGGAGAATCTCCAAGCTGCGCCGCATCTGGGGAGCCAGCGACTGCTGCTGACCGAGAGATTGATGGAGCGAGGCATCGGCCATGACGTGAGTTCCTCCGGAACCGGGAACGCCTGAAATAAAAACCGAGCTATGCTAAAAATACAGCAATTTTCGTGCCACGGAGATTTTTTATTTTCCTTGCGGCACCCCGGCAACTGTGGGAGGCGAAGGCTGTCCGGTGCCAAAGCAACACCGTCCCGCTCTCGAACCCGTCCCCCAATCCCGTGATGAACCAAGGAGATTTCGTGCCATTCGAGCAGAAGATGCGAGCCGCCGGCGTGATGGAAGCCGCGATCGGCGCATTTCGCCACAACTACGAGGCGCTTTGCCGCGAGGAAACCGGCTTGATTTCGGAGGAGTCGATCCGTCCGGCAGAGGGTTTGGCCGTCTTCGAACCGGGCGACGCTTCGTTCGATCCGGACCTGCTGGCGCAGGCGGTGGTGATCAAGCTCAACGGCGGGCTCGGCACCAGCATGGGCCTGCAGAAGGTCAAGAGCGTGCTCGAGGTCCGGCCGGGAGTGAACTTCCTCGATCTGATCGTGCGGCAGGTGAAGAGCCTGCGCGAAGCGAGTGGTTCAAAGGTGCGCCTGCTATTGATGAACAGTTTCAGCACCAGTGGCGACACGCTCGATTATCTGAAGAAGCATGCCGACGGCGGCTTTGCCGAAGCTTCCGAAGTGGAACTGATGCAGAACCAGGTGCCGAAAATCGACGAAGCGACGCTGGCCCCGGTCGAGTGGCCGGCGAGTCCTTCGAACGAGTGGTGCCCGCCCGGCCATGGCGATCTGTATCCGGCGCTGGTCGGTAGCGGTTGGCTTGACCGCTTGCTGGCGGCCGGGGTGAAATACGCTTTCGTATCGAACTCCGACAACCTCGGCGCGGTGCTCGAGCCCGGCCTGCTGAAACATTTCGCCGAATCCGGCGCTCCTTTCCTGATGGAGGTCACCCGGCGCACCCCGGCCGACCGCAAGGGCGGCCACCTCGCGGTCCGCGAGAGCGACGGCCGCCTGCTGCTGCGCGAAGTCGCCCAGTGCCCGGACGGCGATCTCGATGCGTTCCAGGACATCGACCGCCACCGCTATTTCAACACCAACTCGATCTGGCTGCGGCTTGATGTCCTCAAGGATCTGCTCGCACAGGGCGGGGGAGTGCTGCCGCTGCCGATGATCCGCAACCGCAAGACGGTCGATCCGCGCGACAAGAACTCGACTCCGGTGATCCAACTCGAAGTGGCGATGGGCGCGGCGATCGAGTGCTTCGAGGGCTCGCAGGCGATCGAGGTTCCTCGCTCGCGCTTCGCGCCGGTCAAGTCCACCGCCGACCTGTTCGCGCTGCGTTCCGACGCTTATTGCATCGGCGACGACGGGCGGGTCGAGCTCGCGGAAGTCCGCCACGGGCAGCCGCCAGTGGTGAAATTGGACGATTCTTACAAGCTGGTGGACGCCATTGAGTCTCTCGGCACCCCTTCGCTGGCGGAGTGCGACGAAGTCCGGATCGACGGGCCGCTCCGCTTTGGTGACGGGGTGGTGCTCAAGGGCAAGGTGGCATTTTCGTCACCCCCCGGAGAGATCAAGACCGTGGCTCCGGGGACATATGTCGACCGCGAGATTTCCCTTTGACGGACTTTTTTGTTTTGCGGCCTTGCCATTCGGAAGGGGGCTGTTACCCGGACGGCGCAAATGGCAACCATCGGCGAGATCAATCTAACGGCAGACGGCTTTGATGCCGTGATTTTCGACTGCGACGGCACTTTGGTGCACTCGATGCCGCTGCATTTCGAGGCATGGTGCGAGGCCCTGTCGATGCATGGCGCGGCAAATATCTTCAAAGAAGATGTCTTCTATGCGATGGGCGGCCGCCCGACCAAGGACATCGTGGTCGAGATCAACGATGAATACGGCCTGAAGCTGGATCCGGAGAAGGTGGCGTTTTCGAAGCGCGAAGCTTTCCTGCGGAAGCTGGGACAGCTCGAGCTCATCGACGAGGTCGCGGCCTTCGCCGAGAGCCTCCGCGGCAAGCTGCCGATGGCGATCGCAACCGGCGGAACGCGGCTGGTCATCGAGAAGACCCTGCAAGCGGTCGGCGTGTCGGATCTGTTCGAGGAAGTGATCACCGCGGACGACGTGGCGAACGGCAAACCGGCCCCCGACATTTTCCTCAAGGCCGCCAAGATGCTTGGCGTCAAGCCCGAGCGTTGCCTCGTGCTCGAGGACGCGCCGGCCGGCGTGATGGCGGGGCAGCTCGCCGGCATGACGGTGATCGCGATTCCCGCGCCCCTGAATTACGCCCGGAAGTAGCACGACGTTGAACGTTGTGCCGGGGAGCGTGCTTCTGTTCATGGGAAATCGGATCCTTGGAGCGGCTTGAAACAGCAAATGAGCCTCGTTTCGAAGCTTCGGAGCCATCCCCCAGAACCGCCGCCAGAGGCCCGCAACTTGCAAAGTTGCGCTACTTCGGGGATTCGCTCTTGATTCCGGGGGTGACCCTCTTTTGACTCCCCCATGGCGGATATTTCCCTCGGATTGTCGTTCGACGACGTGCTTCTCATTCCCGCGTTGAGCGAGATTTTGCCCACGGAATCGGACATTTCCACGAACCTGACGGCCGACATCCGGCTGAACATTCCGGTCGTTTCGGCGGCCATGGACACGGTTTCCGAGCCTGAACTGGCCGTGGCACTGGCCCGCGAAGGTGGCATGGGGGTGATTCACCGCGCCTGCTCCATCGCCGAGCAGGCCTCGATGGTTTCGCGGGTGAAGCGTTCCGAAAACGCGGTCATCCAGAAGCCGCTGACAGTGCGGAAGGAGCAGACCATCGACGAGATCCGGGCGATCATGGACGAGCACGGTTTCTCCGGTTTCCCGGTGATCGATGCCGAAGGTCACCTTGAAGGCATGGTGACCGGCCGCGACGTGCGTTACCTCGATCTCCTCGACGCACGGGTGGCGGATGTGATGACCCCGCGGGAGAAGTTGATCACCGCGCCGGCCAACACCGAACTCGAGGAAGCCCGCCGCATTCTCTATCAGAACCGCATCGAGAAGCTGCCGCTGGTCGATGCCAACGGCAAACTGGTCGGCCTGATCACCGGCTCCGACATCGAGAAGCGGATCACTTTCACCAATGCCGCCAAGGATCCAGGCGGCCGCCTGCGCTGCGGCGCGGCGGTTGGCGTGGGACCGGACTGCGTCGAGCGCGCCCAGGCGATGATCGACGCTGGTGCCGACGCCCTTTTCATCGATGCCGCCACCGGCCACACCTCGCGGGTAATGGAGGTCATTTCCAAGCTGCGCTCGCTTTCGAACATTCCGGTCGTGGCCGGCAACGTGGTCACCGAACAAGGTGCCCGCGATCTGGTCGCCGCCGGTGCCAGCGCGCTGAAAGTCGGAGTCGGTCCGGGATCGATCTGCACCACGCGGGTCATCGCCGGCGTCGGAATGCCGCAGTTCACCGCCATCCAGAACGTCGCCGGCTACTGCCGCGAGCGCGGTGTGAAAGTCATCGCCGACGGCGGCATCCGCTACTCCGGCGACGTGGTGAAAGCCCTCGCCGCCGGTGCCGACCTCGTGATGCTCGGTTCGCTCCTCGCCGGCACCCGCGAAAGCCCCGGCCAGAGTGTTTACTTCCAAGGCCGCCGTTTCAAAACCTACCGCGGCATGGGCTCGCTCGGCGCGATGCGCAAGGGCTCCGGCGACCGCTATGGGCAGAACAGCTCCGGCAAGCTGGTCGCGGAAGGCGTTGAAGGACGCGTGCCGTACAAGGGGCCTCTGAGCGATGTCATTTTCCAGCTCATGGGCGGCCTCCGCTCGGGCATGGGCTACGTCGGTGCCTCAAGCCTCGAGCAGCTCCGCCAACGCGCCACCTTCACCCGCATCACCGCCGGTGGCCTGCGCGAAAGCCACGTTCACGACGTGGTGATCACCGAAGAGCCCACCAACTATCAGCCGCTTCATTGAGCCGGCCGCTTCTCCGTTTCTCCCTTTCGACTTCCATTTGGCCATGCAGGAAATTCAACACGTCGCCGTCCTCGACTTCGGCTCGCAGTACACCCAGCTCATCGTCCGCCGCGTCCGCGAACTCGGCTATTTCGCCAAGCTTTACGCGATCGAGGACTTTCCGAACATCGGCAAGCCGGGCGCGATCATCCTGTCGGGTGGACCGAAGAGCACCTCGGAAGCCGATGCCCCGGACCTCGACTTCGCCGCGCTCCAATCTTTCAGCGTGCCGGTGCTCGGCGTCTGCTACGGGATGCAATTGCTCAACATCAAGTTCGGCGGCACGGTCAAGGCGAGCAACCGCCGCGAGTACGGACCCGCGACGCTGAATCCCGCCTCGTGCACCGGCATCTACGAAGGCGTCTCGCCGGCTTCCCAGGTCTGGATGAGCCACTCGGACACCGTCGAGGTCTTGCCGGATTGCGCGAAAGTCCTTGCCGCCAACCAGCACGGCACGCCCGTTTCCTTGCAATGGGGCGAGCGCTTCTACGGCATTCAGTTCCATCCGGAAGTCACCCACAGCCACGAGGGCAACCGGATCCTCCACAATTTCCTGCTCACTGCCGGGGAGCTCGCGCCGTTCCGAATCGATGACTTCAAGCGCGAGATCATCGACGGCATCCGCGCCACCGTCGGCGACAAACAAGTGGTCTGCGGCGTGTCAGGCGGAGTCGATAGTACGGTGCTTGCCGTACTTCTCAACGAGGCCGGCGTGAAGGTCCGCGCGATCTACGTCGACCACGGCCTGATGCGGAAGAACGAGACGCAGGAAGTGCAAAACAACTTCCACCGGATGGGCGTGCCGATCGAAACGATCCATGCTTCCGAACGCTTCCTCGGAGCGCTGGCCGGCGTGTCCGATCCCGAAGCCAAGCGCAAGATCATCGGCGAGCTGTTCATCGACACCTTCTGGGACGCGGTCGGCGATGCCGAGATGCTGGCCCAAGGCACGCTCTATCCCGACGTCATCGAAAGCGCGTCGAACGCGAAATCGAAGGCGTCGAAGATCAAGACGCACCACAACCGCGTCGATCGCATCCTCGAACTCCAGGCCGAGGGCAAGGTGCTCGAACCGCTGGCCGAGTTGTTCAAGGACGAGGTCCGCGCGCTCGGGGCCTCGCTTGGGATCGCCCACGACATCCTGTGGCGTCACCCGTTCCCGGGGCCCGGCCTTGCGGTTCGCTGCCCCGGTGACATCACCGAGGAAAAGCTGCACATCATCCGCGAGTGCGACGCCATCTTCATCGGCAAGCTCAAGGAGCACGGCTGGTATGAGAAGGTCTGGCAATCGTACGCCGCCCTCGTCCCGGTGAAAACCGTCGGCGTCAAAGGCGACGAGCGCTCCTACGAGTGGGCTACCAGCCTGCGCGCCGTCATTTCGGAGGACGCGATGACCGCCGACTGGGTCGAGTTGCCCTACCACATCCTGCGCGAGACCAGCCACAAGATCCTCAACGAGGTGAAAGGCATCAACCGCGTGCTCTACGACATCTCGACCAAGCCACCGGCGAGCATCGAGTGGGAGTAAGGAAGGCTTCACTGGCTTTTCGCCCGTTGGATCGTCGATAGAGAGAATGCTGCTGCCGCCGACGCTCGGGCACGGTGCTGGCGGTGTTCCTGCTTGCGCTATTTTACGTAGTAGTCCGCCGCTTGACGAGAGGGCAGAAACAGGTGAATGATTCGCCGCTCCACGCGATACCGGCGGTTGACATCGGCCCCGCGTGAAGTTGGTTACCGGTAACGAAGCGGGCGGTCGCGATGATCCGCAGCGTGTCGAGATCGGAAAAACGGCTCTTTCTGGGAGGGGAGGGTTGTTTTTCTTTAGGTCTCCGCGCTGCGGATCATCCCGGTTGCCCAACATTTCCGGGGCCGCCGCCCATTGGCCTTTTGGGCGAGGTCGAACGGCCTGGTCTGAGCAATTTGTTAGGGAGCCTGACGTTGGGCGCTATCTTCCCTTGAAGAACTCCAATGTGGTCGCCAGGGCTTCGTCGAGCGGGTGTGTCGGCCGCCAACCGGCGCTGCGGAGCTTGTCGGCACTTGATCGCGAATGCTTTACGTCTCCGGCACGTTCGGGGCCGTGCTTGACCTTTGAAGCGGAGCCCGCCGAAGCGATGAGCTTGTTCGCGAGGTCGTTAATTGTCATCTGCCCGCCGTAGCCGGCATTGAACACGCCGTTGACGCCCGGAGTCTCTGCTGCAAACGCCAGCGCCCCGACGATGTCCTTCACGTAAATGAAATCGCGGGTTTGTTCGCCGTCGCCATGGACGATGATGTCCTCACCCTTCAGCGCCTTTTCGATGAAAATCGGCACTGCGGCGGCATAGGCTCCCTTGGGATCCTGGCGCGGGCCGAAGACGTTGAAGAAGCGGATGGCGGCCGTTTCGAGGCCGCGCTCTCGGTTGAAAAGGTCGAGGTAATACTCGCCGTCCAGCTTGGTGACCGCGTAGGGACTTTTGGGCTCGGGCAGCATGCTTTCGAGCTTCGGCACCGTCGGATTGTCGCCGTAAATCGCGGCGGACGAGGCGAATACCAGCTTCTTCACGCCGGCCGCGGCGGAGGCTTCAAGCACGTTGAGCAAGCCGTGAACATTGATATCGACGCATTCGCCCGGCTTGGTCATCGACTCCGGCACGCTGACGAGGGCGGCGAGATGGAAGACGTAGTCGACGCCCTCCACCGCCTTCGCCACGGCTTCGCGGTCGGTGACCGAGCCTTCGAGGAAGACGTGCTTGAGACCGTCGAGATTCCTGCGGTCGCCCGTACGAAGGTTGTCCAGCACGCGGATCTCTTCCGCGAGGTCTTGGTAATGTTCGACGATGTGGGAGCCGATGAAGCCGGAGCCTCCGGTGATGAGAATTTTCACGAGATCGGGGAAGAAGGGTGTCAGGCGGCCGCGACGATCCTGGCGCTACCGGCAGCGGCTTGCACCATTTCTTCCATGCGTTCGAGATTTTCCTCGACCGCTTTCACCATCGCGAACTGCGCGCGGCATCGGTCGATGTTGTGGCCGGGGCGCTTGGTCTTGAAATAGACATCGCCCTGCAAGTAGTCGGTCAGGAAGCGGATGCCGCACTCGAGAGTGAGTAGCTTGCCGGAGAAGGCGAGGAGATCGATTTCGGCGCGATTTAGGAAGGTCGAGGCGCTTTCGAGGTAACCGCGGAGCAGCGCGTCGAAGCGATCGAGCCGGATGCCGACGAGCGAAAGATCGACCTCGTCCTCGCGGGTGGTCGGCGCGGCGGTGCGGACCATGTCGCCGAAGTCGTAAAGCACGGAGCCGGGCATCGTGGTGTCGAGGTCGATGACGCAGACGCCTTCCGAGGAGACGTCGTCCAGCAGCACGTTGTTGAGCTTGGTGTCGTTGTGGGTGACGCGTTCCGGAATCACTCCGGCGGCGATGAGATCGGTCACACGGCGGCAGTCGGTGGCGCGGGCGAGAGCGAAGTCGATCTCTGGCTGGCATGATCGGGCGCGACCGGCGATGTCGGCGTTGATCGCTTCCTGGAGCGCCTGAAGTCGCTTCGGGGTATGGTGAAAATTCGGGATGGTCTCGTGCAAGCGACGTCCGCCGAGATTGGCCGCGAGTTTTTGGAACTCGCCGAAGGCTTTTGCGGCCTGCTCCGCCTGCAAGTTCGTAAGGATTTTATCGTGGCCGCGGGCGCGTTCGATGAAGGGGTAGGTGCGCCAGAAATTACCGTCCCGGTCAATGACGTAGGGCTTGCCGTCGATCCCGGGGATGACGGTCAGGGTGCGGCGGTGGGCCTCCGGGTGGTTCTGGTCCAGCAGCCGTGCAAGCGAGTGGGCAGTGACGCGCTCGATGTTTTCCATCAGGGCGGCCGGGTCCTTGAAAATGTTGTGATTGATGCGCTGGTGAATGTAGCGGATCCGCATCCCCGCTTGATCGTACCAGGCACAATAGGTGTCGTTGATGTGCCCGGAGCCGTAGGGCTGGGCATCAACAAAATCGGCCCTCATGTCGAAAAGGGCGGAGACGTGTCTGACGTCGTGCATGCCGTTGATTAGGCACCGAAACACCTGTATTCCAGAAAAAATTGACCTAGAGTGCTTCGGGAATGCGAGTGTTTGCACGGAATTCGCGAATTGCCTTCGGTTGGGTCATCCGGATTCGGGCGGTGGGGGTCAGAGGATTTCCATTGATCCGGAGGGCGGGTCGCGCGGAGTTTGGGATATGTTCCTGCCGGGATTCCGCGAGTTGGTGAAAGAGGGCTGGGTGAAGATCCTCGACGAGTTGAAGGTATCTGGGGGATTGCCGGTTCCCGAGCTCTGCCGCCGCCTGGGAGGCAGCTACATGGGGATGAAGGACCAGTGCGACCGGCTGACAAAGTTGGGCTACCTTGAGCGCTGGCGTTTGCCCCGGCAGGAAGTCGGGCGGCCTGAGATCATGTACCGGCTGACGGCCAGGGCGGACGCGATTTTCCCGCAGGCCGGGGTTTCGCTTTCTCTCGAGTTGCTTGAAGCGGCGCGCGGCTTGTTTGGTGACACCGCGCCGGAGCGCCTGTTAATGCAATATTTCGGACAACTGCGCGAAAAGTGGCGACCGAAGCTGTCCAAGACGAAATCGCTCGTCGAGCGGGCGACCATGCTCTCCGGATTGCGCGAGAAGGAAGGTTGTTTCGGCCGCTGCAAGTATGACGCCGCCCGCGGCTTCCGGATTGAAGAATACCATCATCCCTTGCACGCGGTGTTCGCGGTCTATCCCGGCGCGATCACTCTGGAGTTGCGGATGATGGAGGAACTGCTCGGGTCTCGGATCGTGCGGAAGGAGATTCCCGGTGGACGTGGAGGTCCGGCGCGGGTGGACTACGAGGTGGCAACGCTCGGGGTTCGCGAGGGTTCCTGAGCGCCGCCCCGAATGTTTCCGATGCCTTTGAATAGAAACCGAGTCACTCCGGTCGTAGTTCCCGCAACTTCCATGCTCCGATGAAAACGCCTCGCCTTCTTATCGCCTCGTCCGCATTCTTCCTCGCCCTCGTTTCATGCGACAAGCAGCGTCCTCCGGCGGCGGGAGAATCCGCGGCGGAAAGTGCCGCCGAACTGGCCGCCAGGCGGGCGTTGATCGAGGAGGAGCGGATGGCGCTGGAGCGTGAGCGATTGGAAGAAGAGAGGGCGGCGCTGGAAGAGGAGAAAGATGCCCTGCGCGCTGAGCGCGAGGCGCGGCTCGCAGCGCGGGAGCAGGATCTGGAATCGGCGGATATCACGCTGGAAGAGCGGCAGCGCCAGATCGCGGAACGCGAAGGAGAGCTGAGTGGCCGGGAGGATGATCTGGCGTCCCGCGAGGCGAGTCTGAGCGATCAGGAAATCGAACTTGCCGGGCGCGACATGCTGTATGACTGGGAGCCCGAACCGCTGCCGGAGATGCAGGAGCCGGTCGGTGACTACCAGACCTTCTACGATGACCTGCAACCTTACGGGTCGTGGTATGAGACGCCGGACTATGGCTACGTGTATCAGCCGACGGTGGTGGTGCAGGATAGCTCGTGGCGTCCCTACACCCGCGGCCGATGGGCATGCACGAACTTGGGATGGAACTGGGTATCCGAAGAACCTTTCGGCTGGGCTTGCTTCCATTACGGACGCTGGGCCTTGGTTTCCGGCCGCGGCTGGGTCTGGGTGCCGGGCGATGAGTGGGCACCGTCGTGGGTTTGCTGGCGTGAAGGGAGCGAGCATGTCGGCTGGGCACCCTTGCCGCCGGAGACTTTATGTTACCGGGGCCGCGGTTGGGACAGCAGCGTGGAAGTTGAGTTCGGGATCGGTTCGTTGTGCTTCAGTTTCGTCCACCGTCGCCACATGGCGGACCCGCTTTGGCGTCACTGTCTGCCGGTGGACCGGAACTCCGACTTCATCCGGCAGACGAACAACATCACCAACATCCGCTTTGATCGCAACCGGATCGTGGCCGGTGGCCCCGGCTACGACCGCCTCCGCCGCGAGGTGGGCAAACCATGGCCGGTGTATGAGATCAAAACCGACCGCTTCAAGGCGATCCGCGATTTGAACCTGCGCAATGCGTCGATTCGCGGCACCCAGCTCGCAGTGTTCGCGCCCAATCTCAACACCCGCTGGAACCCGCAGCTCAAGCCGTCGCGGGTCGCAGGGCGATGGGACGAACTGAAGGTCGTCCGTGCCGAAGGCGGGATCAAGCCGCAGTGGTCCGAGCGTTATCGTGAAGCGCGGGTGAAGCAGAATGAGGACGCGGTGAAGATTGCCGGACCGGACGACAAAGTGAGGCAGTTCGAGGTGAACCGTTTGAAGGTCGGGGAGGCGCAACGCACGTTGCAGGAGAAACAACAGCAGATGACCGAAGTGCGCCGCGAGAAGCAATTGGTCCGGCGCGAAGCGGCGCGTGCGACCGAAGGGCCCGCTGCGGTGGCCGGCCGCCCGTCCAACGCGGCGAAGCCGGCGGTGACCGATACGACGGAGCCGAAGCCGGCGGACCGAGCCTTGTCCTTGGCGGACCGCCAGCGCCTCGCGGCGGAACGTTTGCGCGAGTCACGGGCACGGCGGACTGGCGTTCCCGCAACTGAGCCCGCTCCGGCCGAAGCGAAGGAGAGCACCTCGGAGCGGATCGCACGACTGCGCGAGGAGCTTCGCCAACGCGAAGCGGAGAAGGTTGCGAAGAAGGCTGAGGTAATCCGTGAGCCCGCGATTCCAGATGCCGAGAAGCCACGAGTGGAGAGACCGCGTGGTGGTGATGGCGGACGCGTGGTGGAATCGCCGATGCGTGAACCCGAAGAGACGAATCGTGACACGACCGGGGTCGCAGAAAATGAACGCCGCGCGAGAATGGAAGAAGCCCGTCGCCAGCAGCAGGAGGAGGCGCTTCAAAAGCGTGAACAGGCGAAGAATGAATCTGACCAGTCCACCCGCCGTCAGCAGATGGAGGAGAACCGGCAGCAGCAGGCGGAAGAGGTCCGGCGCAGGCAGGAGCAGGCCGCACTGGAGTCGGACGAAAACTCGCGACGCGGACGGATGGAGGAAGCCCGGCAGCAGCAGCAGGAAGCGGCCCGGGCGAAGGCGGAACAGGCTCGCCAAGAGCAGGCGGAACAGCAGCGCGAGACCGATGCTGCTCGCGCGCGCCAGATGGAAGAAGCGCAGCAGCGTCAAGAGCTGGCCCGCCGTGAAGCGGAAGAAAACAAGCGTCGTCAGCAGCAAGAAGAAATGGCGCGCCAGCAACAAGAGGAGGCGAAGCGCCAACAGCAGGATCAAGCACGCCAGCAGCAGGAGGAAATGCGTCGCCAGCAGCAACAAGAACAAGCGCGTCAGCAGCAAGAAGAGCGCGCTCGTCAACAGGAGCAGATGCGCGAGCAGCAAGAAGAAGCACGCCGACAGGGAGAAGAGCGGGCCCGGCAGCAGCAGGAAGAGCGCGCGCGCCAACAGGAACAGGCCCGCCAGCAACAGGAAGAGCGTGCCCGGCAGCAGCAAGAAGAGCAGCAACGCCGCCAGGAAGAGAGGGCGCGCGAGCAGCAGGAGCAGCAGGAGCGGAAGGAGCAAGAACGCCAGAAAGAGTGACTAGCGGTCGTTCGCTTGCGGCCGGGTGAAGGAACTTCAAAAGGGCGCTTTCACCAGGGTCGCGAGAAGTTCTTCCATTAACTCGGCGTCCGCCGTCTCGCCGCGTACCGACCACGAGGTGGCAAGTTCTTCCACCACGCGCACGAGCAATTCGCCCGGGGAAGCCGCCCTCGCGGCCTGTGCACGGACCTCGCGCGGATAGCGCCGGATCCGGTGGGCGAGGTCCTCGGGCAAGACCGGCCGACCCTTCACATGCGGCTCGCTGAACACGATCTCACCTTCATCCTGGTAGCGGCAGAGGAATGAACGCGGAAGGTTGATGCCTTCGACGTCAAGATCCAGCCGCCGTGCGACGAGCAGGAAGATCAGCCCGAGCCCCAACGCGTTGGAGGGATGTCCCGCGAGAACCTGGGCGAGATCGTAATTTTCCGGCTCGTCTTCCTCGTCGATGTTCGCGTTGAAGCGTCCATCCTCGAACAGCACCCGGTTGACCCCGGCCGCACCGTGGTCGGCAGCGATCGTCTCCAGATCTTCAGCCAGAAGGTCAAGGGCATCGGCCAAAGGTTGGCGAAGCGTGACACCGTCGTGCAGGTAGTCGGAGAGAGTCCGGAGAAGGGCTTCGAATTGCTCCCAGTCGTCGTGGACGGCTGCGGCACCACCCGCTGGCACTACCCATTCGCGTCGCAGTCGTTCGCGACGTGCGGGCTGAAGAAGCAGGGAGAGCAATTCCAGTTCCGACTCGCCGAGTCCGGCATCGAGTCCGCCAAGAAGCTCGCTTACATCACCGCCAAAAGCAGCAAGAGCATCTTCGACGGACGAGCGAACCACCGGCGAATCATCATCAAGCAATCTCAGCAGGATCGAGAGTCGCTCCGGTGAAGTGTCGGTAGCGGAGATCACGGGAGAATGGGTGATGGTGCGCGATACTGGGTTCGAACCAGTGACCCCCTCCGTGTCAGGGAGGTGCTCTACCACTGAGCTAACCGCGCGTGTTTACCCCCGAAAGGGGGCGGGAGAATGAGGTTGGGTCCCGGGACTTGCAAAGCCTTTTTTGAGGGAGCCGGGTACTTTTTCAAAGGGCTAAAAAAGGGCGGGGAGCCGGAGCTCCCCGCCGTTTGAGGCAATCGACTCAACGCGGCAGATTTCCCGAAGGAGGCTGCCGCGGATGTGATAGCAAGGCTTACTTGGCAGCCTTCTTGGCGGCCTTTTTGGCAGCCTTCTTGGCCGGAGCGGCCTTCTTCGCGGACTTGGCAGCTTTCTTTGCAGGAGCAGCCTTCTTTGCAGGAGCGGCTTTCTTCGCCGGTGCCGCCTTCTTCGCCGGAGCGGCCTTCTTGGCAGCCTTCTTGGCGACAGTCTTCTTCGCTACTTTCTTGGCCGCCTTCTTTGCGGACTTGGCAGCCTTCTTGGCAGGGGCCTTCTTCGCCGCCTTCTTGGCCGGCTTTGCAGCGGCCTTCTTCGCGGGTGCTTTCTTCGCGGGTGCAGCCTTCTTCACCGCGGCCTTTTTGGCCGGAGCTTTCTTAGCGGCTTTCTTCGCGGCCTTCTTCGCTGTTTTTTTTGCAGCCATAGCTTTGTGTCGTTTGAGTTCGCGTTCGATGTTGGTTTTCTCATCCGGCGTTAACGTGCCGGCGGAGAGGAGTGCGAGGATCGCCTCACCGAGACGACCCCCGAAAGCGTTCGTAAGAAAGTCGTGCGATGCACGACGGACGATAGCGTCCTGTGAGAAAGCAGCTTCGTAAACATGGGCGCGACCGTCACGGGTGCGCTTGACGAGCTTTTTCCGTTCGAGGCTCTGTAAGACCGAGAGCACCGTGGTGTAGGCCCGGTCTTTCCCATCGGGAAGGCTATCAAGTACGGTGGTTACCGTAGATGGTCCGCCGTGCCACAAAACGGACAGTGCCTGGAGTTCTAAATTGGAGGGGTGTGTGACTCGCGCCATAGCCGTATGATCACCGGGTTCGTGTCACCATAAAGCTAGTAGTTCAGAAATCCGTCAAGTTCAAACTCTCCGATTTTAAGGGATCATTAACGAAAATTTTCGACCCGCTTCCGATGCTCCCTATGATCTACGATAAACGTCGTAGTAGATCGTGCCTCACTGTTCCTTGAGAGCAGGTCTCCGGATCTCCGGAGCGATCGCCGCGAGAGCCGTCCACAAGCGGTCTTCCGAGGGGTGGCCGTTGAAAATGACGCGGCCGTCGGGAGATACTAGAACCATCGAAGGTACGCTCTGGATGCGGAGCATGCGGTGCAGCGGGTCCTGCTCACGATCGACAAGCCAGGCACCCGGAGGCGCGGCGCCGAGCGCGTTGACGATCTTCTTCGCATCGCCGATCGCGTCGGCCGTGGACTCGGACAGCAACGATGCGACGGCGATGCCGTTCTTCTGGAGTTCGAGAGCGGTGACCTTGAAGTCGCCCATGCTTTCCTCGCACTCGCGGCTCCACGGCGACCAGAAGTGGAGCAGCAGCGCCTTGCGATCCTTCAACAAGGACGACAGCTCGCTCTTTCCTTCGGCAAACATTTGATCCAGCCCTGTCGATGGATCGATCTTCACGTCGCGCATCGCCTCGTCGAGGCGCATGCGGTCGATGTGGGGTGCGAAGGCGCTTCCCTGTTTAGGGCTGAGCCAGAAGGCTTCGGTGATGTGCTTCTTGAAGCCGGCGCGGTCGTTCTTTTTCAGCGCGGCGATGGCTTGCACGTATTCAACCACGGCGAGCCAGTCCTCGCGAACGGCGAAGATTTCGGACTCCTCCAGCTTGAAGCTATCCTTCCGCTTGAGGAACTCCGGCATCATCGCGGCGATCTTGTCGTCCTCGTGGCGGTCGACGTAGTAAAGGAAAGTGGCTTCGAGGATGGGCTGTTCCGCGACCCCTTGTTCGCGCGCTTTCTTCACTGCGGCGTCGAAGGTGGCAGGCGCGCCGCGCTCCGAGAGCATGCGCTCGAGCGCGGCACGCTTTGGTGGCAGGTCGGCGTAGGGATCCTCCTCCGGCTCGGGCTCTTGGGCGAGGCAACATGCCGCGGCCAGGAGGCAAACGAGGGTCGTGGTTCTGCGGAGGAGGATCATGAGGAGCGGGGTTCAGGGAATGCGGAGCTTGGAGCCGAGCACCACGGTGTCGGACTTCAGACCGTTGGCCTTCTTGAGCGCGTCGATGCTCACACCATACTTGCTGCTGATGCGGCCGAGGCTGTCTCCCTTGACCACGGTGTGGACCTTTCCTCCGGAGGCGGCGGGAGCGGAAGCGATTGGTCCGGACGAGCCGGGGATGACGAGCTGCTTGCCAAGTACGACGGTATCGCTGGTCATGCCGTTGGCTTGTTTGATCGCGGCGCTGCTCGAGCCATAGCGGCGGGCGATTCCGCCGAGCGTGTCACCGCGAACGACGGTGTGGCTGGTGCTTGCCGCGACCGCAGGTGCCGCAGCGGGTGCGGGAGTGCTCGCCGTGTTGTCTTCATAAGCGGCAGGCGAGTAGGTCGGATTGTCAGCGGGAGGATTCACCGGCTGGTACGGCACGGAGTCCGCGACGTTCCCGTCGGGAACACCGTAGGGATTGGCAGTATCGTAGCCGGCATCGCCGGCACCATCGACAGTATCGTAGTCTTCCTCGCCCTTGTTAAAGAGCGAGCAAGATGGAAGGAGGACGGCGGCCGCGGCCAAGGCGAGGTAGTGTGAGTAGCTCATGGATTCGATGTGGCGTGGATTAACAAGAGGATGCCGGCTTGGAAAGAGCTGACACGTTGTTTTGAAAACGAGGCGGTTTCCTCGCTTCGTTCAAATCGTGTCCAATGCGCGGGTCATCGGTCGAGCCGGAAGAAGCGGAATGCCGCGGCGCTGGTCTCGGAAGCGAGTTCTTCGAGGGGTTCGGTGCGGCTTGCGGCAAGGTGCTCCGCCACGTGCCGGACGTAAGAGGGTTCGTTGCGTTTGCCGCGGAATGGAACCGGCGCGAGGTAGGGCGAATCGGTTTCGAGCATGAAGCTGCCGGCGGGCAATGCGATGGCGGTGGCGAGCACGTCGGTGGCGTTCTTGAATGTCGCGACGCCGCCGAAAGAAACGAGTCCGCCGAGGGCGATCACTTCGCGGGCGTTGTGCTCCGGGCCGATGAAACAGTGAAAGACCGCGCGGACCTTGGCGGCGTGCTTGCGGTAGATCGCAAGCGCGTCTTGGAAAGAGGCATCTCCCTGGGTGTCGCGGGTGTGGATGACGACATTCAAGCCGGCATCGGCCGCGAGTCGGAAGTGCGCGTCGAGGAAATCGCGCTGGCGCCGGCGAAAGGAGTCCTCATCCCAGCCGTCGGGCGCGGGATGGTAGTAGTCGAGGCCGGTCTCGCCGATGCCGCAGACGCGCGGATCGGAAAGGTGCGGACGGAGGTGCCCGATCGCATCATCGGGAGCTTCGTGGACGTTGCAGGGATGGATGCCGATGCAGATGGAGACCTCGGGGTGGGCGGCGGCGATGGCGAGGTTCGCTTGGAGGTCATCGAGCCCGGTGACCAGGCTGACCATCCGGGATACGCCAGCCTGCCGCGCGCGGTCGACCAGCGCGGGGACTTCATCAGCATCGAAGCGATGGCTGGCGAGGTGGCAGTGGGAATCGGTGAGCACGCAGCGGAAGAAAGCGCCCGGTGGTCAGTCCTGCAAGAAGGTCTTCGGCCGGTAAACGAGCGCGAAGGGGATGAAGAGCACCGCGGTGCCGAGCATGAGCCAGGTGAAGAAGTTGAAATACGCCGCGCCGCGGAGCTTGGTCTGGCCGCCGGAGAACGCGGTGCTCTGGTACTGGGTTCCCGTCGCCGTGGTCGGTGCGGCGACTTGCTTGACCCCGAGTGCTTTCTTGCGCGTGTCGAGCCAGGGTTCTTCCGGGCGAAAGCGGTCGAACCAGGATTTACCGGCCGCGGCTTCCGGCTTCTTGACCTCCACGATGATACCTTGGTCCCAACGGGTGAGCGCCTTGCGGTCGGGGCCATCGCTGATCACCCGGAAGCTGGAGGAGTTGAGAATCTCGTAGCGAATGGGCGAGCCCCAAGGATCGTTGCCGAGTTCGGTCATCGACGTTGCGGGAGGAAGCCGGTCGTTGGTCTTGCGAGCGGCTTCGACGATCTTTGTCACGGCGCTTTCGTAGGCCGCTTGTCCGGGTATGGTCACCGTGGTCAGGCGACCCTCTTCCGCTTTCTGGATGAAGTCGTCGTCCCCGCGTCCGGTGACGCCGTCGTAGCCTCCCAGCACCACGGTGCGGGGCGAGTCGCGCCAATCGGACTCCAGGGTTTTCACCTGCGCTTCGAATTGCTCGGCCGCGGCGCTCGGGATTTGGATGAAGTGATTGACCTGCGCCACGAGGAGATTCCCTAGGGATACCGCTCCGAGGTAGTAGCACATGAGCAGCGACTTCATGGTCTTCGGGGCCTGGGTGTAGGCGAACTCCAGCGCGACGATGGAGACCATGACTTCCGCGATGGTCAGCAGTGCGAAGGCGAGGATCTGCCAGGAGATCGATGGCCTTTCTCCGGCATCGATCCACGACTGGATCACGGCCACAAGCGCGAACGAACTCACCATGATGAACAGTCCGAGGCCGACCTTTCTGAGGGGAGTCAGGGTCCAGATACGGTCGATCAGCGGATAGACCACGTAAGAGAAGAGCGGAATGAAGGTCAGGACGAAGACGGAGTTCAGCGATTGGATCTGCGATGGCAGCCATTCCATGCCGAGGAAGCGGAGGTCCATGTCGCGGGACTGAAAGATCCAGGTGGAACTGGTCTGGTCGAACAAGGCCCAGAACATCGCGACGAACAGGTACAGCGGCAGCAGTTTCAGCAGCACGTTCATGCCCTGGCGGCTGAAGCACTCCCGCACGAAGGCTTTGCCACCGGCGGGCACGTGGATGAATCGGTGCCGTCCCATCCAGAACAGGAAGGTTGCAAGAAGCATCAGCACTCCGGGAACGCCGAAGGCCCAATGGGGTCCATACCATTGAAGCAGCCACGGGGTGAGCAGCATCGACACGAAGGCACCGATGTTGATCGAAAAATAGAACCAGTTGAAGACCTTTGGCAGCAAGTGGGAGTTCCGTGCTCCGAACTGGTCGCCGACATGGGCGGAGACGCAGGGCTTGATCCCGCCGGAACCGAGGGCGATCAGCGCCAGGCCGGCAAGCAGCCACATGGGGGACTGGCCGTGCATTCCCATCGCGGCCAGGGCGGCGTGACCGCCGCAGTAAACGATCGAGAGGGCGATGATGGTCCGGTATTTGCCGAGAAAAATGTCTGCGAGAAGTGCCCCGATCAGCGGGGTCGCATAGACTGCGGTGTTGAAGAGGTGGACCTTTTCCGCGGCGGCGGCCTCGCTCATGGCGATTCCTTCCTGGGCGTCCATCAAGTGGAGATACTCGACCATGAACACCGCGAGCACCGCCTTCATCCCGTAGAACGAAAACCGTTCCGCGGCCTCGTTACCGATGATGTGGGGGATGCCGGGAGGTTGCCCTTCGAGGTCGGCGGGAGAAGTGCGGTAGGACATGGGAGCGCAGGGGATAGGGGACAGGGGACAGGAGACAGGAGACAGGAGACAGGAGGCAGGAGGCAGGAGGCAGGAGGCAGGAGGCAGGAGGCAGGAGGGCCCGGTCAGCAGATCAAAGGAGATTCGACGGTTGTTCCTCTTGTCTCTGGTCTCTTGCTTCTGGTTTCCATCTTCACCATCGAACTGCCGCGGCGGCCCAGGTGAGACCGGCGCCGAAGACGACCATGACGACGTGTTCGCCGCGCTTGATGGCACCGCTGCGGTTCGCCTCGTCGAGGGCGATCGCCACGGCGGCGGCGGAGGTGTTGCCGTATTTCTGAAGGTTGACGAAGACCCGCTCGGGCGGGACGGAGAGTCGCTCGGCGATGGCGTCGATGATGCGGAGGTTCGCCTGGTGGGGGACGACGAGGGCGATGTCTTCCGGCTTGAGACCGGCGCGCTCGATGACCTTTTCGGCGGACTCCTTCATGCGGTTGACGGCATGCTTGAAGACCTCCTTGCCCATCATGGTCAGGCTGGCGAGGTGCTGACCGATGTTTTCCGCGGTGATGGGCAGGGCGGAGCCGCCGCCGGGAATCTGGATGAGATGGCAGAGCCGGCCGTCGGTGCCCATTTCGGTGGCGAGGATCGAGCCTTCTTCCGGCGCGGCGCGGCGCAGCACGGCGGCACCGGCACCGTCGCCGAAGAGCACGCAGGTGTTGCGGTCTTCCCAATTGATGAAGGTCGAGAGCTTTTCCGCGCCGATGATCAGCGCGTTGCTGAAAGCGCCGTCGGAGATCAGGCGCTTGGCGATCTTCATCGCGTAGAGGAAGCCGGAGCAGGCGGCGGAGATGTCGAAGGCGACCGCGCCGAAGGCTCCGAGCTGCTGCTGGACGTAACAGGCGGTGGCGGGGGTGAGGGTGTCCGGGGTGATGGTGGCGACGATGATCAGCTCGACTTGGTCGGCGGTGATGCCGGCTTGTTCGAGCGCCTTCGCGCCGGCCTTGGCAGCCATGTGGGAGGTGAACTCGCCCTCGGCGGCGATGCGGCGTTCGCGGATGCCGGTGCGGCTGAAGATCCACTCGTCGGAGGTTTCGACGATCTTCTCGAGGTCGGCATTGGTGAGGACTCTTTCCGGAAGGTAGCTGCCGGTGCCGGCGATGCAGACCTGGTGCTGGGAAGAAGTTTCGTCGCTCATGGGCGGGCGGACTTTGGGAAGCGTGCCTTGCAGTGGCAAGCGGGAAGCGGAGTCAGGCAAACTCGACGGTGGGCCGGACGCGGACGGGGGGAAGGGGGCGCTTGTCTTGCTCGTGGATTTCCTCCCACTCGTCGATCACGGTTTGCAGTTCTCTGGCCACTTCGACGGGATCGTCTCCGTGAACTCCTCCCCCGAAGAGATCGGGGCAACGGCCGATGTAGGTCTGGTCTTCCTCCGACCATGCAACCCAGCGGAGGTAAATGTCCGTATTCTTCCTCATGATCCTTTCGAGAGTTCGATTTTTACCCTGACTTCCTTTTCCTGATAGGGCTGAGCATCGGCACCTTCTTGGCCGGAGACGGTGATTCGTTGGTTGGATGCCAAGTGAAGGAAATTCCGGTGACTGCCTTTGCCGCCGCGGTTGATGAATCCGGCTTTTTCCAGATCGGCGATCAATTGGCGGATCTTCCGTGGCACTGGCGGACCGTAACCTGAAAGTACAAGGACGGCAAGCTGGAGGCTTGCCGTCCTTTTGAAGGAGGGGTGGGAATCCCGTCTATAACCGCGCCAGCACGGCGTCTGCCATGCCGGCGGTGCCGACCTTGATCTCGGTGGCGGCGCCGGTGGCGATGTCGCCGGTGCGGTAGTGGTCGTCGATGGCTTTGGCGACGGCGGCTTCGATCGCGGCGGCGGCTTCGTTTTCGGCGAGGGAGAAGCGGAGCATCATCGCGACCGAGAGGATCTGGGCGATCGGGTTGGCGATGCCCTGCCCGGCGATGTCGGGGGCGGAACCGCCGGAGGGCTCGTACATGCCGAAGTAGAGACCGCCGTCGTTCTGCTTGCCGAGCGAGGCGGAGGGGAGCATGCCGAGGGAACCGGAGATCATCGCCATTTCATCCGAGAGGATGTCGCCGAAGAGGTTCTCGGTGACCAACACGTCGAAGGAGTCCGGGCGCTTCACGAGCTGCATCGCGGCGTTATCGACGTAGAGGTGGCTCATCGTGACTTCCGGGAAGTCCTTGGCGACCTCGTTGGCGGTCTCGCGCCAGAGGACGGAGGTGGCGAGGACGTTGGCCTTGTCGACGGAAACCAGGCGCTTGCCGCGGCCCATGGCGGCGGTGAAGGCGACGCGCAGGATGCGGTCGATCTCGCTCTTGCGGTAAACCATGGTGTCGAAGGCAACCGGTTCGCCGTCACGCATCTCGCGGCCTTTCGGTTGGCCGAAATAGACACCGCCGGTGAGCTCGCGGACGCAGAGGACGTCGAAGCCGTTCGGGATGAGCTCGTTCTTAACCGGCGAGGCGTGGGTCAGCGACGGCAGGCAGACGCCGGGGCGGAGGTTGGCGAAGAGGCCGAAGTGCTTGCGCAGGGGAAGCAGCGCACCGCGCTCCGGCTGGATGTCGGGGGGCAGGCTTTCCCATTTCGGTCCGCCGACGGAGCCGAACAGGATGGCGTCGCTTTGCTCGCAGGCGGCGATGGTTTCCGGGGGCAGCGGGTGGCCGGTGGCATCGATGGCCGCGCCGCCGACGAGGCGGGTTTCGCGGGCGGTGGTGAAGCCGAACTTCGTTTCCACGGCATCGAGCACGCGGAGGGATTCGATCATGACTTCGGGGCCGATGCCGTCGCCGGCGAGGACTGCGATGCGGTGGGTGCGGGACATGCGGGGAAGGAACCAGAGGGGAGAGACAAGAATCCAGAAGAAACGGGGTCAGCGGGTGATGGTGCCCGCGCCGGAGCCCGCAGGTTGCCATCCGAAAAAGGAATGAAAGTAAGACGTCGAGTGCCGCCCGGTGATGAGAGAACTGGTGGCGGAGTCACAGCCGACCTTCACTTGGAAATACCGGGCGAGCGGCACGCCGGTGCCATGGTCCGCGATGAATCCGACGTCGTGGGCGGCGGAGCTGAAGCTGAGCAGGGTGAACGGGAAAGAAGCGGGAGCGGCGGTGGCTGAATCGTAGGTCGCGGTTCCTCCCGTGCCTGCGGCGTTGAAAAGGTAGTCGAAAGCATCTCCTCCAATGGTGAAGTGCACGGTGCGCCCGGCGAGGTAGGAAGGAGCCACCGCTGCGGGATGGTTGGCGACGGAGAGGTGATAGAAAGCCCTTGCCGAGGTGCCATCGTCGACCGTGGCGGCGCCGATGAACGGATTGGAGATAGGTCTGACGATTCCGGCGTGGATTCGGTATAGCGGGGACTCGCTCCAGCTCGTCGTGGCCAAGGAGGTCGAGCGAAACACCCTGAAAATGCTACCTGTCCCGATGGCGGGCAGGAAGTCCCAAACCACGCTGTTGCCCGGACTCACGCGCAGGCTTCCAGCGGGTCGAGTCACGGTCGGGAGGTTCTGCGCGTGCTCGTTGAAGGCGACGGCGACGGGGTCAGTTCGCTCGAAGGTGATGGCGGTGATGGTCGTGCCGTTGTTACCGGCGGCATGGATGGCATCGATGACTGCGCGGCTCGGGACGTCGGTCACAAGTCCGAACACGGTGTGGACGTTGTTGAGGCCCGGGATGGTGGCGTTGCCGGTGAAGAAAATCTGGCTGCCGTTGGTGTTCGGGCCGCTGTTTGCCATCGAGAGCACGTAGGGGACGTGGGTCAGGGCCGGATCGAACTCGTCCTTGAAGGTGAATCCTGGGCCGCCGCTGTTGGTGCCTGTGCCGGAGCCGGTTTGGGCGATTTTGAATGAGGCGTCGTTGACGACGCGGAAAAACTTTTCCCCGACGTAGAGGGGAGTGTCGATGATCGCCCCGGTGGCGGGGGCGATACGGCCGCGTGCGCCTTGGGCGAGGGTCATAAAATTGGCGACTGCTTGCGGAGCTTTCGCGTGCTGGAGTTCGACGTCGATGGTGCCGCGGTCGGTCGCCACACGGGCGATCAGCGCTCCCTCTGCGAGGGCGGCAAACGCGAGCAGCAAAAAAAGCGGGGCTTTCACGGGCCGGATGACGCCATGAACCCGAACCGGAATCAAGGCCGGGGGGTGGAGTCGATGGACTTGGACTGCGGGCAGCGGGCTGCCGCTCTGTTGCCACAGACTGCCGTGAAGTCAGGCCCCGGCTCGCCAGCAGGCAGGCGGCGGGAAAGCGGCAGCGGGCTGCACGCAGTCCAAGCGCCGAAGTCCGGTGGGCTTCAGACGCCCTCGGCATCCGACGGTTGCCACTCTTCGACCCCGTCGTCGTCGTCCTTATCGTCGCCGTAGCCTTCTTTCATCCGGCGGTCCCAGATGTAGCGGCGGAACAGCACTTTCACCGCGGCGGTGAGGGGGACGGCAAGCAGCGCGCCGACGAAGCCGCCGAGGATGAGCGACCAGAAGAGCATCGAGAAAATGACGGTCATCGGGTGCAGGCCGACCGAGTCGCCGACGATCTTCGGCGCGGTGAGCAGCGAGTTGATCTGCTGGACGATCACGAAGATGGCGACCACGCCGCCGACGTAGGCCCAGGGGCTGTCACCGAGGATGTGCTGGTTCTCCGGCACGCTGAAGTGGAAGTAGGCAAGCACGCAGGCCGGGATCAGCGTGATGATGTTGCCGATGTAGGGGATGATCCCGAGCACCGCCATCATGATGCCGACCAACAGGCCGAGCGGAAGGTCGTAAAGGGTGAGCGCGATGCCGACCAGCATCCCGTCGATGAAGGCGACGAGGACTTGGCCGCGGAAGAAAGAGATGAGGTAGCGGTTGACCTCGGTGAGGGTCTCGACGAGTTCGGTCTTGAAGCGCGAGGCCTTGAGCGGGACATACTCGTGCCAGTGGTCCTTGATGGCGGCGCTTTCGCTGAGGAAGTAGTAGAGGTAGATGGGCACCATCACGAAGCCGATGGCAAGGCCGAGGAAGCCGAGTAGCTTGCCGGCGCCACCCTTGATCCAGCCGAAGATCTCGTCGAGGTAGGTTCTGCCCTGTGACCAGAGTTCGGTGCCTTGCAGGACGATGGGAGGATCCAGTTGCGAGCCTCCTTCCCGCGCGGCTTCGTCAAGAGCTGCGGTCAAGGTGGCCTTGGGGGCGTCGGACTTGGGATCGTCGGGCGGGCCGAGCAGCGGGTCGATGAAGGGCTTGGCCCACTCGTTCTTATTCCGCGTGCCGATCAGGATGTCGACGATGAGTTCGTCGAAAGCCTTCTTGGTGGTTGCCGCATTGCCGGTATCGGTCGCGTTCTCCGGAACGGAAGTTTCGTCCGGGGCCGCCGTATTGCCGGCATCGGGAGCGGCTTCCAACGGGGTATTCACCTGCCGGTCGGCGGCGATCGCGTCGCGCTGCTGTTGGAAGGTGTGGATCTGTCCGCCGACCAGCGGGATCATGACGGCGACCAGCCCGGCGGCGATCAGGGTGAATCCGGCGAAGGTGGAGACCACCGACCAGCGGCGGGAGAAGCCGCGCTTCTGGAAGATGCGGACGACGGGGTCCAGCAGGTAGGCGATGATCGCGGCGACGGCTAGCGGGACGAGGACCGGCTGGAGGAATCCGAAGATCTGGCCCATGAGCCAGACCAGGCCGACGAGCAGGGCTCCGAGCACCAGGATGGAAACACCGGTGGCGGCATTCCACAGGGTGCGGAGCTGGAAGCGGGAAGGGTAGCGAGGCATTCGGGAGGATGCCTAGCAGATGAAGAGCCGGGTAGGGATGGGAAAATTGCGGGGAGATTGGAGTAAACCGGTTCGGTAATTTAGGAATTGGGGAACCGGAGGATGGAGGATGGAGGATGGAGGATGGAGGATGGGAGGATGGGAGGATGGGAGGATGGGAGGATGGGAGGATGGAAAATTTGAAATGCGGAGATCCGGTTCCGATCCCGGAGGGATCACAGCACCAGTAGCCGGGGGTCGAGCGACAGCGACTACCCCCGTAATCGCCGGACCTCCGAAGATCTTTCGATCCCGGGAGGGATCGCAGCCGTGGGACATCGAAGGGGCGCACAGGAAGAATCGAATCCGGCTGGCATCCCTGCCGGGAAGCCTTTCGTTGGGCGAAGAAATCCGGGGGTGTCGCTCGTGCCTCGCTTAACCCCCGGCTACCTGGGCTTTGATCCCGCCGGGATCATCGGAAACGAAAATCAACCCAGAGCCCAGAGCCCAGAGCCCAGCCTTCAGCCTTCAGCGCTGCTCGCTTGCTTCGCGATCTTGTCGAGCACGCCGTTGACGAAGCGGCTGGAGTCGGTGGTGCCGAAGCGCTTGGCAAGTTCGATGGCTTCGTCGATGGCCACCGCGGCCGGAACTTTCTCGGCGTGGAGGATTTCCCAGGTGGCGAGGCGGAGGATGGCGCGGTCGACCGGGTCGATGCGTTCCGGCGCGAAGTTCTCCACCACGGCGGCGAGGCGCTTGTCGATGTCGTCCTTCTCCCGCAGCACGGCGTCGGCGAGGGCGTTGGTCTCACGGAGCAGGGCGGCCAGGGATTCCTTGGATTCGCGAAGCTTGGCGAGGTCGACCTGCTCGGGAAATTTCTCCGGCTCTTCGATCATGCGGACCCGCTCGGAGATGCGATCGAGGCGGCGGATGCTGCCGGCCACGGGTTCGAGCTGGCCGCGGAGACCGGGCAGGTCATCGAGTGCTTCGAGGAAACGGCGGCGGGCGGCGGCGAGGTCGCGGTCGGTGCGGAAGAGCTTTTCCAATACCGGCTCGAATTGTGCGCTGAAGTCATCGTCGTCGGCGTCCTTTGGCACGCGGGACAGCTCGATCACGGTGGCGGACCAGCGGATCTCGAGGTCGGCGACCTGTTGGAGCGCCATGGTGGTGCGCTCGAGGTCGGGCCTTGCCTTCAGGGTGGCGAGGGCGAGCGGCAGCCGTTGCTGGAATTCGACGATGCGGGCTTCCCGGCCGAGGCTGAGGTGGTGGAGTGTTTTCCAAGTCGCCTGGAGCAGGGACCGGCGATCGGACTCCGTCACGAACTGCCAAAAGGCATCGCGCAGAGAGGCGGGATCGGCCCCGCCTTCGAGATCGGCGCAGTAGAGGAACTGCACCACCGCCTCGCGGATCTGGCGGCGGCTAGGCATTGCGGGGAATCAGACGGGGCATGGAACGGTCGATTTCACCGAAGATGTCGACCATCGACGCGGCGATGCGTGCGGCCTCGCGACCGCGGTTGAGATTGGAGCCGATGCAGCGGGCGTAGGCCTGTTTTTCGTCTTCGACCAGCAGCACCTCGTGGATGACCGGGACCTTGTGCTGGAGGGCGAGCCCCATCAGCGACTCGGTGACCGAGCGGGCGACGAGGTCGGCATGGGCGGTGGCGCCTTTCACGATCACGCCGAGGGCGATGACGCAGGCGGGCGGGTGTTCGCTGCGGTCGAGGACGTTGGCGATGGTGACCGGGATTTCGAACGCACCCGGCACGCGGATGATGTCGACGCGGGTCTGGGGCATCAGTTCGCCGAGTTCCTCGACGGTGTTGTCCACAAGCGCGTCGGAGAACTGCTCGTTGTATTTCGACGCGACGATGCAGACGCGGACGCGGGGTCCGATGATGCGGGGTTTGGGCGGGAGCGCCGAAGACATGGGCGGGGTATGGAGGGAGGTGACGGAAAAGTCAACGGAAGGGACCGGTGTTTCGGTGAGTCGGTGAGTCTGAAGGTCTGAAGGTCTGAAGGTCTGAAGGTCTGAAGGTCTGAAGGTCTGAAGGTCGAAGGTCTGAAGGTCTGAAGGTCTGAAGGTCTGAAGGTCGAAGGTCTGAAGGTCGAAGGTCGGTGGGTCTGAAGGTCGAAGGTCGGGATGCACTCCGACCTTTAGACTTTTCGACATTCAGACTTTTGGACGGCTCTTTGGCGTTTTCATTGGCTTACCTACCGTCCAAGCCGACTGAAGATCGGCGCTCCGTCCGGAGGCTCGATCCTTCTTTAGCGCACCGAAACACCGGCTCACTCCACGTTCTGCACTTGCTCGCGGATCTTCTCGAGCTCGGTCTTGGCTTCGACCACGTGCTGGGCGATGCCGGCGTCGGCGGCCTTGGAGCCGATGGTGTTGAACTCGCGGTGAATCTCCTGGCAGAGGAAATCGAGGGGGCGGCCGGCGGGTTCGGCCCCGGCCATGTATTCGCGGAACTTGCGGAAATGGGAGTCGAGGCGGGTGATTTCCTCGGAAACATCGCAGCGGTCGGCAAAGACCGACAGCTCGCGCAGCACGCGCTCGTCGTTGAGGTCGAGCTCCAGGCCGGCGTCGCGGAGGCGTTTGAAAAGCTGCTCGCGGTAACGCTCCGGCCGGCCGGGGGCCAGCGTGGCGATGGCGGCGGCGGTCTTTTCCAGCAGGTCGAGGCGGGTGGAAAGGTCGCGGGCGAGGTCGTCTCCTTCGTTTTTCCGCATGTCGAGAACCTGCCCGATGGCGACCTCCAGGGCCTTTTCGATCGGGCTCCAGGCCGAGTCCGCGCTGACGCCGGCGTCTTCGATCCGGATCAAGCCGGGCGCGCGCAGGAAGTCCGAGGCATCGGGAGCGACCCTCCTGCCGGTGTGGGCGGAGATGCTTTCGAACGCGTTCTCCAGTGCCTCGACCAGCCGCAAATCGACGCGGACCGGGGCGGCGTCGCCGAGCGGGCGCTCGAACTGGATGGTGACCTGGATGCGGCCGCGGGAGATGGTATTGAGGACGGCCTTGCGGATCTTCGGTTCCAGTTCGGTGAACTCGCGGGCGCTTTGGACGACCACTTCGGCTTGCTTGCGGTTCACGCAGGCAATTTCCACGGTGGCGGTTCCTTCGTCGGCGGTGGCCGAGCCCCGGCCGAATCCTGTCATCGAGTGCATGCGTGAAATGGTCGTGGTGGTTTGAATACCGGATCTCAAGAGCGGGGGCGCTCGTCTTTGGTCTCGTCGGGATTCCGCGGCTCATCGGCGGGCATGGGATCCTCGGTTTCCTCGGGCTTCACTTCTTCCGCGGGTTCGGACCCGGGATACGAAGCCAGGTCGGACATCCGGCGCTTCTCTTCGTCGGGGATGCTTTCGGGTGGCGTGCCGTCGTCTCCGATGCCGCCTTCCTGCCAGGCTTTCTCGTCGTCGGAGGGATCCCAATGGTCCTCATGGGCACCGGGATCGTGGTGATCGTGGTGATCGTAAGGAGCGTGTTGCCCGTCGGCATCTCCACGGTCTTCTTCCTCGCCGCCTTCCGGTTCGTCGGGCGCCATCAGGAGCCGCTCCATCCGTTCACGCTCCTCGGCTTCTTCCTCCCGGCGCGCCTTGCGGTTGTCGAAGTAGGCCAGCCAGATGCACATTTCATAAAGGAGGACCATGGGGCCGGCCATCAGGATCAGCGTGAGGGCGTCGGGGGTGGGGGTAATGATGGCCGCGATGACCACGATGGCCAGGATGGCGTGCGGGCGGGTGCGGCTCATCGACTCGTAGGTCAGCAGGCCGAGTTTCACGAAGACCATGACCACCACCGGCAGTTCGAAAGACAGGCCGAAGAGCAGGGTGAACTGGGTGGCGAAGGTGACGTAGAGGCCGATCCGCCAGTCGTTCGAGACGCCCATCTGGAGGCCCCACTCGAAGAAGAACTCCAGCGCCCGCGGGAGCACCATGAAGTAGGCGAAGCAAACGCCCACCAGGAACAGCCCGAAGCCGATGGCCAGCGCCGGCCAGAGCACGCCGCGCTCGTGCTGGTGCAGGCCGGGCAGGACGAACTGCAGGACGAACATCAGGAGCAGCGGGAACGACAGGACGATGCCGGCGAAGAAGGCCAGCTTCATGGAAAGCATGAAGGGCTCGGTCGGATTCAGCACCGACATGATCTGGAGGTTGCCGCGCGAGTCGATGTCGGGATTCGCGCCCTTTTCGAGCATGTGGCGGACGTCCTTCGCCGTGGGATCGTCGGCCCCGGCGGCGCTGAGGAAGCCGGCGCGCTGGTCATCCGGCAGCACCGCCACCGCGCGCAGCAGCCGGACGATGTTCACCAGCCGCAGCGTCTCGGCATCGAAGCTCGCGAGCAGCTTCTCCGCGAGTGCGGGTTCCAGCGCCACGGCCGCGCGCTCGATCTTCTTGGCGGCTTCCCACTTGTCCGATTCGATCTGCTCCGGCAGCAGGCTGGCCTGGTGGACCTTCATCACCTCGTCCACCGGCTTGCGGATGATCTCCATCAGGTCCTTCTGGAAAGCGAAGCAGACGATCATCGAGATCAGCAGCGTGATCACGATGCGGGTGACCATGACCCGCAGGTCCTCGAGGTGGTCGAGGAAGGGCTTCTCGTGTTCCGGGTTCGCCTTGTCCCGCAGTTGAAAAACCTTCTTGAGCAAAAACATTTCCGGTCGCGGCGGATTCAAGGGCTGGTCCGGCCGGGTGGCAAGGGATGATTGGGCGGAGGAGTCGGCCTGAAATCCATTGGACCAAGATGGATAGGATGGATGGGATTGTTGAAAGAAAGGCACCAAATGCGGCTGGTCCGGCATTCTTATCCTATCCATCCCATCCATCCCGGTCGCTTTTTCCGTGTTCCAGCCTCCCGGTCCGGCTGCCCCGCGAAAAAAAGATCCAAGGATTTTCCGGCCGCCGTGTCGTTACCGATGAGAACCATGATCTTTCGTCCCGCCCCGCATGGAAATTGCCTCACAGTCCAGGGTTGAAGCCCCGGTGCTGCTTCCTTTCGCCACGATGACCCAGGAGAAACCGACGCTCCGGCAAGTCTTCGAAGCGGAAGAAAGCCCGCTCCTGCGCTTTGCCCACGGCATGGTGGGGCGGCGCGAGGTGGCGGAAGACCTGGTGCAGGAGGCCTTCCTGCGGCTCCACACCCACTGGGACGAGGTGGCGAACCCGAAAGCCTGGCTTTACCGCTCCGTCCGCAATCTTTCCCTGAACCACCTGCGCGACCACAAGCGCGAGACCCTCGTCGACGAGCCCCCCGAGTGGGATGCCGCCGGCGGCCAGGGCGACCCGCTCGGGCGCCTTGAGGCCGCCGGCGCCGTCCGACTCCTGCTGGCCGAGCTGCGCGACGACGACCGCGCGCTGCTCCAGCTCAAATACCACGAGGACCTCAAATACGACCAGATCAGCCAGCGCACCGGCCTCAGCGTCGGGAACGTCGGCTACAAGCTGCACCACCTTTTGAAATCGCTGGGCGAGAGCCTGCGGCGGATGGGGATCGAGGGTGTGGAGGGGTGAGGAGCATGAAACATCGAACATCGAACGCCGAACATCGAACGCCGAACATCGAACGCTGAACATCGAACTTTGAATTGAAGATGAAAGACGACACGGACAAGCCGCTGAACACCGTCGGGGATGACGCGCTCGAAGCGCGGATCACCGCCTGGGTGCTGGGCGAGGCCTCGTCCTTTGAGGCGGGGGAACTGGAGAAGCTCTGCGCGGCGGATCCCGCGCTCGGCCTGTTCGAGCGGCGCCTGCGGGTGCTGCACGGGCTGGTGGCGGAGGATTTCAAGACGGGACCGGCGGCGGAATGGAAGCTGTCGGAGAGCAAGCGGGTGAAGATCACGGATCTGTTAGGGGTGGAGCCGGAGGTGGTGGAGAAGATCGCGGCTCGAAGGAGGAAATCGCGCGGGCCTTCGATGCGCGGGCTGATCCTCGCGCTGGCGGCCTGCGTGGTGCTGGGATTTATCTCGATCTCGCTGATTCGAGGCGTGGGGAAGAGTGCGAAGTTTGAGACTTACTCCATGATGGCTGAGAGTCAGGTGAAGGCCTCGGCATCCGAGCGTGCTGCGGCTAGAGATGAAGCGCTGGCAGAACTTGGCCGGGCCGTGGTCCGGCAAAAGGACCTGGTCGAAGACAAGCGGAAGCTGCTTTCGCAGATCATCCGCCAGGAAGGAATCATCTACAATGGCGACAAGACCGACGTCCGAGGACTCGACGCCAGCGACGAAGCCGAAGTGGCGGCGCGGGAATATGACAGGGTGGATCGGGAGAAGATCCAGTTGGAGAGCCAGATTGAAACCCTGTTGAAGTACGACGGGCCGCAGTTACTGGCCCACGCAGCCGGTCTCAACCTCCCCGGGAATACCCTTCCCAAAAAAGTCCCGCAGCTTCAGGAAGCCAAGCGCGAATATGACGTCTTGAAGAGTTCTGGCCTTGGACAAAATCATCCCGATCTTGTTGCGAAGGGCCAGAAATTGAAGGCAATGGAAGCCGAGGTCGGGCAAGAGGTTGCAGAACTGAGGGATACATTGAAGACCAAGCTGGACCTTACGAAGGAACAGGCATCACGTCTCAAGAATCAACTGGAGACCACCACGGAAGATGCCATCGGCAAGGGCATTGCCAATGAGACCTTTGCCGATGCAAAGAGCGACTTCGAATCGAGCCTACGTGTGCTCGAGCAACTGCAGTTAAAGGAAATCACTGAGAAGATGCAGTCCAAGATCACCGAAGATCGGTTGGTTTTGAATGACCTTCATCCGGCCATGGGACTTGGCACCGCGGAGCGAAGCTCCCGAGTCCCCGCGAAGAAGCCGGATAGCGCTTACTCGCACCTTGCGACCAACTCGGCTTTCACTTCGAAGCCGCCACCGGCCTCGATGTCCGTCGCCCGGCCCGCTGAGCCAGCCTCGGGTCCAGTTCCCGAGGCTCAAGCGCTGGCAAAGAACGAACCTATGCCCGCCCAGAAGGCAAAGGAATCCGATGAGAAGCTCTCAGACCACGCGGTCGGCTATGTGGGTGGCGGTGCGGTCGGCGGACGCGGGGCCGAGGCGGCCCCTGAGGTCGCATCCCGCACGAACAGCGATTTCATTCCCATGGTCGAAGGCGTGACCATTCCTGGCGTCCCGGCGGCGACCGGCGAGAAGGTGCAGGACATCATCACCGCCGGCAACCGCAGCGGCGACGCGGCGATCACGCGCAACAACATCGACGCGATCCTGAACAACCCGGACCGGGCGACGGGGACCAGGCAGGAAGGCGAAGGGATTGCGGCGTTGACCGGAACCTTCAGCGACGAGGCGATCGCACAGGTCGAGAAAAAGTTGGCCGAAAGAGCAGAGCCCGCGCCACCGGCCAGCAGCATGGCCAAAGTCGTGGCGGGAACCCTGGGCATCGACGCCATCCCCGCCGCCCCGGCCCGGCCTGCGGAGGTCGAGGGGAAAGATGATGGGCTGAAGGCCTGGACGGGCAGCTTCCGCAACGGAGGCGTCGCCACGGACGAGAAGTCGATGGAGGCGCTCGCCGGCGAAGGTCGGATCGCCGGGGCCAAGGGGATTGCAGGCACTCGAGAGTCGGAATTTCTGACCCGGAATCCGGAGGGCGAAAAATTCGTCGACCGGCTTGTGGGCGGGAAAGCCAATGAAGCCGGTCTTGGTGGCGGTAGCGGTGGCGGGCTGCCGCTGGAGCTTCAGGCGGGGACCTTTTTCAACATGAACACAACTTCGGAGTCCCGGTTCAAGGCGAACCTGCGGCTTGGCAGCGAGAGGGAACTGGGTCGGGGCGAAGCCACGAACTTCGGCGACCTCGGCGAGATGGGTCGTCTTGCCGGGCAGGCCAAGCCGCAACAGGATCTGGATTACTACGATTCTAAAAGCGCCGGCCAGGTGGTGGATGGCGTTGCCGATCTGTCCGATTTCGCCAGGAAGCAGCGTGAATCCGGAGTGGACGCGGGAAACCCCGGCCAAGGGTACGGCCTGACAGCCCCGGCCGGTGGGGCAACGGCGACGGGCGGGCTGAAGCGCGACCTGAGCCTTGAGCTGGTCCCCGCGCAAGCGCTCGCCACTCCGGCACCGGCCGCGACGGGCGATTTCGACGGCTTCGTCAACCAGGGTGCCCCGAGCCAGTCGGAGATCGCGGACGAGTCCCAAAAGGCTCGGTTCCGCGGGGTCACGGAGACGACTGCCGGGGTCTTGAAGGCAGAGGCCCTAGCTTTGAGCAAGAATCTCGAAGCCGCTCCGGCGCAACCGGAAGACAATGTCCGAGCCAGGATTCGCGAAGAAGTGGACAAGGCGTGGGAACTTTCGGTGCCGCCGGTGGATGCGCCAGTAGTGACGGATCCGGCGGGCTTGGTGCGGAGCGATTCCGAACAGAAGCCCCTCGATACGGATAAGGACGAAGCGATTCGTTCCAATCCGGCGCTTGGAGTCGATGGTACGGCGGCGGTTGATGAGGTGCGCCGCAAACTCTACCTTGCCGAAGGTGCCTCAAACCTCGGGGAATACGACCAATCCCAAAAGGCCTACGAGGAAGTCCTTCGGATGGATCCCTACAACAAAGCGGCGCGTCGCGGGATGGAGCAGGTTGCAGCTGCGAGAGCGGACTACTACCGCGCGGCTTATGACCAGACGCGGGCCCAGCTCTTGGCTGATGTGGACGGGGCATTTGAGGTGCCAGTGCCCCCGGTTGTGCAAACCGGCAATGCGCTTTCTTCCGCGGATACGGAGAAGGTGAGGGAACTCACGGCACTTCTCGATTTTGAAAAGGCCATCCCGGACACCAATAGTGGAACATACACGGGCTTGGCGCAGAAGGAGATGCTCCGGCGTCAGAATGCGGTCGCGCAATCCGACAAGCTTCGTGACGAAGGTCGCACGGCTTATGCGGCAGACAACTATGCCGAGGCTTATCGGAAGTATGTTAAGTCGTTAGAGTTGCTGCCCGATGCGCCGATGGTGAAGGACCGACGGGACTATATTCAATTGGTGCTCCAGGACACCACCCAAGCCTTGGCAAGCACGGCGGAACGTGTGGGCGAAAAAGCACTCGCCGCGAAATGGATGGAGAAGGGGATGGAGTGGTCACGAAGGCAAGCAGCCCCGGCCGAGCCAGTCGCGGTCGAACCTACCGCCGAGACCATCACCACCGACGAACCCTTCTCCACCTTCTCGCTCCACGTCAGCGATGCCTCCTTCAAGCTCGCCACGGCCGCGATGGAGCGGGGCGAGGTGCCGGCCGCGGAGGGGATCCGGCCGGAGGAGTTCTACAATGCCTTCGACTACGGCGATCCCGCGCCGGCGAACGGCGAGCCGGTGGTCTGCGTGACCGAGCAGTCGGCGCATCCCGCTTTCGCGCAGCGGAATCTTCTGCGGATCGGCGTGCGGACCGGCTCGCAGGGCCGCGGGGCCTCGACGCCGCTGAATCTAACACTCCTGCTCGACCACTCCGGCTCGATGGAGCGCGAGGACCGCAATGCCGGCCTGGCGATGGCGGTGCGGCAGCTTTCCGGGCTGCTGAAGGAAGGCGACACGATCACGGTGGCCGGCTTCTCGCGGCAGCCGCGCTTGCTGGCGGATCGCTTGCCCGGGGCGCGGGCGCAGGAGTTGAACGAACTGATCGCGCGGACGCCGTCGGAAGGCGGGACGAATCTGGAAGAAGGTCTTAAGCTCGGCGAGGAGCTGGCGAAGCGGCAGTTCAATCCGGCGGCGCAGAACCGCGTGGTGCTCTTCACCGACGGCGCGGCGAACCTCGGCGACGCCCGGCCGGAAGCCTTGCAGGCCCGCATTGAAGGACTGCGCCAGCAGGGGATCGCCTTCGATGCCGCGGGCTTCGGTGCGGCCGGCTTGAACGACAAGCTGCTCGAGCGGCTGACCCGCAACGGCAACGGCCGCTATTACATCGTGGACGGTCCGGAAGATGCCGACGCCGGTTTCGCGAAGCAGCTCGCCGGGGCTTTCCGCCCGGCCGCGGAGAACGTGAAGGTGCAGGTGCGCTTCAATCCGGCGCGGGTCGCGAAGTACAAGCTGATTGGCTTCGAGGAGCATCGCTTGCAGAAGGAAGACTTCCGCAACGACGCGGTGGACGCCGCGGAGATGGCGGCCGAGGAAGCGGGCAACGCGCTCTATCAGATCGAGACGCTGCCGCAGGGCGAGGGCGAGGTCGGCGAGGTCAGCGTGCGCTTCCGCGATGTGGCGAGCGGCCAAATGGTCGAGCGGACCTGGACGATCCCCTACGACGCGGAGGCCCCGGCTTTCGACCAGGCGACGCCGTCGATCCAGCTCGCCGGTCTGGCGGTCTTCACCGCCGAGAAGCTGCGCGCCGCGCCGATGGCCGACGCGGTGGATTTCCAACAGCTCGGGCAGGTCTATGCCGGAGTCCGCGCCCGCTATCCGAACAGCCAGCCGGTCGCCGACCTCGGGTCGATGATCGGGAAGATGAAGTGACGATTCAAAAGTGGCTGCGGCGTCTCGCCGCAAGCCTCCCCGAAAGACTTTACGAACGATTTACCCATTGCCGCTCTAACAGCGGCGTTCTCTCCCCGCACCCTTATCACGTTATGATCACGTCGCATGTAGTCCCGCCTTCAGGCGGACCGAACGGTTCCTTGAATGCCGCCACAGGGAGAAGTCCGCATCGCCGGTTCTTCGGTCCGGCTAAAGCCGGGACTACGTACGCGTGGATCGCGGCTTTATTGCTGGGGTTCGGGCATGCCCAGGACGAGAAAATCGTGCTGGTCGAGGTCGACAAGGAGAAGCCGGTGCCGCTGTTCTTCTCTGCGGAGACGAACACCGACCTCACCACGGGCATCGACCGGGTGCAGGGAACCATCACCGCGAAGCTGCGGGTCCACCAGGGCCGGCCGGAAGTGATGAGCCTCGGCCTCACCGGAACCGGCGAGGTCAGCGGCGTCGCGGGCGAAGGCCTGAAGGCCTGGACCGTCCGCCGCGAATCGGACGGCACGCGCTTCCTCGATCTCAAGCCGCTGCTGCCCGAGGACCCGAAGGCGGAGACGGCGAAGGAATTCACGGTGACGATCACCACGCTGCACGATGACACCAAGCAAGCCTTCGATCTGCTGCTGCCGGCACCCGGCAGCGCGGTGGGTTTCTCCTCCACGATCTCGCTGTCCGGCGACGGAGCGGCGGCGGCGACGATCTTGGCGATCGAAGGCCTGCAAGCCATGAAAAGCGAGAACGGCGCGGATCGCTTCAGCGGCAGCGTGGCGGGCCGGCTGAACGTGAAAGTCGATCTCAAGGGCACCGCGCCGCGGCCGGTGGAGTTGGCCGACGCGACGCTCGACGGCAAGGTGATTGCCGAGGGAACCAGCGTGTCGTTCGTGCTGCGCGGCACGGTCAACGTGATCCAGGCGGGCGAGGCGATTGAGTTGTTAGAAGGCGTCGCGCTCAGCGGCGCGGCGTCGGGCCAGGGCTGGTTCACGCGCTTGAAGAAGAAGGGCGAGAGCTATGTGCACGAGCTGGTCGGCGAGGCGGTCGGCAGCTACCCGATCGAGCTGGCCTTCGAAGCCCCGCTCGGCCGGCAGGGCGACTGGCGCGGCGTCGACTTCAAGCTGCACGGCGGCGCGGTGGTGCCGGTGCGGATCGACGGTCTGGAAGACCCGGTTTCCTTCAAAACCGACCAGCCGGTGGTGCCGGAGAAGCGCGAGGGCCGATGGACCGGCTATCTCCCGGCGACCGGCGCGGCGAGCTTGGCCTGGAAAAGCGGCCGCAAGGAGGGTGATGGCGCGTTGTTCTTCTCCAGCAGCGAGATCGCCGAAACGCGGGTCGGCGCGGGACTGGCGCGGCGCTATTCGAAGATCGGCTTCCGGGTGCTGCAAGGGAAGCTGGAGGCGCTCAAGATCCGGGTCGATGGCAACGGCGAGATCCTCGCGGTGAAGGGCCCGCAGGTGCTGAGCTGGAGCATCGCGGAGGAAGGCGGCGCTCGCATGTTAGACGTGCGGCTCAGCCGGCCGATCGAAGGCGACGGCGAGATCGAGATCGAGGCCCAGGCGGCGCTCGGAACCTTCCCGGCGAAGCTCAGCCCGCCGCGTTTTTCGCCGGTCGGCACGCTTCGCCACAGCGGCTTCCTGCGGGTGGCGAACGACGGCGCGGTACGGATCGAGGTTGGTGCGACCAAGGGCCTGATGCAGCTTTCGCCGGGCCAATTCCCGTGGGCCAAGCAGGACGACAATCTGCGGCAGGCCTTCGTCTATCGCTTCCCTTCGGCGGAGCATGAATACGAGATCTCCGCGGACCAGGTGCTGCCGGAGGTGTCGGTCAACGAAGTGACCATCCACGAACTCGCCGAGACCGACCGCCGGATCTTCGCAGACCTGGAGCTGGACATCCGCGAGGCGCCCTTGCGCGAGTGGAGCGTCGAGGTGCCGGCCGACTTCGCGGTGGCGGCGGTGGAGGGCCAGGGCGTCGCGGATTACAGCCTCGCCAGCGATGCGGTCGGCGGGAAACGGGTGCTCAAGATCTTGTTCGGCCAGGCGCTGATCGGGCGGCAGTTGATCACGATCCAACTGGAGAAGAACCTCGCCGCCGCGGCGGGCGACTGGGTGCTGCCGGTGCTTGGCCATCCCGGCGCGAAGTCGGCGCGCGGCTACGTCGGCGTGGTGGTGGCCGCCGGTTTCCGTGCGGTGCCCGGCGCGACCACCGGACTGGCGGAGACGCCGCCGGATTACTTTCCGAAGAAGCTGCCCGGCTTGCAACAGGCCTTCCGCATCCGCGACGGGAAGTGGAGCGCGACGATGAAAGTCGAAGCGCTCGGCCAGAGCGTGCAGGCGGATGTTTTCCACCTCTACTCGCTGAAGGAGGGCGCGGCCTCGGGTAGCGTGTTGGTGAACTATTTCGTGATCGGCGCGCCGGCGACCGAGTGGCGGCTGCGGGTGCCGGAGGCGCTCGGCAACGTGGAAGTCACCGGCCAGAACGTCGGCCGCGACTGGCGGCGCGAGGGCGACACGCTGGTCATCCCGCTGGCCCGGCCGGTGCTCGGCGCGGGGACGGTGCTGGTGACCTTCGAGCAGCCGATGAGCGCGCGCGGCGGCGAACTTTCGCCGGGCGAGGTCCGGCCGCTGAACGTGCAATCGGAGCGTGGTCACATCCAGGTCGTCAGCCCGCTGCAGGTGAAGTACGAGATTCCTCGTACCGAAGGTGCGGTGCTGAAGCTCGAGGCCTCCGAATTGCCTGCCGAATACCGATTGCTCAGCAGCGCGCCGACGCTCGCCGCGTGGCAATACACCGCCGCCGACGTGTCGATCGGGATGAAGATCGAGTGGTTCGAACCCGGCGAGACGGTCGGGCAGGTGGTCGATTTCGCGAAGCTCGCCAGCCGCGTCTCGCGGGACGGCCAGGTGGTGACCGACGCCCGCTTCTTTGTGAAGACGCGCGGCCGCTCGGTGCTGAAGCTGACACTGCCCGAAGGAGCCGGCTTGTGGGAAACCAAGGTCGATGGCGGGACGGTCAACGCGCGCCAGGACGGCGGCGAGATCCTCGTTCCACTGCCGGCGAAGGCGGATCCGAATGAACCGGTGGAGGTTGTCTTGCGCTACGGGATCGCCAGCAAGAAGGCGACCGCGCCCATGCTGGTGGCACCCGTCTTGTTCACGCCGACGGTGATCAGCGAGTGGATCGTGACCGGTGACGAGGGCCGGCGCTTGATCCCGCGCGGGTCGATGAAGCCGGTGCGCCCGGTGCAGACCGAGACCGGGACGGAGTGGATCCTGGCGAAGGCCCGCTTGGCGGCACCTTTGTTGCTGTTGGTCGCGGCATTCGGTCTGCTTCTGAAGCGGATCAGGGCGACGCGGATGTTAGGGCATCTCGTGATCATCGTGGCCGGCGTCGTTTCCTGCATCATGGCCTTCCGCGCCGTGGAGGATCGCCGGGTAAACCTGGGGGCTTTGGAATACGTGATGCCGGTGGTGGCACCGGGCGAGGTGGTGGCGCTGGAGGTCGGCAATGTCGCGCCGTGGCAGGCAATGCTGAGTGTTTCCGGAGTGCTGCTGGTCGTGGCGGGTGTGGGGCTGTTAGGGATGAGGGTTTGGTCGGGGATGCAGGGTGGTTTGGGTTCCTCCGAAGCTCCGGTGAAAGGGCAGGGCGTCCGACCCTATCTGGCACCGGCGGCGCTGGGCTTGATCGGCCTCGGGATGCTTTCGCAGCGGATGGGCGCGGTGCCGTTCTTCGGGATCTTTGGATTGGTGCTGCTTCTGGTCCACGGATTGCCGGGCTTGGCGGGGCTGTCTCGGAAAAAGGCGGCTCCGGTGACGGCAGCGGCGACGGCGCTGGTGTTCTTCTTCGCGGCCGGAATGGCGCGGGGGGCGGAGACGATCGTGCCGGCGGAGTCGATGAGCCACACGTGGCGGATCGTCGACGGTCGCTTGAGCGGCGAGATCGCGGTCGAGGTGCGTGGCGCAGTCGATCAGCGGGTGCTGCTGCTGAAGTCACCGGCGGTTCTCACAGGATTCACCGGCGATGGCCTGCGCGTGTTGAAGGCGCCGCTCGGCGAAGAGGAAGCGTATTTCCTGGTCGCGACGGCGGAGGGCTTCAAGTCGGGCAAGGCGACCTTCGAGATGCCTCTCGCAGCACCGCAGAACGGCTGGAAGATGCCGTCGGGACCGGCGGCGGTGCAGCGGGTCAGCGTGACATGGAATCAGGAAGGCTGGGAGTTCGTCTCGCAGCGCGCGGCGAAGGTGACCGCGTTGAAGATCGACGGTGGCAGCGGCGCGGAGCTGGTGCTCGGGCCGGCCGATGAGATCCTGATGCAGGCCCGTCCGCTGCGGCGCGATGTGACGAGCGAGGAAACGCAGTTCTTTGTCGAGACTTCGGATCTCTATCTGCCCGGGCCCGGCGTGGTCGGCGGGCGGCATCAGGTGTCGATCCGGCCGTCGCGCGGCGTGGTGCGGGAGCTGGTGATCACGGTGCCGGAAGGCTTCACGGTCGGCGAGGTGGCGGATGGTCCGATCGGGAGCTGGCGTTTCAATCCGGAGACGCGGGAGCTGAAGGTCGGGATCGAGCCGGCGCAGGATCAGCCTTTCGCGTTCATGATCGGCACCCAGCGCGGAACGGCGACGCTACCGGTGGAGTTGATTTTGAAGCCGCTGGTGGTCAAGGGCGCGGCGGGATCGGTCGGGCTGTTAGGTTTGGGCTTCGGCGACGAGGCGCAGGCGGAAGCGGTCGTGGCGAAGGGGATGAGCGCGGTGAACCTCGATGATTTCGGCGGCAAGCTCCTCCCCATGGACCGCGAGGGCCGGGCGTTGGCGGTGCTGCACCGCGCGTTCCGCCACGGCGGCGCGGAGGCATCGCTGACCTTGAAGGTCGCGCCGGTGGCAGCGGAGATCCGGGCGGAGACGAAGCAGACGCTGTCGCTTGGTGAGGACCGGATGGTGCTGGCGGTCGATCTCGCGGCATCGATCACCCGGGCGGGCCTGTTCAAGCTTGAGCTGGAGATTCCGAAGGGCTTCGAGATCGAATCGGTGACCGGTCCGGCGCTGGCGCATTGGGCGGAGTCGGCGGATGGCGGGACCCGTTTGCTCAACCTTCATCTCAACGGTAGGACACTGGGCGAGCAGGCCTTCGCAGTGACGCTGACCGCGCCGGCACCGGGGGCGCAGGCCTCGTGGGCCGCCCCGCGGGTGGTGCTGCGCGGCGCGGCACGGCAGACCGGAACGCTGACGGTGGTGCCGGAGCGCGGCTTGCAGGTGCGGGCGGTGTCGCGCGGCAATGTCTCGCAGCTCGATCCCCGCGAGGCCGGGGTGCCGCGGCCGGGGGCGCTGGCGTTCAAGCTGCTGCAAGCCGACTGGTCACTGGCGCTGGCGATCGCCAAGCTGGATCCCTGGGTGACCGCCCAGGTGCTGCATGAGGTGACTTTGCGCGAAGGCCAGACGCTGAGTCGGGTGCGGCTCGCCTACCGGATCGAGAACGCGGCGATGAAGACGCTGCGGGTGAGCATTCCCGGGCTCGATGAAAGCGCGGCGGCGACCCTGCGGGCGAGCGGACCGGCGGTGGCGGATTTCGTGCCGGTGGCGGGCGAGACCGGGCTGTGGGAGATCCGTTTCCAGCGCGGGGTGTCGGGCGACACCACGGTGGACATCGAGTTCCAGCAGGCCGCCAACGAGAAGGTCGCGGTCACGCCGCTGCTTCCGTCGGAAGTACGGCAGGCCTCGTATTTCGTCTCGCTGCGGACGGCGGGACGCCTCGAGATCAGCGCGACCGAGTTGCCGCGCGGCTGGCAGAAGAGCGACTGGGGCGTGGTGCCCGAGGCGCTGCGTGCCGCTTTCTCCGCCCAGGCTCCGGCCGGGGTGTTCCGGGTGGCTGAGGCGGAAGGGCCGCTGGCGGTGACCTTGAAGCGCCACGATCTGGCAGGCGCGCTGCGGTTGCGGGTCGAGCAGGGCACTCTAACAACGCTGGTCTCGCCCGACGGCGCGGCCTTGACGGCGGTCGATCTCAAGGTCCGGGTGACCGAGAAGGGGACGCTGCGGCTGACCTTGCCGAAGGAGGCCTCGCTTTACAACGTGCTGGTCAACGAGGACGGCGTGGCGCTGGTGCGCGAGGGCAACGACTGGCTGTTCTACGTCTATCCGGCGCCGGAAGGCGACCGGCCGGCGAGCGTGCGCTTCGTTTACGCGATGCCGGCGGGCAAGGGGACGGTGCTTGATGGGCCGATGCTCGATGTGCCGCTCGAGAATCTGCGCTGGCGGGTGATCCTGCCGGAAGGCTGGCGGCTGGCGGACCATCACGGCGATTTCAATTTGCAGGAGAAGGCGGCCGGCAAGGCCTTCCAGGATTACAGTAGCTTCGTCTCCAGCAAGCGGGCCGCGGGCAAGCAGGAGGCGGTGGCCTTGCTCGACCAGGCGAATGCGTGGATGCGGGCCGGCGAGCAGGACAAGGCGGGCCAGGCGCTGAGCAAGGCGGCGCGCAACGGCTTGCTCGACGAGGCGTCGAACGAGGACGCGCGGGTGCAATTGCGGAACCTCAAGACCCAGCAGGCGACCCTGGCGCTGAACACGCGGCGGCAGCGGATGTATCTCGACAACAAGGCCGACGTGACGAAAGGCAACGCGCAGCTCGAGCAGGCGGCGCAGGAGAACCCGCTGCTGCAGGGGAACCTGAACTTCGATCCGCAGCAGTTCGACCGGCTGTTAGAAGGCAACAGCGTCGACGAGAACGCGGCGATGAAAGCGATCGCCAACCGGATCGTCAGCCAGCAGCTCGCCGCGGATCCCGCCCCGGCGGCGCTCGACGTGACGATGGCCGAGCGTGGGACCGTGCTGGATTTCAAGCGCAGCGTGCAGGTCGACGGTGGCAAGCCGATGCGCCTGGAGCTGGAGATCGAGCCGGAGTTTCCGAAGGGGTGGATCTTCGGGATGATCCTCAGCCTGCTGGCGGGGGTGATCCTGGTGCGGAAGCTCCGGACTACTCCGGGTATTTGATGTCCGGGGCCTTGCCGCGCCAGAAGGGCTGGCGCGGGTCGAAGAGGTTCATGCCGTTGAGGATGACGTCGCCGTTCTGATCGATGGTGAGGGCCTGGGCGGAGGAGTCGAGGAAGAGAACGATGGGCTTTCCGTCGAAGGGTTTGGGGTCGAATTTCAAGGTGCCTCGGATCATGGGAATCATCACGATTGGCGTCTCCAGATCGCCTGAAGAAGTGAGTCCTGCGACGTAGGAGAAGGCGCATTCACCGGGAGCGAGGGCGTTCGCACCGAGGACGTCGTCGGGCTTCTTCCGGGTGGCGGGAGTCCTGGCCCAGAAGATCTGCTCGCTCCTGTCGACGGTTGCGAGAAGCTGGCGGAACAGCTGGTTGGAACCGCTGTCGCCCAGATTGAGAGTGGTGCCGGTGGTTGCTTCTACGGCGGGGATGGTCGAGGCGTCGGGGAAGCGTCCGTAATCTTGGTCGAAGGCGAAGAGAGTCAGGCCGAGCTGGCGGATGTTGCTCATGGCGACGGTTCTTGGAGCCGGGGGAGGTGTGTAGAACGTCGGAATGGAGAGTAGGATCAGGTAGCCCAGAAACAGGCTCAGCGCTCCAAGCATCTTCCAATTCATGCTCCTGAGCGACCGGATCGCCTCGGGTCCCGGCGGCGGGGCGGGGACGTCGGGGGGCGGCTGGGGAGGGAGGTCCATGTCGGCCAGGATGGAGGATCGGGGAGGTGGCCGCAAGGATGGGTTCGGTGAGTGGAGCGCGGGACGCGAAGTAGCGCTACTTCGCTACTTCAGCGTGCCGCTGCCGAGGCGTTGTTCGCCGGGGTGGAGGTGGGCCTTTTCGGGGTTCTGGCGGATGTATCTCCGGAAGCCCTCCAAAGATCCGGTGTCGCGGACGAGGTGGTCGAAGCTTTCGGAGGCTAACGCCACGCATTCGATCGAAGATCCTATTCAGGGTATGAAAAAACCGCCCCGGGTGTCCGGGGCGGCTTTGACAGATAGGGCGGGTTCAGACGATTCGAGATCAAACGATCATTCAGGGTGCCTCACCAAAAACCCGGAAGAAATGAGCGCTGCCGCCCGGCGGAGCGAACTCCAAGTCAACCTCTCCGCTGACCGGGTCAAATGTCGGAGTGAGCTGCAGCATCGGCGTCCAGGGTGGGTTGAGATCCGGAGAGCGCAACACGCCAAGGCGCAGGTGGAAATTGCCGCTCACGGCATCACGTGCCAGCACCGGGTTGCCCAAGGCCAGTGATTGCATGTCGCTGCTGCGGTAGAAGCCGTCGCCTCGCAGCAAATCAAGCAGGTCGGAACTGTGCACAAACGGATCGAAGCCACAGTCGGCATGCGCCACCTCCTGGCCGTTGGTGACACCGTCTCCATCTTCATCGGCACCGCCCACGAGGGACCGGGCGCTGAGCGCGAGGTCAAACGGGCTTTCATCCGGATCGTCGCAGGCCAAATGAAGCGCTGCGGATTTATCACCGGCGGAACTGGAGGCGAAAGTGACCTTCACGGCCACGGTTCCACCGTTGGGCGGCAGGGTGAATGGCGGCGCGGGTGAAACCGTGAAGTCGGCAGGATTCGTTCCGTCAATGGACAGGCTCGGAACCCTCAATTCCGCCTGACCATGGTTGGTGAGCACACATGCCAACTGCCGCGGGCTGCCGACAAGACAGGTGCCGAAATCCAGCGATGAAACGCCGTCGGCTAGATCCACGCCGCCGGGGCCCGTCACCGTCAACTCCGGCGTGGCGAAGTCGAGGTGGACCGCGCGGTCTGCCGGCGACCAAGTCTGGCCATCGTCGGTGCTGAGTTCGAAGAAAATGTCGAAAAAGCTGACAATACTGGAACCTGCGCCGGGTGATCCGGGGCTTTGACGGAGGCGGCCCAGAGATGCCTTGGACGGGCTTTCGCGGAGCCTGATTCCATCGGCAAGTGTCAGATCCAACGACAGCATCTCGGTATCAAAGGATCTGATGCCATCCGGCGATGTGGGGCCAGCGGTGATCTTGACCGAGCTGGGACCGCCAACGAGTACGACGAGCCGACGCGGAACCGTGCCGCTCACGCTTAGACCTGCTGGGCAGGTGCAGGTGCGGCTGTTGATGACAGAAGTTCCCGGCGTCGGCAGTGCCACGGCGTTGGTAGGATCGAAAGTCATGCCGAATGCGTCGAGGTGGGAACCGTCGAGGAAAAGCAGATCGAAGTCCGGATCGCCGGGTGGCAGTTGGTGGACGGCAAGCAGCGGCCATTGGTTGGTGGAGCCATCAGCACCCCACACCGGCACATCGCCGAGTTCCAGATGCAGCGGCAGATCGAAGGGTGACCAAGTGCGGCCGTTGTCGATGCTGAGTTCGAGGAAGACATCAAAGAAACTGCGAGTGGAAAACCCGCCGAGAGCCCTGGAGCGAACCGAGGTTTTTCCGGTGGAGGCCTTGGTTGGGCTTTCGCGGATCATGTAGCCGGTGGGTAGTGCCCCACCGGAGCAATCGAGCTGGAGCATCTCGGTATCATAAAGGGTCTGGACCGAGTCCTGAATGACCTTTTCCATTTCACAGCGCAGGAACAGTGGTGCCCTGACAAGCGCAAAGGTCGCGCCATCGTCAACGGAAAGGCTCAGCTCTGCGACACAACTACCACTAAAGGTGGCGGACGCGCCGAGGGCGATGTCTCCGGAGCCCCAACCAACCGGGGGAGGAATGGTGCAGTCACCGATGCGCGTCGCAAGCGTGGGACTTTCCCGGATCGGGCAGCGCAGGGACAACGCGCCGCCATGGCGGGCAAGAACGCCGGGCGGAGGGATCATGCTGTCGGGAAACACCACGGGCGAGCTGGTTTCGGCGGTGGCGAGGTGGAGCGAATCGCAGGCAGGCAGCCAGGTGGCACCGCCATCAAAACTCAGCTCCACGAAGATATCGAAGAAGCTCGCCACGCGGTATCCACCAGGGGCGGGGCGGCAGGTGGTTTTGCCCAGCGAGGCTTTGCTCGGACTTTCCCGCAGCATGCAGCCTGGAGGCAGGCCAGTTCCGGAGATGTCGCATTGCAGCACCTCCGTCCGGCAACGGGAGACGGGCGAGGTGGTGCTGGCTGCGGAAAATTCATCGCATCGCAAAGTAAGCGAAGCAGTCGCATGCACGGCCGTGTGGGTGGTTCCGCCATCGGTGGAATACTCAAAGCTGGCGGGCGCGGACATTTGATGCGTGACGGGAGGACTGCCGGGCGCGGGCATCGGCGCGCGGGCACTGAACAGAGCATCGGGGGAGTCGCAGTCGAGATCGAGGGCGCGCAATGACTGGGTGCTGGAGACCCGTGCGGAGAATTCGCCATCACTGGCGCTGATCCGCGTGGCATACGGCATCCAGTCGGAACGGACGAAGGCGGCGTCGGGCGCGTTGTGCATGGCCAGGTGGAGGCTGTCGTCACCGGGAATCCAGGTTTGGCCGCCATCGTCGCTCAATTCGGTGAAGACATCGCAGGAAAAGTCGATTGGAAAGCCACGGTCATCCTTGATCGTAAAGCGCACCGAGGTTTTGCCGGTGGAGGCCTTGGTCGGGCTTTCCCGGAGCATCATGCCGCCGGGCAGACTGACGGATAGCGCGAGCATTTCCGTGTCATAGAGCGGATTCTCACCCGCGGTCTGATTTTCTTGAAAGAGCGGATTGGTCACGGACATCGTGCAGGTCCCGGGGCCTTGGAACGGCACCCAGGTGGCACCGTCGTCGGATGACACTTCACAGCCGACCGTGCAGGCGAAAGCCGTGATGACGGTATCACCGCGCTTGGGCGGCGGGGGTTGGGATGCGCTGAAACCCGTCATCTGAAATTTATCAATTTTCTTTTTTAGGTAGGCCTGTGTGAGGGCATAACTCACGCCCTCATCCGGAGGGTCGGCTTCAAAGCCACCGGTCCGTGGTGGCAGAAAATCGGTTTTGCAGACGCCGGTTTGTTCGACGTAGGGCAGCAGCGACATGTGCAAGGGCGCATCCGCCGGCGTCCAGGAAGCACCGCCATCGAGGCTGACTTCGAGACAGAGCGAGGTCGCGCTGCCGGCCAGGTGACGGCCAATGGTGGGGCTCTCGCGCAAACGTCCGAGCGATGCCTTGGACGGACTTTCACGAATCATCAAAGGCGAGGTTCCCGGCACGGTGCAACTGAAGGAGATGCATTCAATGGGAGAGTCATTGCCGCCGGCGATTTGATAGGAGGAAACCATGCACTCACTCAAGGTGACGACACCGCCATGGCGGGTGAAGGTGGCCCCGCCATCGCGAGACACCAGCATGTCGGCACTGCCGCCCATCGGGCGGACCACCTGCCCGGCGCTTGGCGGTGGCAAACGCATTTGATCCGGGCGCTGGCGCATCCGCCATAGCACCACGCCGGTTTGGCCGAAGCTCAATGGGCAGTCGTCGTCGGATACGGATGTCGCCGGAAAAGGAATCAAATCCGAGGAAAACGTGTATTCGCGCGGATTGAAGCGGGTGCTGAAGGTGGCGCAATCATCCGTGGCGGGAGTCCAGGATTGGCCGCCGTCCAGGCTCAGCTCGGTGAAGATGTCGAAAAAGCTGCTGCTTCGGCAACGGCCGTCCGGGCAGGTGCGCAGGCTGGTTTTACCCAAAGATGCCTTGGTTGGGCTTTCGCGGAGCATGAACCCCGGGCCGCCTGCGGTGCCGCCGCTCACCGCACAGGCGCACGCGAGCACCTCGGTGGCAAAGTGCCGGGTCGGACTGGCAATGGGGCTGCTGTCCGCAGTGATCTGGAGGGTCAATTCGGCCGGGCCGCTGAAGGCGCTGAAAGTCGCGCCGCCATCGACCGAGACCTCGCCGGTGCAAGTGGTGGGCGTGGTGCAAATCGCGCTGGCTCCCGGCGGTGGCGGCGGGATGGGGCTGGTGGGCTGGGCGATGGCGACGTTTCGCAGCACCACCCAGGATCCCGCAGAAGTCCAGCGGATGATGGTCCGGCAGGTGAAAACGCTGTCGGTCGGGGGCAGTGCGGACGAAGCACTGGGCGATTCATGCGCCAGCGCCTGCTGCACCGCCCGCACCGAACTGCTGGCAGGCGTCCAGGATTGGCCACCGTCCACGCTCAGCTCGGTGAAGATATCGAAAAAACTGCTGATGCGGAAGCCGCCGAGAGGAGCCTCCGAGCGCTTGGTTTGGCCGGTGGAACGACGGGTGGGGCTTTCCCGAAGCATCACGCCACCCGGGAGGGAAGAGTCCAGGGAGAGCATCTCCACCGAACACTGCCCCGAGGAGCAGGTGTATTGAAGGATGGCGCTGGCCGGAACCCGGACTTGTTGAAAAGTGGCTCCATTGTCCAAGGAACGCATGCACTGGAGCGTGAAATCGCAAGTTTGCGTCTGGGTGCTGCCCTCTGCTGGCGGAGAAATCGAACTGGACGGCAGACGCAGCGAAAGGTCATCGAACAGGACCGGGGAAGTCCCAAAGCGAAGGCGCGGTGCCACATCGAAGGAGCCGGTAGGAGCCGGCATCAGATCGGTTGGAAAATGATCGCAGGGACCGGGAGCGGCAGTTGCGATGGAAAGCCAGCCGGGAAGCGTGGCAAGAAGCGTCCACAAAGTAGATGGCCGATTCGAATAGGTCTTGGTTTTCATGACTTCTACTAACTACTGCTTGGGGTTTTCTTTGGGCGGACGCCTCCTGAAACAGCCGTTGGGCCGGATTGGAGGGCGGGGGAAAAGTGGACTTGGGTAACGCCGAAAAGCCGCGCCGCCGCTGCCGTTCGAGGCTTTACCGGAACGTTCTTCGTTCCCTGACCCAATGCTTTCCGGGTCGCTCTAGCAAGATCCATTTGGCAGTCGGGCTGCCAGGGTTTCTACATCAGGGAAAAGCCAGGGCTGTTTCCGACTCCATGCCCGATTGAGGGACCCTACAGGATGGATGGGATGGATGGGGTTTTTAATGTCAGGCGGCTTTCCTTCTTCGAATTCAGCGAGTTTGAGCCAGACGTGCGGGAGATTGTTGTGGGCGTCGATACGTGCTCGAGATCCTGCTGGGCCCCCTGAGGGCAAAAACAGAGGAAGGAGTGCGAGAGCAAAGTCTAGGCAAGCCACCAGTAGAAGAAACCACTTCAAGATCTTACGCGACCGAAAGGCCTCGGGTTTCGACAGAGCGGCGGAGACATCGGGGGCGGCTGGGGAGGGAGGTCCATGTCGGGCAAGATGGAGAATCGGGGAGTGGTCGCAAGGAAGGGTTCGTCAAGTGGAGCGCAACTTCGTGCCGGGCTACTCCGGGTATTTGATGTCCGGGGCCTTGCCGCCCCAGAAGGGCTGACGCGGGTCGAAGAGATTCATGCCGTTGAGGATGACGTCGCCGTTTTTGTCGATGGGGAGAGTGGTGGCGGAGCTGTCGAGACGGAGAACGATAGCCCTTCCTCCGAACGCCTCCCTATCAAACTTCCAGGTGCCGCGGATCACGGGAGCCATCACGATGGGAGTCTCCGGATCACCCGTGTATGTGAGTCCGGCGATGTAGGTGAATGCACATTCACCGGGGGCGAGCGCGTCCTTTCCGAGGACATCATCTGGCTTTCTCGGAGTGGCCGGCGTCTTCGCCCAGAAGATCTTTTCGCTACCACCGACGGTGGCCAGCAGCTGGCGGAAGAGTTCGTTTGAGCTGCTGTCACCAAGCGCGAGAGTCGTGCCGGTGGCGGCTCTAACGGCGGGGATGGTGGTGGCGTCGGGGCTCTTCTTCGAATGCAAATAGGAGGATTCCGATCTGCCGGAGGTTCATGGTGGCGTCCATACTTGCCCGGAAACCCCCGTGGCCTCGCCCCTGAGGCAAAACGAGCGGAAGAAGCATGAAAGCAAGGACAAGACAACCCACCGCGAGGATCCATTTCCTGATCCGCCGCGAGCGGATCGCCTCGGGTCCCGGCGGCGGGGCGGGGACATCGGGTGGCGGCTGGGGAGCGAGATCCATGTCGGGCAGGATGAAGGATCGGGGAGGGGACCGCAAGGATGGGTTCGGTGAGCGGAGCGCGACTCTGTGCCGGACTACTCCGGGTATTTGATGTCCGGAGTCTTGCCGCGCCAGAAGGGCTGGCGCGGATCGAAGAGGTTCATGCCGTTGAGGAGGACGTCGCCGTTTTTTTCGATGGGGAGGCGGGTGGCGGAACCATCGACGAAGAGAACGACGGCTTGTCCCTTGAAGGGTTTAGGATCGAATTTCCATGTCCCTCGTATCACCGGGGTCATGACGACTGGTGTTTGCGGGTCACCCGTTGAGGTGAGCCCGGAGATGTAAGTGAAGGCGCATTCGCCTGGGGCCAGCGCGTCGGTGCCGAGGATATCGTTAGGCTGATTGGGTGTGGTGGCGGTATTGGCCCAGAAGTCTCGTTCGCTCTTGAGATTGGAGTGAGCAAGGAGTTGGCGGAACAGGTCGTTCGAGCTGCTGTTACCCAAGGCAAGGGAGGTTCCGGTACCTGCTTGGACAGCGGCGATGGTGGTGGCGTCGGGAAAACGGCCGTATTCTTCTTCGAAATCAAAGAGCAAGAGATCAATCTGCATGATGCTGCGCATTTGCTCGGACCCGTAATGAGGACCCTTCGATCTAACAGCCGGAAGAATAACCAAGGTGAGGAGAAGAAGGGCAATCGAGACGGCCCCAAGCCAAAGGATATTCTTCATGACCCGCCGCGATCGGATGGCCTTGGTTCCCGGTGGCGGGGCAGGGACCTCGGGAGGCGGCTGGGGTGGAAGCTCCATGTCGGGCAGGATGATGGGATCGGGGAGGTGGCCGCAAGAATGGGTTTGGCGAGTGGGTCGCAACGCCATGCCGGCTACTCCGGGTATTTGATGTCCGGGGCCTTGCCGTTCCAGAAGGGCTGGCGCGGGTCGAAGAGGTTCATGCCGTTGAGGATAACGTCGCCGTTTTTGTCGATGGGGAGTGCGTAGGCGGAGCTGTCGAGGAAGAAGACGACGGCTTTCCCGCCGAAGGGCTTGGGGTCGAACTTCCGGGTGCCGGGGATCACGGGAGTCATCAGCATAGGCGCGTCCGGGTGACTCGTGGACGTGAGTCCCGCAATGTAGGTGAAGGAGCATTCACCGGGAACGAGGGTTTTCTCAGCCAGCACATTGTCTGGCCGGTACCGTGAGGTGGAGGTTTTGGCCCAGAAAATTCTCTCGTCGTTGGTGCCCGTTGCAAGCAGTTGGCGGAAGAGCTGATTGGAACTGGAGTTACCCAAGACGAGGGTGGTGCTAGTTTTTGCCTGGACTGTTGGAATGGTCGAGGCGTCGGGGAAACGGCCGTAATTTTTCTCAAAGGCGAAGAGTTGCAGGCCGATCTGCCTGACGTTGCTGATTGCTTCTCTTCTCGGTGCCGGGGAATGCCCGGGAATCAAGGCTCGGGAAATGAAAATCCCGATGATGAAGATCATGGAGACGCCTCCGAGCCAGAGAATCCATTTCATGATCTTCCGCGATCGGATCGACTCGGGTCCCGGCGGCGGGGCGGGGACGTCGGGGGGCGGCTGGGGAGGGAGGTCCATGTCGGGCAGGATGGAGGAATAGGGGGGGTGGGCGCAAGGACGCGCTTGGTGAGCGGGTTGCGAGTTCCCTGCAGCTACTCCGGGTATTTGATGTCCGGCGGCTTTCCTCCCCAGAAGAGCTGGCGCGGGTCGAAGAGTTTCATGCCGTTGAGGATGACGTTGCCGTTCTTGTCGATGGGGAGGGCCTGCACCGAGCGATCGACGAAGAGGATCGTCGCCATTTTTCCGAAAGGCTTTGGGTCGAATTTCTGGGTGCCCGGCACCAAGGGTGTCATGACCACCGGGGTCCCGGGTGGTGAAGCTGACGACAGGCCCGGGATGTAGGAAAAGCTGCACTCGTCTCTTTCAAGGGCTTTGGGGCCAATAAGATCATCTGGGTAGAAGAAACGAGGTGAGATGTTGGCGCAGAAGATTTCCTCGGACTTGCGTCCGGTCGCCAGCAGTTGACGGAAGTATTCGTTCGAGGTTCTTGTCCCGAATCTTAGACCCGTGTCGTCCTGAGCTTTGACTGGCGTAAGCGTCGAGTCGTCCGGGAACCTTCCGTATTGAGATTCGAATTCGAGCAGTTCATGAGAGATGTCCCTCAAATTCGACAACGCGTGGATTCGGTCGGCTTGCTTGGCTTGACGAAGCGAATAGAAGGCTACGGCGGCGATGAGAACGAAGGCTGGGCCAATGCCGTAGAGGCGCTTCTTCATCCGTCTTGATCGAGCTGTCTTGGGTGCCGGAAAGGGCCCGGGGACCTCGGTGGGCGGCTGGGGAGGGAGATCCATTTCGGGCAAAATGACGGATCGGGGAGGTGGTCGCAAGAATGGGTTCGGCGAGTGGACCGCGATTCGATGCCGACTACTCCGGGTATTTGATGTCCGGCGGCTTTCCTCCCCAGAAGGGCTGGCGCGGGTCGAAGAGGTTCATGCCGTTGAGGATGACGTCGCCGTTTTTGTCGATGGGGAGGGCTTGAACCGAGCCATCGACGAAAAGAACCGTCGCCATTTTTCCAAACGGCTTCGGGTCGAATTTCCGGGTTCCTGGCACCAAGGGCGTGATCACCGCCGGTGCCTCAGGAGATGAGGCGGACGAAAGACCTGGAATGTAGGAGAAACTGCACTCGTCTCGGGTAAGTGCTTCGGATCCGAGGATGTCGTTAGGGTAGAAATGGCGGGTTGAAATACCTGCAAAATAGATTTTCTCGGACTTGCTGCCTGTAGCCAGCAATTGGCGGAAGTAGTCATTCGAAGTTCGTGCGCCGAGTCGGAGGCCCGTGTGGTCGAGTGCCTTGACTGCGGGATTGGTCGAGTCATCCGGGAATTTTCCGTGGAGAGACTCGAACTCCCGCAGTTCGCGGCCAATTGCCTTAAGGTCGGAAAGTGCCTCATAACGGTTTGCTGACCTTTTGTTTCGAAGGACCAGCGGAACCATGATCGCGATCAACAGGACAAGGACGATCGGGATGCCGAAGAGGATCTTAACGATCCGCCGCGACCGGATTGCCTCGGGTCCCGGCGGCGGGGCGTGGACATCGGGCGGTGGCTGAGGGGAATTCATGTCGGGCACGATAGATGTTTCGGCGAGGTGGTTGCAAGGACGCGATCGGTGCCGAGATTTGGAGGTGGAGAGCGCTGGATCTTGGGCGGATGGGGCCGGTTGGAGTGTGAATGGATCGAGCACGAGGCGTGATGGAGCGCTGGCTTCAGCGGCTTGGACGGTCGGAGGAGGCGGCCGACTGAAGTCAGCGCTCCGCCGGAAGGAATCGGCGGCGGTAACTGGTAATGCAGAGCGGATCGGAAGGGAGCGCTGGCTTCAGCCGGCTTGGACGGTTGGGATTGCGGCCGGCTGAAGCCGGCGCCACGCCGGAAGACCACGCTTGAGGATGTCGCGCCGCCCGGCTATCTCCCGCGCGCGATGACGGATGCGCTGCCGCCGCTGAACTACCCGGAAGGCTTGCCCGTTGTCGGCATGCGGCGGGAGATCGTGGCCGCGATCCGGGACAATCCGGTGATCGTGGTGGTCAGCGAGACCGGCTCCGGCAAGACGACGCAGCTCCCGAAGATGGTGGCCGAGGCGCTGGCCGGCAGCACGCGGAAGATCGGCTGCACCCAGCCGCGGCGGATCGCGGCGGCCAGCGTGGCGAAGCGGGTGGCGGAGGAATTGAAGGGACCGCTCGGCGCGTTCGTCGGCTATCAGGTGCGCTTCGAGGATAAGACTTCCAAGCAGACGCGGGTCAAGTTCATGACCGACGGCATCCTGCTGGCCGAGACCCAGGGCGATCCGGATCTCAAGCAGTACGACGCGCTGATCCTCGACGAGGCGCACGAGCGCTCGCTGAACATCGACTTCCTGCTCGGCTACCTGAAGCGGCTGTTAGAACGGCGGAAGGACCTCAGGCTGGTGATTTCCTCGGCGACGCTCGATGCGGGGGCTTTCGTGAATTTCTTCTCGGAAGGTACGGGCGGGCCACCCGTGCCCCTCTTGCAGGCGGAAGGGCGGACCTTCCCGGTGGAGGAGTTCTTCCTTCCTTCTTATGATGATGAAGAACTCTCGCGCCATGTCCCGCGGGCGGTCGATTGGCTGACCGAGGTCGATCCGCGCGGCGACGTGCTGGTCTTCCTGCCGGGCGAGCGGGAGATCCGCGACTGCGCCGACGCGCTGGACGGACGGAACTACCGCAACACCGAGATTCTGCCGCTCTTCGCGCGGCTCGGGCTGGGCGACCAGCAGCGGATTTTCAATCCGGGCAACAAGCGGCGGATCATCCTGGCGACCAACGTCGCGGAGACCTCGCTGACGATTCCCGGCATCGTCAGCGTGGTCGACAGCGGCTTGGCGCGGGTGAGCCGTTGGAGTCCGGGGCGCGGGGTGCAGCGCTTGCAGATCGAAGCGGTGTCGCAGGCCAGCGCGCGGCAGCGCAAAGGGCGATGCGGACGGGTGAGCGAGGGCGTTTGCGTGCGGCTTTATTCGGAAGAAGATCTGGCGGAGCGAAGTGAGTTCACCGACCCGGAGATCCGGCGGAGTTCGCTGGCCGGGGTGATCCTGCGGATGAAGTCGCTCGGCTTGCCGGACATCGAGGAGTTTCCCTTCCTCGATCCGCCGTCGCCGAAAGCGATCTCCGAGGGTTATCGTACTTTGCGCGAGGTCGGGGCGATCGACAAACACCGGCACCTCACCGAAGCCGGCGGGCTGATGTCGCGGATGCCGGTCGATCCGCGGCTGGCGCGGATGCTGTTAGAGGCGCGCTATGAAGGCTGCCTGGCGGAAATCCTGCCGGTGGTGTCGGCCCTTGAATCGAACGACCCGCGCGAGCGGCCGGCGGAGAAGACCAAGGAGGCGGATGCCGCGCATGCCCGCTGGAAGGATGCCGACAGCGACTTCCGCGGGATCCTGCGGCTGTGGCTCGACGTCCAGCGCTTCCGCGAGGGCCGCGGCTGGAAGCGCAACCAGCTCCGCAAGTACTGTGGCGACACTTTCCTCAACTACCGCCGGGTGACCGAGTGGGCGAACGTGCACGACGAGCTCAAGGAACTGGTCGCGCGCGAGCTGAAATGGCAAATCAACCCGCTGGCCGAGTCGACCGAGAAGTCGGCGTCGTATGACTCGTTCCACCGCGCGCTGCTCGCCGGCGTGCCGCGGCAGTTCGGGCTATGGGACCGCGAGGAGAAGGCCTACCGCAGCGCCTCGGGCGGGCACTTCGCGGTGTTCCCGGGCTCGGGCCTTTTCAGCGGGAAACGGTGGGACTGGGTGATGGCGATGGAGCTGGTCGACACCACCCGCCTGTGGGCGCGGCGGATCGCGCGGATCGATCCGGCCTGGGTCGAGAAGGTCGCGCCGCACCTGTGCAGCAGCCGTTACGGCGACGGGCACTGGGACGAGCATCAGGGCGCGGTCTATGCCAAGGAGACGGTGACTTGCGGCGGCTTGCCGATCGTCGCCGGACGTCGCGTGCACTTCGGGCGGATCGATCCCGAGGGCGCGCGCAAGATCTTTGTTAGAGAAGGCCTGCTACAAGGCGGGGTGAAGGGGAAGTCGCGGGCGATGACGCGGCTGGCGGAGCTGAAGGAGGAGATCGAAGGGATCGAGCACAAGCTGCGTCGGCCTGGCGGGCTGTGGAGCGAGGAGGCGGTGCTGGATTTCTTCGAGGGCCGCCTGCCGAACGGGATGTGCACGGCGAAGGCCTTCCACGACTGGATCGGCAAGCACGAGGAGCAGATCATCGCCGGGCGGCAGGACGTGGTGCTGGAGGATCTCGATGTGCTCGATTTGGAAGGCTTTCCGGACTGGATCGAGCACGGCGGGCAGGAATACGCGGTCTATTACCGGGCGACGCCGGGCGAGCGCGACGACGGCGTGACGCTGGGCGTCCACATCGACCAGCTCCCGCAGATGCCCGAGTGGCTGCCGTCGTGGGGCGTGCCGGGCGATCTCGAATGGCGGGCCGAGTGGATGATCCGCTCGCTGCCGAAGGACCTGCGCCGCGAATGCCAGCCGGTGGCCGACGCCGCGCGAGGCTTCGCCGAAGAGTGGCGCGAACGCGAGAAAGACGGGCCGCTGGAAGTACGACTGGCGCAGTACTTGACGAAGTTCTCGCGCTACGACGTCCAACCGGCGGCCTTCGATCTCGAACGGCTGCCGGAGGAGCTGGTGACCAAGATCTGGGTCTGCGATGACGAGGAGCGCGAACTGGGTTTCGGCAAGAGCGTGCGGGCTTTGTGCGGGAAGCTCGGCAAAGTCGTCAAGGAGCGCTTCGAGGCGGCGGCGAATGCCGAGTGGGAGCGCGGCGGGATGAAGGCGTGGACGGAGGGCGAGGTGCCGGAGCGGATCGACACTCCGGCCGGCCCGGCCTTTCCTGCGCTGGTCGATGAAGGCTCGACGGTCGGCGTGCGGGCATTTTCGAAGGCGGCGGAAGCGGTGCAGTCGCATCGCGCCGGGCAGGTGCGGCTGCTGATGCTCGCGCAGCCGGAGCAGGTGGCGTATCTCAAGAAGAAGTTCCCGCTCGGGCTGATGGCGAAGGTCGAGTTGCCGCGCCTGGCGACGCCGCTGGACGACCTGATCGCACTGGCGGGGGAGGGAGCGCTGGGGGGCAAGCGATTCGCCAAGCCTGAGGAGTTTTCGGCGAAGGTAAAAGACGCGAAGGGGCGTTGGTTCGAAGCGGCGGCGGCCATTTCGAAGTCGTTGGATGTCTCGTTCGAAGCGATCGGACCGCTGCGGCAGTGGATTCATGCCAACGCGAAAGACCGCCATTTGTCGCAGGTCACGGCCGATCTGGAAGAAGAGTTGGCCTGGCTGCTGCGGCCGCGTTTCGCGTGGCGGGCGGGCTTTTCGCGGTTGAAGGGGCACGACCGGTATTTGCGCGGCATCAGGTCGCGGCTCGGACGGATCGCCAGCCTGCCGCTGGTCAAGGATCTCGAGAAGATGGAGCGGGTGCGGAAATACTGGCAGCCCTGGTTCATCGCGTGGACCGCGCGGCCGGAGGATCCGGCGCTGTGGGACTACGGCTGGCTGCTGGAGGAGTTCCGCCTGTCGCTCTTCGCGCCCGACGTGCCGCTGGAGATGAAGGTCTCGGAGAAGCGGCTGGCGGAAGGATTTTAGCGAGTAGGCACTTGTAGCGGCGCGTCTATGACCGCCGCTGACTGTAAACGAAGCACGGGTTGATCCACGACGCCCATTGTGTGCCGGACAGCCTTGCCGGTCGCTTCGTTACGCAGTGCGGCGGTCATAGACGCGCCGCTACATCGGCCGTGCCGTTCACCGGTTCATTTATCGGAAGCTTCGCCTTCCGACGCCTTCTTCAGAGCCTCCGCAATCGCTTCGCGCGATTCCTCGGAGAGGTTGCTCAACGGGTAATCGACCGATTTCCCGTTGGACATCAGGAAGACCACCTTGGTGTCATCGGCGCTCTTCACGGCCGCGCGGATGCTGCCGCCGGAGGCATTGGTCCAGGCGCGTTCGTCGATCAGATTGCCGGCGGGAGCGACGGCGGCCTTGTCGCTGCTTGCGGCGGCGGCCAATGCGTTCTCCACAGCTTTCTCGAACTCGGCACCCGACGGCTTGCCGTCGAAGACCAGGGTTCCGTCGGTCCCGAACACGAAGACGCGGGGAATACCCGTCACCTCAAGCGGACCCTCGGCCCCTTCCACGATGGTGTATTCCACCTTTGATTTTTCGAGCAAGGGCTTGATCTGGTCCTTCGTGCTGCCCTGGCATTCCGCGCCGATGATCACCAGGCCGTCGTCGCGATGTTCACGCTCCATCTCCGCGAGATGGGGCAGCGAAGCGACGCAGGGGGGGCAGTTCACTCCCCAATACTCGAGGACGACGACCTTGTCCTTGAGTTCCTTGCTGCTGAGCTTTTCGCCGAACATCACTTTTCCGAGATCCCACTGGGACAAACGCGCTTTTTTTTCGGCGGCGGAGAGCGAGGAGAGAGAAAGAACAGCGACGGCGAAGGACGACGTGAAGGAGGGTAGGGAGAGTTTCATAACCGTTGGAAGCGTCACCCGGGCGAAAGGTTGCTTGAAAATTCCGGAGTTTTTATCCCGGGGAGAGTCAAGGCGTGGCACGTGAGCTTGCAAAGCCCTCTGGTCCGGCAAGCTCCCTGACGAGCCCCGTGCAATCTGCCCACCCAAGGTTCATATTGCACTGACAAGCGTTCTTCTCGATTGAGGGAACAAGGAATTACGGGGCGAGGAAGCCAAGCTGAGAAGGGCATGCGATGAGCAAGGGGAGCCACCGGCCCTTGGGTCGGCGTTAGACCTATCCCTCCATGCACCACCGCCTCATCCCCTCATTGTGGTTCTCACTGTTCTTCATCATCCCTGCCGTCGCAGAGCCGACAGCGCTCCGCCAACTCAACCCCGGTCTCAATGTCCCGGCCGAGCCCCCGGCGGCCAGCTTGGCGCTTGTTGACGCGTTTCCAGGGCTGACTTTTGATGCGCCGACGTGCATCGCAACACCACCGGCCCCGACGACGCAGTTGTTCGTGTGCGAGAAGGCAGGCAAGATCTGGCTGATCCCAGACGTGAACGCGCCGAGCAAGGTGCTGTTCATGGATCTTGGGGCGGTGGTGAACGCGCGCACCGGTCTGGAACGCTTCCGGACCCTGGACGAGTGCGGCTTCTGCGGGCTCGCGTTCCACCCGAATTACGCGGTCAACCGCCAATTCTACGTGGCCTACTCGCCCGGCCTCGGCGCGGGCAGCACCCCACCGCTTTACCAGAGGCTGTCCCGGTTTACCCGCCATGCCACCAATTCCAACGCGGCTAACACCACGAGCGAGTCGATTCTTTTCCAACTGCGCGACGAACAGGCCCAGCATCAAGCGGGCGACCTGCATTTCGGGCCGGACGGCTACCTTTACATGAGTATCGGTGACGAGGGCGGTCAGAACGACTGGGGCTTCAACTCCCAGCGGATCGACAAGGACTTCTACTCCGGGATCCTCCGGATGGACGTGAACAAGAAGCCCGGCAACATCGAGCCCAATCCCCACCCGAATCCCGCGGACTATCCGAGCAACCCGCCTCCCGACGCGGTGCAGCGCGATAACGGCATCGCCCGCTACTCGATCCCCGCCGACAATCCTTTCATCGGCGCGACCACCTTCAATGGATTGCCGGTCGCAACCGATTATGTGCGGACGGAATTCTGGGCGGTGGGCTTGCGCAATCCGTGGCGCATTTCGTTCGACGGCACTGATCTATGGGTGGGAGATGTCGGCGGCGCGCGACGTGAGGAAGTCAATCGCGTCACCAAGGGTGGCAACTACGGGTGGGTCTATCGCGAAGGATATATCGCGGGAACGTGGAACAACTCCGTCCCTCCTCACGCGCCCCCGCCGGCGGGCTTCAATCCGATCGACCCACTCTATGCGTATGAGCACGGCAGTGGGACTTTTGAAGGGAACGCGATCATTGGCGGTCATGTTTACCGGGGTCCTGGGGTCAGCTCGTTGATTGGCAAGTATCTCTTCGCCGATCACCTCTCAGGGCACCTGTGGTCGATGAATCCGGACGGCAGCGACGTCACCCGCATCGCGGGGGAGGTGGGGATGTCGTGCTTCGGCAAAAACCCGGTGAACCAGGAGACGCTTATAGGCGATCTCGATGGCGACCGGGTTTTGAAGCTGAGCGTCACCAGCACGGGCGGCAGCTTCCCGGCCACGCTCAGCGCAACGGGACTTTTCTCCAATACGACGAATCTGACTCCCGCGCCCGGCCTGATTCCTTACGCGGTGAATCTGCCGTTCTGGAGCGACCACGCCATCAAACAACGCTGGTTCACGCTACAGGACGCAAACTCGACTGTCGTGTGGTCGAAGGAGAGCCCGTGGACCTTTCCCTCCGGCGCGATCTGGGTGAAGCACTTCGACATGGAAATGCAGCGCGGCGTGTCCACCAGCAAGAAGCGGATCGAAACCCGTCTGCTGGTAAAAAACACGGCGGGAACTTACGGCGTGAGCTACCGCTGGAACAGCGGCGGCACGGATGCGACGCTGGTGGTGGACCAGGGGGAAAGCTTCACGCTGAATGTCACTCAGGATGGCAATCCGGTTCCCCAGACCTGGCAGATTCCCAGCCGGGCGCAATGCCAGGCCTGCCACACGCCGCAGGCCGGGCACGCGCTTTCGTTCAACACCCGGCAGTTGAATCTGGAGAATGACATCCTCGGCCACACGGGCAACCAGCTCTTGACGCTCTTCGGCCAAGGCTACTTCTCTAACAACCCGGGTTCGCCGAACTTGCTACCGCGACACCTGAAACCGGATGAGCAGAACTTCCCGGTGGAAGCCCGCGTCCGATCGTATCTGGCCGTGAATTGTTCGTACTGCCACCAGGCCGACGGCACGGCACCGCAATGGGACGGTCGGCCGGAACTCACGCTCAGCCAGACCGGTCTGGTGAATGGAGCAGCGACCAACAACGGAGGGAATCCGGCCAACAAGCTCGTGGTTCCCGGAGACACGACGCATTCCATCGTGCTCAACCGTGTTGCGCTCACCAACGGCTTCACCCGCATGCCGCCGCTCGGGAGCACGGTAGTGGATGTCGCGAATGTCGCGTTGCTCACGACGTGGATCAACGGCGAGCTGAGCGACCGGGTAACCTACGACGATTGGCGTCGTGCGAATTTCGAGCCGGATGGCGATCCTGCCGGAGCCCCGGGCGAAGATCCGGATGGCGACGGCGTGACCAACCACGACGAGTTCCTCGCCGCCACAGGGCCGCATGACGGAGCAAGTTCCCTCCGTCCAAGACTATCGCTCGACCCGTTGAAACTGAGCTTTCCGGTTCCCGCAAACCGCTCTTTCCGCGTCGATGTTTCTCAGGATCTGAGAGAGTGGCGGCCATGCGATGTACCCGGCAATCAAGGTCTGCCCGTGGCCGGTGGCCTAGTGGAGTTCCTGCTCGGCCCGTCCGCGTGGCGGAATTTCTATCGGATCGAGATAAAGGAAAACTGAGACGCCCGGCTGACACCTCTAGTGTGAATTCCCATTATTGGGAATTCGAGCCTTACCACCATTCCCAACCCTGCTAGGTTGTCCGGGTGATCAACAGCTTCTGCGATGCGGAGACCGAGAAGGTCTTCAATCTCGCCCGTTCCAGAAAGTTGCCTGCCGATATCCAGTTCCGCGACAAGGTGAAACTCGACCAACTTCATGCTGCCACAGATGAAAACCATGCCCCTGCCGAATGCCTTCGCCGAGACTCTCCGCGAGACCTTGGAAGAATCGCCCGCCAGCCAGAAGGAGATTTCCGAGGCTACGGGCATTCCTGTCGCCCGGCTGTCCGAGATGAAGACTGGCAAGCGCCGCTGCACGCCGGAGCATGACCTCCGGCTCTCGCGGTAATTTTCAATGGAACCGGGTTTCTGGATGCGCCTCCAGCTCAACTACGAGATGCAGCGCACCCGCCTCGAACTCGGCAAACGCATCGAGGCGGAGGTCAAGCCCGCCGCATGAGGTCCGAGAGTCGTTTCCGATGGACCGTCGTAAAGCAACTACTTCGACGGCATCGCAGCCGCAGCTTCCTTCACGTAGTCCTGATCCTCCTTGCTGAGTTTCAGGAATTCCAGATCGCTCATCTTCCCGCTCTCCAGCCGCACGCGCACCAGTCCGACGCGCGGATCGAACAAGACCAGTCGGCCCTCGAAGGATTTCGTCCGGTCGGCATTGTGGTACTTCCGCAACTCTCCGTATTTTAGCTCCGGCAATCCGCGCTCTTTCTCCGCCGGGACCGCCGCACCTTTCACACCCTGAATCCTCAGCTTCGGCGTGGAGTAGCTGTAGAGGAAAGCGACCGCCGCCGTGGTGTGGTTGCGGATGTTCCCGCGATAGTAGGAGTAATCGGCGTAATCGCGAGCCGGCAGGATCACATAGGAATCGCTGCCATGGCACCGCGCAAGATTGATCCACGCCTTGTAATAGTCGCCGATCTTCTTCTTCAGCTTCCTGTCCTCGGAAGCATAAGTCCCAGCCCAACCCCATGTCAGGCCCATCAGCGCGCAGGCATGGCCGTCGGGCATGTCCTTGTAGGCGGCATCGATGTTGGACAGGTGCAGCTTGGTCATTTTCGCGGATTCCTTCCGCTCTGGCGAAAGCAGAAAGACCAAATGGCCGAGACCTGATTTGTGCGACCCGCCATTCCTCGTGTTTGCCTTCCAATTCTCCGAATCCACCGGTCCATTGTTCAGGGTGAATTCCCCGCCGTAGGCGATGCTGCCCGCCGCTGTCGTGCCGTAATCGAGAAACTGAAAACTCCTCTCGACCGCCGCCTCGTCCGCCTCGACCCCGCACTGCTTGCCGAGCTGCCATGCCATCAGAGCGAGGCAAGTCGGCCATTGCATCGGTCCGTAACCGCCGCCGCCCCGGCTCAGAACCTCCGTGTAAGGTGCGTGGCCGAAGCCTCCGGCATAGAGCGCCTGGTGTTTGTCGAGCAGGGCTTGGTCGATGCCCTTGATCTGCTCGGACTTCCAGTGCCGGATGTCTCCCTTCCACTGTGCGTCAGCGAGCAGCTTCATGGTGGAGTCCAGGGTTTTCAGAACGGAACGGTCTCCCGTCCGCAGGTGATATTCCGAAAGCGCGATGCCTTGGAAGCCGAGATGCCATGACCAGGTTCCAGCGTTGTAGGGTTGGTTCCAATCCAGTGTCATCTTCTTCCCGGCACGGAACACCTTGCTGTCATCGGAACTCAGCATCGAAAGGATTGCCACGCAGCGCCCCTGCGAGTCGATCCCATCCGAATGATCCAAGAGGTAATTGTAAGCGCGATCCTTGAGGATCTCCGTCTTCCTGCAGTCCACGGGAAAGGTATCGGAAAAGCGACCCAGCTTCTCCAACTCCACGTTCACTTCCAGCTTCTCGCCGCCCCGCTCCACCATGAGCTTGAGGATACCATCGCCGCCCTCGCTATCCTCGATTGCGAGTCCGAGATCCTGCAACGGCCCCTCGATCCCATGATGACCGCCTCCGAAGGTGTGCGCGGAGAACCTCTTGCCATTCGCGCCATACACCTCGTCGTCGATTTGAAGAACTCCCTTGGCGGGTGATTTGTCGAATACATGTTTCACCACATACGAGCGCTCCTTGAGGATGCCCCGTGCTCCGGTAGGCCCCATGTTCACCAAGAAACCCGGCACTTCCGCGTCCGGCCCGACTTTACACGGATCCTCCCAGCGACCTTGATTCTCGGCGTCTTTGATCGCCAGGGCGTGCCCGGAAAAACCCAGGGATGCGGCTGCTACGACGAACGCAGTAGCGGGATGAGAGAGTCGTAAAAGCGCTGCTTTCATATCGTAAATGGACCTTTTCAAACTTTTTGAAGGCTAGGCCCCTCCGCATTCGGGTCCAGCCGAAATGATCCCTGGCTCTCGCGATGTTTTCGATGGCACCGGGCTTCAGGATGCGCCTCGTCGGTCCGGCTGCCGCAGTGAGAGATGGAAATCGATCGAAACCGCTCGTCGTGAAAGATCGAGCCACCCCGCAACGCTTGTAATGGGTGACTCGCGTTCCTCTTTGCCCGCCGATTTTTCGTCTCCCGGTTTCCGTCGCTTGCGCGTTTCTCCTGCTACAGCCCCTTGTTTTGGCGGAGGAAGAAGCAGGGGGAAAGGAACTCCGCGCCGGTCACTCCCACGATGGCGAGGCGTTCAACGAAGGACCACGGCAGTACGCGACCCTCATCCCCGGAACCGGGGACGTGCATTTTCCGATCCAGAGTTCCTGGCCGGAAGCTCAGGCGTGGTTCAATCAAGGCATCGGCCAATTGCACGGGTTCTGGTACTTCGAAGCCGAGCGGACGTTTCGCCACATCGCCGCGCGGGATCCCGCTTGCGCCATGGCCTACTGGGGCATGGCGATGGCAAACTGGGAGAATCCGAAGCGCGCGGCCGGATTCATCGCCAAGGCCGTCGAGCACAGGGAGCAGGCGGGTTCCGCCGCGAAACTCTGGATTGATGCCCAGAATACCTATCTCACCTCCACCGGGACCAATGATCTCGCGAAGCGACGGCAACTGATCCGCGATCTGGAAACGATCGTCCACACCCACCCCGACGACATCGAGGCCAAGGCTTTCCTCGCCTGCCGCATCTGGCACTTCAGCCGGATGGGCATTCCCATCAATTCCTACGAACCGGTCGATGCGCTGCTCCAGCAAGTCCTCGCGAAAAGCCCGCTGCACCCCGCTCATCATTACCGCATCCACCTGTGGGATGAGGAAAAGGCCGCGCGCGCGCTCGATTCCGCCGGGCTGCTTGCCCGGACGGCCCCGGGGATCGCGCACATGTGGCACATGCCGGGCCATGTCTATTGGAAGCTGCGGCGCTACGACGACTCGGCCTGGCACCAGCAGGCGTCTGCCCGCGTCGATCACCGGCAGATGCTGGAACACCGGATCCTGCCCGATCAAATCCACAACTACGTTCACAACAACGAATGGTTGATCCGCAATCAGCAGATGCTCGGCAACGGACGCGAAGCCCTCGCGATTTCGACAGGACTGCTCGCCAATCCGCGCCATCCGGTGCTGAACACGGCGGCAAATGCCAAGTCCAGCATGGCGTTCGGTCGCCTCCGTCTGCTCGAGACCTTGGAGCAGTTCGAGTATTGGGACGAGGTGATCGCCCTCGCCAGCACCAGCTACCTCGATCAAGGCAGTTCGGACAACGATCTCCGGAATCGGCTGCGGCTTCTCGGGATCGCCCGCTTTGAGAAGGGCGAATTGCCGCAATTGATCGAAATCCGCGACGAGGTGGCCAAACGGCTTGCCACCGTCGAAGCCGCCAGGGAAAGCGCGCGAAACATGGCTCGCGAAAAGGCGGCCGAGGCAAAGCAGGACGACAAGTCGATCAACACGGCGGTGGCTGCCGCCGGCAATTCTTTCAGGGAGGAAATCCGCAAGTTCAAGGAACTCCATGCCGAACTCGAAGCCCACGTTTCGATCATCGGAAATCGTCCTGATATCTCTCTTGCCGCTGTAAAACGCCCGAAGCCGGCGATGGCGAGACTTCATCTCCGCCTCGGTCGGAACGAGGATGCCCTGCGCCTTTCCAAGGAGGCGGTCGATGGTGCTCCCGACCAAACCCTTCCGCTCGCCGCCCGCATCGAGATTCTCCAGCAATGCGGCGAGACCGCCGCGGCTCGCGAGGCGTTCGCCAAGCTGAAAGCCCTGTCCGCCTCCATCGATCTATCCGCCCCGCCCTTCAGCCGGCTCGCCGGGATTGCCGCGGAGTTTGGCGAAGCCACCGACTGGCGAATCCCCGCCGTGGTGCGGAGTGACATCAGCCCGCGCCCCGCCCTGGATTCACTCGGGCCCCGCGATTGGACCCCTCCTTCCGCGCCGGATTTCTCCCTGCCCGATGCCGACGGCAAGTTGCTCGCTCTTGCCGGGCTCAAAGGCAAACCGGTGGTGGTCCTGTTCTATCTCGGCCACGGGTGCCTTCACTGCGTCGAGCAGCTGAATGCCTTTGGCCCGAAACGGAGCGAATTCCTCGAGGCGGGAATCGAAATGGTCGCGATCAGTTCCGACCCGGTCGCGGAGTTGAAGCAATCCCAACTGGCCTATTCCGAAAACGAAGTCTTTCCGTTCCCGATCATCGCCGATCCCGCGCTCCAGGTCTTCAGGGAATACCGAACCTATGATGATTTCGAAGGCAAGCCCCTCCACGGGAGCTTCCTGATCGACGGTGCCGGCCGCATCCTCTGGCAGGACATCGCCGCCGAGCCCTTCTCGAACCCCGGCTTCCTGTTGGATGAAGCGAAGCGCCTTTTGGAAATCCATTCCGGTCGACCTGCCGCGAAGCTGGAATGATTGGCTGGCGGTCCTTTGTTCGCTGGTTGTAAGAGCGCTAGACCCCATTCATGATCAGCCCATGAAAACGATGCCCCTGCGGATGACTTTGAGCAAGAGGGGCTTCGGTGCAGTCTTGGATCGGCAGTGAGGACCGTCCCCGGCGGGTGCCGTTAGACGGCTTCACGCTGAACGAGCGATGAAGCGGCTTGCTATCGATCAAAAATTGGTTGATCATGAGCGATAGCGAAAAGATGTATCGATCATGGATTGGAACTGGCAACTGGCGGCGTGGCCGAATTTTGAATGGGAATCCGGACATCACCCGGAACTCGAGGCACGCTATCTGGTCGCTGCTGGCAAATTGGCGGGGGCATTCGGCGGCTTGGCCATCGCGGACTCGGCGGAATTGCGTGCCGACCTCTTGAGTGAGGAGGCCATGGAGACTTCCCGGATCGAAGGCGAGTTCCTGGACCGCGAGAGCGTGCAGTCTTCCATTCGCCGTCAACTCGGCCTTGCGGTGGATGGCCGGCGGGCTAGCCCGGCAGAGCAAGGAGTTTCCGAGGTAATGGTCGATGCCTACCGGAGTCATGGGGACGACCTGTCGGACAGGAAGCTCTTCCTTTGGCATTCGCTTCTGATGAAGGGGAAGCACGGCTTGAAGGATGTGGGCAGGTATCGGCGCTCGGCCGAACCGATGCAGATTGTTTCCGGTGCGATCCATGCGCCGAAGGTGCATTTCGAGGCTCCGCCTTCCGACCGGGTGCCGCAGGAGATGGCGGGCTTCATCGGCTGGTTCAACGGCTCCCGCGGCCGGATGCCGGCGCTCTGCCGGGCGGCGGTGGCGCACGTGTATTTCGAGTCGATCCATCCGTTTGAGGATGGCAATGGCCGCATCGGCCGGGTGATTGCCGAACTCGCGCTTTCCCAGGCGGTCGGGGTGCCGGTGCTGCTTGCCCTCTCGCAGGTGATCGGCGACGGGAAGAAGGAGTATTACGCCCAGTTGCAGCGAGCCAACAGGACCTTGGATCTGTCGGAGTGGGTCGGGTATTTTTCAGGGACGGTGATGGCAGCGCTGGCGAGGTCGGAGCGCCGGATCGAGTTCGTGATCGGCAAGGCGAGGTTGTTCGAGAGGCTCCGAGGAAGGCTCAACCCGCGTCAGGAGAAAGTCCTGTTGCGGATGTTCGCCGAAGGTCCGGACGGCTTCACGGGCGGGCTCAGTTCGGGCAACTATCAGGCGATCGCAAAGACCTCCACGGCGACGGCCACGCGGGATCTCGCCGAACTCGTTGAGCTCGGAGTCCTCCACCGCAGCGGGGAGCGGAAGCACACCCGTTATCGGCTTGAGGGCGGTCCCTAAGCTCCCGATCTCACCCCAAAATCCCCTTCACCACCTTACCATGCACGTCGGTGAGGCGGAAGTCGCGGCCTTGGAAGCGGTAGGTGAGGCGTTCGTGGTCGAGGCCTAACAGGTGGAGGATGGTTGCCTGGAGGTCGTGGACGTGGACCTTGTCGGCGGTGACGCTGAAGCCGAGTTCGTCGGTCTCGCCGTAGGTGAAGCCGCCCTTCACGCCGCCGCCGGCGAGGAAGATTGAGAAGGCATCCGGGAAGTGGTCGCGGCCGAGGACGGCACCTTTGCTGGTGCGGCCTTCGCGGAAGGGAGTGCGGCCGAATTCGCCGCCCCAGACGATGAGGGTGTCATCGAGCAGGCCGCGTTGCTTGAGGTCGCGGATCAGGGCGGCGACCGGCTTGTCGGTGCGCTTCATCTTTTCTGTCAGGCCGTCGCGGATGTCCTCGTTGCCGTTGGTGCCGTGGAAGTCCCAGCCCCAGTCGAAGAGGTGGACGAAGCGCACGCCCTGTTCCAGCAGGCGGCGGCCGAGCAGGCAGTTGTTGGCGAAGCTGGAATCGCCGGGGACCGCGCCGTAGTCGTCGAGCGTGGCCTTCGATTCGCGGGAGATGTCCATGACTTCCGGCACGCTGGCCTGCATGCGGAAGGCGAGTTCGTACTGGGCGATGCGGGTGGCAGTCTCGGGATGGCCGAGCTGGCTTGCTTGCTCCTGGTTGAGATCGCGGAGGGCATCGAGCGTCTTGCGGCGCAGCGCGCGGTCCATCCCCGGAGGATCGCCGACGTAAAGCACCGGGTCGCCCTTCGAGCGGCACTGCACGCCCTGGAAGACCGAGGGGATGAAGCCGGTGCCCCAGCAGCTCTGGCCGCCGCTCGGTTGCACGCCGCTGCTGATCAGCACGACGAAGCCGGGCAGGTTCTCATTTTCCGAACCGAGGCCGTAGGTCACCCATGAACCCATCGACGGCCGGCCTTGTCGCGGCGAGCCGGTGTAGAGCAGCAGCTCGGCCGGGGCGTGGTTGAACTGGTCGGTGTACATCGACTTGATCACGCACATCTCGTCGGCGATGCCATGGAAGTTCGGGATCGCGTCGGACATCCAGATGCCGCCCTTGCCGTGCTGCTTGAAGGTGCGCGGCGTGCCCATCAGCTTCGGCGTGCCGGCGGTGAAGGCGAAGGTCTTGCCTTTGACGAACTGGTCGGGTGCGTCCTGACCGTCGCGCTTCACCAGCTCCGGCTTGTAGTCGAAGAGATCGAGGTGCGGCGGTCCGCCCGACATGTGGAGGTAGATCACGCGCTTTACCTTGGCCGGTCCCGGCGCGGTCCGGGCGGCGAGGGGATTGTCGCTGGCGGCCGGCGGGCTGCCCTGGGCGAGCGCCTGCAGGGCGATGGCGCCGAGGCTGAACTGCCCGGCGTCGCGCAGGAAATGGCGGCGGGTCAGGTTCTGGAGATGATCGAATCGAGGGTTCATGGGCGTCACCGTTTGAGCAGGGTTTCGTCGAGATTGAGCAGGACTCCGGCGACCGCGGTCCACGCCGCGAGTTCGGCGGGATCGGCCCCGGCCGGCAGCGGGCCGATCGGGACGGTCGCCATTTCGGCGGCCTTCTTGGGATCGGCGCGGTAATCGACGAGCAGTTCCTCGCGCAGGTCTAACAGCCGCTTCAACTCGGTGTCCGAAGGTAGCCGCGAGAGCACCCGGCGGAAGCCCTCGCGGATCACCTGATCCGGCGGCGAAGCTTGGGCGGTGAGGCGGCGGGCGAGCGCTTGGGCGGCTTCGACATAGACCGGGTCATTGAGCAGGACGAGCGCCTGGAGCGGCGTGTTCGAGCGGTCGCGGCGGACCGTGCAGACTTCGCGGCTCGGGGCGTCGAAGGTGGCCATCGACGGGTAGGGGCTGGTGCGCCGCCACTCGGTGTAAAGCGCGCGCCGGTACTGGTCGCCGCCGCTGCTGGTCTGCCAATCGAGCCCGCCACCGAAGGCCGCGGAAAGACCGAGCGCGGGGCGGACCGGCCGCACCGAGGGTCCGAACATCACCGGTGACAGCAGGCCGCTTGCGGCGAGCGCTTGGTCGCGCACCATCTCTGCGGTGAGGCGGACGCGGGGACCGCGGGCAAGCAGGCGGTTGTCGGGATCGCGCTCGGCCATGCCGGACTCGATCTTCGACGACTGGCGGTAGGTCTCCGAGGTCACGATGAGACGGATGAAGCGCTTGATGTCCCAGCCGGAGCGGACGAGATCGACCGCGAGCCAATCGAGCAGTTCGGGGTGGGTGGGCGCGTCGCCTTGGGCGCCGAATTCCTCGCTGGTCCGTACGATGCCGATGCCGAACAGCGATTCCCAATAACGGTTGGCGATGACCCGGGCGGTCAGCGGGTTGGCGGGATCGACCAGCCAGCGGGCGAGGGTCAGGCGGTTCTTCGCGCCTTCTTCCGGCAGCGGGAAGAGTGCCATCGGCACGCCTTCGGTGACCTCGTCGCCGTGGCTCAGGTAGTTGCCGCGGACGTGGAGGTGGGACTTGCGGCGCTTGCCTTCGGGCAGCTCGCGAAGGATTGGCACGGTGCTTGGCTGGAGGGCGGCGAGTTGCTGCTGCAGGTCTGTTAGAGCCTTGCGGTCGGCAGCCATCTCCGGGGCGATCTGGCGGAGATAGTGCCCGGTGAGGGTCGCATTTTGAGCGGCATCGCGCTGGCTGGCGGGCAAGGCGAGGATGCTGGCGAGTTCGCGCGGGATCTCGGTTAGGCGCGCCGCGGCGGGATGGCCGGTGCTGCTCAGGCGGAAGAGGCCGAGGGTGTGGTTGGTGTGGGGCGATTGCTGTTCAATCGAGATCCGCACCGTGGAGCCGGCCGGAATCTCGACCGGCGCGGCGGTGGCGAGGACGAGTGAATGAGCGACGCCGGGGCTGCCGCCGATCGCCCAGCCGGCTTGCGAACCGCGGGGCTTCGTGGGGCTGTTAGAGAGCACGTGGCTTTCGTCGAAGTCCGGCTGCACGTAGTCCGCGGAGGCGGTGGCGAAGGAGATCTCGCGAGAACCACCGAGGGCGAAAGGGATCTCCGCGGCGGCGGGGTTGCCGGATTTTTCCCAGACCGGCTGGCGTTGGGCATCGAGCGCGACGACGCGGAAGCCGGCGAGTCGTTCGGCGGCTTCGCTGCGGTTCCAGACGACGATCCGGCTGACCGGGTGCTCGGATTTCAGATCGACTTCCCACCACGGATCCTCGGTGCGTTCCGCGGTGTGGGCGACCGAGCCTTTGTCATAGGCACCCGCCGTGTTGCCGTCGTTGGCGCGGGCGGCGGTGGCGTCGGCGAAGGTGGACTTTTGCGAGGCCGTGCCCTGAGCCGCCACGTTGACGCCTTGGCTGAAGACCTGCACTTCGGCGAGCTGGAGTAGCTTGTCCTTGCCCGGCAGTTCGATGCGGACGAAGCGGACCCGCGGTTCTTTCGCGTTTTCGGGTGGTATCACCTCCGCCTTGATGCCGGTGATCACGAAGTTGCCCGCGGCGTGGCCGGGGCCTTTGTTCGGGAGGGAATCGTGGGGCAGCGCTTCGAGGCGGAGCGCGCTGAGGTTCTGCGCGGCGGGCGAGGGGATCTCGAGGACGTAGCTGTCTTTCTCGGCGGAGGTGGAGACGGCGATGGTGCCGTCTGCTTCCCGGGTCATGGCGAGGCCGGCTTTGGATTTGAAGGCCGTGGGCGCGAGTGCTTGCCACTCGAGTGACAGCGGGAACTGGTTCGCCCACTGATCGGCGGCGGCTTGCAGGGCCGGCGCGGGATTTTTAAAGCGGGCTTCCACCTCGGCGATGGCGGCTTCGAGCTTCGCGCGCTGGGCTTTCTGCTCCTCGCTGAAGAAGCTGAGCAGCGGTGCCTCGTCGCGCAGGTCGGCGTCGGCGGTGTTGTTCAGGAAGGCGAACATCCTGAAATACTCGGTGTGCGTGATCGGGTCGTACTTGTGGGTGTGGCACTGCGCGCAGGCCATCGAAGTGCCCATCCAGACGGCCATCGTGGTGTTCACGCGGTCGACCACGGCGGCGGTGCGGAATTCCTCGTCGTTGGTGCCGCCCTCGCTGTTGGTCATCGTGTTCCGATGGAAAGCGGTCGCGATGAGCTGCTCTTCGGTGGGGTCCGGCAGCAAGTCGCCGGCGATCTGTTCGATCGTGAATTGGTCGAAGGGCTTGTTGGCGTTGAAGGAACGGATGACGTAATCGCGGAAGGCCCAGATCGAGCGCGAGGGGTCGTCGGCATAGCCCGCGGAGTCGGCGTAGCGGGCAAGGTCGAGCCACGAGCGGCCCCAGTGCTCGCCATACGCGGGGGAGGCGAGGAGGCGGTCGACGAGGCGCTCGTAGGCATCGGGCGCTTGGTCGTTGATGAAGGCATCGACGTCCTCGGGCGAGGGCGGCAGTCCGGTGAGGTCGAAGGACAAGCGGCGGGCGAGGGTGGCGGGGTCGGCTTGCGGTTGGGGCTGGAGTTTTTCCTTTTCGAGGCGGTCGCGGATGAAGGCATCGATCGGGTGGAGGCCCGGCTTCGGCGGTGCGACCGCGACCGGCGGTTCGTAGGACCAGTGCTTGGAGTATTTCGCGCCGCCCTTGATCCAGTCTTCGAGCAGCTTCACCTCGGCGGGGGTCAACGGGCTGCCGGATTTCGGCGGCGGCATGATCTCGTCTTCCTCTGTCGCGAGGATCCGGGCGATCAGCTCGCTTTCGTCCGGATGCCCCGGCACCACGGCGGAGCGTCCGCCCATGTCCTCGAGCGCGCCTTCCTCGGTGTCGAGGCGCAGGCCGGTACCATCTTTCGGGCCGCCCTTGCGCTCCGCCTCGTCGGGGCCGTGGCACTTGAAGCAGGCATTCGAAAGGATGGGCCGGATGTCGCGGGCGAAGGAGATCGAGGGATCTTCCGCTTGAACCAAGAAAGGCATGCCGACCACGAGGGTGGCAAGGGCGGTGACCGGGTCGCGGGTGAAGAGCTTCATGAGGCGGATGGGATCCTGTTCTGTCGGGAAAGCTGCGGATTCCTGCCGGGCTCCGCACGTCGAAAACGGGGGATCGGGCAGGTTCCTTGCAGCTGAGAGAGTGGACGCGATCAGACCTCCGGCCAGTTGCGGACGTAGCGGACCTGCGTGGGCTGCTGGGGGGAATGCGGGTAGCGCGAGAGTTTGCCCGGATCCATGTGCGAGCCGTAGAGTTCCTGGACCCGGGCCAGGGCGGTGTCGGGATCGAGCCCGGATTCGCGCAGCCAGCAGCCGACGGCGGTGCCAGTCCGGCCGATGCCGCCCCAGCAGTGGACGTAGCAGGCGCGGCCGGCATCGAGCTCGGTTCGGATGAGATCCAAGATCCCGCGCATGAGGTCCGGGCCGGACGGGATGTTCATATCGGGGATTTCGAAGCTGTGGCGTCGGAGTTCGAGGGATCCATCGTCGTCCAGTTCGACAAAGAGCGGCTCGTAGGGCGTGAGGCCGTCCACCCGCGAGGTCAGGTCGATGAAGGTGCGCACCCCGTTGCCGACCAGTTCGCGCAGCCGCGTTTCTGCCACGTTCGGGCTCGGGTGGCCGGGGTATTCGCCGGCGAAGAGGCCGGGCTTCACGGGGTAATGGCTGACTCTCATCGTGTCGGCAGCATGGCCTTGGAATCCTCCCGTGGAAATTCCATTTGCACCCCGGGTCCTCCGCGGGCATGGTTCGTTCGTCAGTCACAGGGGGCGTACCGGTTTCGACGGGATGTTCGAAGTGCTGGCTGCACGTGGAGGTTGATCGGCTGGCCTCCTAAAAAAGCCGTTCAAAACAAATAAATGCAGACTCTAACGAGCTCGCACTGGCTGCTTAATTGACAGCCACGCCTGAACCCCGACGCCTACTGAGGGGGACGGCGAAAATGAGTAGGCTGGTCAGGGTGCCGGGAGACCGGGCACCTTGATGAGATCAAACAGGTCCCTAGGAAAGAAGACGCCGTCGACGGGCCGAAGCTCTCCGAAATACCAGACCGTCGGCTAAACGTGTAGATGCCCGCGCAGAAGATGTTTCGGACAGGGGTTCGACTCCCCTCGCCTCCACCATTTCAGAATCACCCGTAACGAGCTCTAAATCAGCTTGTTACGGGTTTTTTGTGGCCATTTTTGAAGGTGCCATATTGGCGAAAAATAGCCGATTTTGGCAAAAAATCCGTGTGTTTTCTGTGTGTTTGGGTAGAATCCCAAGCATGCCCCTCGACTCCGAACTCGGCTCCGTAAAGCTCTATTCCCCGTCCACTCCCGGACGGCCTTGGAGAGTGGCATGGACGCCGCCCGGAATGCAACGCCAGGTGAAGGACAGGAAGACGAAGGCGGGCGCGGAGAAGCTGGCGAAGGAGATCAAACGACAGCTGAAGCGCGGGGAAATCGGCCAAGTCCACCGGGCGACGACCGAGGAACAGCAGTTG
>JAYTLR010000042.1:0-17521 GCA_043729195.1 Akkermansia sp.
TTCCGATCCAGTCATTACCGGCTTCGCCACGGTCGCGTCAGTCCCGTCAGTCAGCCGCTGGAGCCCGAAAATCCCGCTCAACTTTGGACACCGTTCCGCTCGAAAGCAAGGACCACGCCGCGGAGCTCGGGGCCCGCGAATTGCCACTGGTCGCCACTGCGGAGGCCGTCATTTCCGAGGCGACCTGGGCGCTTCGCCAAGAGAGCGACGGTGCGCTGCTCACCGAAGGCTTGCTGAAGATCGAACACCGCCAGCCGCTCCGCGTCGCCTTCGACAGCCCCGCCGGGTTCACCCTGCTGAGCTGCGCCGTGAATGGTCGCGACACCCGCCCGGTGGACCGCGGCGAGGGACGGATCGAGATTCCGCTGCCACCCGCCGGCAAGGAGGCGAGCTCTCTGCAGCTCTCGTTCACTGCCGCCAGCGAGGCACTCGACCCGGTCTCCGGCACACTCGCGCTCGCCTTGCCGCGCACCCCGCTCTTCATCCGCTCGCTGAACTGGCGGATCGATCTGCCCGCTGCCTACCGCGCCGAAGTTCATGGCAACCTGATCCGCGATTCGCTCGCCGCCGCCGACCCGCCCTCGGCCATCCGCCTGCGGAAAAACCTCTGCCGCGATGAAGTCCCGGCCGTCTCCGTCTTCTACCAGCGCGCCGATCTTTCCAGCGCCACCCGTCCCTAACAGCCCACCGCCGCCACCATGAAAACATCCCACCTTCTCCTCTCCGCCTGCATCGTTGCCTGCACCTGCATCGGCTGGTTCATCCTCGGCTCCGCCATCGCCGGGCGCACCCGCGGCGCCACCGGCACGATGCAGGACGAGGTCTCCGGCGTCTGGGGGCCGGCGCTGGTCCAAGCGCATCCGGCAGCCTTTTACCAGACTCCGAACGCGCCCGGCGGCCGCGCCAGCGTGCTGCCGTCGAGCACCAAGGCGAAGGTCCGGCTCGACTCCGAACCGAAGCGCCGCGGCCTGCTGTGGCACCGCACCTATGCCGTCGATTTCAACGCCGACTATGTCTTCACCAATCCCACCCGCATCCCGCAGACGCTCTATCTTCAGTTCCCGCTGCCGTCCGACAGCGCCGGCTTGCACGGCTTCATCTTCCAGGTCGGCGAGGAGGCAGCCACCACCGCCGCGGCCGACGATGGCATCGTCACCCGCGCCGTGGTCGTGCCCGCCGGAGAATCCGTCCCGCTGCATGTCGCCTATCGCACCCGCGGCACGGACTCGTGGAACTATCACTTCGACGACGCCCGCCGCATCACCGGCTTCGACCTCCGGATGCGGGTGAATTTCGCCGACATCAATTTCCCGGTCGGCACCGGTTCCCCCGAGCAGCGGCAGCAAGACGCGCAAGGCTGGGACCTCGCGTGGACCTACCCCGATGTCCTGTCAGCTCCATCGATCGGGATGGACATGCCGAAGCTCCTCAATGCCGGACCGGTCGCACTGCGGATCGTCCAGTTCGCCCCGGTGTCGCTGCTGTTCTTCACCGCGGTGGTGCTGCTGGTCGCCGCGTTGAAACGCATCCCATTGCATCCGATGCATGTCTTCTTCGTCAGCGCCGGCTTCTTCGCCTTCCACCTGCTGTTCGCCTATCTGGTCGATCTGTTGGATCCCTACGCCAGCTTCGGCGTCGCCGCCGCGGTCTCGCTGCTGCTGGTCGCCGGCTACCTCCGCGCGGTCGGCGGTAAGCTGCTGTTCCGCGTCGCCGTACCGGCGCAACTCATCTACCTGATGCTCTTCAGCCTCTCGTTCTTCTTCGACGGGCTGACCGGCATCACCCTGGCCGTGGTCTCGGTGCTCACGCTGGCGTTGCTGATGATCCTCACCGCGAAGGTCGATTGGCGGACCGTATTCCATCAAGGGGAGCGGATGGCGTGAGCCCGTGTTTGCAGTCCACGGCACGACGGTCACTTCTCGGATGGAGGCTCTTCGGGCACCGGGATGGCGGGCGGTGCCGATGCGGCTGCGACGGTGGCGGCGGATACTCCCAATCTCGCGCGTAGCAAATCATCGATGAGCACGGCACGGCTGTTAGGTATAATCCCGGGGCCGAATTTACGCACATAACCTTTGTTGATCTCTGCGCCAAAGAATAGAATGCAGGCGGAGTAGTAGATCCACACGAGCACGATCACGACCGAACCTGCCGCGCCGAAGCTGGAGGCGATGCTGCTCGTCGCGAGATAGTAGCCGATGACGAATTTGCCGAGAGTGAAAAGTAGTGAAGTCATCACTGCTCCCAGCCACACATCGCGCCAGCGGAGCTTCACATTGGGCAATAGCTTGAAGATCATTGCAAAGAGCCCGCCGATGACCGCGAACGAAATGACGAAGTCCCCCGCCTGCCAGACCACAGGCGGGAACTGGAACCGGCCGCTCATGTAGTGGCCCAATGCGGCAAGGAGGACGCTGATGACAAGGGAAACGAGCAGAAGAAATCCGATGGCCAGCACGATTGAGAACGAGAAAAAGCGGTCGTGCACCAGCGTGAAAAACGGGCGTCCCGGTTTCACAGCCACGCCCCAGATAGTATTCAACGCGTCCTTCAATTCGGCAAACACTGTGGAGGCGCCAAAGAGCAGCAGCGCCGTGCCGATGACTGTCGCCAAGACGCCCGTCGATGGGTGTGCACCGCCGGATTGAACCGCCGACTGAATGGCCTCGCCCGCACCTTTCCCCGCAAGCGTGGCGATCTGCTGCGAAAGCTGCCCGCGCGCCGCCTCCTCCCCAAACACCAGCCCGGCTATCGAGATCACGATCACGAGCAACGGCGCGAGCGAAAAGATGGCGTAGTAGGCCAGGGAGGAACTGAGGCGCATCGCGCCGTCCTCAACCCAATCGGAAGCGGCGGTTTTCAGCAGTTGAAACAGGTCGCGTGGATGCATCGTCAGCCCGTCGCCGCGCTCCGCCGGGGGCAAGCTCCTTTCTCGCATCACGTTCAAAGTTTATCATCGGCCCGCACCACCGTCACGTCGCCGGATTGCCGCTGACCCCGGGTTCGACTCGCACCTGCGACGATTCCGAGGCCAAGGATAATCGTGGACCCGATCATCACCCATAACTGTGGTGCGCCCAATTCGATCGCACCCCACGCAAGCCCGCCGATCAGAATCAAGATGCCGAAAATGAAAGTGAAGAATCTCATATAGCTTGAGATCATCGAGGCGACACGGGCTGCGGACCATGGGGTCTTCACCCCAAAAAGGTTGCTACCATGAAAACGATCCAGCTCCGTCGAACTCCACCTGCAAGGTCTCCAACTCGGCCAGGCAGCGGAAGCGGGTCTTCTTCAGATAGAAATCCCGGCTCACGTGATGATGGCCGAAGATCCACGCTTCCGGCCGGTGCAGGTCGAGCATTGCTTGCAGCAGTGATGCCGTGGCGGAGCTCTCGTAGCCGCGGATTTGCATCGGTCCGCCGGCGTCGAAAAGGCAGACCGGGCCTTCGTGGGTGATCATCAGCCGCGGCCGGGCCCCGGCATAGGCATCGAAGGCATCGCGCATCTGCGCCGCGTCCAATTCCTCATCCGGCCACCAGTCGCGGCCTTCCATCCGCCAGGCGCGGTCGATGCTCCATGCGCCGGACACCCAGAACATCGCCCCGCCGCCGCCCCAATCGCCGAGGTAGCGTGGATTGCGTCGGCAGATCGCCGGGTCGTCGTGGTTGCCGCGGACGAATCGGAAGTCCTCGCGGTGGGTGACGTTCTCGCGGAAGTCCTTTGCCGACACAAAGCCCGCGCCCAGATCGCCGACCTGCACCACCGGATGCCCCGGCCGCGCGAGCCGCGCCAGCTTGCCATGGGCATCGCCCTGGAAGGTGACCGGCCCGCTCAAAGCGCGGGCCCATGCGGCGGGGTCGGGGATGGTCATCGGGGGGAGAGCATGAGCGGTCGGAGGCGGGACATCAACCGGGGAGGTTGGGTCGTGATGGGACGCCGATATGGAGTGCGATGGCATGACATCGCTTTGGCTGCGGGGGCGGTCGAGTTCACCACCCCGGCGGCGAATTGCCCGGGAAGGCAGTTCGTTGCCAGCCGAGCAAAGCGTCTGCCCCGAAGGCAAGAAGTCCTTGGGGACTCCGGTGGTCCGCCCCAAATCGGGTGTGAGAGGGGAGATTCTTAAATCCTGGAAATCAGAAGCTTGTGGCTGTGTAGTTCCGAGAATTCAACTGATTGCCTGGCGGACTATCGGCGGACTATCGGAAGACTAACTTAAATTCTCGTCTGGTTCGGTTGTCACTCCCCGGAAGTCATTTCGCGGCAGGCAGAGTTGCTTGGACTCTGCCGAGCGGACGGCTTTCGAAGAGATAGAGCCGGGATTTCAGGACCTCCTCGGGGGTGAAATCCGGTGCATCGGCCGACCGTGGGGCATGCAGCGTGACAGCGCAATTGCGCCACTCCGATCCGAAAGCTCGGGCAGCATAGCCGGGACGATCAAACAGCAGGACTGCCTTCGTCTGACTCTCATTCACCAAGAACATCCAGGTTTGGTACTCCGTCCGATAAGGTCCGCTCCAAAACTCTCCCAGCCGATAGCCGACGGCCGGTTCGGTCTGATGGGGTGCGATCAGGCGGAATGCCAAGGAAATCCCGTGGAGGCTCTTCCGGATCGGCCACACCCGTGCGACGCCACCTCGCTGAAGCGGATGGTTTCCTTGTTCAGCAACCGGAAAGGAACCGAGGGTTTCGATGCGGAATAGCGCCCCGTTGATGTTCCAGTCGATGGTGTCGAGATCCGGAAACTCCCGGCCATCTTGGATTGCAACGACGTTCTTGTAATCCATGTCCCAGAGGTGTCCTGAAACGGTCGGGTTGCCCGGAAGGCGACTTTTCAGATGTGCGAGCAATGATTGATGGCCACTGTCGAAGCGGGAATCGCTTGCCCGCAAGATCCCGTGTCCAGAGCTCCACCCGCTGCCCCTTTCGCTGAAGTGGCCGAGGCCTAGCCGAATGTACGGTCGTCCTTCGATGATACCGGACACGGCAACAAATTCATCATCCCGAAGACCCTCGGCGATCATGCGACCTTCCACCCGGCGATAGCTTTTTTCCCACTCGTCCATGTTGCGCGAGGCGAAGCTTCGGCCGATCGCCGGGTCCTCCGCGAATCCCGGAAGTCGGATGAGCTTCACGGGCACCACCGGCATTTCCCCGGGCCGGATCACGGCTCCTTTGGACCGCAAGACGGGATGGGAAGCCGCGGTGACTCCAGCGAGCATCAAGCCCGTGATCCAGCGCCGTCGTGCTGCCGCCATCCACCAGGAGGCGCAGAATCCCGCCGCTCCCACCACGCCCCACCAGGTCAGCTCGGATGGCCAATGGCCCGGCCCATAGGGTCCAAGGAATTGGTAAAGGCCCGGCACCGCGGCCGGCGCGAGGTAGAGGGCCGCGGGGATCGCGATCAGCGTCACCACCACGACCTTGGCACTGCGGCCGCGTTGCAGCGCGAGGGTGAAACCGGTGGCGAGGGCGGCGGTCACCAGCAGCATCGGCACGAAGGCCACCACGGCTCCCTGCATCGCGGCGCGGACTCCCAGATGGAAATAGAGGCAGCGTATCGCGGGCATCAACGAGACGACGACGACCATCCCCAGCAGGATGCCCGAGATGTGGTGGAAAGCGCGCCTTTCGCCGCCGGGCCGGGTGCGGTGAAAGGCCCGGTCGTCGAACGCCGAGCCATCCCGGATCAGCAGGAAAACCGCCGCGACCAGCAGGGACAGCGAGACGCCGGTCATGATGCCCGACTTCCGCCCGCCCTCTTCGTCCAGCCAGACGAAAATCCACGGGAAGGCCAGAAGCGTCAGCGCGGTCAGGATACGGGTGGCGTGGGAAAGCGGCATGATCTAGCGGAGTTGGTATTTGCCGGAGGCCGGATCGAACACGAAAGCGGCGGGGTTCTGCGCCATGAACCAGTCCACGACCTCGGCATGGCCCTTGAGTCCGGCCGGAATGACAAACGCATCGCGAACCGGTTCCACCACCCAGACGGCGTGGTAGTTCGCATCGTCCTCCTGCTTGCGGGTGATCGCTTCCTTCAGCCACCGCGGAGCATCGGCGCGTCCGCGGGCCAGCGCGAGCTCGAGCATGGGCTCGATGGCGGAATGTGGAAAGCGATGCGGAAGCGGAAAGCGGACAGAATCGCCGGCAAGCCACTTGTCGACTTCCCGCTCGAGGACCGGTCGCGAGACGAATCCCGCGGCCATTTTGCGGAAGCGCTGGGCCGAAGGCTCAAGCCGCGAGAAGGCGATCCATTCTTCTTCCGTGAGCACCTTGGCAGCGGGGTCTTTGAAGAGGAGATCCTCGGCCAGCCATCCCAGTCCGTCGCGAGCGACCGCGGCGGCATCGGCCGCGGTGACCAGCGGCGGGTCGATCGAGCCGACGGACTTCAGCGAATCGATGTAGGGCAGGCGCAGCCACTCAGACGGATAGAGGACCGGCCCGTTGCTACGCCAATCGTGGTGGACCGTCTTCTCCTCCGTCAGGCGAAGAATCAGCAAGCGGTGGGCGGACGACCAGTTGACCTCCCGGATCTGGTTCCCCGTCCGGATCATCTCGAAGGGGTCTTCCGGGAAGAGCGAACAAGTGTTTTTGCTGCTAACAAGGCTTTCGCGCAGAGCTCTACCCGAAGGGAATCCGGCGTATAGCTGCATCCACCGCAGTTCGCCGGTCGTGGGGTTCAGGAGGAGAGCTAGGTCGCGGTAGTGCGGATTCGTTCCCGTTGCCGGGTGTTTTCCCATCCAGAGGTTCGGGAAGGTTTCGACAAAGGACACCGACAATCCAGCTCGACCGCTGTAGTTTGGAATTTCGGAGATGTGGCGCACGCGCCAGCGGTGTTCGCTGTGGGCCGCCGTGGCGCCGACGTGCATCGGCAGGTCGGCAACCACTTGCCAGCGGTAGTTCGTCTCCTTGATCTGGACCGTGATTTCAATGGGGGGATCCGGCGGATAAACGTCGTCGATCAGCGCCGTGGCGGGCTCGTCTTCGGGATGGTAAGCATCGGGCAGTTGGACAGTGGGGCCAAGATGCTGCCGCAGGGCATGCTGGATGGGATGGCTCTGGATCGAGCCCTCATTCTGGCCTGCCCACGGGGTGGACCAGCGCAAGGCATCCCGGCCGTTGACGCGAATCCGGGTGAACTGTCGGATTCGGACCACCGAGGCATCCTTCAGTTCCGATGGCGGCGTGATCTCAAGGCGGGTTCCCCAACCTTCGGCGAATTGGAGGGGGGTGTATTTGAGCGAGACGAGCGCAGCTTTCTCGGCGGACCCCGAAGTTTGAGGCCGGGTTCTCAGAACAAGCGCGCCTTGCAGGGCGAGGCAGATGCCGGCGGTGAAAACCGCGATCCGGAGCAGGGTGCCCGGTCGGCGGCGGAGCAGCCGCAGTGAGATTGCGGAAAGGAATGCGGCCAGTGCCAGCGAGATGAGCAGGACCGGAGGAGTGAGCAGGAGGTCGATTCCGAGCCAGCGCGGGCCGTTGGCGTTCAAAGGGTGATTGCCGAACAAGCGGACGACCAGAGCCCCGGCGAAGAACGCGACGCCGAGTCCGCTGAACGCGACGGGGGCACTCCGCCAGAAACCGACCAGGGGGAAGGCCGCCAGCACCGCCACCCCGGCGAAGAGGGCGGTCTGGGCGGTGCCAAGGAACAGGATGCTTGCGGATTGGTCCGCCCTAAGCAAGGCACCGGATTCGACCGCGACGAAGGGCAAGGCGACCATCAGCAGCAGCGCCGCAAGCTTGGCGAAGAACAGCGGCTTCGGAGCCATCGGCCGGGTGGCGAGGAAGCGTTCGGGACGCGATGGCGAGTCTTGCCAAATGCTTCCGACCAGGACCAGCAGCGCCAGCGACCAGGTGGCCCACTCAACGATGCCCGCAAGCTGCGGTGTCACTTCGTCCGACCAGCGGGTGCGCAAGCCGAGCGTGATGGCGTGCGCCGCCAACAACCACGGCAGCAACGGCAGGGCGCGACGGAATTCGGTGCGGAAGACGGCGGCGGTCATGGCTTCGGCTCGCGTTGCCCGCGATACGACTTCGCCAAAGCGACGAAGATCTCGCGGAGGTTCATCGGGCGGACCTGGCGGCTGAGGACGCCGGGGAGGAGGGACTGGCAGTCGGCGCTGCTACGGGACTTGTCGTAGTTGGAATCGGTGAAGCGCGCGGCGCGGCCCTTGATCTGGAAGTTCAGCCACTGCGGCGGCAGGCCGGCGGGAACGGGGATCTCGTTTTCAAGCACCAGCTCGACGGCACGGAAGCGGGACTGGATGGCTTCGACATCGTCCTGCAGGTCGATGCGGCCGTTGTTGAGGATGGCCACGCGGTCGGCGAAGCGCTCGACTTCCTCGATGTCGTGCGAGGAGATCCAGACGGTCCAGCCTTCGGTCTCGGTCAGCTCCAACAGACCGGTGAGGAATTCGTCGCGGACCAGCGGGTCGAGGCCGGAGAAGGGTTCGTCCAGCACCACGAGCTGCGGACGGTAGGCGAGGCTGGAGACCAGCGCGGCTTTCATCGCCTGACCGCGGGACAGCGAGCGAAGCTTCGTCTTCAAGGGCAGGTCGAACTCGGCGAGCAGCTTCTTCTCGAAGTCGCGGTCCCAGTGCTTTCCATACATCGGGCGGACGTAGTCGAGCAGTTGCGGGACGGTCATCCAGCCGGGCATCTTCTGGTTTTCCGAGACGTAGCCGATGCGCTGCCAGTGCTCGGGCTTCAGCGCGCGGGGATCGCAGCCGAGGACCTCGATGCTGCCGGCGTCGCGCTCTAACAAGTTCATCGCGCACTTGATGGTCGTCGTCTTGCCGGCGCCGTTCGGGCCGAGGAAAGCGGTGACTTTTCCCGTGGGGACATCGAGGTCGACGCCGTGGAGGGCGTCGGTGCCCCGGAAGCGTTTTTTAAGGCCGCGGATGGTGATCATGGGGTCGGTGAAGTCTCAGGATTCGGGGTTTTGGAGGCGGCGGAGCAGGAGTTCGAGGTCATCGGCCGTGAGGTGGAGCGCGCGGGCCTCGTCGAGGAAGCGGCGGGCAGAGGGCTCCATCAGGGCGAGGCGTTGGTCGAGCGACGGGAGCTGCGGGGCTTGGACGACCATCCCGATGCCGGGGCGGCTGACGAGGAAGCCGAGGTCCTTAAGTTCCTGGACGACCTTGAAGGCGGTGGTGGGGGAAATCCGGAGTTCCTGGGCGAGGACGCGGACCGAGGGAAAGAGATCGCCTTCCCGCAGCTCGCCGCTGGCGAGGGCGCGGTGCGCGGCGCGGACGATCTGGTCGGAGACCGGTTCGCCGTCGCGGAGCTGGAAGGAGAAGGGGAGCATCGGCAGGGTGTGGCAGGTGTTACAGGTGGCGTGTAACACTGTCAAGAAGGTTTGGCTTCCTTTGATTGACCGGGAACCAGCAGCCGGGCCGATCCACAAGAGGTGCGGTTGGGCAAGGCGACCCGCTGACGAGCCGGTCTGATGACCAGCGGTCCCGGGGGAAGCGCTACGTCCGTCGTCCGCGGTTCCGGAATTCGAGCCGGTCTGAAGACCAGCGGTCCCGGCGGGCTCAATTCCCGGCACCGGGCGAGACGCGGACGAAGAGCTTTTGTCCGAAGCCGGGCGGCAGGAGGTTCTGCGGGATGCTGAAGGCGGTGCTGGTCGTGGGCCAGCTTGCGGCTTTCCAGGTGCCGGCGACGGTCCAGCCTTGGAGGGTGGTGGAGGCCTCGATCTGGTAAAAGCGGCCGGGCACGGTCTTCACCGTGGCGACCGCCGTGGTGCCCGAGGGTCCGGGTGTTAGACCGAGCGCCACAAGCACGCTCGACGCGTCGGTCGGGTCGGTGCCGGCTTCCAGCTCGTCGGCGTTGCTCATGCCATCGCGATCGTAATCGGACGTGCCACCGCCCAGCGTTGCAAGCGTCGGGAACCAGGCGAGTTCCCACTTGTCCGGCAGGCCGTCGGCGTCCTCGTCCTCCTTGCCGCCGAAGCCGAGCGAAACGGAGAAGTAGTAGTTCCGCGTCAGGTTGGTGAGCTGATAGCCTTTGTAAACCGGGGTCTGTCCGAGGGCGATGCTGCTGGCGACGTTGGTGACGTCGTAACTGTAGTAGATCTGGTCGGTGCCGTTGTATTCGTACGAGACGACGCCGGGACCGCTGCCGCCGGTGCCGTCGGGATAGGCGTCGACGAAGCCCGGCGCGACGGTTTCGCCGGGCGCGATGATCAGGCGGACCTGGGCGGCGGCGAAGGGAAAATCATTGTTGCCGAGGGCGTAAGCGGTGCGGGTGGCGCCGATCGCCACCACGGTGAAGTCGTTGTTGGTGTTCACCCGCACGAGGAAGGGCGTGACGGGATCACCCTGTCGCGAGGCGTGGAAGCGGAAGCGCTCGACGGTCACGGTCATCGGGTTGGCCGTGTTGTTGGTGAAGACGTCGGTCTCGTTGATCACGAGGTTCGAGTTCGCGCCATCGACGCTGTAGCCCGGCACGACCTGAAGGCCGTTGCCCGCCTGGTATTCGATGACGAGATAACTCACGCCGAAGTCGTAGTCGCGGAGTTGGTTGGTGACCGTGGTGTTGCCGGCGACCGGGGCGAGGCCGACGGTGACGGAGCCGTTGTGGTTGTCGGCGGTGCCGCCGGTGTGCCAGATCTCGGTGGTGCCGCTTTGATAAGTGACGATGCTTTGCTGGGTCCCGCCGGACCCGTTCGGATTGGCATCGAGGAAGCCGATGGCGATCGCTTCCCCGGGCGCAACGATGAGGAAGGCGGCCGCGTCGGAGAAGGGCAGGTCGTTTTCACCGACGGCATAGGTGGTGCGCGGCGTGCCGACGGCGCGGACGGTGAAGTTGTTGTTGCCGTTGACCTTCACCACGAAGGGCGTGACCGGATCGCCGGTGCGGCCGGCTTTGAAGGTGAAGCGGTCGAGCTGGAGGGTGAGGGCCGCGCCGGTGGTGTTGGTGAAGATGTTGTCTTCATCAATGACGAGGTTCGAGCGCCAGGTGTCGAGGCTGTCCGCCGCCGGCGGGTTCGTGCCGAGGCTGCCGCCGCCGTAGAAGCTCTGTGTTTTCGTGCAGGAGTCCGCATTCATGCCGAGGATCCAGTCGGCGACGCGGATGACGGCTTCGCTGTCGACGATGCCCTTGGCGAGCGGCGGCATGGAGCAGCATTCGTCGATCGTGTTCATGCGCAGGAGCATGACCGAGTTCTCGTAGCTGCCGGGCTTGGCGACCGCGGGCGAGGGCGCGCCGAGGCCGTCGATGACAGGGCCGCAGACGATCGCCTGGTTCGCCAGCGGGGTGGAAAGTCGGGCGTCGAAGGAGGCGCGCGAGCTGCCGCCGGGCTGGTGGCAGTGGGAGCAGTTGCTGTCGAGGTAGGAGCGCACCCAGTGCTCGTCGCTGACCGCGGGGCTGTCCTTGTCGGAGGAAGTCAGGACACCGGCAAGGTCTTCGACGGTGAGGGCGGGGTTGATGAAGCCGGCGACGCTGAGCGACTCGATCTGGTTTGCGGTGCCGCCGCCGGGGTAGGCGAGGTCGCGGTGGAGCTGGCGGGTACGGAAGCCGAGCACCGGGCCGGCGACCGGGGTGTGGCAGAGATTGCACTGGGCGCGGGAGGGATAGAGGTAGTCGAAGGTGTCGCTGCCGATGGTCAGCACTTCCTCGCCGCCTTCTTCTAACAAGTCGGCCTCGGTCCCGTTGGCGCGCCACTTGTAAGTCACGCCGCCCCAACCGTCGGTGCCGTGGACCATGAGGCGGGTCTCGAGCGGCGCGTTGTTGTCGGGGCGGGCGAAATGTTTCACGAAGACGCTGCCGATCGGGAGCTGCCAGTTACCGTCCTCGCTGTAGGTGATGCGTTCGGCGGGCGTGTTGGCGACGCCGTCGTTGGGGATCATCACCCAGCGCTTCTTCGCCAGTCCGGCGCTCCACAACGGCATGTTGACGTCGTAGGGGATCATCGATGGCGCGGGCGTCAGCGCCGGGACATTGGTGAAGACACCGGTCTGTGAAAGCAGCGGCGGATACTGCCAGGTACCGCCGCCGGGAGCGCCGGCCGGCTTGAGGCGGGAGATCTGCGCGGCACCGTTCACACCGGCTCCGAGCTGGAGCAGCAGCGGCTCGCCGGCGGAGTCGATGCCGAAGGAGCTGATGCCTTCCCAGATGCCACCGGCTCGGCCCTGGGTGATCTGTTGGACTCCGATCTTCGCCTTGGTGACGGGATTGAACTCGAGCGCGTAGACGAGCTGGGTGCCGTTGTCGCCGAAGAGGTATTTGCCTTGGAGGAAGGGCATCGCGCTGCCGCGGTAAACGTGGCCGCCGATGATGCAGTTGCCGATGCCGTGGCCGTAGTCGTGGATCGGCGCGCGCTCGGTGCCGAGGATCGGGCTTGGCACCGGGCCGTAGCCGTTGCCGCTTCCTTCCTTGTAGATCCATTGGAAATTCAGGCCGGGGGCGTCCATCAGATCGACCTCCTCGAACAGCCCCGCGCCGACATCGCCGATCCAGAACCCGGACGCCGGGTCGAAGCTCATCCGGTGGGGCTCGCGCAGGCCGATCGCGTAGAATTCCTCCAACACCGAAGCCGTGCCGCCGACGTGGGGCTGGGCCCAGGGATTGGTTTTAGGAATGTAGTAGTTCGCACTGTAAGAGCCGGCACCCGCGGGTTGGCGGCGGATCGGATGGCTGACGGCACCGCCTTGCAGATTGACATCCATCCGGAAGACACCGGAGCGCGCGCGTTCGTTGAGTTTTTGGGTGTCCTCGATGGCATTGTTGCTTTCGTCGCCGCCGTCGCCGAAGGCCAGGTAGAGGAAGCCGTCGCTGCCGAAGGCCATCCCGCCGCCCTCGTGGCCCTTGGCGATGTCGTTGAGGTGGAGCAGGATCTGTTCGCTGCCCGGAGTGAAGGCGCTGCCGTTCCAGGTGAAGCGGGACAGGCGGTTGTAGAAGGGGTTGTTGCTGTCGACCGCGGCGTCGGGCGAGTCGTTCGCCGGGTGGTGGGTGTAGTACACGTAGAGGTAGTCCTTGCCCGCGCCGGTGCCGAACTGCGGGTGGAAGGCGGTCGAGATGATGCCGCCGTGCTTGTGGGTGGGAGCGCCGACGTCCCAGTTGAGGTACCAGACGCGGTCGGTGATGGTGAGCACCTCGCTGCGGGTGGTCGCGGCGTCGTTGTCGGCCAGCTTGAAAACGCGGCCGTCCATTTCGACGACCATCAACTGCCCCGGCTGCCCGGGCCAGGGTTTCGCCTCGATCGGCGATTCCCAATTTAGCGCGGGGAAGGCCTCCTGCACCACCACGCCGGTCGGGACGATCGAGAGGGGCGGCAAGGCGCCGTTGGAGAAAGGCGCGACCGGCTTGGGCCCGCCGAAGCCGCTGATGCCCTCGGCATGGGCGCGCAGCGAGATCGCGGTGGGCGTGGGGAAGTCGGAGGGAACGGTGGCCGGCGGCGTGACCCCGGCGCACCACTTCACCGCGCGGACCAGGGTTTCCTGGAAGGCGGCGCAGCGCATCCCGGCGGGCTCGACGTCGCCGGGGAAGATGTGGCCGTAGCTGGAGGCATAGACGCGGCCGCTGCCGTAGCTGACCGTCCATTCGACCGGGAACTGGAGCTGGGTTTCCGGGTCTTTGGCGTAGGAAAGCACGGTTAGATTGTTGGCCGGGCCGCGCGGGTAGCGCCAGACTTCGAGGTTCGCGGCCAGCCAAGAGGTCGGCAGGCCGGCGTGGATCGGGTGGTTGCCGAGGCGCTTGACCAGCACGTTCGAATTCGGCCCGTGGCTGGTGTAGGCCCCCGGTCCGGGTTGGCCGGGCGGGTGGAGGATCAGGCTTTCGTTGGCCGCGATTTGCACCGCAGTGCCAACGCTGGCCTCGTTCCAGCGCAGGCCGAGCATTTGGTTGTAGGCCGGCCAATCGACGAAGGAGTTCGCCGCCTCGTGAAACGCCACGAAACCGCCGCCGGTGCTCACATAATTGGCAAAGGCCGTCTCGACCGCCGCCGGCCAGCGAGGTTCGCCGCCGGCGCTGTTGCTGTAGCCGGAAAGCACGACATCATACTGCGAAAAGTCCGGTGACCAGGTCGCCCAGCCCGGGTCCGAGGCCGCGCCGGGCGTAATGTTGACGGCGACGTCCAGCGTGCCGTCGCGCGAAAGAATCGCGGTCAGGACATCCTTGCGCTCCTGCCAGTCGTGGTTGCTGGCACCCTCGATGATGAGGACTTTCGTCCGCTCCGCGCATGCCTCGTAGGCTCCGGCGAGCAATAGCAGGCTGGTCAAAAAGTGGGGGAGGGGGGTCGTCATGGTATCCGGTGGGGGGGCCGGTCGCGCCAGCGAGGTAGCCGGGGCGCGCTGATTTTCAGGGGGCGAAGGCTCGAACCCGCTGAAATCAACCATAGATCCCGGTCAAAGCCCAGAGCTTTGAATTACGGGATCGCGTAGCAATCTCAGCGTTCCAGTCCAGAGTGAAGCACGAACCAGGCCGGATTCAAGTGGCCGAGTGGTCCGCGGAGCTGGTCGATCTCTTCCGCGGGCCCGTGGAACTCCAGGCGGGTCAGATCGGCGAGCGTGAGCATTTCACCGAGGATGGTCCCGACGTTCTCCAAGTGGTGCAGCACCCCGGCGGCCCCGGCGTAGCCTTCGCGGCAGAAGACCTGGTCGTCGAGGGTCGTAAACTCGTAGAACAGGCAGAGCGGCTCGCCGCGCGTCTGGTCGACGAACTTTTTCAGCAGGCATTCCACCTGCTCCCCTTTGCCGGGATGGGATTTGAAATACGGATGGATGGTGACGAGGTTGGCGGGCAGGCTCATGGTCTGGGGCGCACTTTCGCCGAATCGCCCGTCGCGGCAAGCCCTCCTCGCCCCGGGGAACCTTTTTGACATTTGCCCGTCGCTTCCTAACCTCCCGCCCGCAGCGAAAAAGCGCTGCATTCGACCCGTCCCGATTTCCGCCCACCGATCATGGATACCCTCCGCACTTTCACCACCGGCTCCGGAGCCGAAGGCAAGTTTTACTCCCTCCCCGCCCTCGCCGAACAAGGCTTCCCGAATCTCGCGAAATTGCCGGTTTCCATCCGCATCGTGCTGGAGTCCGTCCTCCGCTGCGTTGACGGCCGCAAGGTGTCGGAAAAGGACGTGGTGAACCTCGCCAACTACAACGCGAAGGCACCCGGCGAGTATGAGATCCCCTTCACGGTCGCCCGAATCGTCCTCCAGGACTTCACCGGCGTACCATTGCTGGTCGACGTCGCCGCGATGCGGGATGCCGCCGTGAAGCGCGGCGCCGCCCCGGAAAAGATCGAGCCGCTGGTGCCCGTCGACCTGGTCGTCGACCACTCCGTGCAAGTCGATTTCGCCGGCTCCCAGCTTGCTCTGGACCGCAACATGGCGATCGAGTTCATCCGCAACCGCGAGCGCTACGAATTCCTCAAATGGGGCCAGCAGGCCTTCGAAACCTTCTCCGTGGTGCCGCCGGGGATCGGCATCGTCCACCAGGTGAATCTCGAGTTCCTCGCGAAGGGCGTGCTTGAAAAGAACGGCGTCTATTATCCCGACACGCTGGTCGGCACCGACTCGCACACCACCATGATCAACGGCCTCGGCGTCGTCGGCTGGGGCGTCGGCGGCATCGAGGCGGAAGCCGGGATGCTCGGCCAACCGGTGACCTTCCTGGTCCCGGAAGTCGTCGGGGTTTACCTCACCGGCGAGTTGAAGGAAGGCGTGACCGCCACCGACCTCACGCTGCGGATCACCCAGGTCCTGCGGAAGCACGGCGTGGTCGGCAAGTTCGTCGAATTCCACGGCCCCGGCGCGGCCGCCCTTTCGCTTCCGGACCGCGCGACCATCGCCAACATGGCACCCGAGTATGGCGCGACCATGGGCTTCTTCCCGGTCGACGAGGAAACCATCGCGTATCTCCGCGGCACCGGCCGCTCCGAGGAACTCTGCGCCACGGTCGAAAACTACTACAAGGCCCAGGGCCTGTTCGGCATCCCCGACAAGGGCGACTGCGAATACACCGACCTGCTCGAGCTTGACCTCGCCACCATCGTCCCGGCCGTCGCCGGCCCCAAGCGCCCGCAGGACCGGATCGACGTCACCGCCCTGCGCGAGTCCTTCGACACGCTCTTCACCGCGCCCGTCTCCGCCGGCGGCTTCGGCCTCGCCGCCGACCAGCGCGACCGCCGGGTGAATCTCACGATGCGTGAGAAAGCCGGCGTTTCGATCGACTCGCTGCTCTCCACCGACAGCAAGCACGAGGCCTTCGAAGGCGGCCCGCGCAACGAGACCGAAATGGTCTCCAACCGCCCGACCTCCGACGCCGTCGATCCCGACCTCTTCTCCGGCGGTCCGCTCGACCTCGAGCTCGGCCACGGCTCGATCTTGATCGCCGCGATCACCTCGTGCACCAACACCAGCAACCCGAGCGTGATGATCGCCGCGGGCCTGGTGGCGAAGAAGGCCAATGCCCTCGGCCTGACGGTCGCACCGTTCGTGAAAACCTCGCTGGCCCCCGGGTCGCGGGTTGTCACCGATTACTTCGAAGCGACCGGCTTGCAAACCGAGCTCGACCAACTCGGCTTCCAGACCGTCGGCTACGGCTGCACGACTTGCATCGGCAACTCCGGCCCGCTCCATCCCGCGATTGAAGGTGCCATCGCCGAAGGCAACCTGGTCTGCGCCTCGGTGCTTTCCGGAAACCGCAACTTCGAGGCCCGCGTCCACGGTTCGATCAAGGCGAACTTCCTGATGAGCCCGCCGCTGGTCGTCGCCTACGCCCTCGCCGGCCGCGTCGATCTCGACCTGACCACCGAGCCGCTCGGCAATGACTCGAACGGCAACCCCGTCTTCCTCAAGGACCTCTGGCCGACCCACGGCGAAGTGAAGGAGCAGCTCGCCGCCGCGCTCAAGCCCTCCGTCTATCAGAAACTCTACGGCGACCTCGACTCCGCCAATCCCAAGTGGGCCGAGGTTTCCGGCAGCACCGGCGCGACCTACGCGTGGGATGAAAAATCGACCTACATCCAGTCTCCGCCTTTCTTCGACGGTGGCGCGACCGTGGTCGGCGACATCCTCAACGCCCGCCCGCTCGGGATCTTCGGCGACTCCGTCACCACCGACCACATCTCGCCGGCCGGCTCGATCAAGGCGACCTCGCCGGCCGGCAAGTACCTCATCGAAAACGGCGTGGAGAAAGCCGAGTTCAACTCCTACGGCGCGCGCCGCGGCAACGACCGCGTGATGACCCGCGGCACCTTCGCCAACGTCCGGATCAAGAACCTGATGTGCCCCGGCATTGAAGGCGGCTACACCCAGTATTTTGGCGATGCGGAAGTCTCCGCGCCGGACACCGCCATCGAAGCGCTCGAAGGTGCCAAGCCGACCTTTATCTACGACGCTTCGATGGCTTATCAGGCCGACGGCGCCAAGCTGATCATCATCGGCGGCGACGACTACGGCATGGGCTCTTCCCGCGATTGGGCTGCCAAGGGCACCCGCCTGCTCGGCGTCTCCGCCGTGGTCACCAAGTCCTTCGAGCGCATCCACCGCTCCAACCTCATCGGCATGGGCGTCCTGCCGCTCAAC
>JAYTLR010000043.1:0-6575 GCA_043729195.1 Akkermansia sp.
ACAGCCAGCCCCGCAGCCATCCAGTCACTCAACTCCCCAAAGCCACCGAAGATATCAGCCGGAAATTGCTGCCGCGGAGCGGCTTAGTTCAACAAGCCGGCACATCCAACGGCGGGTAACGCTCCAGTTTGAATTCAGGCTTCCTTTCCCGCCGTGGATGGCCTATACGTTGTGCTAAAAATGAAGCGCTCTGAGATCATAGCCCAACTTGAGTCGGAGTGCTTGCCGAGATTCGAGATCATTGCGAACGCAATAAGGTCGAGACACCCTGAATTCAGGATCGTCGTAGGCTCGGGGTCGGTCGGTGGCAACACTGAATTCCAAGGCCACCACGCATTCATTAATTGCTACCGCCAAGACAGCGCAAACCCTGAACCGAATTGCGTCACTTTGGAGATCTGTATTCGGGATTTGGATGGGACTCCCACACTATGCGGGGTGGACGTTACTTGGGGCGGGGACGGTATCGCGCCGTGCGATTCGTTCGACCATCTCCCTTATTCCAAGCCTTGGAGCGATGATGCGATGCGGTTGGTAGAGACCCAAATCCCGTTACTTGAATCGGAGCTGGATTCTTGTTTGAGTGCGTGGAAGCATACTTACCTACTAAACGAAGAAGCACAACAAGACGCGCCGTGACAACCACTACCAGCCGTTCAGTTTCGATGACTCCCTGTAATTACAAACCTCACCCTGTGATCGACGTGCGCCCTCGCTGGTAGTGGTGCACGCGCTTTACGTTCGCAATAGAAAATGAAGAAGCCCTGGGAGACACTGGCAGATGATTTGCGAGCCGCCAAAACGCCTCGCGATTACTCCAATGCGTATCGACGCCTCTACAAGGTGGCGGATTCCCATGCGGTCGAATACATGGAGGAAGCAGGCGTGAGGGTTGCTTGTGGCGATTGTTCGTTTTGCTGCTACCAGTTCGTGCGCGTCCTTGCACACGAGGTTTTTGCCATAGCTGATTACATCCAGACCACAATGACCCCCGAGCTTCGGGCGAAGGTTGTCGAGCGGCTACGATCTTACTACGCCGAGACATCACACCTGACTGAAGAAGAGAAGGACAGGTCGGAGACACCGAGGGCGTGTCCCTTGTTGGTGGACGGTCGATGCTCGGTTTATCCGGTGCGACCTTCCAATTGTAGGCATTTCCATTCATTGGATTCGAGTTTCTGTGAGGGTTGCATCAAGGATCCGAACGGATGGCCGCACACGCCGATGCACGAAGGGTTGAAGCACGTCTGGAGCGACATGATCCATGCGGCTGACTACGCGTATTTCGTTACTGGTCATGATCAGACGACTTACGATTTGGCTCCCTCATGCTTGGCAGCGTTGGCCAATCCGGCATTTCGGCGACGCTGGACCGAGAAGAAGAAGGCACTCCTGACCTATGACTCATAACCCGATCGCCCGCAGGAACAGAAGAATGCGAACAAGACGAGACACAGCAACCCCTATCAGCCGCCCTGTTTACATGCTCACCCGTAGTTTCAACACTCACTCCGTGATCGACGCTCGCCCCCGCTGATAGGGGTGCGTGCTCTTTGACGCTCCAAGAATACTATGAACCTCATCCGAGCCATCTCAACAAAGCCGCTGCTAGTCTGGGTAGCGCTGGTATCCATGTCAACTCTTAGTGCAGAAGATCGCTTTGTAGCGATGATCCAGGCAGACCCGAAGACCGAGACGACGAGTATTCGGATCCGAATTCCGAAGGAGGCCCATTCGCAATCAATCCAATCGGCCTACCTTCAACGAAAAAGTGCGACCGGACTCGACATTCATGTTCCAATCAACGTTACCGAAGATGCTGAAGCATACTCCATCTTCATGATTCTACCTACCCCAATCGCTGACAAGGCCATCATTACGGTTACTCACAATCATGCAATTAAACCAAATGCCGATGGCTCCCGTACAATGAGCTCCTTAGTTCAACGCGGGGAGTTCTACGAGATCTCTCTCTCTCAAGCGACGAACAAGAAAAGCGAACAAGGCGGCGCTGGACAACCCGCTACCGCTTCCGAGTCGAAGCCGGAGGGTGATGAGAATACTAAACCTGAATCGGAGCCTGCCCCCCGGTAGCGGTTACCAGGTCTTTGACGTTGGCAAGAATAACACAATGGACCCGAAGCCATACAGGATCGTCGAAGGCAAATACTATCCAGTGAAGAGAACTGGACAGGGTGATTCACCCGACGAGTTCATTGGTAACTACTGGCGGATCTGGCGGGAGCAGACTAAATGCTTCCTTGAATACGATGAGGGTCACTTTGCAACCAAGATGAGAACGATCGAGATTTCGGATATTCAGTATCGCGGCTTGGTCGATGGCTCGACCACTTTGGAGCAGGTTGTTCGGGCTGAGTAGATCGAAGCAATGCGCGGATGGCCAATTCATCGAAGAAACAAGAAGCCCAACAAGTCGCGGCATGACAACCCCTACCAGCCATTCAGTTTCGACGATTTTCTCTGACCAGCACCCCAACCCCGCGTTCAGCGCTCGCCCCCGCTGGTAGGGGTGCATGCTCTTAAACGTTCTGCCTAATTATCCCTGATTTATGCCAATCGAGATAGAGAGAAAGTTTCTTGTGACCAGCGATGGATGGCGGGCTCACGCTTCTGCACGCCGCATCGCCCAGGGCTACCTGTCCCGAGATCCAGACCGGGTGGTCCGCGTGCGATGGGTCGGGGATGCCGGGTATGTCACCATCAAGGGCCGCACGACCGGTATCAGCAGGGCTGAGTTCGAGTCCACTTGGATCACACCGCTATGACGGAGAGGGCTCCTCGATCGAAACCCGCAGCGGCTTGTCGGCGCTGAGGTGGAACTCGCGCTGGGGGAAGGCGATCGAAATGCCGGCTTCGGTCAGGCGCTTTTCGATCATGAAGCGGAGGTCGCTGCCGACGACCATCGCGCCGGTCTTGCCGCGGAGATCGATCCAGTAGTAGAGCGCGAAGACCAGCGAGTCGGGGCCGAAGTCCTCGAGGATGATCTGCGGTTCCGGATTCTTCGAAACGACGCCATGTTCCGCCGCGCATTCGGCGAGGAGTGTGGAGACCTGCCGCAGCGGCGAGCCGTAGGAGACGCCGACCCGCACGACGCGGCGGACGACCGGGGTGTCGTGGGTCCAGTTGGTGACCTTGTTTTCTAACAGAAGTGAGTTCGGCAGGATGATCGCCACGCCGTCGAAGGTGCGGATCATCGACGAGCGGGTGTCGATGGAGGTGACCGTGCCGGCGACGCCGTCCACGTCGAGGATATCGCCGACGCGGACCTTGCGCTCGAACAGCACGATGATGCCGCTGATGAAGTTCTTGAAGAGCGTCTGGGTGCCGAAGCCGATGCCGATGGCGAGCGCGCCGCCGAGAAAGGCGAAGGCGGTGAGCGGGATCTTCACGAGGTGGAGGGTGACCAGCGCGAGCACGATGCCCATGGCGATGCGGGTCCAGCGGCGCAGGGTTTGGGATTGGCCTTCCTCCATGCGTCCCTTTGCCACAAGCCGCCGGAAGCCGCGCTTCAACAGCCAGGAGCCGGCGCGGTAGGCGAGGTAGAAGAACAGGAGCGCGCCCAGCAGCCAGCCGAGCACGAGGCCGCGCTTCACGATGATGACCTCGCCTTCGACCTCGGTTTTGTCCTCGTAACGATAGACTTCGAAGTTCCAGACGCTCTTCGCCCAGCCGGCGATCCGCGAGCCGTAGCTGCGGAAGCGCTCGCCCCAGGTCATGGTCTTCGCCTGTTCCCGCGAGTCGCCGAGCCAGCGGGCGATGTCGAGACGGACCGACGAGACTTCCTGGCCGAAGCGTTCGATGGAATCGAGCTCGTCCCGCTGGGCGTCCAGCGCCTTGTCGCCGGCCGCGCGGAGCGGGGAGGCCTCGTCCATGAGGGCGAGCTTCGCCTCGTGCTCCTGCATCTCAGACAGGGCGGCATTGCGGCGGATATCGACCAGCGAGTTGAAAGCGGTGGCGCGTGAAAGCTCGGCCGCGAGGGTGTCATAGGCTTCCGCCCGGTCACCGGGGGAGTCGGAGGTGAGCAAGGTCATGCGCGCCTTCTGGACGTTGACGTATTCGCCGAGGAAGCGCTGGCGGCCGCCGAGGATCTCGAAGCGGTCGGCGAGGCTCTGGGTTTCGGTCTCGGCGAAGCGCAGGCGGGTTTCCGCTTCCGCAAGCCGGGCGGCCGACTCGTCGGTGGCAGGCTCGACGGGCTGGAGCGCCTCCACTTCGGAGGCCAGCTTCTGCCGTGCGACGGTGGCCAGTTGCTGCGCGATCTCGAGCTGCGACAGTTCCTTCGCGATCTGCTTGGCGCGTTCGGCGGTCGATTTCTTGAGCTGTTCGACGTCGGCTTCGGGGAACGCGATCGTCGGTCCGAGCGCCGTGACTTTCCGGTTCAGAAGTTCCGCTTCAATTTGGGTCGCAGCGGTGCGGATCCGCATGTTCTCGCGTGCGAGCTGGAACATCGCGGCGGAGGAGCCGAGGATTTTCACCCGGAGCCGGGCGGCGTCCAAGCGCCATGTCGCTGCGTCGAGGGTTTCCGGCGCGGCGCGGTCCGCATCATCGGCCGCGCGGCGGAGGGCTTCCTCGGCTTTCTTGATGTCTTCCTGGCGGGAGGAAATCTCGCGATCCAGCATCGAGGCGGCCGACTCGTAGGCGGAAATCCGGGTCGTGACGGCTTCCTGCTGCCGCCTCAGTTCATCGTGCAGGACGAAGGAGTAGGGCCCCGGTTCCTTGAAGCCCTCCCAGGCCGCAATCTGCGACTTCGACTGCGCCAGTGCTTGTTCGAGGTTCGCCTTGGTGTCGATGGCGCGGAGGGAGTTTTCCGCGCTGAAGACGCCGAGAAGCGCATCGGAGCGGCGGGCGGCAACTTCCTTTTCGGTGATGCCCGCGGCCAGCGCGGTGGGGTTGGCGAGGGCTTCCGTCTGAGCCTTCCATTCCGCGACCCATCCCTTCAATCGTTTGCGGGCCTGCTCGGGGGTTTCCGGGGCCGCCGTGGCCTCTTCGGCTTTTCCGACGGCGGCTTTCAATCCCGGAATCTGAGCCTCCACGGACCACGGGAGGCTGGCGAGCAGCACGCCGAGCAGCGCGATGCAGGATTGAATGATGGCTTTCGAAATCGTCACGCGGCGGGATTCATGACAGGGCTGCCGCAGTCTGGCCAGCGCGGCTGATAGGCCCCGGATCGGGGCTCCTTCGTTAAGGAGAGTGCCGGGTGGTTTGAGGGGGGAAATCGATCGAGGGACCAGGATGGATGGGATGGATAGGATGAAGTCAGGCAAGAAAGGCTTGCGGCAAGGCCGCTCCACTGGGGTCTCGAGGACCGGGAATGCCGCTGCCAGGGTTCTGCGGGCGAGCCGCCCGCACCCCTCTTTTTCAAGATCCCATCCATCCTATCCATCCTGGTCCCATTTCTGTCTTTGGCTCCGCATTTTTCCCGAGTGTAGGACCCTGGGCCCCGGATCTGGTCGGACGAGTGCGGTCAAATGCCAGCCATCCGGGCAAAAAATTGCCGCCGGGGTCCCACCCCCGGCGGCTAAAATCATCAAGCCCGCCGAAGCGGAGCCTGACAATATGCTGTTCACCCTTACATGAAAACTCACGTAAAACGCGGTCTTCATGGAGTAAGACCCTTGATCCGGGTGGATGTTCAAAATTGCTGAAGTTTTTTTCAGGGGGATTTCGCCACCGCCGCAGTCTGCTCCGGCGTCGCGTTGCCGCCGGGGAGTTCGAGGATCCGGATGTTGCGGAAGTGGATCTCCGAGCCCTCGGCTTCGAGGCAGAGATAGCCCTTGCGAACGCTCGATTCCCGCATGCCGTTGACGAACTTACCGTTGATCGCGAGCTTGATGGTGCCGTCGACACAAACCACATCGTAGGTGTTCCACTCGCCGACACCCTTGCAGCGCATCTCCTTGGACATGCTGCGTTCGCCACGCGGGTTGTCGGGGATGGCGGTCAGGCCGTTGGCGCCGAAGAGTTCGCCGGAAACGTAGCCGGGATGGTTCGGCGTGCCGTCGGGCTTCGGGTTCAGCTTCGGCCACTGGAGTTCGAGCATCTGGACTTCCATGCCCTTCGGCAGCGGGCGGTTCGCGGGCGTGGTGCCTTCGCTCCAGGCGAAGACGCCGGAGTTGCCGCCTTCCTTCATGTGCCGCCACTCGATGTTGAGGATGAAGTTCTCATACTGGTTCTCCGAGCGCATCACGCCGATCGGCAGGCCGGAGCAGATGAGCAGGCCGTCTTTCACGGTCCAAGTGGCGGGCGAGGTGTTGACGTCGACCCAGCCGCTGAGGTCGCGGCCGTTGAAGATGTCTTGGAATTTCGCGGCTTCTTTGGCAGTGGCGGTGGCGAGGAAGAGGGCGGCGGCAAGCAGGCGGAAGGACATGAGGACTCTAACGCGGAGATAGCGGGGAACTTGTCGGGAAGGTGGATCACGGGCGAGGATGAACTCCGATGTTCGTAGTCCCGGCTTGAGCCCAATGCCTTTAAGGATTCGGTGGTCTGCGTCCCAACGGGACGAATCATAAGAGCCCGGCACGAAGTGCCGGGTGGTCTCGGCGGGTGTCCGGCGTCCT
>JAYTLR010000044.1:0-148372 GCA_043729195.1 Akkermansia sp.
GGTTTTGAGGCGCTGGACTTCCTTGAAGTGGTTGATGAAGGCGGCGCGGGCGTCGTCGCCCTTGAGATTGGGCACGGCCTCCGGGGCGCAGTCGAGGCCCTGGGATTGCATGAAGGCGTCGAGCTTTTGCACGGCGGCTTCGAGTTTCTCGATGACGATGGGGGCCTTGTCCACGAGCCAGATTTCGCGGGCCTGCGGGCCGGACTTTTCGCCGGAGAAAAGGGCGATGGCGGCATCGACGGCGTCCTGCTGCTGGCGGAAGTCGAGGATGTTGCCGTAGGGCTTGGTGCCGTTGAGCACGCGGTTGGTGCGGGAGAAGGCCTGGATCAAGCCGTGGTGCTTGAGGTTCTTATCGACGTAGAGCGTGTTCAGGTATTTGGAGTCAAAGCCGGTGAGCAGCATGTCCACCACGATGGTGATGTCGATTTTGTGGTGGGCGACGTTCGGGTAGGCCTTCCGCAGATCGGCCTCCGGCCACTGCTGGTCCTTGATCCGCTTCTGGACGTCCTGGTAGTAGAGATCGAACTCGCTCAGGCGGTGGTTGGTGCCGTAGCGGGCGTTGTAATCGACAAGGATGGCCTTGAGGGCCTCCTTCTTTTTCTCCGGCTCGACCTGGTTGTCCTCCTGCTCCTGCGGCAGGTCTTCCTGGATCTGCTTTACATCCGGATCGCCCTCGGCGGGCGGAGAGAAGACACAGGCGATGTTCAACGGCTTGAAATCGGGATCGGTGGACTGTTTGTCCGCCTGCGCCGCCTTGAACAAGGCATGGTATTCGATGGCGTCATTGATCGACGCGGTGGCGAGGATGGCATTGAAGCGGCGTCCGCCGGTGGCGGCGTCGTGCTTGGAAAGGATCGCCTCGATCACGGCCTTCTTGGCGATGGCTTCGCCGGGCTTGGGCGGCTTCTTGCCCTTCTCTTCCTTGGGCTTGAAGTAGTCGATGTGGAAGCGCAGCACGTTCCCGTCGTCGATGGCGTGGGTGATGGTGTAGGCGTGGAGCTGCTTCTGGAAGAGGTCTTCCGTGGTCCGCATGGACGCCGTGGTGTCCTCGATCTTCTGCAAGGAGGCGTTTGCCTCGAAGATCGGCGTGCCGGTGAACCCGAAGAGCTGGGCCTTGGGGAAGAATTCCTTGATCGCCTTATGGTTCTCCCCGAACTGCGAGCGGTGGCACTCGTCGAAGATGAAGACGATGCGTTTGTCCTTCAGCGCGGAGAGCTGCTCCTTGAAGGTCGCTTGGCCGCTCTTGGTCCGCTGCTTGTTGCGCTTGCTGTTCTCATCCAGCGCGAGGCCGAGCTTCTGGATGGTGGTGACGATCACCTTGTCCGCGTAATCCTCCGAGAGCAGGCGGCGGACGAGGGCGGCGGTGTTGGTGTTCTCCTCGACGCAGCCTTCCTGGAAGCGGTTGAACTCCTCCCGTGTCTGGCGGTCGAGGTCCTTGCGGTCCACGACGAAGACGCACTTGTGGATGTGGTCGTTTTCCTTCAGCAGAGTGGCGGCCTTGAAGGAGGTGAGTGTTTTGCCGCTACCGGTGGTGTGCCAGACGAAGCCGTTGCCGTTGTCGTCGTCGATGCACGTGACCATGTGCTGCACGGCATAGACCTGGTAGGGCCGCATGATCATCAGCTTCTGCTCGCTGGCGATGAGCACCATGTAGCGGCTGATGGTCCGGCCGAGGTCGCACTTTTTCAGGAAGCGCTCCGCGAAGGGATCGAGATGGGTGATCTTGTTGTTCTTCTCGTCCGCGAACTCGTAAACGGGCAGGAAGCGCTCGTCGGCATTGAAGGCGAAATGCCGGGTGTTGTTATTCGCGAAGTAGAAGGTGCGGACGCGGTTGCTGACGATGAAGATTTGCAGGAAGCAGAGCAGCGTCCGGGTGTAGCCGTTGCCGGGATCGTTCTTGTATTCGACGATCTGCTCCATCGCCCGCCGCGGGCTGATGCCAAGGGTCTTCAGTTCGATCTGAACGCAAGGCACCCCATTGATGAGGAGCAGGACATCGTAGCGGTGGTGGCTGTTGTCGGTATTGATCCGGAACTGGTGGACCACCTCGTAGGTGTTTTTGCACCAGTCCTTGATGTTTACCAAGGTGTAGTTCAGCGGCGTGCCGTCGTCGCGGTTGAAGGAAGTGATGCTCCGGAGGGTCTTCGACGCGGTGAAGACGTCCGGCGTGACGATTTCATCGAGCAGCCGGGCGAATTCCGAATCGGTGAGGCGGACGCGATTGAGGGCCTCGAACTTCTCGCGAAAATTGGCTTCGAGCGTCGCGCGGTTGTTGATGTCCGGGCGGTATTCGTATTTGAGGCCCTGGAGCTTGCCGATGAATCCGTATTCAACCTGCTGTTCGTTGAGAACGGGTTTCGAGAGTTCCGGCAGGTTGTCGTAGGTGAACTTCGGCGGGGTCATCGCTGGGGTGGGCGGACAGGCTCGTGGCCGGGCAGATCCATGCCGTCAAGTTGGCAGGCCCTTACTTTCATGGCAAGGCGCGGGCGACGCGAGCTCGCGGCAGAGACCCGGTGATCTGCAGCGAGCGTTCGGGCCAGATCGAGAAGGAACGTGGCGACGCCCGCCCCTTAGGGAGCGCGCCAGCCTGCTTGGGGTCGGTTCCTGCAACGGCACAAACGGCGGGAGCAGAGTGAAGCGGCAGGGATGGGAGGCTATGCCCTCCCTCGTCCCGCCAACCATAGGCTTTACGACGAAACGGCGGGGGCGTAGTTCCCAACCGGATCGCCAGCGGCGAAGGTCACGACGATCGAACTCCCGAGGTTTCGCTCGTCCCAGCAGAGCTCTATTTGGCTGCCATCCGGCCAACGCCAGTCGGTGGCTCCAATCTCTCTCAGCAAAAAAGCTTTATGTGCCGCATGTCGTGCGCGTTCCAAGAGCTCCGCCCTGTGCCCCTCGTTATCTCCCTCAACCACCAACGCGATACGGACCTGCCAGAGTTGACCACCCTGGAAAACCAAGTGGCAAGCGGCCGTTGAGTCGACGATTCGGAATGTCTGCCATTCGCCGTTTGCTATCAGCGGGCTACCGAACTGGCCGGGAGACAAAGTTGCCAAGCGTTCAACCGTGGACCCCGCCGAAAGTGTCAATCCGGCAAAACGAACTTCAGCAGTTCTAGGATTTATGTTCAAGGTGCGAGCTCCTCGGTATGAATTGGCCTCAGAGCACCCTTCCAATTGGGAATGACAATCTGAGGAAGCTTACCAACCCCATGTTGAGGATTGGCAAGCGTTCGTCCAAACGCAGCCGGAATATCGTCTATCACCTCATAGGCCGTCATTCCTGGACGATACCCATGTATCGGGTTAGGGGCAACTTGAAGCCCCTGAAAAATCTCGGTGGCGCTATCGCCCGTTCTCCTGATGGCGCTTCCGGGTGTGTAGAATGGGCTCTGACCAGGTGCACCTCCATAAATCAAAGTTCCCTTCTTCAAAGTTATGTCTCTGTAGCGATCAACTCCAGGATAGTCGCCAGAGCCTTGCTGACTTTTGGCAAACTCCGACGGCTTCAAAGCCACCTTCTCCACCCCCTCCGCCGCTTCCTCCACGACGTTCCTTGCCGTCTTCGCCTGATCGACCACTTCGTCGACCGAGTTGGCGATAGTCCGGGTGGCGGCGACGGCTTCGTCGGCGTGGGCGACGACCTTGCCGACGACCAAAGTCGCCGAGGCCATTTTGACGCCCTTCACCATGAGCTGGCCCGCTTTCCCGCCTCCTGCGGTAAGGGCGGCACCGGCGTAGTCCCCTTCCGCGGCGGAGATCGTGGCGTCCAGGCCGTCGGCGAGCTTTCCTAATGCCGGGACGAAGCTGACCGCGCCGTTGATCGCGTGGACGGTCCCGGTGACCTTGCCGGAATGCTTCGCCATGAAGCAGACCGGGGCCGGCGGGGCACCGAACTTCGTCGCGGCCCAGTCGCCGAAGTGCTGCATGAACAAGCCCTCGGGATCGAACATCGTCCACGGATTCTGCCGGACGTAGGTGTAATCGTTCGGCCCGTCGATAAAGCCGGCGGGGTCGCGGGAGATGAAGACTCCGGTCTCCAGATCCCGGTAACGGAAGCCTTCGTTGAGCAGGCCGGTCGGATCCTCGTCCTTGGTGTTCGCGCGCTGGCGCCCGCTGTTGGCACCCTGCTCGGCGGTGCGGGTGCCGAAGGCCTCGTAGGCCGCCTGCCAGGTCGCCGCGCCGCTGTCGTCGCTGGTCGAAACCACGTCGCCGCGCGAGTTGTAGCCGTTGTAGGAGCGCTGGCCCTGGCGGATCGAGTAGAGCACCCCGCCGGTGCCGCCGCCCCAGTCGCTGCCGCGAATGGTCTCGGATTCCAGCACTCCATTCCCGTCCGCTTCCTGAACGCTGAGCCCGCCGCTGAAAGTCAGAACCGTGGCGATGCCCCCGGCCAGCGACTCGTCCCGGACGACCCGGCGGCTGCGGGGATCGTAGCCGTAACGATAAGAACCGGCCGGCCGGATCAGGCCAACGAGGCGGTTCTCGTGATCCCAAGCGTAAGTGTCCATCCCTGCGGCAGTGGTCCGCGACTCGCGGTTGCCATTCGCATCGTAGGTGAAGCCGTGGGTCGTGGGCTGGCCATCCGGGCCGTAGCCGGTCAATTGATTGGAGTTCGCGCCGTTGGAGCCATCGCCGTAGAGATAACGGGTGACCGCGCCGTCGATCGTCCGGGTCGTGCGGTTGTTGGCAAGATCGTAGCCGTAGCCGGTGACCGAGACCGGCCCGCTTGCCGGGGTGATCGTTTCCGTGATCAGACGGTGACAGCGGTCGTAGCCGTTCACGACGACCCGGTTGACCATGCCGGCCCGCGAATAAGTCTCGGCACAACGCAACACGTTGCCCGCGGCATCATGGCTGCCGGGCCACCCGCCGACGGGCACCGAGTAGTCGAAGGAGCACAGGATCGCCCCGACACCATCCTTCTCGACGATTTCGAGCGTGCGGCCCAAGCGGTCGAAGCGGCTGGTGGTGGAGTTGCCGTTCGGCAGCGTCTTGCGCGTCACTTTCCCGCCGACGTCGTAGGCATAGCGGGTGAAGCGCCCGGATGGCACGGCAGCACTTGAGCGCTCCTCGCATTCAGCGAGGCGATTGAGCGAATCGTAGGCACAGACCAGCGTGGTCCCGCTGCGTCCGTAGGTCACCTGAAGCCGGTTGCCCGCCTTGTCGTAGGCCGGATAGTGGTGAGTGACACCGGCCGAAGTTTCGCTGGTGAGGCGATCCAGGTGGTCGAAGGTCGAAGCAGTGGCACGAAGCGAGTTGGCTTCGTTCGGGAAGGTCACCGCCAGCAATCGGTCGGCGCGGTCGTATTGCATCTGGCGGTTGTCCGGGTGGACGCTGGTCACGGCGTCTCCCACCGGCGCGTAAACCACCTCCGACAGCCGATGGCGGGGATCGTGACGATACAGCGTAACCACGCCTTTCGCATCGGTCCGCCGGACCTGATACAGCGCGTTGAAATCCATGACGTCCACCCGCTCGGCCGCGATGCCGGGATCGCGGATCGTGCGGGTTTTACGGGATAAGCCATCGTGAGTGAAAGCGGTCCGCTGGCCCTTGCCGTCGGTGACTTCCACGATGTTCCCGGCATCGTCATGGAGGTTCGTCACCAGAAGACCGTCTGGAGCTGATGACCGATAAGCTGTGGCATCGAATCCCGGCACCGCAGGATCGACCGGATCCCCATCGACCGGGTCGCAGACCGTCGCGACCAAGCGGCCCAGGCCGTCATAGGCGTTGCGGGTGGTGTTGCCGTTGCCATCGGTCATCGACAGCGCCAGGCCACCCGGGTCGAGGAAGGTGGTGGAAGTAATGTCGTGAGGGCGGGGAGCATTGAGAGCGGCCGACGGACTTCCGGTGACCGGATTGCTTCGGGTCAGGACCGGCCGGTTTGCCCGGTCGAGGAAAGTGCGGACTGTCGAGCCCCGCGGATCAGTCACTGCGATGGCATTTCCCGCCGCGTCGAACTCCGTGATCGTCACCGGACGGACCCCGACAACCGGGGAGTCCGGATCGGCGGCATCGGTGACTGCGGGTGCCCGGCTCCGCCATCTGCGGTTGCGATTGTCGAAGTCGAAATCGCTGCGCCTGCCCAGAGGATCGATCACCGCGACGCCGTTGCCATTGGCATCGTAAACCGTCTCGGTCACCGGCGAATCCCCGGAAACCAAACCCGTCACCGAATCAGGCTGCCACACCTTGACGGGCCGGCCAGCCGCATCGTAGGCGGTCTCGCTGTGGCGGCCCAGCGGATCGACCACGCTCCACGCCAGCCCGGTGCTGGAGTAGGCCGTGGTGCTGACCTGGATCAGCGCGGGATCGGCCAGCCCGTAGCCGTCGATCACCTCGATCTCGCGGCCCAGGCCGTCGCGGGTCGTGCGGGTCACCTTGCCCAAGGCATCGGTTGCAGTCGTCACCAGCGACTCACGCCCGCCGGCGACCGCTCCGTATTCCACACTGCTGGACCGGAGAAGTCCGGGCAAATACTCCACCGACTCGCCAAGTTGACGGTAGATCTTGTCGAACGATGCCGTGCTCGTCAGCGAGACGTCCGGCTGGCCGCGCACCGCCGACACCGCCTGATGGCGGACAGTCCGCGTCGGCTTGAAGGGGCTCAACAAGCCGCCGCCCGGATTCGACGCGGCTTCGTAGAAAAGTTCGGCCCGCGTGATCGCACGAGAGCCCGCAGCCAGTGCTGTTAGGGTCGCGAGGTTGCCATCCGCCGCGGCCGCGGGCACGCCATGAAAAATGTTCGCCGGCCGGTGCAGGTGGTCGTGGAGCGTTACCGTGGCAAAGCCGCGCGGGTCGGTCACCTTGCGCACCGATCCCGCCGCGTCATAAGCCACCCGCGTCGTCGGGTCGCCGGCGCTGGCCACACCGTCGCCGTCGAGGTCCCTCACCGTCGCGGTGAGGCGACCAAGTCCGTCACGCTCGAACAGGGTAATGTGACCGTTCTCGTCCACCTCCCGGACCTTGAGATTGTTGGCGTCATGTTCGGTCCGCTTGAAGAAGCCATCGGCATGGGTGACTTTCACCAGGCGGCTCATCCCGTCGTATTCGAACGAGGTCAGGTTCCCGTTCGGATCACGACTGCCCGTTTTCCGGCCGTTCAGATCGTGGGTGTGGAGCGTCTCGATGTTCAGTCCGCCCGGATCGACCACCTCACGTGCCAAGCGACCGAGTGGATCGGGGTGATACTCGGTCACCAGATTTTGCTCCCACGCCTTTCCCGTCCCGTTGGCAAAGGCGACCCGCGACTTGCGCGTCAAGAAGCCGGGAAACGTCGGATTTCCGTAGGCGTAGCTCTCCTCAACCAAACGCGTCCCGAGCACGTCGCTCACGATCATCGAGGTGCGCCTCCCCGATGCGTCCACGCCGTATTCGGTGACCGTGCCGTGGACGTCGGTGCTCTTCGACAAGACGCGCAAAGTACCGTACTCGTAACGCTCGACCCGACCCAATGCGTCCGTCTTGGCCGTGGGGTCCGGCCACTTTGAGAGGAAGTTGGGATCGGCCCGCAACGCCAGGCGCGACCCGGGCGGCCTGGACTCCGTGAAGTCCCAGCGGGTTTCATTGCCCGAGAAGTCGATCACCCGCTTCAAGGCCAGCCCGGCGGCGGGGTCGAATTCGAAATACTCCGACCCAAGGATCAGTCCGGTCGGGTCCAGATAACTCAGGGTCATCTCCGGATACTGGATCAGCCAGTCGGTGGACACGCTCGTGGTCCCACCGGAAGTCGTCGTGTCGGTATCGACGACCTCGCCCTTCACCCCGCCGAAGTTGTAGTGATAGCGCTTGCCCGCGGTGTCGGTGACCGTCGTCCCGCTCACCCCTTCGAACTGCGGTCCGAACACGGTCCGGGTGTCCGTCGTTTTGGCGAAAGTGGATGCAAGTCCCAATGCCGGCCAAGAGACACCTGCGATCCGCCGGGGCACTCCGTATTGCACCCGCAGCACCGATCCGCCCTGCGGCTGGCTGTTGATCGACGTCACATAGTCCTTGGCCCGCTGTTGGATATCGGCAGGCAGGTCTTGCATGGAAGCCCGGATCGCGATCCGCCCCCTGCTGGAGTCCAGCCATTTCCGGGACCGGTCGAACGCGTAGCTAAAGACCCGCTGGGTCCCGTTGCCCCGCCGCAGGGATGCCAGGTTGGCGTGAAAGTGATGCGTGACCTTGCCATTCACTGTCTCCGGATCGGTCACCACTTCGTAGCCGTAGTGCTCCTCGGTCCCGCCCGGGAACGTGACACGGCCGAGTTCCTGATAGGGATACACGACCGACGTGCCGACCGCGGTGATGGATTTGTCGATGTAATGGAATCTTGTGATGTTCCCCACCGCGTCCTTGATCGCGGTCACCCTCCGGCCATTGGAGCTGCGGGTGATCTCCAGATTCTGCCCGGGCCGGCCAAGCGCCCGGATCTCGGCGGGAATCAACGAGTAGCGGCTGCCTCCATAATGATAGATTACCTTCTGGCCAAAGCGGTCCACGACTTCCTCAAGTCTCCAGTAGGTGTGCCGACGCACGGAATCCACCACTTCCAGGCGATCCGACGAATAAAGGAACCACGAGTCACAGGCCCGGTAGGTCAAGGTGTTGCCGAACTTCTTCCGCAGCACCAGCGAGCTACCCTCCCGCCGCAGCTCGTTGAGGCAGGACTTCTTGTCCACCACCCCGGAAGACCACGGAAAGAAAGTCGCCAGGCCATCGGAACTCCCGAAGCGCTGCCCTCGCCCGCCTTCGTCGACCACGTTGACGGTGGCGGGCCGGGTGCTGCTGTTACCCATGGTTTCCACCACCTCGATGTAGGCGCAGAGATTTGACGACCACGAGATCCCGAACGGCGAGGTCAGATCCTCCGCCGGCCTCAGCCCGTTCCGGTTCGACCAGTTCGTTTCCCGGGTCGATGCCGCGGCTTCCAAACGAAGGTCGCTCGCGGCAAGGGGAATCGATGCAAAGGACGTGTCGTGCCGCAAGCTGAGGTCGAATGCGTCGACATGGGACTCCTCGCCGGTCTGATCCCCCTCGGCGTCGTTCTCCGGAGTGAACTCCGGCATCGGGCGCCCGAAATGGGAAATCCTGCGGAAGCGCGGGCCGGTGGCATCGCCGCCGGTATGGCTTGATCCGTAGCCGCTGCTGGCCAAAGGAATCAGGTAGCTTTCGCGCGTCCGCCAGTCATATCCAGTCGAGCCCGATGACTGGGAAACGTAATTCAAAGGCGGGATAGCCGGGTTATTGGTCAAGGCAACGAAACCCGGGCAGTCGACAAAGAGCGAATGGCGGAAGTCCGCCTCCGGCGAGTCCGCAATCCCGGCCCGCGCCGTGCCCGCCACTCCAAGATGCTGGAGTTCGAGCCGGTAGGTTTTTGTTCCGTCCAGGAACATCTCCGCGCCGACCGTCTGGTAGGGCGCATACCATCCCCCGAAGGCGGCAATCGGAAAAGGGTAGGTTTCCACCTGCCGGTCTTCTCCCACCAGAAGTCGCCAGCTTTCCTGCTCCGTGAAATAGATTCCGGGTGGAGGGCCGAACCATCGCAGGTCGTCTTTCAGAGAGATCGTGATCTGGTAGCGGTTCCCCGCGCTGTAGTTGACTCCCAAATTTCCCATCGGTTGCACTTCGGCATCCGAGATCGCGGACAGCGAAACGAAAGCCGGATCGAAGGGCCGTCGCGAGGAATCCAAGGGGTCGGATCCCTGGCCAAGCTCGGCAGAATCCGTCGCGCCATCGCCGTCGGTGTCGGCCACTGTCGGGCTCGTCCCACTTGCGATCTCCTTGAGGTCGTTGATCCCGTCGCTATCGGCATCCCCGTCGAGATTCGGAACCAACGGATCGTAGCCAGCCGTGCTGACTTCGAATCCATCCGGGAAGAGATCCCGATCGCTGTCGAAATAGGCGGGATCGGTGCGAGCGCGAAATTCTTGGAGATTCGAAAGCTCGTCGCTGTCGGGATCCTCCTCGGCATCGTCCGGGTCCGCGCGGTCAAAGCCGTGCTCCGTTTCCCACCAATCCGGCATGCCGTCGCTGTCGCCATCCGGCCCGACACTTGCGACGTCGAAAGGATCCGCGGCCAATTCTTCAATCTCCCGCCAATTCGGAATGCCGTCGCCGTCGAGGTCCGCGTTCCTTGCCGCTTCCAGCGATTCGGCGAGGTCTTCGTTCGGATATTTGAGGCGGACATAGAATCCCGCGGCGGCGGCCGGCTGCACCTCATACTGTTGTGGTCCCGCACCGTGCCGGATCACCGGACAGTAGGTCCACGTCACCAAATCCCGGCTGTATTGGACGAAGTAGGTCCGCCGCTCCACTCCGGCCCATTGGAGAGTCCACTTCCCCGATTCGCCTGAGACAAAATCCACCTGCTCCTGCGGGACCGGATCGACCGCCCGCAATCCGCTCGCCAGCAGGATCGTGGCGGCACTCGTCAGGTAAAAGGCGTGGGGCGTTTTCATCGGACCTGCTTTCAAAAAAAGATGAAGAGCAAAGTGCCTGCCCTACCCGCCGTGGGATTAACTGCGGCATGACCGAGGCAATCGCCGTCCCTGTTTCCACAACGCCGGGAGGCCGCATCGCAGGGTCCACGACCCGCTTCACGACCTCGAATTTGTGAATAACTTATCATCTCGTCGTGGCTAGACATCGACCCATCATTCGCAAAGAAAAAACAGGAGACGCCCGAGACCACGGGGATGCCCGACAGGCCCCCAATCCACTTCAATGCATTGAACACAAGGTGTTTCCATTCACACCACCCGACCACCTCTTGCAATTGCGTCATCACATCCCTACCCCTGACTTCAATTCTTGGTTCGATTAACCAATTCTCAACAGGACGGAGTGATGACCGGATCGAATGCCGCATCTCTGACCCGCATGCACGCAATCGCCCCGCGGATCCACCCCCTACCCCTGCCCCGGGCTTTTCCCTTGCCAAGAACCTCCCCAGCCATTTTTTCAGACGCACGTCGCGCCCGGTGTCGCTTCGCGGTGCGTCCACTTTGTGAACCTTTAAGAAGAACCCTGTGATCCCATGATCGAAGTCGAGAACCTGTCGAAACAGTTCGGAAAGAAGACCGCCGTCGATCACCTCTCGTTTTCCGTTAGGAAAGGCGAGGTGCTCGGTTTCCTCGGCCCTAACGGCGCCGGCAAATCCACCACCATGCGGATGGTCACCGGCTTCCTGCCGCCCTCCTCCGGCGACGCGAAGATTTGCGGCATCTCCATCACCGGCAACCCCGCCGAGGCGAAACGCAAGATCGGCTACCTGCCCGAGTCCGCCCCGCTCTACAATGACATGACCGTCAGCGGCTTCCTCCGCTTCTGCGCCGAGGTCCGCGGCCTCTCCGGCAACACCCGCAACGACGCCGTGGAACGCGCCATCGCGACCTGCTTCCTGCAAAGCGTGGCTTACCAATCGATCGAGACCCTTTCGAAAGGCTACCGCCACCGCACCTGCCTCGCCCAGGCCCTGCTGCACGATCCGGAAGTACTGATCCTCGACGAGCCGACCGACGGCCTCGACCCGAACCAGAAGCACGAGGTCCGCCAGCTCATCAAGCGCCTCGGCGAAACCAAGGCCATCCTCTTCTCGACCCACATCCTCGAAGAAGTCGAAGCCGCCTGCACCCGCGCCGTCATCGTCGACCGCGGCCGCATCGTCGAGGACGGCACTCCCGCCGAACTGATCGCGAAAGGCAAAGGCTCGCTGACCGACCTGTTCCGCAAGGTCACCACCCTCGATACGGCGGCCTGACGGCCCGCCGGTTATTCGTTACAAGTTATTTGTTATTAGAGAATAACAAATAACCAATAACCTCTAACCAGTAACCACTTCCCACCCATGAAAAACGTCTGGACCATCTTCAAGCGAGAACTCGGCAGCTACTTCAGCCACCCGATCGCTTACGCCGTCATCGTCGTCTTCCTGCTCCTCTCCATGGTGTTCGCCTTTACGCTGGGCAGCTTCATGGACGCTCAGGACGCCTCGCTGACCTACTCCTTCTTCGCCTACCTGCCCTTCGTGCTGATGGTGCTGGTCCCCGCCGTGGGAATGCGCCTGCTGGCCGAGGAACAGCGCAGCGGAACCATCGAGCTGCTCGGCACCATGCCGATCCCGATGTGGAGCGTCATCTTCGGCAAATTCCTCGCCGCTTCCCTGGTTTGGCTGGTCGCCTTGCTGTTGACCTTCCCGATCTGGATCACCGTGAACCACCTCGGCGATCCCGACAACCTGACGATCCTCTCCGGCTACATCGGCGGCTTCCTGGTGGCCTGCACCTTCCTCGCCATCACCCTGCTGGTCTCCGCCTTCACCCGCGACCAGGTGATCTGCCTGATCGTGGCGGCGACCCTCTGCATCGTCATCGTGCTCGGCACCTTCGATCCCTTCGTCCGGGCCTATTCGAAGGCCCTGCCGACCGGAATGTCGGACGCGATCACCTCGCTCGGAGTCTGGGATCACTTCATGTCGCTCGCCCGCGGCTCTTTCCGCCTGCAAGACGCCGTCTGGTTCCTCTCCATCATCCTGGCCTGCCTCACCGGCACCAGCGCCATCCTCTCCGCCAAGCGCGCCTGATCCTTTCCCAACCTCACTTCCCTTCATCCCATGAGCCAAGAAGCCAAGACTTCCCACCCGATGACCCGCGCCGTGCTGGCCCTGGTCGCCCTGGTGGTCATCGTCGTCGCCGCCAACCTGCTGGTCTCCTCCCTCGGCCTCGGCCACAAGAACGCCGACTTCACCACGGACAAGGTCCACACCCTGTCGGACGGCACCAAGGGCATCCTCAAGGAACTCGGCGCGCCCGTCGTGGTCCGCTACTACGCCACCCGTAGTTCCGACTACATGCCGGAGGACCTCAAGCTCCACATGCGCCGCGTCGATGACCTGCTGGCCGAATACGAGAACCTCTCCGGCGGCAAGCTGCGCATCGAGGAGCTCGATCCCCAGCCCGACACCGACGCCGAGGACTCCGCCAACCTCGACGGCATCCGCGGCCAGAGCTTCGATGACCAGAACCTCTACTTCGGCCTGGCCATCTCCTGCCTCGACCGCACCTCCACCATCCCCTTCATCGACCCGAACCAGGAGACCATGCTGGAATACCAGCTCTCCCGCGCCATTTCGGAAGTCTCCCGCCCCGACAAGCCCGTCATCGGCCTGATGTCCGGCCTGCCGATCGCCGGCGAGCAGAACCCGATGATGGCGATGCAGGGCCAGCAAGGCTCGCCGCCCTGGGTCATCTACCAACAGCTCAGCCAGTCCTACGAAGTGAAGGACCTGACCCTGACTCCGGAAAGCATCGACCCCTCCATCGACCTGGTGCTGCTCTTCCACCCCGCGGGCATCACCCCGGAAGCCGAGTTTGCCATCGACCAGTATCTGCTCGGCGGCGGCACCGTGGTCGCCTGCCTCGACCCCTACTCGGTCGCCGCCCAGATGTCACAGCCCGCCAACCCGATGATGGGTGGCGGCGGTGCCCCGACCGCGTCCACGCTTCCCACCCTGCTCGGCGCCTGGGGCGTCTCGATGAACACCCAGGTGCTCGCCGATGAAAAGTATCAGACCACCATGGGCGGCAACCGTCCCGGCGTCGCCGTGCTGACCATCCCGCAGGAGGGCATGCCGCAGAAGGACAACGTGATCACCCGCGACCTCACCAGCCTGACCTTCTTCCTGCCCGGCGGCCTGACCAAGACCGGCAGCGGCGGTGTGGCCATCAACTCACTCGTCAAATCCTCCGACAAGGCCGGCTTCGTCGATTCGGCCAAGGCCTCCCAGCTCGACCCGCGCCTCGCCACCACCTTCCGCGGTGAAAAGGCCTACGATGTGGTCATGCACCTCGCCGGCAACTTCAAGTCCGCCTTCCCCAAGGGTAAGCCGGGCAGCGAGGACGCCGCGAAGGAAGAAGAGAAGAAAGACGACAAGCCCGCCGAAGGAGATGCCAAGCCCGAGGAGAAGAAAGACGAAAAGCCGACTCACCTCGTCGAGGCGACCAAGCCCGGCAACGTCTTCCTGATCTCCGACATCGACGCCTTCTTCAACCAGTTCGCCTACCGCGTGCAGAACTACGGCCCGGGCATGCAGGTCGCCCAGCAGATCAACGGCAACGCTTCCCTGCTCTTCAACATCATCGACCAGGCCGCCGCCTCGACCCACCTGATCGGTGCCCGCAGCCGCGCGGCGATCGCCCGGCCGTTCACCAAGATCAAGGAACTCGAGGCCGAAGCCAACAAGCGCGTCGGCACCAAGATCCAGGATTTCGAGAAGCAGGCCGAGGAAGCCCAGAAGAAACTGGCCGACCTCCAGTCCAAGAAGGCCGCTGGCTCGGAACTCTATCTCTCCCCCGAACAGGAGGCCGAGATCCGCACGCTCCGCAAGCAGGAGGTCGACGCCCGCAAGGAGGTCCGCGAACTGCAGAAGGACCTCAAGCGCGACAAGGACAAGCTCGCCGGAAACGCGATGCTCGCCAACATCTTCATCATGCCGCTGCTCGTGATCCTGCTGGGCATCGGCCTCTTCGTGAAACGCCGCGGCGCCACCCGCGCCCGCTAATCAACCCTCATTCTCTAACATTAACTTCCTCCAGTCATGAGCAAACGCCAAGTCGTTGTCCTCTGGATCCTCGCCATCCTCCTCGCCGCCGCCGCCTTCTTCGTCCGCTCCGGAAATTCCAAGGGCTTCGAAAGCAATACCCAGCGCGCCCGCGGGGCCACCCTGCTCGCCGATTTCCCCGCCACCGAAGTGGCGAAGATCCAGGTGAACTCCGGCGACAATTCCTCCACCCTGGTCCGCAAGGACGGCAAGTGGACGGTCGCCGAGCGCGAGAACTACCCGGCCAACACCACCACCATCAACGATTTCCTCCGCACCCTCGCCGAAGTGAAGGTGACCGACGGGATCGAGGCCGAGCCTTCCTTCGCCCCGCGCTTCGGCATGGACCCCGCCGCCACCGATGAGAAGGAGCGGGGCACCGACGTTGTCCTCTCCAACGACGCCGGCACCGAACTCGCCCGCCTGACCCTCGGCAAGAACCTCGAAGCCGCGGGCGACCCGATGGCCGGGATGATGGGCGGCGGCGGCGCTTCCGGCCGCTTCGTCCGCAACCACGCCGACGAGTCCGGCGTTTACAAGGTCAGCGAGGTCTTCCCGACCCTCACCGCGGAGCCCCAGCGCTGGCTCGACGAGGCCTTCCTCAAGATCGAGAAGATCAAGGCGATCACCGTCAGCCCGGCCGCAAAGCCCACCGAGGTCGCGTGGAAAGTCACCCGCGCCGACGAAGTCGCCGAGTTCACCCTCGAAGGCTCCAAGGCAGGCGAGGCGCTCGACTCCAACGCCACCTCGCCGCTCAAGAGCCTGTTCTCCTACGCCCGCTTCGACGACGTGGTCTCCAAGGACACCGTCGACAAGATCGCCAAGCCGCTGGAGACGAAGACCGTGAAGATCGAGACCCTCGAAGGCTTCACCTACTCCCTGAGCGTCACTCCGACCGAGACCGAAAAGCCGAAGGAGAACGACCCCGAAGCGGCCCCGCCGGAGGAGAGCTTCCTGATCACTGCCGAAGTCACCGCCGAGATCCCCGCCGAGCGCAAGAAGGAGGACAAGGAATCCGAAGACGACGCCAAGGCCAAGGACAAGGCCTTCGCCGACCGCAAGGCCGAACTGGAGAAGAAGCTCGCCACCGAAAAAGCCTTCGCCGGCCGCACCTTCAAGGTCAGCCGCTACGTCGTGGAAGCCTTGCTCAAGGACCGCGCCGCCCTGATCAAGCAGCCCGAAGCCCCCGCCGCCGCCGGCAATCCCGCGCAAGGCGGCCTGCCTCCAGGCTTCCCGGGTGGCCAACCTGGCGGCCTGCCACCAGGCTTCCCCGGCGGCCAGCCTGGCGTCGTCACCCCACCGGTTCGCCGCCCGGTCGAGGCTGTCACCCCGCCAATCGCCATTCCACCGCTGGAGGAAGTCGAGGCGGAAGACAAACCGGAAGGTGAAGAGTGATTTCCCAAAGGGCGGCCCCGGCCGCCCTTTTTCGTTCCGCGGGACGAGCGGTTTACTGGACCGCGGACTTTAGTCCGCTCGAGTCCGCGGTTCATGGGACGCGATCCCGTCTTGCACCCGCCATTCCGAAACCCGCCCTTGCCGCCTCGCGCGAAAACTGAACACTCTCCGGCAACCCGATGAAGTCCTGCTTCGGCCTGCTCCTCGCCTTGCTCATCCTCGTCGCCGTCATCGGCTCCGGGGCCGCCATCTGGTACTTGAGCGACACCGCGGAATTCTCGCGGAAGGACGCTCCGGCAAAGCCTTGATCTGAGTGCCAAGGCAGGGCATCCCCGAACCAGCGAGACGCCGCATGTCCGACCGTTCGAAGCACCTCGGCCTGGCGATTCTATTCACGGTCCTGACCTTGATCGGAATCAACCACGTCTTCAGGCCCGATTGGGCAAATCTCGGCACCGTCTCCCAGCCCTCGCCGCCCAATCCACGAGGTGATCGCATTTCGATCACCGAACCCTTCAGTCCCCTGATCTTCTCGAGTCTGGCGTCGATCTACTGCTGGTGGGCGTATTGGACGGACCCTTCCCGCAAGCGCCGGAAGTGATATCCAGCCGCTTGGTCCGGGTCTTCCATCTCCAGAAGCTCCCCGCAGCAAGAACCGCGGGCGTGCAGGCAAGATGCACACCAGCCCTTGCCCTCCATCTCGATCACGGCGTCCTGCCCGCAAAGATCGCAGGCCTCGGATGTCAGATCGGAATCCATGCGGAAGTGTCAGACTCCCGGACCGATGATCAAGGCCACAAACACGAAGCCCGTAGCAATCCCGAAGTCGATTCCCGCCCTTGAAAGCCCGGCCACAACCGCCACGTTTCCCGCCTGCCGCATGCTCTTCCGCCTCCCCATCGCCCTGCTGCTCGCCCTGCCCCTCGCCGGCCGGGCCGATGACTTCGCGACCAAGGCGACGCCCCTGCTTTCAAAATACTGCTTCGAGTGCCACGGCGAGAAGAAGCAAAAGGGCGGGATCGAAGTCCATCAGCTCAACTCCGCCGACGCCGCCCTCCGCCATCACCGCTTCCTCGAAAACATTGCGAAGCAGGTCGAGTCCGGCGACATGCCGCCCGAGGACGAAGACGTGCTGCCCACCGATGCCGAGCGCGAGGCGCTGGTTGACGAGATCCGCTCGGTGCTCAAGAAACTCAAGACCGGCAACTTCCCGCGCAATCCCGGCCGCACCACCGTCCGCCGCCTCAACCGCAACGAATACAACAACACCGTCCGCGACCTGTTCGGCATCGACTTCCTGCCCGGCAACGATTTCCCCTCCGACGGAGCCGGTGGCGAAGGCTTCGACAACGTCGGCGACGCGATGTTTGTCCAACCGTCGCTGATGGAGAAATACCTCGCGGCTTCGAAGAAGGTCATCACCTCGATCTACGAGGACCCGAAGCACCTCGCCCGCGTCATCGTCGCCAAGCCCGGCGAAAAGCTGCCCCCCGACAAGGCCGCGCGCACCGTCCTCCTGACCCACGCCTCGCTCGCCTTTCGCCGCCGCGTCACCGACGAGGACCTCGCGCCGCTCCTCGCCCTCTTTGGCAAGAAACTCGCCGCCGGATCTACCTACGAAGAATCCCTTCGCCCATCCCTCCAAGCACTGCTCGTCCACCCCTCCTTCCTGTTCCGGATCGAGGCCGACCAGCCCGGCAAGTCGGAGTGGAAGATCGACGACTTCGAACTCGCCACCCGCCTCTCTTACTTCCTCTGGGCATCCATGCCCGACCGCCGACTGCTGAAGCTGGCCGACGAAGGCAAGCTCTCCGACCCCGCCACCCTGCGCGCCGAGGCCCAGCGGATGATCAATGATCGACGCTCCGAAACCCTCTCCCGCCACTTCGCCGGCCAGTGGCTGGGCTTTGAAGAATTGCGCGAGAATGCCCAGCCGGACACGACGCGCTTCCCGACCTTCACGCAAAGCCTCCGCGTCGCGATGTATCGCGAGTCGGTGGAGTTCTTCAACCACCTCGTCCGCGCGAACCGCCCAGCCCTTGAGCTGATCCACTCCGACTACACCTTCGCCAACGGCGAGCTCGCCCGGCATTACGGCATCGGCAGCGTTACCGGCACGCAGCTCCAGCGCGTCGCCCTTACCGACCCGAACCGCGGCGGAGTGATCGGCCAAGCTGCCATTCTCACCGCCACCTCCATGCCGTTGCGCACCAGCCCGGTGAAGCGCGGCAAGTGGATCCTCGACACCCTCCTCGGCACTCCGCCACCCCCGCCACCGCCCGATGCCGGCGTACTGCCCGGCGACGACAAATCGACCGAGGGTCTGTCGTTCCGCGAGACTCTCGAGATCCACCGCACCAAGGCCTCCTGCGCCGGTTGCCACGAGAAGATCGACCCGCTCGGCTTCGGGCTGGAGAACTTCGACGCCATCGGCCGCTGGCGGACCAAGGACGCCAACGGCAAGCCCGTCGACTCCCTCGCCACCCTGCCCGGCGACATCACCTTCTCCTCGCCGAAGGAACTCAAGGACCTGCTCCTTTCCTCCGACGAACTTTTCCTGCGCAACCTCGCCCGCAAAATGCTAGCCTACGCCCTCGGTCGGCCGCTGGAGTATTACGACGAACCGGTCGTCACCGACCTTGTCGCCAAGCTCCGCAAAGACGACCTGAAGATGCAGACCCTGATCCTTTCCGTCATCGAATCCCCGCCCTTCCAGAACAGAAGCGCGAAACGATAAAGCAGCCGGATGGCAGATGGGAGATGGAAGTTTTCCCGCCTTCCCATCCGCAATCAACAATCGTCAATCGACAATCTTCAATTTCCTCACCCCATGGCCAACATCCAAACGCAAAACTGGCTCATGCCGCGCCGCAGCTTTCTCCGCGGCGCCGGTGCCACCCTCGCGCTGCCATTCCTCGATGCCATGCGCCCGCTGATGGCGGCCGGTGCTTCCGGCTCGCTGCCGGTGCGGATCGCCCTGCTCTACATGCCGAACGGTGTGCGCCAGGACCGCTGGACGCCGGAAGGAGATGGCTCGCGCTTCAAACTCTCCCCCATCCTCTCGCCGCTCGAAAAGCACCGCCAGGACCTGCTCGTTCTAACAGGCCTCCAGAACAAGGCCTCCTTCTCCGGCGACGGCCACTACGTGAAGACCGGCGGCTGGCTGACCGGCACCACCATCACCAAGACCACCGGCTCCGACATCGCGGCGGGCGGTATTTCGATGGACCAGATCGCCGCCCAGCAGATCGGCCAGCGGACCAAGCTGCCGTCGCTCGAACTCGGCACCGAAGCGGTCGCCACCGGCATCGACACCAACGTCAACTACACCCGACTCTACGCGTCCCACATTTCCTGGAAAACCTCCACCGTCCCGCTGCCCTGCGAGATCAACCCGCGGGTCGCTTTCGACCGCCTCTTCCGCTCCCGCTCGAAGGGCGGCGAGAAACAGGCGGCCGATGACAAGTCGGTGCTCGACCTGATCCGCGACGACACCAAACGGCTCCAGTCGAAGCTCGGCGATTCCGACAAGAACAAGCTCGAGCAGTACCTTGAATCGATCCGCGAGGTCGAACGCCGCATCGAGGCCGAGGCAAACCTGCTCGGCGGCGGCGAGAACCTCTCTCCGGAGTTGCTCAAGCAGATGGACTCGCTCGATAAACGGATCTCCAAGGCGATGGGCAAGTCCAGCCGCGAGGAAGAACTCAACTCCCGCCCGCGCTTCGATCACGGCGAACATTGCCGGATCATGATGGACCTGATGGTGCTCGCCTTCTGGTCGGACTCCACCCGCGTCTCGTCCTTCATGTTCGGCAATGACGTCACCGGCCGGAATTTCTCCTTCCTCGAAGGCGTCAACGGCGGCCACCACGACCTCTCCCACCACAGCAACGACGGCAAGAAGCTCGACCAGTACGAGAAGATCAACCGCTGGCATGTCGAGCAGTATGCCTACATGCTCGACCGGATGAAGGACATCAAGGAAGGCGAGGGCAACCTGCTAGACCACTCAATGGTCGCCTTCGGTTCGCCGATCCGCGACGGCAATTCGCACAATCCGAGAAACGTCCCGATCGTCGTCGCCGGCGGCGGCAAAGCCGGCCTCAAGACCGGCAAGCACGTCGTCTACGAACCCGGCACCCCGCTCTGCGGCCTGTGGATCAGCATGCTCGAGACCGCCGGCGTCAAAGCCAACGACCTCGGCGACGCCTCCGACGGCCTCCGCGGGATCTCCTAAGTTTGCAGCCCAATTTGGGGGAGACTCGATTTCAGTGGGACGGCTTCTCGCCGCCGGATGGCCCGGTTTCCCTTTGGTTGGTTTCTTTGAGGACCTCATACAGGTCCCGGATCATCTCGTCGTAGTGGGGGAAGGTGTGGAACCGCCCTGATCGCGGTCGAATCGAAAGTTCCATTGCCGCGCGCCCGATTGGCACTTGGCAGCTTTCCGCGGGAACTTCACGCTCCGGGCATGGAATCCCACGAATGGCGCGAACGCTCCGAAGAAGGCCTGCGTTTCTGGCGGGCGACCCGCCATGCCGGCAAATGGACCTTTCAGACGACACTCAAGACCGATCCGGAGTGGAATTCCATCGATCCGGTCCCGCGCGAGGTCTGGGAAGCGCTGCGCGACGTTCTTTGGCGGAAATACCAGCGCAAGCGTTGCCCATGGGAATGGGTCGACCAGATCGACAAGCTGCTGGAAGAGGAATACAGCTAGCCGTCGATGGATCCGATAAACAAGCGCCGACCCAAGACCCGCGGACTGAACTTGCGCGACCCGGGCAAGAATGCGCCGACCCGGCCCGTTCTGGGGCGCATGCATCGTGGTTTGATCACCGGATGGACTCTCGCCCTGCCGGCACTCGCCGAAACGGAGATCCGCTACGGCCGGGACATCCGGCCGATCCTCTCCGACAAGTGCTTCTTCTGCCACGGTCCCGACCCGAAGACCCGCGAAGAAGACCTCCGCCTCGACCTCCGCGACGAGGCCATCGCCGCCAAGGCCTTCATTCCCGGGAATCCGGAGAAGAGCAAGCTGATCAAACTGATCAACGCCACCGATGAGGACGACCTCATGCCGCCGCCGGAGAGCCACAAGTCCCTGAGCGCCGCGGAGAAGAAACTGTTGCACGACTGGATCAAGTCGGGTGCCGAATACGAGCCGCACTGGGCCTACGTCGCACCCCGCCGCGAAGCCGGCCAGACCGTCGATACCGTGGTCTCCCGCGATCTCGCAAAGCGCGGCCTCGGCTTCTCCCCGCCCGCCGATCCGTCCACCCTGCTGCGACGCTTGCACTTCGACGTGACCGGCCTGCCGCCGTCGCCGGAACAGATGGCCGCATTTCAACAAGCCCACGCCAAGGACCCGGAGGCGGCGGTCCGTGAAGCCGTGGACCAACTGCTGGCCTCGCCCCACTTCGGCGAACGGATGGCGGTCTCCTGGCTCGATGTCGTGCGCTATGCCGACACCGTCGGCTACCACGGCGACAACGACCGTTCCGCATCCCCCTTCCGCGACTACGTCATCGACGCCTTCAACAGCGACAAGCCTTTCGACCAATTCACCCTCGAGCAGATCGCCGGCGACCTGCTGCCCGACGCCACGCTTCCCCAACAGATTGCCGCATCCTACAACCGCCTCAACACGATCTCCAAGGAAGGCGGCATCCAGGACGCGGAATACCTCGCGAAGTACCAGTCCGAGCGGGTGCGCACCACGTCCGCCGCCTGGCTGGGTTCGACCATGGCCTGCTGCGAATGCCATGACCACAAGTTCGATCCCTTCACCGCCAAGGATTTCTATTCGTTCGCCGCCTACTTCAGCGACATTCTGGAGAAGGGTGCCTGGAACAACGAGGGCAGCTATCAGGAAGACATCGCGAAATGGACGTCGCAGGGTGTGACCTTCGACGAGTGGGGCCCGCTCCTCCTCACCGCCTCGCCGGAACAGCAGACCCGGCTCGATGAACTCGACGCCGGGATTGCCCGGCTCCGCGCACAGCTCGCCCCCAAAGAGAAGCCCACGCCCGAATTGGCGGCCCTGGAGAAGGAGCGCAGCGGCTTACTCAAGACCATTCCCTCCGTCCCCGCGACCCTCTCCGCGAAGCCGCGCGACATCCGCCTCCTCAACCGCGGCGACTGGACAGACAAATCCGGCCCGCTCGTCTCCCCCGCCACCCCCGCCTTTCTCACCGCCGGCACTGCCGATCCCTCGACGCGCCCGACCCGCCTCGACCTCGCGAAATGGATGGTCGCCAAAGAGAATCCCCTGACCGCCCGCGTCTTCGCCAACCGGCTGTGGGCCCGGCTGTTCGGCACCGGTCTTTCGAAAGACAGCGGCGACCTCGGCCTGCAGGGCGAATACCCGAGTCATCCCGAGCTGCTCGATTGGCTGGCGCTCGAGTTCACCGACAACCAGTGGAGCGTGAAGCACCTGATGCGCACCATCCTCCTCTCGCGCACCTACCAGCAATCCAGCACCCCGACCCCCGCGCTGGCGGAGACCGACCCCCAGAACCGCCTGCTCGCCCGCCAGAGCCAGCTCCGCCTTCCCGCGGAACTCATCCGCGACAACGCCCTCGCTGTCTCCGGCCTTCTCCATCCCGCGATCGGCGGCCCCAGCGCCAAGCCCTACCAGCCGGCCAAATACTACCGCCACCTCAACTTCCCGCCGCGCGAATACCAGGCGGACAGCGGTCCGCAGCTCTACCGCCGCGGGCTTTACACCCACTGGCAGCGGACCTTCCTACACCCCATGCTCAAGGCCTTCGACGCCCCAGCCCGCGAGGAATGCACCGCCGACCGCGCCAACTCGAACACCCCGCTCCAGGCGCTGAACCTGCTCAACGACCCGGCCTTCACCGAAGCCGCGCGCGCCCTCGCCACCCGCCTGCTTCAGGAGCCCGAAGGCGAAGCCAACCTCGTCGCCCGCGCCTGGCTCCGCTGCCTCGGCCGCCCGCCGAGCGAGGAAGAAAGCCGCATCCTCGGCGAGTTCCACGCGGACGAGCTCAAGCGCTTCACCGCCAGCCCGGCCGACGCCGCCGCCTTCCTCAAGATCGGCCAATCCCCCGCCCCGGCAACCCTCCCGCCCGCCCAACTCGCCGCCGCCACCTCCCTCGCCCGCACCCTCCTCAACCTCCACGAAACCATCACCCGCTACTAGTCTCCCCCAATCTCCAACCTCCTGTTTTTGAAGGGAAATCCCACCTGATCCGAATCACCGACTGATGCTAACCCACTGCGACATTGAAGCGATAATCCGATTCACGAATGGCGAGCTTAGGGCTACCCTGAATCCGACGACTCAAATTATTGCATTTGGTCAACCTGGGATTCATTTTGAACTAATCACCTCCACCACGAACTCAGTGATTGCGCTGCACATATCAGCCGAAGGCCCGCTGGTTCATTACGAAATCCCCGTCGACAGGGTGCAAGAGAATGAAGAGTCCTATCTGCCAAGGGGGATTCAGGTGCCACCCAACCTCAGCTTCTTCGGAGGCGAGCAGGGCAGGCGGTTACTTTCCCTGACGAAGCACGGCACAAGATTCACTGTCGATCTTATTTGGGATGGAGAGCCCAACCACGGCGAATGATCTTAGATTTTGCACAGCACCACTATGGCCTGACCTGCTCCGATCAAATGTTCGGCTGCCGCCAGGCGGGTGATTCTCTATGACAATCTTCAATCTTCAATCTTCAATCTCCCCATGTTCCACCCGACCACCCGCCGCACCTTCCTCGGCCAGGGGCTCACCGGCCTCGGCTCGATCGCCCTGTCGCGCCTGTTAGGCGCGGAGCTGGCCGGCGGACTCGCCCCTACGCTGCCAGCCAAGGTCAAGCGCGTGATCTTCCTCAGCATGGCCGGTGGCCCGTCCCACCTGGAGACCTTCGATTTCAAACCGAAGCTCCGCGAACTGAACGGCAAGCCGATGCCCGAGTCCTTCACCAAGGGCCAGCAGCTCGCCCAGCTCCAGGGCAAGGCGCTGAACTGCATGGGCGCCCAGCACGACTTCTCCCGCCACGGGAAAGCCGGCATTGAGATCAGCAACGCCCTCCCCCACATCGCGAAGCACGCGGATGAGATCGCGGTGATCCGCTCGATGCACACCAAGCAGATCAACCACGATCCCGCCCAGGCCTTCATGAACACCGGCTCGATCACCCCGGGTCGGCCCTCCATGGGCTCGTGGGTGCTCTACGGACTGGGCAGCGAAAGCCAGAACCTGCCCGGCTTCGTCGTGCTGACCAGCGTCGGCGGCGGCCAGGGCCAGCCGATCGCGTCGCGGCAGTGGAGCAGCGGCTTCCTGCCCGGCCACTTGCAAGGCGTCGAATTCCAATCCGCCGGCGATCCCGTGAACTACGTCCGCACCCCGCCCGGCAACACGCCGGAGTCGCAGCGCAAACTGATCGAGACGGTCAACCGCCTCAACCAGCTCAACGCCGGCAAAACCCGCGATCCGGAAGTCGCGACCCGCATCGAGCAATACGAACTCGCCTTCCGCATGCAGACCGCCGTGCCGGAGCTGATGGCGAACCACGGCGAGTCCAAGGAGACCCTCGAACTTTACGGCTGCACCCCCGGCGACGGCTCCTTCGCGTCGAACTGCCTGCTCGCCCGCCGCCTCGCCGAGCGCGGCACCCGCTTCATCCAGCTCTACCATCGCGGCTGGGACCACCACGGCGGCATCAAGAAAGGCATCGCCACCACCGCGAAACTCGTCGACCAGGCGACCTCCGCCCTGCTCACCGATCTCAAGCAACGCGGGATGCTCGACGACACGCTGGTCGTCTGGGGCGGCGAGTTCGGCCGCACCCCGATGGCCCAGGGCGACGGCCGCGATCACCACATCCAGGCCTTCTCGATCTTCCTCGCCGGCGGCGGCATCAAGGGCGGCGCCGTTCATGGCGAGACCGACGAACTCGGCTATGGCATCGCCCGCGATCCGGTTTCCGTTCACGATCTCCATGCGACGCTGCTCCATCTGTTAGGCCTCGACTACCAGCGCTTCACCTACCGCTACCAGGGCCTCGACCAAAAGCTCACCGGCGTCGAACCCGCCTCCGTCGTCCGCTCGATCCTTGCCTAACAGGAACCTGCCACTCTTCCATACGCCATGAAGCTCACCTTCGCCCTCCCGCTGCTCGTCCTCGCCGCCTGTACCGTTCCACCGTTGCACGCCGAGCCCGCGAAAGAGCAAGTAGCAGCCACCGCCGCGCCCGACCCTGAAGCCGCGAAAGCCCGCCTCGCCGAACTCGACGCCTACTGGGCCGTCGTCTCGCGTGCGGTGAACACCGGCGATTTCGACGCCTACTCCGCGACCTGCCATCCGGAAGGCGTGCTGGTCAGCGGCGGCAAGCAGATGAGCCAGCCACTCGCCGCCGCTTTGGCGCGATGGAAACAGGAGTTCATCGACACCCGCGATGGCAAGATGAAGGCCAGCGTGGAGTTCCGCTTCTCAAGGCGCATCGGCGACGCCACCACCGCCCACGAGACCGGCATCTTCCTCTACACCGCACAACCCGAAGGCGGCCCGCCGAAGGCCGAGCACATCCACTTCGAGGCCCTGCTGGTGAAGAAGCCCGACGGCTGGAAGATCCTCATGGAAAACCAGAAGGGCCCCGCCACCGAAGCCGAGTGGCAGGCCTTAAAGTGATCCAACCGTAGCTGGAGCGTCTCGCTCCAGTCCGTTCAAGCGGCGTCTCGCCGCTTGAGTTCCTGCCGGCCATTAACTTCCGCGGGGCGGGACGCCCCGCAAACGGACTGGGGATCTTCAAGGCGGGTGTGAAGTATTTCCTCTGAACAACTTCTCCCTTTCCCCAAGGCATGATCATGGTAATGAATGGAACATTCCATCCATGAGAAATGTGTTTCTACGCTTTTCCTGCGTCTTCGGGCTCTGCCTCCAGACGCTTGCAGCTGCGCCAGATGAAGCGGCAACGCAGACCATTCCAACGGGCGAGGAAGCCAAAGCCCGATTCGACGCAGCCAAAGTCGTGTATGATCAAGTGGCCCGTTTGATCCTGCCAAATGGTAAATATTGTGCCGATGACCATTCCGGAAACGACACGCTGAAGAGAATCAAATCCAATGGAACACCCGCGGATTTCGAAGGGCTGATGCTTCCGGCTGATGATGCTCCTTTCGAGGTGCGCCGCCAATACCTCATGGTCATGGCGGAACTGGGGCCTCCGTCACGATATCTTGCACTCATTGATAAGCTGGTGAGCGAACGTCCGGGCGACCACGATCTGTCCGCGCTTCAACTGGTCGCCGCGCCTTCAGCTCGCCGCAGGGTCTTGATTCAGGCGATGGCCCGCGATCTCGAGAATGATCTCAGCGCACTTGAAGAACGCTTGTCTCCGCTGCTCGACGCGGACGGCTTGCTCGACGCCGCAGGCTATCGCACCATGCTCGAGGACTGGCACCTGGTGGTTGATCTCTTCACCGCACTCACCCCCGAACAAAGTCAGGACAGACACATCTCTTCATACAATCCGATCTATCTGTTGTTCGGGAGCAGCGCGGATTTGTTGGGAATCCCACCCTTACGGCCTTCCCCCGCGACCCCGACACCAACACCTGAGTTGGCTGCGCTTGCCTTGCAACGCAACGAGACCATTCACGCCGTGGCGACGGCCATGCTTACCCATCCCGGCTTCACTCGCCAGGCATTCGCCATCCTGCACCATGGGCGCGATGTCTTCCATTTGAGCGAAGCGAATCTGCGCCAATTGGCCCTACGTTCTTGCCAACTCATTCTCCGTGACGAAGACCGGACTTGCCGGAAAGAATTATACGATATCGGCACCTTTGTAAATCTCCGACCTGAACGGTTTTCGGATACGCGGCTGGATATGCAAAGGTGTTCGGCAGGTGTCACTCCATATGGCTATTTGCTCGATCAAGCCATCAAGACCCGGAAATTCCATGACTTTTCCGAGTTTCTACAGTGTTTCAGCGGGGAAAACCGTAAAAGCCTGAAAGCGGGTCTCGATTTCTTCATCAACCCAGCTCTTTCACGCGCTAAAGGCATGCTCCCTGAATGGGTCGCGGACGATGAGCCGATTCCAGCTCCAGAACTCGCGCTTCCCGCCGCCATCGCCGGGCTCTGCGGGATCGACACCGGCAAAGGTTTCACCACCTTGTTGAATGCCACCGAATCTTCTGAGACTCCCTATCTCCAAAGTCGTCAGCAGGTCGAGCTCTTCGCTCTTTGGGCGAACGTCAGTCTTGAGAATCAAAACATCACCCAACTCGCTGCCACCATTCAAGAATCCAGTCGGCGATTCATCGGACGGCCCGAATCCCCCGACGCCTTGACAGGCACTCATGCGATGGGTGCCATACTCCATCGAATCCACCCCCCGCCCGACGACTGCGCGCTCGTCCGGCTGCTTCTTTCAGCCCGCCTGCCGGAACAAGCAGCCTTCGTCCCCGCCATCTGGCTTCCGGAATCAGCCTCCGAGAGCGCCCGTATTCTTTTCGCCGCGCATTTGTTTCATCCCGGGCCCGGCATGTTCGCTCACGAAAGTGGCAGGATTTCATCCAGTGACGACTTGGGATTTCTCCCCTTTGCGGTCATCAGGTACAAACCGAAAGAGGAAAATCCGGAGACTGATAAATCGAATCAGGCATTGGGCAGGGAGCTTCTGAAGGTAGACGGGCCGGAGCGCTTCTGGGCGCGCATCACCGGGGCTTACTTGGCCAAGCAGGATGCCACCATCGTGATCGCCGAGGTCGAACGCGAGCTGACCGTCATCAAAACCTGGCCCGCACCCGAACAAAAATCGTTTGCCGGATTTCTCATCGCTCGCTGGCCTGTAATGGAAAAAACAGGATCGCTGGCACTTTGGTTCAAGCAAGTCAACCTAGCCTCTGCGGTGGATGGCGAAAGCGATCCATCCAGATAATTCCGACCCGCCCCAGAGGTATTGCAACAGCGCCTCGGGGGTCCTTGAATTCTGAATCTGTTGCAAACCTCTACTTCAAAAGGCTTGCGGCAATTCCCCCCACCATCGCTGAAACTGATTGGTTCAGAATTGCAGCACCACCAGAAAGTTCTCATCTCACTACGCCCTTTCCCGACTCGAATCCTCGCTCATAGCACAGCGGCGCGCGGCGGTTGCTGAAGAGGCCGGGCACCGGCGTTGCGGTCTCGATCTCGATCAGCCGCTTGCCCTTCATCCGCGCCAACTCGCGGCGGTGGCGGTGCAGTTCGTTGCAGACCGTGTGATGCGCCGCGCCGATCGAGGTGGCGATCGTTTCCCAGGACACCGCCGGCCCGCTGTTCTCCTCGTGGCGGATGCGATGGACCACGATCGTGTCGATCTCCGGGTCATCGAGCCATTGCTCGAAGGGCGCCTCGCAGGCGACGCCCCCATCGATGTAGCGCCGGTCTCCCACCCGCTGGATGCCGATCAGCCCCGGCACCGCGCAACTCGCTACCACCAGCTCCGCCACCGGGCCTTCGCGAAGGACCTCCGTGCGATGGCTCACGGCATCGGTCACCGCGATCTCCAAGGTCGGAAGGTCCAGCGCGCCCAAATCCGCACCGTCTAACAGCCGGTGCAGCTTCTTCACCGCGCCCTTGCCCGAAAAAACTCCCGACGCCCACAGCACCATCAGCACCCCGGGCAAGCGCACGAAGGAGCCCCAGTCGAAAAACGACCAGCGCAGCGCGGGATCCAGCGCCGCGGCCTTCAAGGCATCGCCGCGCAACCCCGAAGCATGCAGCGCCCCCGCCAGCGCCCCGGCCGAGGCCCCGGAAATCCGCGCCGGATGGAGCCCCACAGCCGCCAGGCCGTTGAGAAAGCCCGCATGGGCATAGTAGCCCAGCAGGGATGATCCGAGGGCGACGGCGAGACCGGGGGTGACCTTTTGCTCCATGGGCGGCGGGCGGAAGTTAGGCATCGCCGCCGCCATGGCCAGATTTCAGTTTCCACAATGCCCTCCCGCGATGAAAATGCCCGCACGATGACGGCGACGACGGTGAATTACAAAGTCGGGAACGAGAAGCTGGTCCGCGTGATGGACGCCGCCTCCGCCCACCTCCGCGGACTCCTCGAAAAGCAGGGCCGTCCCGACGGCGGCCTGCGGATCGCGGTCATCGGCGGCGGCTGCAGCGGACTCCAGTACAAGATGGACCTCGTCGATGGCCCGCGCGACCGCGACATCCTCGTCCCCAGCAATGGCGTCAACGTGGTGATCGATCCCAAGAGCGCGCTCTTCGTCAGCGGCAGCGAGCTCGACTGGTCCGACGACCTCCAGCAAGGCGGCTTCAAGGTCAGCAACCCCAACGCCGTCGTCACCTGCTCCTGCGGCGAAAGCTTCGCGGCTTGAACCGGGGGAGCTGAAATCCCGAGAGGAACAACGAAAGGGACGAAATGGACGAAATTTTGAAGGACTTGGAGTCTCCCGAGTCGACTCGCCCCAGTCGTCACCACGGATTCATCCTGAAACCCCGCCCTAACGGAAGAGGCGGCCCCCTAAGGTACGTAGTCCCGGCTTCAGCCGGACGCATGGTCCCCCGGCGCCCGCTTCACCGGAAAAGTCCGCATCGCCCGTGCTTCGTCCGGCTGAAGCCGGGACTACGTGCAGCTTGGATTCCCGCCGTCGGGATGGGTTCATTCGTGATCCAAACTTTCGAAACGAGCGAACCTCGCCTCCACCTTCCCCCTGCCTTGATTTTCGCGTCGTTTCGCTGATTTCGTTGTTCCCCTTCCCTCTTCAGATGGACCCCTTCTCCCGCCTCGGCCTGGAACAGCGTCTGACCATTTCCGAAGCGGAGCTGCGCGAAGCCTTCCGCGCCGCCGGCAAATCCGGTCACCCCGATGCCGGCGGCAGCGGCGATGCGTTCGCGCTACTCCAAGACGCCTTCGCCCGCCTTTCCAGCCCCTCCCGCCGCCTCCGCTGTTGGCTCGAAGCCAAGGGTCTAACCGGTGAGGAACGCGGCACGATATCCCCCGCCCTGCTCGATCTCTTCGGCCAAGTCGGCACCGCCCTGCAGCAAGCCGACGCCGTCACCAAGCGCCGCGAAGCCGCCCTCAGCGCCCTCGCCAAGGCCATGCTCGAGCCCGCCGTCCAGCAAGCCCGCGAGACCCTCGAAGCCGCCCTCGACCAAGTCGCCGCCGCCCTCCAAGCCGAAGAAGCCCGCTTCCCCACCCTCGAAGCCGGCCACGGCGACCCCTGGCTCGTCGCCCGCGACCTCGCCTTCCTCGAAAAGTGGCAAGCCGAACTCAAGAGCCGCTTTGCCGGGCTGTGGTGAGAACGCAGCCCTTCGAATTGTCGCCAAATTTCGCCTTGACGCTTTCTCGCCCACGGCCATTCTCCGCGCCCCGCGTCAGCAACCCCTTTCCCTTTTTCATACCATGGCCCGTGTCTGCAGCATCCGAGGAAGCCGAGTTCGCTCTGGCGGTCGTATCAATCGTTCCGGTCTCGCCAAGAAAAAGGGCGGTATCGGTCGCCACGTGACCAAGGTCGTGAAGCGCAAGGTCGCTCCGAACCTCCAGTCCAAGCGCATCTGGGTGCCCGAGCTGAACCGCTGGCTCCGCCTCACCCTGAGCTGCAAGGCGATCAAGACGATCAACAAGAACGGCGCCCACGCCACCTTGAAGGAAGCCGGCCTGATCTGACCAGCGCTTCCCGAAGATTGATTTCATGACGAACAGCCCGGACGAAAGTCCGGGCTGTTTCATTTCCGGGTGACAGCCTGATCGAAAGGTCATCCGCGCGGTATATTTTCACCAAGTCCAACGGTCAGACCCTAGCGGCCTCGTTCTCCCCCGCCGCAAGTCGCCGCATAAGTCGCCACATGGCCAGGCCCATGCTCCCCCGGCCTTCGTAAATCCCCAGTCCCCCCCCTTGCCGCTTGACGCCCGGCAATCGCACCGGTTTCTTCCCGCCCGCCATGCTACATCAGGTGCTAAAATCCAAGCTTCATCGGGCGATGATCACCGCCGCCGACATTGACTACGAAGGCAGCATCGAGATCCCGACCGATCTTATGGAGAGCGTCGGCCTCTGGGCGGGAGAAAAAGTTCTCGTCGCCTCGATCACCACCGGCAACCGGCTCGAAACCTATGTCCAGCCCGGTCCTCCCGGCACCGGCAACATCATCATCAACGGCGGTGCCGCCCATCGGATCAAGAAGGGTGAGCGTGTTGCCATCATGGCCTTCGGGCTCTCCGATACCCCGGTTCTCGCCCGGAAAGCGGTTCTCGATGAAGAAAATCGCATCATCAGGGACGGCAGTTGAAGACACTGGTCCGCAGGAAATTGTTTGAAACATGTCGATTTTCAACCTCGACACTCAAAGTCACAAAACGTTTAAAATTTTTTGCTTGAGAAAAGTTAAGGACTTTTTTAGATGCCCTGCCTTTTTTGAGTCGCGTGGGGTCAGTATCGGTGCTATTGTTGCGCCGCTATGGCAACCACCACGAAACGCACCCGGTTTTCACGCCGGCTTCCTGATCACGTCACGGATGAACTCTGCAACGTCCTCGCGGAAGACAAGGTGTTTGGCTTCAATGACCTGTTCGAGCGAGTGTTCGACAACCTGAAGGTTCGCAATGCGGTGAGCGGCGGCGAAGAGATGCTTCGCTTGCGTGCTTACGAGAAACTCCAAAACCTGGTGACCCGCGGCCTAGTCGAAAAGCTCGGCAAGGAATACAAGGGCACCAAACGCGTCCACGAGGCGTCGAGCGAGTATCTCGCCCAGCAGCAGGAAGATTGAAGTCTCGAAGGTGCTTCCAAGCACCGGACTGCCTGACCTTTTCCCACCCAACCCGCACCGGCCCGCCGGTGCGGGTTTTTCTTGGTCTGAAATCCCGTCGATTTTTTCCTACCCATCGCCCGTCCCGCTGCCTATCACGCGGGCCGGATGTCGTCCCAATATCTTCCCGTTTTCGTCCAGATCCTCGTTGCCATCGGCTTCGCGGCGGTGAGCCTCACCCTCAGCGTGGTCCTCGGCAAGTCCGCCCGGACCAACAAGATCAAGGACAGTGCCTACGAGTGCGGCATGCTCCCCATTGGCGACGGCGCACCGCGCTTTTCGGTGAAGTTCTACCTCGTCGCGATGCTCTTCGTGATCTTCGACATCGAGGTCGTTTTCATGTATCCATGGGCGGTCCAATTTCGCGACCTGGTCGCCGGCGGCAATGCCGTGCCACTCGTCTCGATGGCAGGCTTCGCCGGCGTGCTGGCGATCGCCTATGTCTACGCCCTGAAGAAGGGTGCGCTGACTTGGAAGAACTGAGGCTGAAGTCGGACGACCTCCGTCACAGGGTCTCACGCCTCTGGAGCTCCGAGCGCCAGCGTGGCGACCGATGGAACGGGAATCGGCTTCCCGACCAGGAAGTCCTCCAGCAACAATTGCAGCCACTCGCGCGATGTCGTGATGCTTTCGATCACCAGCGCATGCTCGGCCACGCTGGCGATAACCCGATAACGGGTGACGTCGATCCGCACCTCTTCGGATTCCCCCGCCAGCATGAGCACCGCCCCGATGGTCTTCTCCCGACTGCGGATCCGCAGGTCGAGCAAGCGCCCGTAGCGTTCCATCCGCCCTGCCAGCATCGCCTTCGCCGCACTCGATGCCAGGCTGTCTTTGATTCCTCCGAACATGCGCCAAGCCTAACGCCGGGGAACGTCCGCCGTGAAACAAAAAGCCCTGCAAGCGGTGAACTTGCAGGGCCATTTAAAATGGTACACCCGAAGGAACTCGAATCCCTAACCTTCTGATCCGTAGTCAGACGCTCTATCCAATTGAGCTACGGGTGCTTTGACGTGCCTTGCGGCGCGGGCGGGAAGAAAGCCCAAGCGGGCGGCTACTGTCAAGAACTTCGGTCCTCAAAAATCGTGCCGTCCGACGAAATTATCACTCATCGCGACTGATCGAGCATCCGCAGCAAGGGAAGCTCCGCGCGGCGGCGGATGTCTTCCGGCAGCTCGACTCGCGGCTGGAGGTTTTCAAGGCAGGCATGGAGCTTCGCCAAGGTGTTCATTTTCATGTAGCGGCAGTCCGCACAGGCACAGCGGTCGGTCGGCCCGGCGATCAGGTTCTTGTCCGGGCACTCCTTGCGCAAGCGGTGGAGCATGCCGCTCTCGGTGACCACGATGATGTCCTTCACGGGCGCGTTGCGGCAAAAGGAAATCATCTTCTCGGTCGAGCACACCTCGTCGGCCAGCAGGCGGACGGCTTGGGTGCATTCCGGGTGGGCAACCACCAGCGCATCGGGATGCTCAGCCTTGATTCGCCGGATGGATTCGCGGGTGAACTCGACGTGGACGTAGCAGTTGCCTTTCCACAGGTCCATCTTGCGGCCGGTCTGCTCCATCACCCAAGCACCGAGATTCTCGTCGGGAACGAACAAAATCGGCCGGTCCGCCGGGGCTTTGTTGACGATCTTCACCGCGTTGCCGGAAGTGCAGATGACATCGCACAGCGCCTTCACGTGGGCGGAGCAGTTGATGTAAGCGATGACGTAGTAGTTCTTCTCCGCGTTCCCATTCAAAAAAGCCTCGAGCTCAGGTCCGGGGCAGGATTGCTCGAGCGAGCAGCCGGCGTCCTTGTCCGGCAGCACCACGATCTTTGACGGGTTCACGATCTTCGCCGTCTCCGCCATGAAGTGGACGCCGCAGAACGCGATCACGTCGGCATCGGTCTCCTTCGCGTGGTAAGCGAGCCCGAGCGAGTCGCCCACGTAGTCGGCGATGTCCTGGATGTCCCCGGACTGGTAGTTGTGGGCAAGGATGACGGCATTGCGTTCCTTCTTCAGGGCGAGGATGGCCTCTTTGAGGTCGAGCGCTGCGGCGGGCATGACGGAAGGATGGACACTGGTCCTGACTTCCTCAATGCCGAAGTCCGTTGACCTTGCTGCAACAAAAAACCCGCCGTGGCCGAAGCCATGGCGGGTTTGGAGAAATCGGGTGGCTCAAGGATTGGCCGCACCGCTCGGGCTGCCCTGCTTCGGCGCCTCGGCGGGCTTGGCGGCGGGCGCGGGTGCGGGTGCGGGTGTTGCTGCCGGAGCCGGTGCTGCGGCGGCTTGTGCGGGCTTGGCGGCGGCAGCAGGGGTCGACGGCGTGCCGACGTTTGATTTGCCGACGAAAATGGCACCGGGCTCGATCGACAGGGTCTTCGCCTTGATGTCACCAACCACTTCGGCGGTCGCTTTCAGCTCGACGCGCTCGCTCGCGATGATGTTTCCGTGAACCTTGCCGTAAACCACCACCGTGCCGGTCTTGATCTCGGCCTTGAGACGTGCGTTTTCGCCGACGGTCAGGTTGCCTTCGGAATGAATCTCGCCTTCGATGCGGCCGTCGACCACGAGGTCATTGGTGAATTTCACCGTGCCCTTGATCTCAACGTCGGAGCTGAGGACGTTACGGGATGGTCCCACCGGACGCTGCGGGGCAGCAGTTGCCGGAGCGGACTGGGGAGCGGCTGGCTCCTGGCTGGCGTAGCTCGCGGCCGGAGCCGGGGCGGGCGTATAGGCCGGGGCCGGGGTCGGGGCGGCGGGCTCTTCACCGGGCTTTTGACCGATGACCTTGCGAAATCCGAAGCTGTTGCTCATGTCGAGGGAATAGGAATGGAGTGAGGTTGAAAGTCAATTGGATTCACCGTCGGAAGGAGGCACCGGAGACTCATCCGTAGGAGGAGTGGCGGGCTCTTCCACCGAGGGTGCAGGAGGCTCATCTGCGGGAAGTGGAGGAACCACCACGGGCGGCGTTTCAACGGCAGGTTCAGGGGCGGGATCCTGGCCACCAATGATGCTTCCGAGCGGATTGCCCTCAAGTTCCTTGGGTACTCCGGCACCTTCCAAGCCCGGAGGCAGGAGGGAATCACCCGGCTTGGGCTCAGGGACCGGTGGCGGCTCGATCTCGACCGGTGGCTTGAAACGAAGCATCCGGAGGTGTTGTCCGGCGAGATTCGCAAAGGGGCTGGAGCTGAACTCGTCTTGCACCCGCTTGTACGACTTTTCCGCGTCGTCGAGCTTCCCTTCCGCTTTGGCGATGTCGCCCAAGGATACCAGCGCGTAAGGAGCAATAAAGCGGGACTCAGGAGCATCGACGATCTCACGGAACAGGGCGGCGGCCTCGTCGGTCTTACCCTGCTGGGTCAAGCGGGATGCCAAGCTGGCCCGGGCGCTAGGCAGTGCAGCGTGTTTGGCATTGGCGGCGATGAATGCACGCAGCGTCTCGATTGAAGCATCTTGATCCCCGCCCTCCCACTGCTTCGTGGCGATCACCAGTTGGGCGCTGCCGGCGGCGGCGGTCTCTGGACTGCTTTTCACGAGGTCCTGAAGAGCGGGAAGATCATCCGCTTTCGAAAGGATGGCTCCTGCCGATTTCTCAGCACCGTCCTTGAGGCCCTTGTAAATGATCCACCCGGCCGTCGCTGCGACCAGCGAGACGCCGAGCACGATCATGCCCTTCTGGTTGCGGTCGAGGAAGGCCTCGAAAGCGGAGGGACCGTGGGAAATTTCGGCGAGCGGGCGCGGGGTATCGGATGGTTCTTCGGCCATGTGGCGGGCTTGTTGCGGAGGCCGATTAAGGGGGCAGGTCTGGCGAAATCAATGACGAATTCCCCGGGCAAGGCATCGGTCCGTCCGGCCGCGGGGATTTTCATGGCCAGCGCGCCGCACGACTCCCTAGAGTCCGCGCCTGATGGCCGAGGCGCTGTATGTCATCGCGGGAGAATTGAGCGGCGATGCGCATGGCGCGGGGATGCTGCGCGCCCTTGCGGCGATGCATCCGGAACTCGAAATGCACGGAGCCGGCGGCCCGGAGATGCGCGCCGTTTGTGGCGATGGGGTGCGCGACTGGGTGGAGGACGCCGCCGTGATGGGGCTCTGGGAGGTCCTGAAGCGCTACGGCTGGTTCAAGCAGCGTTTCGACGAGATGCTGGCCGAAGTCCGCGCGCTGCGGCCCAAGCTGTTGGTGTTGATCGATTACCCGGGCTTCAACCTGCGTTTCGCCGATGCCGTCCGCAAGGAACTGCCGGACACCCGCATCATCTACTATATCAGCCCGCAAGTCTGGGCATGGAACAAGGGCCGCCTGCCGAAGATGGCGCGGATTCTCGATGAAATGCTGTGCCTCTTTCCCTTCGAGCAGCCGATCTTCGAAGGCGCGGGCCTCAAGACGACCTTCGTCGGACATCCGCTGGTCGACGAGTTGGAATCGGAGCGCGGCGGCGATCCGCGCGAGGAAGATCTGCTTGCCCTGCTTCCCGGCAGCCGCGAGCGGGAGGTTTCGCGACTGTTTCCGATGATGCTGGAATCGGCGCGTCGACTCGGACTCAAGCATCCCGCCGTCCGCTTCGAGTCATCCGGGGCCTCGCCCAAGCTTGCGGCACGGATGCGAGAAATGGTGGAAACCTCCGGCATGGGTGACCGGGTCCGCGTGACCGACGGCGGTGCTCACGAACTCATGCAGCGCGCCACCTGCGGAGTGGTCGCCAGCGGCACCGCGACCCTGGAAGCCGCCTATTTCGGGCTCCCTTACTGCCTCGTCTATAAGGTCGCTTGGCCGACTTACCTTGTCGCCCGCATGGTGGTCAAAATCGAGCACATCGGGCTGATCAACATTCTCGCCGGTGGCCGCGTGGTGGAAGAGTTCATCCAGACCGATGCCGAACCGCTCCAAGTCGAGCAGTCGCTTTCCCGCTTCCTGACCGACGACGCCCATCGCGAAGAAACCCGCCGCAAACTGCTGGCAACCGCCGCCAAACTCGGCGGACCGGGAGCTCACCTCCGCGCCGCCTCGGCGATCGCGAAGTGGCTGGGCCGCTGACGGCACGCTACTTTCGCCGCTTGCCATCGGTGATCGATCCGCTACATCCCGCGGCGGGATGAAATTGACTTCGCTCTTTGCCGCCGCTGCCGCCGGACTCCTTCTTTGCTCGGTTTCCTGTGAGCGCCACAAATGGGAGGACAACAAGTCCCTGCACGAACCACACGGTTCCCACGCCGCCCATGGATCGCATGGCGAGGAGAAGCACGGCGAAGCCGAGCACCCCGTCGAAAAGACTCACTGAGCTTTCCGCCGGTAGCTCAAAAAGCATTCTCCGCATTCCGGGCGAGCCTCGAATTCCATCAGTTCAAACTCCCGTGTCGCCGGGAGAAAGCCGCCGGGCAGACCGCTGAGCGTCGGTGCTTCACGGCCGCCGAACAAGGTGTGGCCGGCCAGCGTCAGGTGGATCTGGTCGATCGCATCCAGCTCTGCGAGCGCGAATACCAGTTCCCCGCCACCTTCGCAGTGGACGCGCCCCATTCCCGCGTCGGCCAATGATCCGAGGAACGCGGCAAGGGTGCCCGCGTGAATCGTCGCTCCGGGAATTTCAGGAGCAGCTCCTTCCGTAACTAGCAGATGCACCGGCCCGCCGGGCGAATGGAACAGCGGATGCGCAGGATCGAAGCGTCCGCTGCGCGAAACCACACAGCGCCAAGGATCGCCCGGTGCCTTCATCGTCATTCGGTCCGCCTCCAAGGTCCCCCGGCCGACCAGCAAGGCGTCCGCACCTTTGCGAAGTTCTAACAGACGGGCGTGGTCATCCTTCGACGTCCAGCCCGACGGCCGCCGCGCGACCGACGAGATTTTGCCGTCGGCGGACACGGCGAGATTAAGGCTGAGGTGGGGAAGCTTGATGCAGGAAACTAGCGTTGCCGCCAAAAGGCTGGCAAGGCTTGCCGGAACTCCTGATCGATGTATTTTCCGTCCGTGAGCAAGCCCCAACCGAAAATAACCGCCTACGTCAAAACCTTCTGCGGCTGGAGCGAAGGCGTCCGCGCGATCATGCGGAAATACGACCTTCCCTACGAGGAGAAGGACATCATCAAGAACCCCGCCTTCCGCTGGGAAATGGAGCAGCGCAGCGGCCAATCGCTGTCCCCCTGCGTCGAGATCGATGGCACCATGCTGCCTGACATCTCCGGCGAGGAGGTCGAAAAGTGGATGATCGCCAACGGCTACTTCGAAGCCAACGAGGCCGCAGCCGACGCGCCGACCAATTCCGCCTGCAGCGACGAGCAGCACGCCGCGATGGCGCAGGGCGACTTCAAGCTGCCCGGCAAGATCAAGTTCTTGGGCTGAGCCTCACGAAAACAGGGCATTCACCAACCCGATGCTCTTCGGCCCGGGCATCACGCTGAGTTCCATCTGGTTCATCACGTAGGCGAAACTGACGCCGCTGTCGGGATCGCCCAGCGCGTGGCTGCCGCCGGCACCGGGATGGCCGAAGGCGGAGGCGGATGGTCCGTAGAGCTCGCGAAGTTTACGGCCGTTGCGATCGAGCGGGTCGAGCTGGCACCCACACGAAAAAGCGGTCGGCTGGATGAGCACCCGGTCTTCCCCCGAGCTGCGGACGCTTGCCAGAGCGCGCTTCACGTTCTCTCCGAGCGGGCTGTCGATCGCCCCGATCGCCGCCTGATAGAACTTCGCCAGGGCCGATGCCGTCGCGACGCCACCCATCGCCGGAAAGCCGGCCGACCACGCCTTGGGATCGTTCATTTCCTGCACCGAGTGGAGTCCGCGCGGCGAGCCGAAGGCCCGACGTGTAAGCGTGCCCTCGGTGTTGAACTCCTTGTAGAAGCCGCTCTGCAAATCCTCCGCCGCTGCCTTGCCGGGATAAAGCCTGGCCACCCGCGGCCACTCTTTTTCGGGCAAGCCGATCCAGAAATCCAGGCCCAGGGGTGCGGCGATCTTTTCCCGCCACTCTTGGCCCAAGGTTCTTCCCGTCAGCCGCCGCAGCGGCTCCTCTAACAGAGCCCCGAATGTCCGCGGATGATAACCGTGTCCACCGCCCGGCCTCCATGCCGGAACTTGCGCTTCGATCGCATCGACCACCTCGGCGTGATCCCACAGCGACGCCCGGCGATCGAGCGCCGCCAAGCCGCACTGATGGGAGAGCAGTTCCCCGAAAGTGGCGTCTGCCGGAAATCCAGGCCACACCTCGCGCACCGGCGTTTCAGGACCCAGACCGCGGGCATCGAGCGACATCAACAGGGTCGCGGCAGCGGGCCCTTTGGTTGCGGAATAGACCGGCACCAGGGTATCGGTCATCCATTGCCGGGTGCGTTCCTTTTCACACCAACCATCGCCAATCGAAAGCACCTCCTCGCCCCGCCACCAGACGCTGACCGAGGCTCCGAGTTCGCCCTTTGACCGGAAGTTTTCCTCGAAGAGTTCCAGCAATTCGCCAAGTGAGGACGGGGACACCCCCCTGCCCTGCCCGACCGCGGCCCATCGCGCAACCGCGTATTCGTCGCAGTTGCCCCCTGGGGCTCCGTGCCACCGGCTCGCCGAATCACGGTTGATCACCTAGCCACCCCCAATGCATCCGCGAATGGGCAGCGGCGGCGAGGGACCGTTCTGCGAGCCGGTGGCACGCGGTCCCAGCTCCCAGCTCCCAGCTCCCAGGGGAAATCACCCACCCTGCCGCAAGGCTTCCAGATCCGTGTCTTCTTGCGCCGTCTCCCGCAGCGACGCATCCATTTCGAATGCCCGCTCAAGGTGCGTTTCCGCCCGCTTGCAGTCACCCAGCACCGCGAGGTAGCAAGCAATGTTGTAGTGGAACAGCGGATCTTCGATGAGACTCGCCGGACCACGCAGCAGCCAGTCGCGAGCCGCCAGCGTGTCGCCGGTCTCATGAAGGCAGTATGCAGCGTGAATGAAGAAGCGCGCCTCCTTCGGCTCCTTCAAACAAAGCAGCCGCCCAGTGTCCGCCGCCGCATTCCAATGCCGCGATTCCATCTCCGCGAGAAGACGGAGTTCGAGGGCGTGGCGTCTCATCCGGTCCCGTGCGGGTAGCCCGCCGAGTTCCGACAGCGCTTCGTCGGGCAAGCCTAGTTCAAGCCAGCCTAAGGCGGATCTCAGGATCCGGAGGTCATCCATCGTGGAGAAACTAGGAAATCCACTCCGCCGGCGCAATCCTGCTTTTCTCGCGAGGACTGCCCGGCATGATGTTGGACCCGGTCAGCGCCCGCCTCGGACACGCACCGGCGTTAATTCCGGCTCGCGGCGGGTGAAGCGGGCGGCCTCATCGCCCACTTTTTTGAGCACGGCGATCAAATAGGCATTCAGGAAATACTCCTTGAGCAGGAGCTGGCGGGTTTCACCCTTGGCGTTCTTACGGACGACTTTCATTTCAGTTTTTGGTTCCGACCGCAGGAAGAATTCCAACGGTCGCTTTAACACTGCACCGGGCTTTCCTCCGCGCATCCGAAAACTTCGGCATCTTTCGCGATTCCTGTTTTCACCGCTCCGCGCTTTACTCGCGCCGTGCCGCAGATTTCGCAGGAGACCAAGGAACAGATCCTCGCCGCGACGGATATCGTGGATGTGATCGGCTCCTACATCGAGGTCAAGCGCGCCGGCCCTTCCTACAAGGCGCTGTGCCCCTTCCACAACGAGAAGTCGCCCTCCTTCAACATCAATCCCCAGCGGCAGTTCTACCACTGCTTCGGCTGCAAGAAGAGCGGTGACGCCATCACCTTCGTCCGCGAAATCGAGAACCTCACCTTCGTCGATGCGGTCAAGAAACTGGCCGCACGTGCGGGCATTACGGTGCAGGAAGAAGCCTTCGATCCGAAGGAAGACAAGGCCCGCCGGCAGCGGGGTCGCCAGCTTGACCTGCATCGCGAGGTCGCCTTGTTCCTGCACGAACTGCTTTTCACCCGCGAGGCCACCCACGCCCGCGATTACCTGAAATCACGCGGCTTTGGGAAAGAGATGGCTGTGCGCTGGCAGATCGGCTGGATGCCCGATGACGCCCGGGTCTTCATGGACTGGGCGCGCTCGAAAAAGTTCACCGGGCGCGAACTCGTGGACTCAGGGATCTTCGTCCAGAAGGAGCGCGGCGGCATCTACGTCCGCTTCTTAGGCCGCCTGATGATCCCGATCCGCAACGATCACGCGGACGTGATCGCCTTCACCGCCCGGCAACTCCGTGAGGACCCGAAGAGCGGCAAATACATCAACTCGCCGGAGACGATTCTTTTCAAGAAGTCGAACGTCCTGTTCGCCCTCGAACGCGCCCGCAAGGCAATCCTGAAAGAGAACGCCGTTGTGATCTGCGAAGGCCAGCTCGACGTCATCTCATGCCACGAACAGGGCATCGAGCACGTGGTCGGCACCCAAGGGACCGCGATCACCCCCAGCCACGCCCGCTTGCTTCGGCGCCACGCGAAGAACGCGATCATCTGCTTCGATGCCGACAAGGCGGGCATCCTGGCGACCGAAAAGGCGTTCCGCGTCCTGTCCGAAGAAGGCATCCCGGTCCGCGTCGCACGCATGCCGGCCGGCGAGGACCCGGATTCCTTCGTCCGGAAAAACGGGGCGGACGCCTTTCGCGAACTCCAGGCGAACGCGGTGAACTTCTTCGATTTCAAGATCGACCGCGCGAACGCGGAAAACCTACTCTCCGATCTCCAACTACGTTCCGCTTTTGCCCGGGAATGCGCTTCCTTCCTCGCCGCGATCCAGGACACCGTCAGCCGCGAGGACATGATCAATCATGTCGCCACCCGCCTCCGCACCGGCGCGCCGGAGTTGCGCGACGCCGTGCTCCGTGCCGCCCGCGGCGCAAAGAACAAGCCACCCGAGCGGATCCGCGGCGACGCGCCGCCGGAGCCGGAGAAAGTCGAAGTGATCGAGATCGAACCGGTCGTCGCCTACCTTTGTAGCCTCGCCCTTCACTCGACCGCCGCGCAGGAATGGCTGGGCGAGCAGTTCGAGACCCTGCACGAGGCCGCCGATCACCTGCCAGGCATCCCGCTGCTGGAACTGATCCTTACCGCCCGGCCCGATGCCACCTCGCACGCCGCCGTGAATTCCTTCCTCGCCGGTCTTTCCGAAGGCCAGCGTCTCGCGCTGATGTCCCACCCGACCTTCCACGATGACCCGCCGGAAAATCCGGTCGCCGCCGCGGAGACTGCCATTGGGGAACTGAGCGCCAAGGTGCTTCACCGCCGCGACCAGGACATCAAGGCACGGATGGCTCAGCCCAATCTTCCGGGCGAGGAAATGGTCCGCCTGCTGCACGAAACCAAGCGCATCGCCGAGCTGCTCAAAGGCATCGGCCAACGCTTCGTTTTCAACGACCGCTTCGCCCCTTCCCGCAAGCCCTCGCCCAAGCCCTTCTACCGGAAGAATCCACCACCCTCAGGGCCTGAAATCAGTCCTTGACGGCCCGGGAACTGCTCCGATTATTCCCGCCCGCTGCGGAGCCCGGTCCGCTTGCGCTATATTGGGAGAATTTTGCCTGAATTCCCCCTCCATCCTTTTTCTCCATGTCCACCAAGAAAGCTGCTTCTTCCGCAAAATCGCCGGCCGCCAAGCCGAAGGCCAAGGCGGGTTCTTCGAAACCCGCCCCCGCGAAAAAGCCCGCTCCTGCCAAGCCTGCCAAGGCCAGCAAGCCGGCACCAAAGCCCGCCGCGAAAGCCAAGCCGGCTCCAGCCGACAAGAAGCTCGCCAAGCCCGCGCCCAAAACTCCCGCCAAGGCGGTGAAGCCCGCCGCCAAGCCTGCGCCGAAGGCAGCGCCCGCCAAGGCAGCCAAGCCGGCCCCGGCCAAAGCGTCCGCACCCGCACCAAAGCCCGCGCCAGCCAAGCCCGCCGCAGCGCCAAAGCCGGCTCCCGCCAAGGCCGTCGAAGCCGCCAAGCCCGCTCCGAAGAAGCCGGCCAAGGGCGACAAGGAAACAAAGCCCACTCTTGCCTCGATCCTTGAACCCGCCGCCCCGCGCGCCGATGGGGACAAACCGCGCATCGACACCCCGGAGATCCAGGAAAAGATCCGCGAACTCATCAAGCTCGCCAAGGAACAGGAATACCTGACCTACGACGATATCAACGAGATCCTGCCCAACGACCTGGTCGAGCAGTCCGACGTCGAGGCCATCATGGAGCGGCTCCGCAACATGGAGTTCGACATCATCGATGCCTCCGAAGTCGACCGCTACAAGGACAAGAAGCGCGACGACGACGCCGACGATGTCGACGACACCAAGGACCAGAAGCTCGACATTCTGGACGACCCGGTCCGCATGTATCTCAAGCAGATGGGCCAGGTCCCGCTGCTCACCCGCGAGCAGGAAGTTGAAATCTCCAAGCGCATCGAAGACGCCGAAATCGAGGTCGCAAAGCAGCTCCACCTCTTCGGCTTCACCGCCGAGTGTTATCTCGAACTCGCCGACAAGCTGATCAAGGGCAAGGAGCGCTTCGACCGCGTGATCCTCGACAAGAAGATCGAGAGCCGGGAGCGCTACATGAAGATCCTGCCGAAGCAGTGCGAACAGCTCAAGCAGCTTCACGACGAGAACGACGACCTGTTCCGCCAGCTCTCCGCCAAGAACCCGCGCGGCAAGAAAAAGCTCGAGGAAACCTTCGCCAAGAACCTCCAGACCCTTCACCGCCTCTACACCCGCTTCTACTACAAGCAGAAGGTCGTCGAGGACTTCTGCGAGCAAGTGGAAGACTACCAGCAGAAGTTCTGGAAGTATGGTCGGAAGGTTCAGGCCGACCCCGAGGACAAGGAGTTCGTCACCAAGCTGCGCGAAGTCCAGCAGCGCTGCTGGCACGAAGTCGAGACCTTCGACGAGACCAACAAGCATCTCCGCCACTGGCTCAAGGAAGCGCTCAAGGCGAAGACTGAGATGGTCGAGGCAAACCTGCGCCTCGTGATTTCGATCGCCAAGAAATACACCAACCGCGGCCTGTCATTCCTCGACCTGATCCAGGAAGGCAACATGGGCCTGATGAAGGCGGTTGAGAAATTCGAATACCGCCGCGGCTACAAGTTCTCGACCTACGCCACCTGGTGGATCCGTCAGGCGATCACCCGCTCGATCGCCGACCAGGCGCGGACCATCCGCATCCCGGTCCACATGATCGAGACGATCAACAAGCTGATGCGCGTGCAGAAGCAGCTCGTCCAGGAATACGGCCGCGAGCCGTCACCGGAAGAGATCGCCGAGGAAATCCACTTGCCCGTCGAGCGCGTCCGCGCCGTGCTCAAGATGGCCCAGCAGCCGATCTCGTTGCAGGCGCCCGTCGGCGATTCCGACGACACCTCATTCGGTGACTTCATCGAAGACAAGTCCGCCGACAACCCGATGGAGGAAGCCGGCTTCTCGATGCTCAAGGACAAGATCAAGGACGTCCTCGACACCCTCACCGAGCGGGAGCGCGAGGTGCTGGAGCAGCGCTTCGGCCTCAAGGACGGCTACAGCCGCACCTTGGAAGAAGTCGGCCGTCAGTTCCAGGTCACCCGCGAGCGCATCCGTCAGATCGAAGCCAAGGCGCTCCGCAAGATGCGCCACCCCACCCGTATCCGGAAGCTGGAAGGCTTCATCGAGATCCCCGGAGCGTGATCCCTTCAAGAAAAAGCCGGCCTCGCAAGAGGTCGGCTTTTTTTGTGCCCGCCGGCCAGAACGATGGACGCCGCAGGCTCTCGGACTGCTGCGATGATTCGTAGCTCTCCGAATGAGCGATGAGGCGGTCCGTTGAGGCGAGGCGCAGCGACCCTTGAAGATCGTCCCCACCCCGAAGAGCAGCGGACCTCACCCTGCACTCAAAAGCTGCGAATCATCGCAGCAGTCCAAGGGCGGCTCCGCCGCGGTCGCCCCTACTCCCCCACGATCCGCTGCGCCGGCGTCCCCTTCGACCGCAGCTTCAAGTTCAGCATTTCCACGCCAAGCGAGAAGGCCATGGCAAAGTAGATGTAGCCCTTCGGAATGTGGAAGTGCAGTCCTTCCGCCATCAACGCAGTGCCGATCAGGATTAGGAACGACAGCGCCAGCATCTTCACCGAGGGATGCTTCGAAACGTAAGATGCGATCGCGCCCGAGGAAACCATCATCACGCCGACCGAGATGATCACGGCCAGCGCCATCACGGTGAGGTCCTTGGCCATGCCGACCGCGGTGATGACCGAGTCGAGCGAGAAGATGATGTCGATCATCGCGATCTGCACCAGCACGGCCCCGAAGGTCGCCACCGCCTTGGCTCCGTGGCTTTCTTCGTGATCCTCCAGCTTGTGGTGGATCTCCTTGGTCGACTTCCAAATCAGGAAGAAGCCGCCCCCGAGCAGGATGAGATCTTTCACGGAAATCCCGAGCATCCCGCCGAATTCCCGCGCGGTGGGGACCGTCTCCCACAGCAGCGGGTGAATCGGGATCTGGAACAGAGGTGCCGTCAGCCCCATGATCCACTTCAAAGTGAAGAGCAGCAGCAGCCGCATCACCATCGCCAGGCCCAGGCCGATCAGGCGGGCTTTCTTCCGCATCGATTCCGGCAGCCGGTCGACCAGGATGGAAATGAAGACGATGTTGTCGATGCCGAGGACGATCTCCAGCAGGGTCAGCGTGAGCAGCGCGGCCCAGGCGTCGGGGCTGGAATACCAAGGCCCGGAGATCTCCGGCATGGCGACATTCGCGGCGAGCAGCGAGAACCCGGCCGCAAGGGATGAGATGCTTTCAAACATGACGCGAGGGACATAGGCCGGCCCGCGGGCAGGTGCAAGCTCGCGTCGCCTCGGGGTTCAATGACTTTTCCCCCGCAGCTTCGCCACGCCTGACATCGCCATCAGCGCGACTCCACCCGCCAGCATCCCGAACAGCCCGTCGAGCAAGACCGGCACGACCTTCGCGGGAAGGCCTCCGAGCGAAGCGCCGAAGTGCTGGATCCACTCGTGGACCGCGTGAATCCCGTGGGTCAGGATCCCGCCGCCGACCAGGAACATGGCGGCCGTCCCGAGCACCGAAAGCATCTTCATCAGGAACGGCGCCGCCCACAGGATCGCCTTGCCCGCGCCCTGCGTCGCGGTGGTACGGCGCTGGCTGAGATACAAGCCGAGGTCGTCCAACTTCACGATGCCGGCCACCAGTCCGTAGACCCCGACCGTCATCAGGATGGCGATGGCCGACAGCGTCAATGCTTGCGTCGTCAGCGGCTTGGCCGCCACCACGCCGAGCGTGATCGCGATGATCTCCGCGGAGAGTACGAAGTCCGTGCGGATGGCCCCCTTGATCTTCCCCGCTTCATCGACCTCCCCCGCCTTCAAGGCAGCGAGTTCCGCCGCTGCCGCTTCCACCGACTTCTCCTTGGGATGCAGAAAGCGATGCGCCAGCTTCTCTACCCCTTCGTAGCACAAGTAAATCCCGCCGATCATCAGCAGCGGCGTCACCAGCCAAGGGGCGAAAGCACTGATCACCAGAGCCGAGGGAACCAGGATCAGCTTATTGACGAAGGATCCCTTCGCCACTGCCCATACCACCGGTAGCTCGCGTTTCGCCACTACCCCGCTGACCTGCTGGGCGTTCAAGGCGAGATCGTCACCCAGCACCCCCGCCGTCTTCGAGGCCGCCGTCTTGGTCATCACCGCGACGTCGTCCAAAATCGACGCGATATCATCCAACAACATCAAAAGACTCCCACCGGCCATGCCTGATGATGAAGTCCCCCCGCCGGGCCAAGGCAAGAAGCGATTTGAAACCCATGCGGGGCGATCGGGGAAAGACTCCATTGCTTTGCAGCTTACGGAGTCCGACTCCCTCGGTCGCCCATCCAGCATGAAGCACCCCTTGTCACTTGTCCTCACCCTCCTGCTTGTCTCCTGTCCCAAGCTCCGCGCGAAAGAGCCCCGAACCTACGGGCATCTCGTACGGACGCGCCTCGACGAAGCCATCGCCTCGACATCCCAGCTTCCCGAAAAGTTCTGGGAAACGAATTCCGGCCAAGGAAACTACAGGACCATCCTGCTCCTCCCGGAAAACAGGAACCTCGAGGCAGCGGAGCAGTTCATCGCGGATTATTGTCGTGATGAATGGTCACGCTATGCTGTTGCCGGCCACTCACTACAGAAACCCATGAGCGCAAAATCAAAAAGCCGCGAATCCATCAACCTCGTCGATCATCTCAAGCACGGAGGCATGTCCCGCCGCGGATTCCTGCAAGGGATGAGCGGGGCGGGCGCGATCATCGGCTTGGGCGGATGGGCTGGTGCCGCCGAGCCGACCAAGGATGCCGCCGGCAATGTCATTCCCGGCTTCGAAAAGAATCAGGACGGGGCGAGCACATCCGGGAAATGGGAGCCGTTTTCCGACCTCAAGATCCGCGTTGGAATCGCGGGATACGGATTCTGCCAGTTCGGCGCGGGGTTCGGATTCCAGGATCACCCGAACGTCGAGGTCGTCGCCGTCACGGATCTGGATCCGGTCCGCTGCGCCACGCTCGCCAAGGCGTGCCGCTGCGGGAAGACCTATCCCTCCTGCGAGGAGATGCTCAAAGACGACACCATCGAAGCGGTCTTCATCGCCACCGATGCGCCCAGCCACGCCCGCCTCGCCATCATGGCGCTGGAACGCGGCAAGCATGTCGCCGCCGCCGTGCCTGCGGTTTACGGAAGCCTGGAGGATGCCGACCGGCTATTCGAGGCCGTCAAGAAAAGCGGCAGGAAATACATGATGTTCGAGACCTCCTACTACCACGAGGATCTCTACGCCGCCCGCCAGCTTTATACGGCCGGGGCTTTCGGGAAGATCATCTATTCCGAGGGCGAGTATTTCCACTACTTCGGGACGCCCATCGGCAGCTACAACCCGAAGACCGGAAAAGTGGACAACGACGGCTGGCGCAAGGGGCTGCCGCCGCAGTGGTATCCGACTCACAACAACGCCTATCATATCGGGATCACGGGCGGGAGTTTCACCGAGGTCTCCTGTATGGCCATGCCTAGCGTCGTGCCGCATCTGATGGCGGAAAACAACGATTACAAAAATCCGTTCGGCACGGAGATCGCGCTGTTCCGCACGAATGATGGCGGCAGCTCGCGGCAGGCGGTGGCTTGGGACATCACCACCAACGGCGGCGAACGAGGGAGGATCTACGGCCAGATGAACACCAAGGCCGAGGTGAACACCGCGAGACCCCCACTGCCGCCCGGAATGGATGCCGGCGGCCATGGCGGCTCGCACGGTCACCTGACCAGCGAGTTCGTGGATGCCATCCTGCGCGACCGCAAACCGTGGTGTGATGTGGCTCAAGCACTCAACATGACCGTTGCCGGCATCGTCGCCCACCAATCCGCGCTGAAAAACGGTGAATTGCTGAAAATCCCCCAATACAAGTTGTAATTCCGGGCCCGCCGTCTTGAACAAAAGTGGTGCCAAGGAAGACTGACCGAAGAGCCCGGAATAGCCCGTAACCCCGATGTTCGCAACCCGTCCCCTGATGAAGCTCCTTGTTAGAAACCACCCCCGGCAGATCATCTTCTACCTCACCCTCGGTCTCGGAACATCGACTCCGCTGCTTGGCGACGCACCGAAGCAGCCGCCCAACATCGTCTTCGTCCTCTTCGACGACATGGGCTACGGCCAGCCGGGCTGCTACCGCGAGGACTCGGAATTCAAAACCCCGAACCTCGACCGGCTCGCGGCCGATGGCATGCGCTTCACCGACGCCCACACCGCGGCCTCCGTCTGCACGCCGACCCGCTACGGCCTGCTGACCGGCCGCTATCCGTCGCGCATCGGTCAGTTCGGCGTCCTCACGACCTATTCGCCGCCGATCATTCCAAAGACCCGGATGACCGTCGCGTCTCTCCTCAAGCAGCAGGGCTACGAGACCGCCTGCATCGGGAAGTGGCACCTCGGCATGAAGTGGGATGGCAAACCCGGCACCGAAAAGTCCATCCCCGTCGGTTCGCGCCTCCTCACCAGCCCGAACGCCGCCGGCTTCGACTACTTCTACGGCTTCACCCACGCCCGCAACATCGGCACCATCATCGAACAGGACCGCGTGGTCGAAAACGTCGCCGAAGTGGAGAACCAGCCGCGCATGATCGCCAAGGCCGTCGAATGGATCGGGCAACGCGATGCCGCCAAGCCGTTCTTCCTCTACTTCCCGATGTGCCCGCCCCATACGCCGATCGTGCCGGCACCCGATTTCGTTGGGAAAGGCGGAGTCAAGGGCACCGAAAGCAAATATGGGGACTGGGTCTATCAGGGCGACCACATGTTGGGCCAGCTTCTCGATGCCCTTGAACGCAAAGGACTCGCCGGGAACACCCTCGTCATCGCCACCGCCGACAACGGTGCTGCCGACCGCCCCTACGCCCCGTTGCGAGGTTCGAAATCGAGCATTCACGAAGGCGGCCACCGCGTGCCCTTCCTCGCCTGCTGGCCGGGTAAGATCCAGCCCGGATCCGTATCCGATGCGACCATCTGCCTGAACGACCTGATGGCCACCGGCGCGGAGATCGTCGGCACGAAACTCCCCGACAACGCCGGCGAGGACAGCGTGAGCATCCTTCCCGTCCTGCTCGGCACCGCGAAGGATGCGGTGCGCGAAGCCACGATTCATCAGTCGCCCAAGCGCGAACTCGCCATCCGCCAGGGGCCATGGAAACTGGTGTTCGCCGCCAACGGAAAACGTGAACTTTACGACCTGAAAACGGACATCGGCGAAACCAAGGACCTCGCCGCTACGAACCCGGAAACCGTCGAACGTCTCACCACCCTCATGCGGAAGCAAATCGCCGATGGCCGCAGCACGCCCGGAGCCGCGCAGAAGAACGACTCGCCCCTCACGGTGGACGCACCGCCGCCCGGCAAAAAGAAGAAGGCCAACAAGCCCCGGACCAAATGACACCCCTTCACCCATGAGATATCCACCCTTCATCCTCGCCGCACTGCTCACGCTGGTCGGCCCCGATGCTGCAATGGCCGCCGACAAGCCCAACGTCGTCATCATCCTGTCCGACGACCAAGCCTGGACCGACTACGGCTTCATGGGGCACGAGCAGATCAAGACGCCCCACCTCGACAAACTGGCGGCGCAGAGCGTCGTCTTCGAACGCGGCTACGTCGCCGCGCCGCTCTGTCGTCCGTCGCTCGCGTCGATGGTGACCGGCCGCTATCCCTTCGACCACGGGATCACGGGCAACGATGTGGACGGCAACCGCAACCGAGCCGCGCTCGACCTGCCGCTGCGTGATGCCTTTCACAAGCTACCGAGCTTCATCCGCGGCCTGACCGCGAGCGGCTACCTGACCCACCAGTCCGGCAAATGGTGGGAAGGAACCTTCAAGGAGGGCGGCTTCACCCACGGCATGACCCACGGCGATCCCCAACGCGGTGGCCGCCACGGGGATGCGGGGCTCGTCATCGGTCGCAAAGGCTTGAAGCCCATCTCCGACTTCCTCGATCTGGCCGGGAAGGAAAAGAAGCCCATCCTCCTGTGGTATGCCCCCTTCCTGCCCCACACGCCGCACGATCCGCCCCAGCGCCTTCTGGAAAAGTACAGCCGCCCGGGTCGAGCCGCCGATGTCGCCCGCTACTTCGCGATGTGCGAATGGTTCGACGAAACCTGCGGCGAGCTGTTAGGTCATCTCGATCGGCGGGGAATGAGGGAGAACACTCTCGTGATCTATATCTGTGACAACGGCTGGGCGGCCACCAGCACGAACGCCGCCGACCCGAACCAGAAGCTGTGGAAGGGCTATGCCCTGCGCTCGAAGAGCTCGCCTTACGAAACGGGCATCCGCACACCCATCATGATCTCCTGGCCCGGCCGCCTCGAACCCGGTCGCCCGCCGGATCTCGCCCACGCCATCGACTTGTTCCCAACCATCGCCGCTGCGACCGGAATCGCGGCCCCCAAGGACCTTCCCGGCATCAATTTGCTCGATGCCAAGACTCGGCAGGAGCGCGACACCGTCTTCGGTGTCTGCCACGCCGTCCACAACATGACGCCGGGTCGCCCCGACGGCACATTGCAGTATCTCTGGTGCATTTCCGGCGATTGGAAGCTGCTGGTCCGCCACGACGGTGATGACACCACGGACTACAAGAACATCCATGTCTGGGACAAGCAGCCGCTGCGGCTCTACAACCTCAAGGACGACCCGCACGAAAAGAACGAGCTCTCCTCCGCTCATCCCGAGGTCGTGGAGAAGCTGCGCACGAAGATCGAGGCCTGGCATCCCGCCGGCGTGAAGTAGCGCTGACCCGGTCCGATTTCTGCATGAAGCCATTATTCCCCCCTCTCTTCCCGGGCATCCGGATGACGGCCCCGGCCGCGAGGCCCGGTGCGATCCTGTTTGACATGGCAGGTTCGCGAGCTTGCCTCGTTGCCATGCGCGGACTCCTCCTGTTCTTTCTCGGCACCGGTCTCGCCGCGGCGAAGCCGAACATCGTCTTCATCATCGCCGACGACCTCGGCTACGGCGACCTCGGCTGCTACGGCCAGAAAACGATCAAAACCCCGGTGCTCGACAAGCTCGCGGCGGGCGGCATCCGCTTCACCCAGCACTACTCGGGTTGCACGGTTTGCGCGCCGTCGCGCAGCGCCCTGATGACCGGACTGGACACCGGCAGCACCTGGCTGCGCGGCAATGGCGTGCAGGAACTGCGGCCGGACCCCGAAGATTTGACGGTCGCGACCCTGTTGAAGCGCGCCGGCTATCGCACGGCCATGGTGGGCAAGTCCTGCGTCTCGGGCAATACCCAGAACCCGCGGCGGGTGTTGGAAAAGGGCTTCGACATCTTCTACGGCACGACCAGCCACGTGGACGGCCACCACCGCTATCCGCTGTTCGTTTACGACCAGGAAAAGCGCGTGGATTTGGAAGGGAACCAGCTCCACAGCGGAAAGTCCTACGATACCGAACTCTACACCGCGCGGGCCGAGCGCTTCATCCGCGAAACGGAGGGCCCGTTCTTCCTGCTCCTCTCCTACCCCATCCCCCATGCCGCCGTCCTGGGACCGGAAGGCTCCGTGCCCGGAGGGGCCGGAATGAAGCCGGGAAAAGCCCATTACACTCCGGTCAAACAACCAGCCAAGCATTACCGCGCAATGGTCGAGGCGATGGATGGCTACATCGGCCGCCTACTCGCCGCGCTGGAGGAGAAGGGCGTGGCGCGCGACACGCTCATCCTTTTCACCAGCGACAACGGGTCCCACTACGAGGGCGGCTACAATCCGAAGATGTTAGATTCCTCCGGCCCCCTGCGCGGCGGAAAGCGCGACCTCTACGAAGGCGGCATCCGCGTGCCGATGATCGCGCACTGGCCTGCTGGCATCAGCAAGCCGGGCACCAGCGACCACGCCGGCGCGTTCTGGGACTTCCTGCCCACCGCCTGTGATCTCGCCGGAGTCGACGCACCCGACGGACTCCACGGCATCTCTTACGCACCCGCCCTCACCGGCAAAGGCGAGCAAGCCGCCCATGATTTCCTCTACTGGGAATTTCACGAGCAAGGCACCCGCCGCGCGCTGCGTCAGGGCGATTGGAAGCTCGTCCACTACGACGTGTCGAAAAACGGGAAACCTCAACTTTTCCACCTCGGACGGGATCTCGCGGAAGCCGAGAACCTGGCTGACAAGGAACCCGAACGCGTGGCGGCGATGCTCAAGCTGATGGACGGCCATCGCAAGCCCTCGCCGATCTTCCCCAACCCGGCGCTGGACCGCTGAATCCCGCGGCCGCAGCTCTAACAGGACCTCCCGACCGGTTAACACCCATGAAACCCATCACACGCTTCCTCATTGCGGCAGCCATTGCTGCCGTCCCGATCGCCGCGGCCGCCGAACCTGGCACGCGGAAACCCAACATCCTCCTGATTTTCGCCGACGACCTTGGCTGGCAGGATGTCGGCTTCAACGACAGCAGCGGTTTCATCGAGACGCCGCACCTCGACCAACTGGCCCGGGACGGCATGGTTTTCACGAACGGCTACGCCGCCATGGGCAATTGCGCCCCCTCCCGCGCCTGCCTGCTGTCTGGAAACTACACGCCGCGTCATGACGTTTACGCCGTCGGCACCACGAATCGCGGCAGAAAGGATCAGATGCGCCTGGTGCCCGTTCCCAACACGGCCGGCCTGACGAAGGAGCATGTCACCTTCGCCGACGAGTTGAAGAAGGCGGGCTATGCGACCGGGATCTTCGGCAAGTGGCACTTCTCCGCCAATCCGGCGGACCTCGGGTTCGACCTCGCACCCAAGCCGCCCGTGCCCGGGTGGCATCCCAAGCTGCCCGATTTCAACGGGAAGGAAGATCCCAAAGGCATCTACTCGATGACCGGCGCGGCGTGCCGGTTCATGGAGGAGAACAAGGACCGGCCCTTCCTCCTCTACCTGCCGCACAACGCCATCCACACGGGACTGGCGGCGCGGAAGTCCACGCTGGCGCGCTTCGAGGCGAAGCAGCCGGACCCGCGGGGCCGCGGTGCCCTCTACGCCGCCTGCACTTACGACCTCGATGACGGCGTGGGCCTGGTGCTGCAAAAACTCAAGGACCTCGGCCTCGAGGACGACACGCTCGTCGTTTTCACCAGCGACAACGGCGCCACCCAGCAGTCCTCACAGGAGCCCTTGCGCGGCAGCAAGGGCGGCTACTACGAGGGCGGGATCCGCGAACCGTTCATCGTCCGCTGGCCCGGCGTGGTGAAGCCCGGCACGAAATGCGAGGTGCCGGTGATCAACGTGGACTTCTTCCCGACCTTCCTCGCCGCCGCCGGCGCGACGACGGCAAAGACCCTCGACGGCGAAAACCTGCTCCCGCTTTTCAAGCAGGGTGGCCCGCTGCGGCGCGAGGCGATCTTCTGGCACTTTCCCGGCTACCTCGACAACCCGGTCAACCGCGGCCGCGAAATCGACGTGCGCGCCGGCTTCCGCTCACGCCCGGTCAGCGTGATCCGCAAGGGCGACTGGAAGCTGCACCTCTTCCACGAGGAGTGGCAGCTCGACGGCGGCCGCGAAAAACTCGCGACCAACCACGCGGTGGAACTCTACCACCTCTCCGGGGACCCCGGCGAACGCGAGAATCTCGCGAATGCCAACCCGGCGAAGCGCGACGAACTTCTCAATGACCTGCTGGCATGGTTCAAGTCCACCGGCGCGAAACTGCCGGACCAGCCGAATCCCGCCTACGAACCGGGCGCGAGCATCCCGACAGCGGGGCAGGAGACGGACCAGCCGGCAAAGCGTCCGAAGAAAGGACTATCCCGAAAACTGAAAAGGGAGGCCGCCTTCAAGGAGTTCGACACCAGTGGCGACGGCCAGGTGACCCTTGCGGAGTTCAAGACCGGACCGAAGTCCTGGACGGCGGGCGGGAATCCGGAGGAAGTCTTCAAGCGGATCGACACCGACACCAGCGGTGGATTTTCCTTGGCCGAGTTCAAGGCCTACGTCCCGGAAAAAGCCGGCAAGGATGGCCGATGAATGCTTGCGCCGGCAAGCTTCCACCCTCGCTGAAATCGCCACCAACGCCTGCCCCAAGTCCTAACCTGACCTCAATATGAAATCTCTCCACTCGCTCCTCCTCTCCGCCTTCTGTGGCACCACGCTCGCCGCCGCCAAGCCAAACGTCGTCGTCATCTTCATGGACGACATGGGCTACGGCGACATCGGAGCCTACGGTGCCACCCAACAAAAGACCCCGCACCTCGACCGCATGGCGGCGGAGGGCATGAAGCTCACCTCCTTCTATGCCGCACCGGTCTGCTCGGTTTCGCGCGCCCAGCTCCTCACCGGTTGCTACGGCCCGCGGATCGATGTGCCCGCAGTTTACGGCCCCGGCAGCGCCAATGGCCTGAACCCTTCGGAAGTGACCATCGCCGAGCGGCTCAAGGCGCTGGGCTACGCCACCATGTGCATCGGCAAATGGCACGTTGGCGACCAACCGGAATTCCTCCCCACCAAGCAAGGCTTCGATGGCTATTTCGGCATTCCTTATTCGAACGACATGCAGCTCAAATCGAGCGAGACCGGGGAACGGGTGACCCCGCTGCTGCGCGACGACAAGGTGGCGGAACTGCTCACCGACGAGCAGCAGGGCCGGATCGTCGAACGCTACACGGAAGAGGCTGTTAGCTTCATCACCGCCAACAAGGACAAGCCCTTCTTCCTCTATCTCCCGCACACCGCCATCCACACGCCGATCTATCCGGGCGAAAAGTTCCGCGGAAAATCCTCGAACGGCCGGGTGGGCGACTGGATCGAGGAAGTGGACGCATCCAGCGGCCGCATCCTCGACACCCTGCGCGAGCTCAAGCTCGCGGACAACACGCTCGTCGTCTTTACCAGCGACAACGGGCCCTGGCTGATCAAGGAAGCCGACAGCGGCAGCTCCGGCCCCTTGCGCGGCGGCAAAGGGAGCACCTGGGAAGGCGGCGTCCGCGTGCCGACAATCGCGTGGTGGCCCGGCAAGATCGCGCCGGGCTCTTCGGTCGATGCCATCGCCGGGACCATCGATCTCCTGCCCACCGCCGTCTCCATGGCCGGCGGCACCCTGCCCGCCGAGCCCGTGATCGACGGACGCGATCTCTCGCCGCTCCTTTTCGGCAAGACCACGGACTCCCCGCGCGGCGTGCATTACTACTTCTCCGGCTACAAGCTGCAAGCCGTGCGCAAGGGACCTTGGAAACTGGCCCTCCAACCTCAGAACGAAACGATGGGACGCCCCGTCGCGGCCGATGCCCAGACCAACGAACCACGGCTCTACAACCTCGACCAGGAAATCGGTGAGAAGACCAATCTTGCCGCCCGTCATCCCGATGTGGTCAAAGAGCTTCGTGCCCTCGGCGACACGATCATGGGCGAGATCGGTGGTGAGAATCCCACTGCCCGCCGCCCTTCAGGAAAAGTCGCGGAACCATCATTCCTTTACCCCGCTGAAAGCCGAAGGAAAGCCGCCGAGGCCAAGCAACCCAAGGGCCGGAAAAAATCGGAGTGATTCTCTCACGACCGCTTGAACGCCGGTGAGGACAACCTCGCCGAAAGCATCGCCCGCACCGACCCCGACGACCCGGCCAGCGTCTTCCGCGTCATCGACCTCCAGAACGCCCCGGCCATCCTGTCGGTGAGCTGGCCTAGCGTCGCCGGTCGCGAGTACGAGATACTCTGGAGCCACAACCACGCAACCGATGAATGCCCTTCTCCTCCTGCTGCCCGCCTTCCTTTCGCTGCTGCCTGTTCCCGCACTGGCACAGGCGCAACCCGCGAGCACTCCCCGAGCCGACGGCTTCCGCGGGATCTGGTTCGAGCTCGGCCAGAAGTCCGGGCACGGCGACAAGTATTCCGGCGGCCTCGGCACCTACACCGCCAACCACGTGCCCATGGCACACTACGTGAAAAAAGTGAACCGCACCTTTTTCACCTGGGGCGGCACTCCCGATGGCAAGCAGCGCCGCCTGCAGATCCTCGTCTCCTACTACGATCATAATACTGGAAAGGTCGCCCGCCCGGTGGTCGTCATGGACAAAGGGCAGGTGGACGATCCCCATGACAACGGATCGCTCTCCATCGACGGTGAAGGCCATCTCTGGGTCTTCGTCAGCGGTCGTGGCAACAAGCGCCCCGGCACTACCTATCGCAGCAAGCTTCCCTACGAGATCAAGGAATGGATCAACCTCGGCGAGTCCGAATTCACCTACCCGCAGCCCTGGTGGTTCGAGGGCAAGGGCTTCCTTCACACCTACACCCGCTACACCGGTGGCCGCGAACTTTACTGGAACACCAGCCGCGATGGCAAGGAATGGGGCGCTGAGAAAAAGCTCGCGGGGATCGGCGGCCACTACCAAACCAGCGAGCAGGTCGGCGACCGCCTGATCACCGCCTTCAATCGCCATCCGGGCGGCAATGTCGATCTGCGCACCGATCTCTACTACATGGAAACCGCTGACATGGGCGAAACCTGGACCACCGCCGACGGCAATAAACTCACCATCCCGCTCACGGAAGCCCCCAACCCCGCCCGCATCCGCAACTATTCCACCAACCCGGTCAAGGTCGACAACGCCAATGTGTATATCCACGACACAACCGCGGATTCCGACGGCCGCCCGGTCATCCTCTACACCACCGCGAAGCACCACCAACCCGGCCCGAAAGGCGATCCCCGCACATGGACGGTCGCCCGCTGGAGCGGCAGCGAATGGCTGTTCCACAACGTCACCACCTCCACCCACAATTACGACACCGGCTCGATCCACATCGAGGCGGACGGCACCTGGACAATCATCGGCCCCACCGGCACCGGCCCGCAGAAATGGGGAGCAGGAGGCGAGATCGAGCTATGGACCAGCAAAGACCAGGGCTCGACTTGGGCAAAACAACGGGAGGTCACCTCCAACAGCCCGCGCAACCACAGCTACGCCCGCCGTCCACGCAACGCCCACCCGGATTTCTACGCCTACTGGGCCGACGGCGATGCCGACAAGTTCTCCGAGTCCCACCTCTACTTCACGAACCGCACCGGCGACAAGGTCTGGCGCCTGCCCTACAACATGACAGGGGATTTCGCCGCGCCGGAGCGGGTGGGACCTTGAGCTCTTCTCGGCCAAGGTTTCACACCTTCATCGTTGCTGCTGCCCGACTTCTTGAAGATCCTATTCACCCAAAGCCGATGAAAGCCGTTACGCTTGGAATCTTTCTGACATTCCGAACCGTCATTCTGGCAGGAGCGGAGCCCGACGACAAGCCACGCCCTAACATCCTCTTCATCGCCATCGACGACCAGAACGACTGGATCGGCCATCTCGGCGGTCATCCCCTTGTCAAGACGCCCCACATCGACGCTCTCGCGGCCCGCGGTACGACCTTTCTCAACGCTCATTGCCAGGCCCCCATCTGCAATCCCTCCCGCACCAGCGTCCTCTTCGGCCTGCGGCCCACGACTACCGGCATCTACGGCCTCGCCCCCGCACCGCGCACGCATCCCGAACTGAGAGACCGCCTTTCCCTGCCGCAATACCTCGCCTCCCACGGCTACCGCACCTACGCGACAGGAAAAATTTTTCACCTGGGTCTCAAGGCGGGCGGAGCGCCCAAAAGGCCGGAGTTCGACGTGATCGGCCGCTTCGGCGGTGTCGGCTCGTCCCCGCCCAAAAAACTCGTCGGCCCCACCCTCATGGGAGACAACCGTCTCGTGGATTGGGGCGTCTGGCCGCCCGACAACGACGATAGCAAGAAGGGCGACTACCAGGTCGCCACATGGATCGAAAAGCAGATCCGCGAAGCCCCCGCCGGCAAACCGTTCTTCATCACCGCCGGATTCTTCCTCCCCCACGTCCCGTGCTACGCCACCGGGAAATGGTTCGACCTCTATCCGGATGACGACAGCGTCCTCCCCGTCATTCTTGATACGGACCGCGACGATGTGCCCCGCTTCTCGTGGTATCTCCACTGGCACCTGTCCTCCCCCCGCCTCAAATGGGTTCGGGAAAACAACCAGTGGCGCAACCTCGTCCGCAGCTATCTCGCCAGCACCAGCTTCGTCGATGCCCAGATCGGACGCCTCCTCAAGGCCCTGGCGGAAACCGGCCATGACAAGGACACCATTGTTATCCTCTGGAGCGACCACGGCTGGCACCTCGGCGAAAAGTCCATCACCGGCAAACACACGCTTTGGGAACGCTCCACCCGCGTCCCGCTTGTCTTCGCCGGCCCCGGAGTCAAAGCCGGCCAGCGCGTCACCTCGCCCGCCGAACTCCTCGACATCTTCCCCACGCTCATTGATCTAACAGGGATCCCGAAGAACCCCTTGCTCGAGGGCCTCACCCTTGCCCCCCAGCTCCGCGACGCCTCCGCCAAACGCGAGCGCCCCGCCATCACGAGCCACAACCAAGGCAATCACGGAATCCGCAGCGAACGCTGGCGCTACATCCGCTACGCCGACGGCTCCGAGGAACTCTACGACCTTCTCGCCGACCCGCGCGAATGGCACAATCTCGCCGCAAAACCCGAACACGCCGCCGTCATCGCCGACCACAAGAAATGGCTGCCCCAGAAGGACAGCCCGCCCGCGCCCGGCAGCGCCACCCGCATCCTCACCTACAATGCGGCCACAGACATCGCCGTCTGGGATGGCACCCCCGTCACCCGCGAAGACCCAATTCCTGAATGAAAGCCATGAAACCCCTGAGAAGCCTGCTCCTGCTCCTATCCGCAGCCACCATCCTGCGCGCCGCGGAAAAACCCAACATCCTCCTGCTTTACGCCGATGACCTCGGCTACGGCGATCTCGGGTGCTTCAATCCGGAGTCCAGAATCCCCACGCCCCATCTCGACAAGCTGGCCTCGCAAGGAATGCGTTTCACCGACGCCCACAGCTCCTCCGGCATCTGCACGCCTTCCCGTTACGCGATGCTCACCGGCCGTCACCACTGGCGCGACTTCCACGGCATCGTCAATGCCTTCGGGGGTTCCGTCTTTAAACCCGAGCGCCTCACCCTTCCGGAAATGCTCCAGTCCCACGGCTATCACACGGCTACGATCGGTAAATGGCATCTGGGTCGCGACTGGGACGCGATCCGCAGGCCCGGATCGAAAAAGAACAGCATCGCTCATGAGGACTTCGATTGGACCAAGCCCATTCCCGACGGCCCGAACGTACACGGTTTCGATTATGCCTTCGGCGACGAGGTCATCAACTTCCCGCCTTACTGCTGGATCGAGAACGACAAGGTGCTCAAGGCCCCCGACACCATGATGGATCCCAAGAAATGGAAGGCCATCAAGGAAGGCAACTGGGAATGCCGTCCCGGCCCGATGTTCACCGGTTGGGACCCCTACCAGAACATCCCCGAGACCACCCGCCGCGGCGTCGAATACATCAAGTCACGGAAAGACACGGAGAAGCCTTTCTTCCTCTACTTCGCCTATCCCTCGCCCCACGCGCCCATTATCCCGAACGACAAGTTCGACGGGAAATCCAAGGCCGGTCCGTATGGCGACTTCGTTTTCGAAACCGATGATTCGATCGGCCAGCTCCTCCAGGCGCTGGAAGACTCCGGCCAGGCGGACAACACCGTCGTCATCTTCTCCGCCGACAACGGCCCGGAGAATTACGCCTACGCCCGCGACGAGAAAACCGGTCACTGGTCGGCCCATCCGCTGCGCGGTTTGAAGCGCGACATCTACGAAGGCGGCCACCGCGTGCCGACCCTGATCAAGTGGCCCGGTGTCACCAAGGCCGGCAGCGTCTGCAACGCCCTGGTCTCACAGATCGACTTCATGGCCACCCTCGCCACCGCCCTCGGTCACGAGCTGCCGGCCAACGCCGCCGAGGATTCGCACGATCTTCTTCCCCTGCTCAAAGGCGAGGTCGAGTCCGTGCGCACCACCCACATCCACAACACCAAGGAGCCCTACGCCATCCGCCACGGCGACTGGGTGCTGATCGACGGCAAGGGCAGCCGGAACGCCGCCTGGCTGAAGCGCCACGACTACCCGGCCGACCGGAAGGGCCCGGTTGAACTCTACAACCTCAAGACCGACCTGGCGCAAAAGCACAACGTCGCCGGCGATCACCCGGAGCGGGTGCAGGAACTCCAAGCCTTGCTCAAGAAGATCCGCGAACAAGGCCACTCCGCGCCGCGCCTGGCCAAATGACATTTGATCCCCAATTCCACCCGAATCCCATGAAACCCCTACTCGCCCTGCTTCTCTCCCTTGCCGCCACCGTCATGCCCGCGACGGCCGAAAAACCGGCCGCCACCGCGGAGAAACCCAACGTCATCCTGATCATTTCCGACGACCACGGCTTCACCGATTACGGCTTCATGGGTCATGAGATCGTGAAGACGCCCCAGCTCGACCGCATCGCCGCCGAGAGCCTGCTCTACACGCGGGGCTACGTCATGCCGGTCTGCTCGCCCTCGCTGGCGTGCCTGCTCACCGGAAAGATGCCTTCCGCGCACGGGATCACCGGCAACGACCTTTCCGGCAAGCGCTCGAAGCCGGGCCAGCGCGAGGCGCTCCGCGAGCAACTGCTCGGCAACTCCCTGGTGCTGCCCAAGGCCGTCACCGAGGCCGGATACCTGACGTTCCAGACCGGTAAAATCTGGAACGCGACCTACCAGCAGGTTGGCTTCACCCATGGCATGACCGACACCGCAGGGCGCCATGGCGACGCGGGCCTCAAGATCGGTCGCGAAGGCATGCAACCGATCTACGACTTCATCGAAACCGCGCGGAAGGAGAAGAAGCCCTTCTTCATCTGGCACGCGCCCTTTCTGCCGCATGACCCTCACACCCCGCCGGAACGGCTCCTGAAGAAATACCGCGGCAAGGGCCCGACCCAGGCGGCGGAGAAATATTACGCCATGGTGGAATGGCTCGACGAGACGACGGGAGAACTCGACGCCTACCTCGAAAAGAACGGACTCAAGGATAACACCGTGATCCTCTATCTCTCCGACAACGGCTGGGACGCACCGCGCGGCTACAAAGCGACCAGCGCCAAGCTCTCGCCCTACGAAATGGGCATCCGCACGCCGATGTTCGTCCGCTGGCCCGGCAAGGTGGAGCCAGCCCGGGACGACGAATCACTCGCGCACATCATCGACTTCCCCAAGACCATCCTCGACCTCACCGGGGCGAAAAATCCCGGCGACCTCCCCGGCCTGAACCTCACGGACCGCGCCGCCTTGAAGGCCCGGAAAACCGTTTTCGTGGAAGCCTACACCCATGACATCGCCGACCTCTCCGACCCCTCGAAAAGCCGCATCGCCGATGTGGTGATCGACGGCTGGTGGAAACTCATCGAACCGGGAAACGTCAAACCGGATCGCCCGTTCTCCAACGTTCCGGCGACCCCTGCGCTCTTTGATTTGAAAAGCGATCCCCTGGAGAAAAACGACCTGTCCCAGCAACATCCCGGAGAGGTCGCAAGGCTGAAAGCGCTGCTCGACCAAGCTCGTAAATGAATGACGGAGCTCGCTTTATGAAAGCCCTTGTTGCCTCGCTCTCGATGGTCGCGCTCGCGGTCACATCGCCGGCGCCCCCCCTCCCCAACAATCGGGAGATCACACTGCTCGACCAACAGCTCGGCCGTCTGCGCACCCGGCTGAGGGACATGGATCTCGTGGAGAACACGATCCTCTGGTATGGCAGCGACATACCCCACCACTCATGAAAAGATCGCCGGTCACCCATCCCATGATGAAGCCGCTCGCCGTCATGGCTTCTTGTTTCCTGCTCTGCGCTCATGCCGTTGCCGACGAGCGGAAGCCCAATGTCCTGTTCATCGCCGTGGACGACCTGAACGACTGGATCGGCTGTCTCGGCGGGCATCCGCAGACCAAGACGCCGAACTTCGACCGGCTCGCGGCCAGCGGCGTGCTTTTCAAGAACGCCTACTGCGCGGCGCCCTCCTGCAACCCTTCCCGCGCGGCCATCTTCACCGGACTGCCACCGCATCGCACCGGGTTGTATCAAAACATGCAGAAGCTGCGCGAGGTGCTGCCCGACGCGGAACTGATCCCCCGCTACTTCTCCCGGCATGGTTACCGGTCCGCCGGTTCGGGCAAGATGCTGCACTACGTGATCGATCCCCCGAGTTGGGATGATTACTACCCGGACAAGACGAAGGATGACCCGTTCCCCCCGACCTTCCATCCCGCCAAGCGTCCCGTGAATCTGCCGCGCGCGGGCCCGTGGCAATATTCGGAGACCGACTGGGCGGCGCTCGATGTCACCGACGAGGCATTCGGCGGTGACTGGCTGGTGACCCGGTGGATCGGCGAGCAGCTCCAGCGAACCCACGACCAACCGTTCTTTCTCGCATGCGGCCTCTACCGGCCGCACGAGCCATGGTTTGTGCCCAAGCGATATTTCGAGCCCTTCCCGCTCGACACCATCCAGATCGGACCCGGCTACAAAGCCGATGACCTAGACGACGTACCCCCCGAAGGCCGGAGGATCGCCCGCAACCGCTACTTCCCTCACATCCAGGAGCACGGCCAGTGGAAACAAGGCATCCAGGCGTATCTCGCTTCGATCCATTTTGCCGACGCCATGCTGGGCCGCGTGCTCGACGCATTGGAAAAGAGCCCCAACCGCGACAACACCATCGTCGTGCTGTGGAGCGACCATGGCTGGCATCTTGGTGAAAAGGAGCACTGGCAGAAATTCACCGGCTGGCGTGCCAGTGCAAGGGTGCCGCTGATGATCCGTGTTCCCGAAGGCGTGCCGGGCCTTCCGGGCGGCACGCCAGCCGGAGCGGTTTGCGACCGCCCCGTGAGCCTGGTCGATTTGTATCGGACGCTTATCGAGCTTTGCGGCCTCCCGGGGAAACCCGACATCGGCAAGACCAGCCTCGTTCCGCTGCTTCAAAATCCCGCCGCCGCCTGGCCCCATGCGGCGATCACTCATCTCGACCAGCCCGAAAACTACGCCATCAGCACCGAGCGTTGGCGCTACATCCATTACCGGGGCGGTGCCGAAGAACTCTATGACATCCAGTCCGACCCGCATGAATGGACCAATCTCGCGGATAAAGCGGAGCACGCGGCCAAGCTTGCCGAAATGCGCGTCCTGAGACCGACCCGGATCGCGCCGGTTCACGAGACCCAGCCGGGCATCAATTCCTTTGTGGCGGAGGTGGAACTAAGTCCCGACAAAAGCACGGCAGCCCCGGCGTCGCGGGCTTCCTCCGAAGCCGTCGTCCTGTTGTTCCAGAATCACCGCCAGACACCGGTCACGCTCGTCTGGCTGGATGAAGCGGGCAAGCGCCACCAGAAGGGTACGATCGCGGGTGCGAGCCGCCGCATGTTCGACACCTTCGCCGGCCACACCTGGCTGCTGCTCGGCCAGAACGGAGTCGAGATCGGCCATGTCGTCGCCCCCGGAAAACCGGCGCGGGTGATCTTACACTGAGAATATCACCTTACGCTCCAGATCACATGACCACGCCATGAACATCCGCGCCATCCTCCCCGTCCTGGTTCTACCCGCGCTAACGGCCACCATGTCCGCGGAACCCGCGGTCCCTCGCGCTAAACCCAACATCGTTCTCATCTACGCCGACGATCTCGGCTACGGCGACGTGCAATGCTACAACCCGGATCACGGCAAGATCCCCACACCGCACATCGACAAGCTCGCCAACGAGGGCATGCGTTTCACCGATGCCCACTCCTCCTCGGCCGTCTGCTCGCCCTCGCGCTACTCAATGCTCACCGGCCGCTACCATTGGCGCAGCCGCCTGCAGAAAGGCATCGTCGGGATGTGGGAAAGACCGCTGATCGCCCCTGACCGGCTGACGCTCGGCGGACTCGTCCGCCAGCACGGCTACCACACCGCCATGGCCGGCAAGTGGCACCTCGGCTGGGACTGGCCGATCCCCGAAGGGAAGAAGGGGCTTCTTGATGGATCGACAACCAAAGACATCCCCGCCACCGACGAGCAGCAGGCGATGTGGAAGGAGTTGTTCTCCAAAGAAATCCCCGGCGGGCCCGTGGATCGCGGGTTCGACCGTTACTTCGGCACCTGTGTGCCCAACTGGCCGCCTTACTGCTTCATCGAAGACCGGCGCACCGTCGGCATCCCAAGCGAGTTCCTGCCCGTACGGCTTTTCCGCAACGCACAGGCCAGCAAGCAGGGCCCCGCGCTGAAGGACTGGACGCTCGAACCGATTCTCCCGGCCATCACCGGCCGCGCCTGCGACTGGATCCGAGGGTTCGCCAAAGCGGACAAACCCTTCTTCCTCTACCTGCCGCTCACCGCACCGCACACGCCGATCTCCGTCAACGATGCGTGGAAGGAAAAGAGCGGCATCAGCCCCTACGCCGACTTCGTCATGGAAACGGACGCCATGATCGGCCGCGTGCTCGCCGCACTCGAAGAATCTGGCGCCGCGAAAAACACGCTCGTCATCTTCACCAGCGACAACGGGTGTGCGCCCTACATCGGCGCAGAGGAGATGGAGTCGAAAGGCCACTTCCCCAGCGGACCGCTTCGCGGCTACAAGTTCGATGCGTGGGAGGGCGGCCACCGCGTCCCCTTCATCGTGCGCTGGCCGGGCCGCGTGAAGCCCGGCACCGTCTCCGGCCAGCTCGTCCAGCAAGCCGACCTGATGGCCACCTTCGCCGATGTCCTCGATGCGAAACTTCCCGACAACGCCGGCGAGGACAGCTTCAGCCTGTTGCCCTTGTTAGAAGGAACCGACCAACCCGTCCGCGCGCACGGCGTCAACTGCTCGGCCTCCGGCGCGCCCGCCCTGCGACATGGCCCGTGGAAACTCATCCTCGGCCCGCCCGGTCACGACATGGGGCGCGGCAAGGGTCAGCCGGCCGCTTCATCCATGCACCTCTACAACCTAAACGACGACCTTGGTGAAAAGAACAACCTCGCCACCGCCATGCCGGAAAAGGTCGCTGAAATGAAAACGCTGCTCGAAAAACTCATCACCGCCGGGCGCAGCACGCCGGGTGCAGCGCAGAAGAATGATGTGGAGGTGCTCCGCTTCCCCACCCCCGGCAAGCCCCGTTCCAAGAAATGATCGCCACTCCCCACCTTGATATCATGAACAAGCTCGTCCTCTGTTTCTTCTCCCTCTTCTGCCTTGCCTCGCATGCCGCGGAGCAACCCAACATCGTCCTGATCATGGCCGATGACATCGGCATGGAGTGCCTTTCCGCTTATGGCGGCGAGAGCCATAAAACACCTCACATCGACGCGTTGGTCGCCTCGGGTATCCGCTTTGAAAACGCCCACTCGCAACCGATCTGCACGCCCTCGCGGGTGCAGATCATGACCGGCATCCACAACAACCGGAACTACCTCCGCTTCGGCGTGCTCGATCCGCAAGCCACGACCTTCGCCAACGTGCTCCGGGAGAAAGGCTACAAGACGGCCATCGGCGGCAAATGGCAGCTCGACGGCGGCTTCGAGGCCCCCTGGCGCTTTGGATTCGACCGCTACTGCCTGTGGCAGCTCACCCGCCGTCCCAGCCGCTACCCGAACCCGGGCCTCGAGATCGACGGCAAGGAAACGGACTTCAAGAACGGCGAGTTCGGCCCCGACCTCGTCACCGATTACCTGTGCAAGTTCATGGAAGAGCACAAGGACGGCCCCTTCTTCGTCTACTACCCGATGATGCTGCCCCACTGGCCCTTCGTGCCGACCCCCGATCATCCGGATTATGATCCGGAAATGTGGCGTGGGTCGAAGAACGAACCCGGCGGATTCCACGGTCCGGAATATTGGCCTGCGATGGTTTCCTACACCGACAAGATGGTCGGCAGAATGGTGCGCAAGATCGAGGAACTCGGAATCCGGAACAACACGCTCATCATCTGGACCGGGGACAACGGAACCTACGACAAACTGAGCACCCGGTTTCGCGGTCGCGATTACAAGGGCGGCAAAGGCAGCACCCGGGACAACGGAACCCACGTCGGCTTCATTGCGTCATGGCCCGCGGTCATCAAACCGGCCCGGACCAGCAACGCGCTGGTCGACTTCACCGATGTCCTGCCAACCCTCGCCGAGGCCGCGGGCGCGAAACCGCCGGCCGGCGTCGACGGGGTGTCGCTCGCACCGGAGTTCCGAGGCGAACCGAGGATGAAGCAGTCCATCTACTGCTGGTATTCGCGCGACGGGGAAAGGGACAAGGCGAGCCAGCATGTCCGCGATGCCCGCCACAAGCTCTACATGAACGGTAAGTTCTTCGACGTGGTGGCCGACCCCGATGAAAAGAACGACCTCGCCGCCGACGACATGCCGGATGTTCTTCGTCTGACCCGTGACCGACTCAAGGCGGCCCTCGACAAGCATCTCGCGATCACCAAGGAAGCCGATCCCATCCAAGCGAAGCGGCGCGCCGGGATCGGGCGAGGCGGCAAAGCGAAGCTCCAGGGTGATTGAACCGCTGAATGAAGCCATGCATCGAATCACCAGTATCCTGCTCATCCTGACGATCGCCGCGCTCGGCATCGCATCCGCCAAGCAACCCAACCTCATCCTCATCCTCACCGATGACCAGGGATATGGCGACATCGCCGCGCACGGCAACCCCATCCTCAGGACTCCCCACCTCGACCGGCTGCACTCCGAGTCCGTTCGGCTGACCGACTTCCATGTTGATCCCACCTGCGCCCCCACCCGCGCGGCGCTGCTCACCGGGAAATACCCGCACAGCGTGCGCGTATGGCACACTATCGCCGGCGGCAATCACCTGCGTGAACACGAGCAGACCATGGCGGATGCCTTCCGTGCCAACGGCTACGCCACCGCCCTCTTCGGCAAGTGGCACCTCGGCGCCAATCTCCCCTACCGCCCGATGGATCGCGGCTTCGACGAATGGCTCGGCCAGGGCGACGGCGGCACCGGCACCACCGACGACCACTACCTCAACGACCGCGTCAACGACCACTACCTCCACAACGGTGAATGGAAACAAATCCCAGGTTGGGCGCCCGAGGTCTTCTACAACTCCGCCACGGAATACATTCGGGATCGCAAGAAGGACCAAAAGCCGTTTTTCATCTATCTCCCCACTTACTTGCCTCATGATCCCCATACCTTGCCCGATCCGGCATGGGCCGATGGATACCGCGGCAAGGTGGATATAAAAACGGCGTTCTTCTTCGCCGCCATCGAGAAAATCGACGGCCTGATCGGCAACCTGCGCGCCACGCTTTCAGAACAGGGACTGGACCGCGACACCATCATCATTTTCATGACCGACAACGGCGGCACCAGCGGAGTGAATGTTTTCAATGCCGGCATGCGTGGCAAAAAGGGAGACCCTCACGACGGCGGGCACCGCGTGCCATTCTTCATCCATTGGCCGGGCGGCAAACTGCGCCATGGCGAGGATTTGGCCACGCTCAACGCCCACATTGACGTCCTTCCCACACTCGTCGATCTCTGCGGATTGAAGCTGACTCCTGCGCCGGAATTCCACGGCAGAAGCTTCCGCGCCCAGTTGCTCGACGGCGCAGCAGACACACCGGAACGCACCCTCTTCATCGAGCGCCAGAGGACCTTCAAACCGGAAAAGTGGGGTGGCGCCGTGGCCATGACCTCGCGCTGGCGACTGGTGAACAACGACGCGCTTTACGATATCAAAAGCGACCCCGCTCAGAAGCAGAACGTGCTCGCGGAGCACCCGGAGGTCGCCGCGAAACTTCGGCAAGAGTTTGATGCCTACTGGAGCAAGGTCACGCCCGGCGACCGCGACCGTGCCGTGTCCATCGTCGGCGACGAACGCGATCCCGAAACCTTCCTCCATGCCTCCGACTGGTATCTCCCTCAAGTCCCATGGAACCACGCCCAAGTCGCCGCCGGCCCTCCCGCCGCCGGAGACTGGCGGATCCGCGCTGCACGCGCCGGAACCTATCGCTTCGAGGTGCGTCGCTGGCCGCGGGAGGCCGGCGCAGCGCTGGCTGGTGCGCCCTCGATCCAGAAGACCGTGGATGCGTGGGATGCCGGCGGACCGAAAACCAACCTGATTTACGGCGGGAAGAATACGCGCTTCAAGAAGCTGCCCGTGGCCGCGGTGCGCCTGACGGTGGGCGAGACCACCCGGACCCTGGCCGTTGCTGCGGAAGCGAAAGAGGTCTCGTTCGATCTCGTGTTGGAGAAAGACCGGACGCTCCCGGTCAAAGCCGAACTTCTCGATGCTTCAGGCAAACTGCTTGCCGGCGGCTACTACGTGTATTGCCGCCTCGCCAAACCCTGACCGCCTCCGCTTCAATCCGCCTTGATCCAATCCGCCCACCAACAGCCTTCCCATGAAACATCTACCCGCCCTGCTGGCCGCCTTCGCCCTGGCGTTGTCGTCGGGTGCCGCCGACGAGCGCCGGCCGAACATCCTCTTCATCCTCGTTGACGACCAGTCGCCGTTCGATTTCAAGTTCCACAACCCGCAATCGGCCCTCGACTCGCCGAACATCGACCGCCTTGCCTCCAGCGGCATGATCTTCGATTCCGCCCATCACATGGGTTCGTTCACCGGCGCGGTCTGCGTCCCGTCCCGCCACATGATCGCAAGCGGTCGCACCGTCTGGCATCTCCCCATCGGCCAAGGTGCGAAAGAATGCCCGCCCAAACTCGAGAACAACACCCTCGGCCCCGTCTTCAGCCGCGCCGGATACGCGACGATGCGCACCTGCAAGCAGGGCAACAGCTACACCGCCGCCGACAAATTGTTCGACGTCGTGCATGATGCCAGCAAACGCGGCGGCACCGCGGAATCCGGCAGCGCATGGCACGCCGAGCGCGTGCTCGATTATCTCGGCGAGCGGAAGGCGAAAAAGGACGAGCGCCCGTTTTTCATCCACCTCGGCTTCTCCCATCCCCACGACACCCGCGACGGCACGCCGGAGCTGCTCGCGAAATACGGAGCCACCAACCACACCGACAAGACCACCCTCCCGCCCGCCAATCCCAAGCAACCGCCCCTGCCGCCCAACTGGCTGCCGGTCCATCCCTTCGACAACACCGAGATGGGCGTGCGCGATGAGACACAGGTCAGCGGTGTCTGGAAACGCCGCGACGAGGCGACGATCCGCAACGAGATCGGCCGCGAATACGCCTGCTCGGATAACATCGACATCCAGATCGGCCGCGTCCTCGCGAGGCTCAGGGAGATGGGTGAACTCGACAATACCTATATCTTCTACACCGCCGATCACGGCATCGCCATCGGCCGCCACGGCCTGCAGGGGAAACAGAACCTCTATGAGCACACCTGGCGCGTCCCGATGATCGTCAAGGGTCCCGGCATCAAGCCCGGCGTCCGCGCGCCCGGCAACGTTTACCTCGGCGATCTGCTCGCCACCTTCTGCGACCTCACCGGAGTTTCCCCACCGGAAACCAACGAAGGCACCAGCTTCAAGCCCGTGCTTCTCGGTGAAAAGCAAACCGTCCGCGACACGCTCTACGGCGTTTACAACGGCGGCGGCAAGCCGGGCATGCGCTGCGTGAAACAGGGGGACTGGAAACTCATCGAATACGAAGCCCCCGGCGTCCGCGAAACCCAGCTCTTCAACCTGAGTGAAAATCCCCACGAACTCCTCGCCGAACACAAAAACCCGAAGGCCACCAACCTCGCCAAGGATCTCCAACACGCAGCCAAACTCACCGAGATGCGCGCCTTGCTCCTCGCCGAGATGCGCCGCCTCAACGACCCGTGGCGTTTCTCCGATCAACCCGACGACGGCCTGAAACCGCCCCAAAGTGACAAGCCCCGCGACAGGAAAAAGCCAAAGAGGAAGCAACCTGCAGATCAATGACGCGATGCCAATCATGACGAGATCCCTGTTTCATTTCACGGTCATCGCCCTCTGCATGGGAGCCATCCGTGGCTCCGCCGCGCCAGAGAAACCCAACATCGTCTTCATCTTCGCGGACGACTGGGGCTGGGGCGATCTCTCTTGCCACGGGCATCCCTTCGTCAAGACGCCGAACCTCGACCGCCTCGCTGCCGAGGGCTCGGACTTCCAGCAGTTCAACGTGCTCAACCCCGTCTGCTCGCCCAGCCGCTCGGCCGGAAACCCGCACCCTTAAAGCCGGTCAACAAGCTCAACATGAACCATCACCTACCCATTCTTCTCGCGGGCCTGCTCCTCGTTTCCCAGGCTTTTTCAGCTACTACCGAAAAGCCCAACATCGTTATCTTTTTAGCCGATGATTTGGGCTACGGCGATCTGGGTTGCTACGGCCATCCGATCATCCAGACCCCGAACCTCGATGCCTTCGCCAAGCAGGGAACGCGCTTCACGCAATTTTATGCGGCGAGCGCGGTCTGCAGTCCCTCGCGCTCTGCGATCCTCACGGGTCGGACGCCGTATCGAAACGGTGTTTTCACCTGGATTCCTGAAGGCCGCGAGATTCATTTGCGGGCCAGCGAGATCGCGCTGCCGAAGCTCCTCAAGCAAAGCGGCTATTCGACCTGTCATGTCGGCAAGTGGCACCTCAACGGGCAATTCAACAAGCCGACCCAGCCGCAGCCGGACGACCACGGCTACGATTGGTGGCTGGCGACGCAGAACAACGCCGCTCCGAGCCACCAGAATCCCACCAATTTCGTCCGCAACGGCCAACCGGTCGGCAAACTCGAAGGCTATTCCGCGCCGCTGATCGTGGATGAGGCCACCACTTGGCTGAGGAAGCATCGCGACAAGACGAAGCCGTTCTTGCTGTCGGTCTGGGCCCACGAGCCGCACTACCCGATCAAGGCTTCGCCCGAGTTCAAAGCCAAATACCCTGACCTCACCGACGACGTGCAGCGCGAGCATCACGCCAACGTCACCCAGCTCGATCATGCTTTCGGAAAACTGATGCGGACCCTCGACGAACTGAAACTCACCGACAACACGGTGGTCATCTTCACCTCCGACAACGGCCCCGAAGGTGACGGCATCAAATCACCCGGCCGCGGCTCGACGGGCGGCTTGCGTGCCCGCAAGCGATCCATGTACGAAGGGGGCATCCGCGTTCCCGGCATCGTCCGCTGGCCGGGCGAAACGCAACCTGGCACCACGAGCGATGTGCCGGTGATCGGCTCGGACATTTTCGTCACCGCCGTGGGGATCGCCGGAGCGAAATTGCCCAGTGACCGTGTGTTAGACGGCGGAAATTTTTCAGCCGCCCTTCAGAACAAGGAGGTCGAGCGTTCACGCCCGCTTTACTGGCGTTACGAGCAAAAGATGGCCATGCGTATCGGCGATTGGAAAATCCTCGCCGACCCGAAGCTCACCAAATTTGAGCTCTACAACCTCAAGACCGATCCGCAGGAGAAGACCGAACTCAGTGCCGCCCAACCGGCGAAGTTGGACGAGATGAAAACCGCCCTCGCGAAACTTAACACCGAAATCGAAGCCGAAGGACCAGACTGGGTAAAGTCCAGCGATCAAGGGCCGAAGAAAGTCAAAGGCAAGAAGCAGCAGCAGAACAGGTGATGCGAGTGATCATCGCTGCTGCATGTTTTCCTGCGAGAACGCACGACTTGCACCCTGGGTCTCAAGCAGTAGCATCAACCGGATCCTTAATAGATCCGGGAAGCTGTTTCTGTTTGGAAATCCGAATACGATGAAACCCCCCTCGCTCGCCACGGCCTTTCTGATCCTCATCCTTCCCGCGGCGTTCGCCGCCCCCGAGGATCTCTACACCCGCGTGGGCACCGACCCCACCCCGGCGGAGTTGATCGCAAACGGCACGATCGTGTTAGGCGATGCCTGGAGCAACAACACCGTCGTCGGCTCGCAGATCATCGTGAACGACCCGCTCTTGGAACAAGAGACCGGCGTACTCGGGCCTTTTTCAAATATCTCCGGGGTTCATATTCCAATCAGCGGGCGGCGCTCAGATTACGCGGACATCACACGCTGGTATCAGGCGGACGGCAACACCCAGATCTTCCGCCTTTTCCAAGGCGAGCACAACTACCGCTCCGGCAACGTGGGCGACGACCCGGCGATCTGGTACGCGAACGCACCACCTTCCCGTGTCGAGTCCGTCTCGCCGACCCTGGCGGTCACGCCCGGCACGTTTCGCGAATGGGAGGGCACCTACACGGTCATCCATCCGATGGGGGCCACCATCTTCCAATTGTTTCATGAAGGTTCCGACCTGTGGAGCTTCCACCTCGGCATGTCCAGTACAGGCACGATCAGCTTCAACCGCCGCAGAACCATCGCCGGCCTGCCGGATAATATCACCATCGCCGAGAACATGATCGGCAAGTCCGTTGGCATCAAGGTCCGCGCCGATGGCTACAACTATGAGATTTATAAGAAGATCCACCTGGAGGACAATGATTGGAAGCTGGTGACCATCGGCTATTACCAGCAGTCGCCAAGCAATCGGATCATCTTCCGTTGGGGCATGTATCCCGGATCGCAACCCCGCAGCACACCGGTCGACTGCATGCTCTTCGTCACCGGGGCCAAGATCAGCACATCCACCGCGCCACCCGCGCCGCCGCCCGCCACCTATTACTGGGACAACAACGGGGTTGCCGCCGGCTTCGGTACGGCGGGCGGCACTTGGGCCGACCCCACCTTCGGCGACGACACCCAGGGCTGGAACGTTGACGCCGCTGGTGCCAGCGAGCCCCTTGACGTTACCACCACGACCTTCGATACGGTCCATTTCGGCATGGGCGCGACGGGACTCGCCGCCGGCACCATCGCGGTCTCGGGCACGGTGAACTCCGGCAACATGAACTTCGCATCCGGCACGGGCGCCATCACGCTCGCAGGAGGTGCCATCACGGTACCCGCACAAGTGACCCTGACTTTGGCAGGCGGTGGGTTGCGCACCATCAATTCAGTGCTCGCCGGCGCGAGCAACGGTTTCACGGTGGTCGGCGGCGGCACCTTGGTCTTGAACGGTCTTAACACCTTTGGCGGCCCGCTAGTCATTGGCAACAATGTCGACGAGATCACAGTCCGCATCAACAGGATCGCGGATTACGGAATCGGCGCGTCCGCATCTTCTCTTGGCGCTCCGTCCAACGCCGCCGCGGGACTGATCCAGCTTGGTAATACTTCCCGATCCAGCACTTTGGAATTCACCGGTGCCGCCGCCCCCTCCTCCACCAATCGTCAGGTTAAGATCGGAAGCGACACCAACGGCTCCGGAAGTGCCACGATCCTGAACAACGATGCCGACTCCGCGGATACCCTGACCTTCTCCAACGCCGTCTTCAACGTCGCGGCTGCCGGAACCCTCTCATCGAGCAATCGCTCCATCACGCTCGGTGGCACGAATACCGGCGACAACACCATTTCGGGCGCGATCATCGACAACATCGGTGGCAGCGGCGGCAAGGTAAGTGTCACCAAGAGCGGCACCGGCACCTGGGTGCTAGCCGGCGCGAACAGCTACTCCAACGGCACGAGCCTCAACGCCGGCGTTTTGAAGATTGGCGGGGATCATGTCCTGCCCAGCGGTGCGGGCAAAAGCAACGTCAACGTCAACGGCGGTGCCAACACAAGTTCCAGAGGCACCCTCAACCTCAACGGTTTTGATTTGGCCATCAATGGTCTTGCCGGCACCTCCGGCACGTCGTTGGGCCGTGTGTTGAACAATGCCACGGGAACCAACAAGACACTGACGGTCGGAACCAACGGTGCCAACGCCACGTTCAATGGCATCATCGCCAACAACTCCAGCGGCACCGGCACCCTTGCCTTCACCAAGGTCGGCACCGGCACTCAGACTCTCACCGGCCCTAACACCTATACCGGCACCACCACCGTCAGCGGCGGCACTCTGGCCTTGGGAGCAAACCATGTTCTCTCCGATACCACGGCGGTTTCCATCGGTAGCGGCACTCTGGATGCCGCCACTTTCGACGACACCGTTGGAACCCTCGACGCCGCCGGAGCCGCCATCATCAATCTGGGCGCGGGTGCCAATCTCGTTTTCGCCAACAGCAGTTCGGTGGACTGGACGGGCGGCACGCTCACCCTCACCGGCACTTTCGTTTCCGGTTCATCGGTCCGTTTCGGCACCACCGGCAGCGGCCTGACTGCCACCCAGCTCGCGCTCATCTCGGCATCCGGCTTCGGCCCCTTCTCGCTCAATGCAAGCGGCTATCTTGCGGCCACCGTCAATGGTCTGCCAACGCTGGCAGGCAGCGACATCGTCGATGACAAGAGTGGCGGACCGGTCGGCATCGGTAGCCTGGTGACCTACACGGTGACCTTCAGCAAAGACATGGATGACACCTCGGTAAACGCGTCCGACTTTGGCAACGCGGGAACCGCGACCCTCACCTTCGGCCCCATCACTGAGACCACTCCCGGAGTCTTCCTTGTGCAAGTCACTCCCACCAGCGGAGGAACCCTCCGACTTCAGGTCAATGCCAATGCCGTTTTGAAGGATACCTTGGGCAACGCCCTCGACACCGCTTTGGCCATCGTTGATAACACGACCATCCCGATTGACAGCACGCCGCCGACGCTTATCGCCGGCGACATCATTGATGACAAAAGTGGCGGCCCCGTCTCCATCGGCACCGTGGTGACCTACGCGGTGACCTTCGGCGAGGACATGGACGCCGCCACGGTGGACGCCTCCGATTTCTCCAATGCCGGCTCCGCCACCGCCACCATTGGCACCATCACCGAGACCGCGCCCGGTGTCTTCACCGTTCAGGTCACACCCACGAGCATTGGAACCCTCCTGTTCCAGATCAATGGCGGTGCTTTGATGATCGATGTTTTCGGCAACGCCCTCGATTCCAATGCGGCCATTGCCGACGACACGGTCCTCACGGTTGTCGGGCCCGACGCCTATTGGGACATCGACGGAGCCACCGCCGGCGCGGGTGGAACCACGCCGACCGGCACTTGGAACGCGGCAAACCCGCTCTGGAACAACACGGCTGACGGCACGGGTGGCACCAGCGCGTGGTTTCCGGGCCAGACCGCCATCTTTGCCGCCGGGACGGATGCCGCCGGCATCTATACCGTGACCGTTGACGGCACCCGTGAGATCGGGGACCTCACCTTTCAGGAAGGAACGGTCACGCTTACCGGTGGCACCGCTCTGCGCCTGACCAAAAATGCCACGGCAGACGTGGCTGCCAGCCTCAGCGCCACGATTGATACCGCCATTACCCAAGACGCATCTTCCCGCTCACTGATCAAGGCAGGTGCAGGCACCCTGAACCTCAGCAGACTCAACACCTACACCGGCACCACCGCCATCCAGGCAGGCACCCTGCAAGTCGCTACAGGCGGCACCCTCGGGGCGATTACCGCGCCGCTCAGCTTGGGCACCGGCGCGGACTCGGCACTCCCGGGCACGCTTGGCAACCTGACCCTCAACACCAGTACCCAGGTCGCTGGCATCACGGTTAGGTCGAACAACACCGGCACAGGTCTGCTCTCCATCGCCAGCACCAGCACGCTGACCGCCAGCAGCTTCACCGCAGGGTTTACGACTGCCACGAACAACATCACCACGAAATTGAGCACGGGTGCCCCAGGGACCGGAGGCACCCTTACCGTCAACGGGAACGTGTCCGTCGGGCAGGGTGCCGGAAACGTATTATCCACAACGGAGGTCAACTTTTCGGGGCTCAGTCATTTCAACGCCACCTCGACGGGAGGCAGCCTGACGGTTGGTTCCAACACCAATGCCAGGGCAAGCCTCACCCTCGCCAACAATGCCAATACCATCAACGTCGGCACGCTCTCGGTGGGTAATACCAGTGGTAATTACAATCTCTCGGATCTTAGCACCCTGGCCCTTGGTCCCGGAACCAACGCGCTGCAGACACCGACCCTCATCCTGGGGCAAGGCAAGGGGAACGGCCGCATGATTTTCGCCGGAGCGAATGGCTCGGTGACGATCACCGGCGCCAACGGCGGTGGCACCTCGAACATTACGATCGGCAATCATACCACTGCAACTTACGCAGGCGGCGGGACCAGCAGCCTTGCCCTGGCCGGACACATGGCCACCGTTAGCGCCGGAACCGTGACCATCGCCCAAAAATCGGCAACCGCCGGCAGCGGCGCCCTCCCCGCTTCGTTGACCTTCGATACGGGAGCTTTGACGGCTAGCTCCGTCCGCATGGCAGTCGCAAGCGCTGGCTCGGGAATCTTGACCAGCACCTTCACCGTCGGCGGTGCCACCGCGAATTCCGGCGCCACCGGAGTCGTCACCATTGGCGGCGATCTGCTGCTCGCCGCCGCCACCGGCGGCTCCGCCACCCCGGTCAGCACCCTGACCATCAATGGCGGCACGGTGAACGTCAACAACACCACTCCCACGGCGGGCGAAGGGATCTTTGACACCTCGACGGCCGGCGCTTCCACCACGACACTGACGCTAGCCGGGGGAACGCTCAATCTCAACGGCGGCGTGATCGGCAGCACCACCGGCACCGGCAAAAGGAACATCACCAACCTGAATTTCCGCAGCGGCACGTTGCAGAATGTCTTCCAGATCAACGGCGGCGCGTCGGGGCTGACCAAGACCACCGCAGGCACCCTGATCCTCGCCGGGACCCACTCCTACACCGGCGGCACCACAGTCACGGACGGAATCCTTACCGTCACTGGCGCCCTCGCCGACGCGACGATGGCCATCAATGGCGGAACTGTGACCGGCACCGGCACCCTGACCACCAACATCGACGGAGCCACCTTCGACGCGATCACCATGACTTCGGGCACACTCACCGCTACCGACCTCATCATCAACGTCAACCCGACCGGCGCGGGCCTCAACCAACCCTTGTATGTGCTCGTCGACGCGACCGGCGGCGGGACGATCGCGGGGACCTTCGCCGGTCTAACAGGTGCACCGGGTTATCAACTCAACTATGGCACACCCAATCAGGTCAGGCTCGTGGCGGTCGCCGCCGGCGGCTATTCCGACTGGGCCCTTCTCAACGGCGCGAGCGTCAACCGTGACGACGATCATGACTTCGACGGCGTCGAAAACGGCGTGGAATTTTTCCTCGGTGGCCCAACCGGCCTCACCACCGGCTTCACCCCGCTGCCCGGCGTTGTCGATAACCTCGGCACCCTGAGCGTCACCTGGACCAAGGCCGCCGGATATGCGGGCACCTACGGCACCGACTTTTGGCTGGAAACCTCCCCCAACCTCGCCAACCCGTGGACCATGGAAACCCTCGGCGGCAACGTCACCATCAACGTCGACGACGTCAAATACACCTTCCCCGCCGGCACCAGAAACTTCGCCCGCCTCAAGGTCACCGGTCCCTAACCGACTGATTTGTCATCAAGACCGGTTGAAAGGAAGCGACGGGCTTCCTACGTCGGAACAAGACTCCATGAAAAAAAGGAACCGACGCCTCCTGTCCGCCGTTGCCTTCATCTTGTTCGGCCTGGCCACGCTCCCTGCATGCCATGCGGAAGCGCCGGGCGCGCCCTTCTACTACCGGCCCGGGACCGCCCGGAAAGCTGCGACGATCCAGTGCGAGGTGGCCATTTACGGGGGCACCCCGGCGGGGGTCACCGCGGCCATCGAAGCTGCGCGCATGGGCCGCAAGACCGTCTTGATTTCCTTCAACCAGCACGTCGGCGGCATGACCTCCGGGGGCCTCACCGCCACGGATCTGGGCAAGAAGGAATCCATCGGCGGACTCGCGCTCGATTTCTTCACGCGGCTCGGCCGGCATACCGACTTCAGCGCGGCGGCGGCGGAGACGCTTTACCTCACCATGCTCAAGGAAGCCGGAGTCACGCTGCTGCCCGGGCGAGGCCTGGAGTCGGTCGGGATGAAGGACAACCGCATCGCTTCCACCACCTTTGAGACGGGCGAAACGGTGAAGGCCGCGATGTTCATCGATGCCACCTACGAAGGCGATCTGCTGGCCGCGGCGAACGTGTCCCACCGGGTCGGGCGGGAGCCGCGCAACACTTTCGGTGAATCCCTGGCCGGCCAGTGGCAGACGGTCTCATGGAAGGATGTCTATCAGTTCTGCCGCCTGCCGATCAGCCCGTATGTGGTGGCGGACGATCCGTCGTCCGGCCTGCTGCCGGAAATCTCCCCGCACCCGGCTGGCGCGCCGGGCGACGGCGACTACCGGGTGCAGGCCTACAATTTCCGCATGATCCTTTCGAACAAAGAGGACAGAGTCCCCTTCCCGAAACCCGCGGGATACGACCCCGCCCGCTACGGCCTGCTGGCCCGTTTCCTCAAGGCCGATCCGGCGATCCAGTGGACGCTCAACTACACCGTGAAACCCAAGACCGACGGGCCGGTGCAAATGCGCAACGGCGACTCGAACAACGCGGGCAGCTTTTCATCGGACCTTGTCGACGGCAGCCACCGCTGGCCGGACGGGACTTTCGAGCCGGTTTCGTTCGCCGAGTTGCCGCCACCGCGCCGCGGACTGGCCATGCCCCTCCGCGAGCTCTATGAACAGCGGGAGCGAATTTTCCAGGACCACGTTACCTACCAGCAAGGGCTGATGCATTTCCTGGCCAACGATCCGCAGGTCCCGAAGGAACTCCAGTCACGGGCGAATCGTTTCGGACTCGATCCCGCCGAGTTCAAGGAAAGCGGGCACTGGCCCCACCAGCTCTACATCCGCGAAGGCCGCCGCATGGTTTCGGATTACGTGGTGACCCAGCAGGACTGTGAATCCAAGCGGGTGGCGGAGGACTCCGTCGGACTGGCGTCCTACCCCATGGACTCCCACTTCTGCCAGCGGGTGGTGGTGGTGGAAAACGGCAAGGCCACCGTGCGCAACGAGGGCGGTTTCGGACACTCTTTCAAGAAGCCCTATCCGGTCTCCTACCGCGCCATCGTGCCCAAGGAAACAGAATGCGCCAACCTGCTGGTGCCGGTCTGTCTTTCCTCGTCCCATGTCGCCTACGGCTCGATCCGGATGGAGCCGGTCTTCATGATCCTCGGCCAGAGCGCCGGTGCCGCCGCCAGCATCGCGATCACGGAGAAGCTGCCCGTCCAGAAAGTGAATTACGGCCAACTGAAGGAGCGGCTGTTAGAGGGCAATCAGCGCCTGTAGCCGCCCGTCGCGAAGGGGAAGGACAGTATTGGATTCGGGAGCGAAAAGAGGGGCGCGGGCGGCTCGCCCGCAGCACCGAGGCTGCCGAATGCGGATTCCACTGTCCCCGAGCGCATGGCTTACCTGCGCGACTTATCGAGATAAGGCGGGCGGTCGAAGGCGTCGGTCAGGCGGGGGTCCTCTTTCTCTTTGAGTTCGGCCATGAGCTGCTCGCGGAGCTTTGCAATCGTCGCCGCGTGCGCGGGGTCGGCAGCGACGTTGCGGATCTGGTGCGAATCTTCACCGAGGAGGTAGAGCTCCTCCTCCGGGCGCTTTTCCCAGCCGAGTTGGAGAACGGTTTCCAACCCCTCACCGCCACGGTTGCGGACGAGCCAGGTCTTGGTCGGCGAGGCGTCGATGTCGGCAAATGCGATTCGGGTGTCCTTGTCGAGGGAGGCGGCATCCGGGATTGCGTCGCCTCCGGCCGCCATGGGGTCACCCATCGGCCAGCGGTCGGGCTTGAAATTGCGGACGTAGAGGAAGTCCGGCGTGCGCAGGGCTCGGACGGGATACGGGAGAAACCCTTCGCGGGCACCGCCGACATGGACCTCGCGGCCGATCAGCGTCCAACCGCGCAGGAGGCTTTCGTCCGCTCCGGGAGTGAGGGCGGGCAAGAGATTCTGGCCGTCGGGATCATCCGGCGAGGTCGTGCCGGCGGCTGCCAGGAAGGTCGGCGCAAGGTCGATCAGCGAGACCGGGACCTTCACGACCCGTCCGGCTTCGATCTTCCCCGGCCAGCGCAGCGTGAGCGGAACCTCGGATCCGAAGTCGTGGACGTTGCATTTGCCGCGCGGAAAGCCGGGCGCGCCGTGGTCACCGCTGATGACCACCAGGGTCCGGTCGAGTTCACCTCTTTTGGCGAGTTCGTCCACGATCACCCCGCAGGCGGCGTCGAAGGCCATCACCTCGCCGAGGTAGTCGGCGAAGTCCTCGCGGACGACCTCGTTGTCGGGAAGGAAGGGCGGGATCTTGCCTTTCAGCTTGTCGGGATCGAGCCCCCACAGCGCCTTGCCCGAACCGCGCACCCAGGTGCGGTGGGTGTTGGTCGGGTTGAAGGAATAAAAATACGGCTGGTCTTCCTTGCGGTCGGCGAGGAAGGCCTGGAAGTTCTTCCGCACTTCTTCCAAGATCTCGTCGCGGGCGGCGGGATTCTTCGTGACCACCTCCGAAAAGCTGCTGATGCGGTTGCCGGCCGGCGAGTACTGGCGCTTGCTTCCGCCCATCAGGCGTTCGGGGATATGCCACTTGTGGCTCCAGCCGATGTGATATCCGGCACGCTCCAGCGCCACCGGCATGCCGATGATGGCGTCGGAAGGATCGGGCGCACCTTTCGTCCAGCGGCTGTGGAGCTGGGAGAAGGAGCCGTTGCGGAAAAAGTGGCGGCCGGTGTAGAGCGCGCCGCGCGAAGGGGTGCAGGACGGGACGGAAACGAAGGCGTGGTCGAAGCGCGCGCCCTCGGCGGCAATGCGGTCGAACACCGGCGTGCGGACGAGGTCGTTGGGCGACGGCTTAGCCGGATCCGCGTAGGCCGAAGCGTAGCGCCCGAGGTCGTCGGCGAACAGCAGGACGATGTTGGGCTTCTCCGGTGCGGCCATCGCCGCCAGCGGCGATGCGAGCATCGCGAGAAAAAAGCGGAACAAAGCGAAGCTCGTCACACGACACGCAGGCATGGCTCGAACTGGAAAGCCAAACGTCCCGCATGGCAACAAAACATCGCCGGTTCCGGACGGAGTGCGCATTGATTCTTAGCGCTTCGGCGGCGAGGTGGCAGGAACACCGAAGACATCGATCTCGCGCCAGACGAAAGCACCGTCCACCGATGTCGGCACCCGGCCGGCTGTGAAGCGGATGAACTCCACGCCTTGTGCCAGTGTGCCAGACTTGCCGGTGAGGACGACTTTGGTGGCACCTCCACCATTCAGGGATTCCTCCACGAAGGGTTCGTAGTTTACCTCGCAGAGCTGGGTGAATTCTCCATTCACCGGTTTGACTTCCACCGCCCAGGTTTGATTGCCGAAGCCGGCACCGTTCCACGCAGCGATCGACCGGATGGAAGTGAGAACGTGGCCCAGGCCATCGGGACCGGCCCCGAGGTGGTAAGTGGCCGTTGCGCCGACGGTCGTCCAGCCGCCTTGGACCATGTCACCCGGGACCTTGTCGAAATCCGCCCCGTGAATTCCGTCCGCAATTTCGTTCGGGTGAGCGTGGTTGAGGAAATTCCAGCCGCTTGTCTTCGGAATCAATCCGTGCAAAAGGTCGCTCGGGCTGGCTTCCGCCATATACTTGAACCGGTTGGCGCTGGATTCCTCGGTGACGATGACCTCCGACTCCACCGGCAATACTTCGACCTTGGGCAATTTTTTCAGGAACGGTTTCGGATCCACCGGGATGGACCTCCACTGTCCCGCCGGCTCGGCCACCCGGGCCTGGCCGGCCTCAAGCAGTTCCTTGTTCTGGAGACCGTTGCGGTTGGCCACCTCCACGGTGCCGCGGAAGACGTGCACCTCGTGCAGGAAGTCCGCCTTCGATACCACCCCGAATTCCGTCCCGAGGTCGGTGAGGATCAGATCGGGCGTGGAGACCTGGAATCCGCTCGCCCCGGGGGGCACCTCGAACCACGCCGTTCCCTCGGCGAGATGCAGCAGGCCCGGGTGATGAAGGGTCAGATGGGCAGGACCCCGGACAATCCCGCGAACCCCGGAGGCGAAGTCGACCTCCACCGTTCCGCGACGGATCTCAAGGCTCGATCCCGGCTCCAAGCAGGCACCCTCGGGCGACTCTCCCCCGCTGAGGTAGTGGCTGACCAGCACATCGGTGCCGGGGGCTGTCACAAACTTCAGCGTGGGTCGCGGTGCCCGGGAGTGGATGATCCCCATCACCGCCGCGCCGATGACCACCGCCGCGGCCGCTGCCACAATCGCCACCGTGATGAATTTCCGCTGTCGCCGCCGGTTGACCTGGTCCATCGGCACCACCCGCAGAAGGTCGATTCCTTCGGCGCGAAGCTGTAGCGCGTTGTGAAGCTGCGCGTAGTCGAAGTAGGCTTCCCGCGCCTCGGGATGGGTTTCCAGCTCCCGCTGAAGCTCTACGAGGGATTCCTGGTCGAGGTCTCCCTCGAACAGGCTCTGCAGACGGAATTCCAGTTCGCGGCGGTTCATGACAAGGCGCGGTGGACCGCCAGTTCTCCTTTAATGCAATTCTTGAGCGCCGCCCGGATGCGGAACAGCGTCACCCGCAGCGACTCGACCGGGCGTCCGCAGCGGATCGCATAATCGTCCAGTGTGGACCCGGAGAAATACCGGTGCTCGATCAACTCGCGCTCTTTGCCACCCAATCGCCCGAGGCAATTGTCAAGAGCTCGCAAGCGCTCGTCGGCTTCGCCCGGCCGTTCCACGAGCCGCTCCTTCAATTGCTCCGCCAGCCGTTCCGCAAGATCCTCGTCAAGGAGCGGCAGGCCGAGTCGGCGCAGCCGCCGCCGGTGCGTTTTCACCTCCAGCCGGGCAATGGTGAACGCCCAAGCCCCGAAATTCGTCCCGGGCTCGAACTTCTCGCGTTTCTCCCACAGCACGAGGTTGGTCTCCTGAAGCACGTCGGGAACCCCGTCCATCCCCGGCATCAGGGAAATGATGTAGGCCCGCAACGCCGCCTGGTGGCGGCCGATCTCACCGACGAATTCGGCCATCTGGCGGGCGTTCAAATCCATAATCCTCTGGTGACTACGTTGCGAATCGGGACCGCGTTAGCAAGTTTTCCTGACATTGGCCGCGGAAGCCACACCCGGTCCGAGAAATTCCTCAATATAGTTGCTAACGCAAGGCTTCCGTGTGACGTGTTAATTAAAACCTAAATCGATTTTTTGTCATGAAACAGCATCTTCGCGTCGTGCCGCTCGCCATGTTCGTCGTCATTACCGCTTCGGTCGATGGCGCGGTCGTTATCACCACGGCCACCAACACCCCCGCCGCCGGGACTGCGACGACGAGCACCACCGACGAAACGATCTATAACTCTTTCGTCAGCACCACCGACCTGCTCCACGGCATCACCGGCACCGGCGGCACGTGGAACAGCGTCAATGGATCCACCATTCCCACGGGTCTCAACGATGGCTCAGGCGCTGGCGACTCCAATGTCACCGTGACGATCGGGCTGACGGGCGCTGCCTGGGCCGCGAACGGCTCTGTCTCGTTCCGCGAATTCTTCATCGGGAATGGTGCAAACGGTCTGGGATACAACATCACCGAAGTCCAATCCATCGCGGCTTGGCAGGGGGCCAGCTTTCAAAATCAGAGATACGAGATTCTTGTCAGCACCGTTGGAAGTGCCGCCTTCACACTACTGGCCACGGTCAATTTCCAGCCAGCGAGCGGAACCTCTGGCTCCGTCCAAGGCGGCGCGACCAAGATCAACGTGACGGACTCCTTGGGTGTGCTGGCCACCGGCATCGACGCGATCCGCTTCAACATCCTCGACTCTTCCGGTGCCACCGCGGGCGGCACGGTTTTCCGCGAGATCGACGTCTTCGGCATCTCGACGGTCCCCGAACCCAGCTCCGCGCTGCTCGGGGGCCTTGGACTGCTCGCCATTCTTCGTCGCCGCCGCTCTTACTGAGTCGGCGATTCAGGCTTGTTTCGTTTGATTCTCGGCAGGTCTGGTTCAATTTATCAGACTGGGTGCCATGCCCGATTCCTACGAAATCCAATTGCGGCAACTCATCTCAGCCATGAAACCCAAAACCCGATCCCATACTCCAATCTCGCTCCTAGTCTTCGCGCTCACCGCGGGCCATCTCCTGGCCGCGCCGGTGATCACCACGGCCACCAACACCCCCGCCGCCGGGACTGCGACGACGAGCACCACCGACGAGACGATCTATAACGCTTTCGTCAGCACCACCGACCTGCTCCACGGGATCACCGGCACCGGCGGCGCGTGGAACGCCAACGGCTCCAGTCCCGCCGGGCTCAACGACGGCAACGGCGCCGGTGATTCCAACGTCTCCGTGCCGAATGGTTTGACCGGTGCTGCATGGGCTGCGAACGGTACCGCCTCTTTCCGCGAATTCATCATCGGGAATGGGGCCAACGGTCTCGGCTACGATATCACCGAAGTCCAATCCATCGCGGCGTGGCAGGGAGCTAGCTTTCAAAATCAGAGATATGAAATTCTTGTCAGCACCGTTGGAAGTGCCGCCTTCACACTGCTGGCCACGGTCAATTTCCAGCCAGCGAGCGGAACCTCTGGCTCCGTCCAAGGCGGCTCGACCAAGGTCAACGTGACGGACTCCTTGGGTGTACTGGCCACCGGCATCGACGCGATCCGCTTCAACATCCTCGATTCCTCCGGTGCCGCCGGCGGCGGGACGGTCTTCCGCGAGATCGACGTCTTCGGCGTCTCTACCTTTGCCACTCCGCCCCTTGTCAGCGCCTTCAGTCCGGCCGATGGCGACTCAGACGTCGCGGTCAACGGCAATCTGGCGGTAACCTTCAACGAGAATGTGGTTCTCGGGACCGGAAACATCACGATCAAGGATCTCGACACCCCGGCACAGACGGTGATCACGCTGCCGGATCCACAGGTTTCCGTCTCGGGGGCGGTTGTGACCATCAATCCAACTGCGAATTTGGCACCCGGTAAGAACCATGCGATCCAGATCGACGAGACCGCCATCGACGACCTTGCCGGTACCAGCTTCGCCGGCATCGCCAATGACACGACCTGGAATTTCACGACCGGGCCTGCGGACTCCACCAACCCCACGGTAGCCTCGTTCAACCCGGCGGACAATGCGATTGCCGTTCGGCAGAACTCCAACCTCGTCGTCACCTTTAATGAGAACATCGTTCTGATGAGCGGTGACATCAGGATCAAAACTCTCAGCAATTCCACGGAAACCGTGATCACGCTTCCGGATGCCCAGGTTTCAGTTTCTGGAGTTGTCCTGACGATCAATCCCTCGACGGATCTCGCGCCCGGAGCCAATTACACGATACAGATCGATGCGTCCGTCATCGACGACACGGGTGGAAACAGCTACGCGGGCATCGCCGATGACACGACCTGGAATTTCGCCGCTGCCGACGAAGCATCTAGCGCCACCCAGTTCACCTATTCCGGAAACGTCAGCGCCGCCGACCTGCTGCACGGCCTCACGCCGGTGACCACCGGCTGGAACACAACCAATCAGGCCTCGCCGCTTGAATTGACTGACGGCACCCACGGCGGGGCGTTTCAGGCAGTTCCGGGCGACGCGGTCCAGGGTGCCTGGACGACGGTCGGAGCCACTGCCACCTACAATCTTGGCACCGGACCCGGCGGGGCGGGCTACAACATCACCTCGGTGCAATCCATTGCGGACTGGGCAAACGTGGGCTTCGGCAACCAGGCGTGGACGATCGAGGTCAAGCCGGTGGGTGGTAGCTACGCCACGCTGGCCACTGTCAATTACCAACCGCTCGGTTCCGGCGTTGGTGGCACCAAGGTCACTCTCACCCATCCAAGTGGAGTTCTGGCCACCGGCATCGAGTTGATCAAGATTACTGCAAATCAGGTCAACGGCGGAGCGAACGGCGGTGCCTTCGTCTGGCGCGAACTGGACGTCTTCGGAGTTCCATCGAACAGCACCACCTTCGCGAATTGGATCTCCAATCCGGCGTTCGGGATCGATCCCGGCCAGCAAGGGCTCAACCAAGACCCCGACGGCGATGGCATCGAAAACGGTGTTGAGAACTTCTTCGGCAGCGACCCCGGTGAATTCAACCCCGGACTCGTGGCGGGAGCGAAGACCGTCAACACCTTCACTTTCACCCACTCCCAAGGCACCTTGGCCGCCGACCTCACCGCGTCGTACCGATGGTCGACGGATCTCGCGACATTCCGCGCAGACGGTGCCTCCAATGGCAGCACCACCGTCCAATTTACGACCCAACCCGATACGCCTGCACTTGGCACCACCACGGTCACAGCGACTGTCATCGGCACCGCGCTTGAAAAGCTATTCGTGACCGCACGTGTGACGCAGAATTGACAAGAATATCCGTCTCCCCAGCCAATCCCACCGCACCGTCCCTTCTTGGCCACGCCCATGCCATCCCGTCACTTCACTCCATTACTGATCTTCGCCCTTGCCGTCGGGACATCCCGTCTCGTCGCCGCGCCGGTGATCACCACGGCCACCAATACTCCCGCCGCCGGGACCGCGACGACGAGCACCACCGACGAGACGATCTATAACACTTTCGTCAGCACCACCGATCTGCTCAACGGGGTCACCGGCACCGGCGGCGCGTGGAACATTTCCAACGGTGCCGATCCAGCGGGGCTCAACAATGGCACAGGCGCTGGCGACTCCAATGTCACCGTGCCGATCGGACTGACCGGCGCTGCTTGGGCTGCAAACGCCACCGCCTCGTTCCGCGAATTTATCATCGGAAATGGTGCCAACGGACTCGGCTACGATATCACCGAAGTCCAATCCATCGCGGCTTGGCAGGGGGCCAGCTTTCAAAACCAGAGATACGAAATTCTTGTCAGCACTGTTGGAAGTGCCGCCTTCACCCTGCTGACCACGGTCAATTTCCAGCCCGCGAGCGGCACTTCCGGCTCCGTCCAAGGGGGCTCGACCAAGGTCAACGTGTCCGACTCAACCGGCATCCTCGCCACCGGCATCGACGCGATCCGCTTCAACATCCTCGACGCTTCCGGTGCCACCGCGGGCGGCACGGTCTTCCGCGAGATCGACGTCTTCGGCGTCCCGACCAACCCCGCTGCCGACACCACTCCGCCAACCCTCAACACCCTGACCTCCGTGACTCCCGCCGATGGCGCGACGAACGTGTCGGTTGCCAACAATCTAACCGCGACTTTCTCGGAACCCATCGCACTGACCGGCGCGGGCACCATCACGCTGCGAAACCAATCCGGCGGGGCTGACATCTCGATCACCCTGCCCGGCGATGTCTCCATCACCGGCGCGGTGTTGACCATCAATCCCGCTTCCAACCTCGCGAGCGGGACGCAATATGCCGTCGAGATCAGCAGCAGCGCGATCCGGGATATCGCCACCGTCCCGAATGCCTATGCAGGCCTGTTGGCCTCAGACACTCCGAACTGGAATTTCACGACCGTGGCCGCGGACTTCACCAGTCCCTCCGTGGCTACGCTCGATCCTGCGGACAATGCGAGCGCTGTTCCGCTGAATTCCAATCTTGTCGTAACCTTCAATGAGACCGTGGTCCTCGGCACCGGCGACATCACGATCAAGAACCTCGGAAACCCAGCCCAAACAACGGTCATCACCCTGCCGGATCCTCGGGTTACCGTTGCAGGAGCGGTTCTAACAATCAATCCCTCGACCGATCTCGCACCGGTGAACAACTACGCGGTGCAGATCGATGCGACCGCCATCGATGACAGCGCCGGAAACAGTTTTGTGGGCATTAACAATGACACGACGTGGAACTTCGCCACCCAGTCCGTCCCTGCGGAAATCTTCAGCGCTACCCAGTTTGTCTATTCCGGGAACGTGAGCGCCTCCGACCTGCTGCACGGCCTCACACCGATCACCACCGGCTGGAACACCACCAACAACGCCTCGCCGCTGGAACTGACCGACGGCATCCACGGCGGGGAGTTTCAGGCAATTCCGGGCGACGCGGTCCAGGGTGCTTGGACAACGGTCGGCGCCACCGCCATCTACAATTTGGGCCTCAGCCCGGGCGGTGCGGGCTACGACATCACCTCGATCCAATCCATCGCAGACTGGGTGAACTCCGGCTTCGGCAATCAAGGCTGGACGATCGAGGTCAAGCCGGTGGGCGGCAGCTATAGCATCCTCGCCACAGTGAATTACCAGCCGCTCGGTTCCGGCGGCGGATGCACCCAGGTCACGCTCACCCATCCCAGCGGGGTTTTGGCCACCGGCATCGAGTTCATCAAAGTCACCGCCAACAGCGTGAACGCCGGGGCCAACGCCGGTGCCTTCGTCTGGCGCGAGTTGGATGTCTTCGGCGTTCCCACGAATGACGAAACGGCGCCACAGATCGTCACCTTTAACCCGGCTGATAACTCGCCCGCTGTTTCCCCCTCGTCGAACCTAGTTGCCACTTTCAACGAAAACATCGCCCTCGGCACCGGCACGATCACCATCGTGGATCTCGGCCCCTCCCCCGACATCGTCATCACGCTGCCCGATTCCCGGGTAACGGTTTCCGGGGCGCAGCTGATCATCGACCCCGCCACCGATCTCGCGAGCGGAAACCCCTACGCCGTGCGGATCGCCGCCACCGCGGTCACCGATATCGCCGGCAACCCGTTCGCGGGCATCGACAACGACGCGACGTGGAATTTCACCACCGGACAGCCCGATCTCACCGCGCCGTCGATCATTTCCCGCAGCCCTTCCGATGGGGCCACCGGCGTGCCCTTGGCCGCCAACCTGATCGCGACTTTCGACGAGGCCATCGCCCTCGGCAGCGGCACGATCTCGGTCCAGGATCTCGATACGCCCGCCAACACCGTCACCATCATCCTGCCCGATGGCCGGGTTTCGGTTTCCGCCTCGGTGCTGACCATCAATCTCTCTTCCAACCTCTCCCCGACCACGGACTACGCGGTGAGGATAAGTTCGGGTGCTATCACCGACCTTTCGAATAACCCCTTCGCTGGCATCGCAGACGACACCACCTGGAACTTCGTTACCGCCTCGGCACCGCTGCGCGTCATGTGCCTCGGCGATTCGATCACGGTTGGTTACACCGACAACCCGTCCTGGGCCAACCACCCCTTCAAGTTCGGCTACCGCAGCGGGCTTTACACGATGCTGGGCAACGCCGGTTACAACTTCCTCTTCGTCGGGGGTTCGACCGAACCGTGGACCGGAATTTCGGGTGACCCAACCAACGGCGGCACCTACACGCCGGCACTTGACCTTCGCACCTTCGGCCAGGACGGCCATCGCGGCTATGGCGGCAAGACTGCAACCTACCTCAATTCAAACATCCTCACCTGGCTCGCCAGCGACAATCCGGACATTGTCCTGATCAAGATCGGCACCAATAGCCAGGACCAGAGCGGGCTGAATACCTTGGTCAGCACCATCACCACCAACAAGCCCGACGCGCACGTGATCATTGCCGAGATCATGCCGAAATACAGTTATCAGGCCGGTATCGTGACCTACAACTCTTACATCCGGAACACGCTGGTGCCGGGCTTCCAGGCACAGGGCAAGAATGTCACGCGGGTGGATCAATACGCTCCCTTCCTCACCAATCCCGCTGTCCTCACCTCGATCGACCAATCGCTGTTCTCCAACGGGATCAACCACCCGGACAACGACGGCTACGACAAGATGGCCCAGGTTTGGTTCGACGGGATCGAGGCGCTGGGAATCGGGCCTAACTCCTTTGACACCTGGATTTCGAACCCAGCCTTCGGGATCGCTCCCGCCAAGCGGGGACTCGACGACGACGCGGACAACGACGGCATCGACAACGGTGTGGAAAACTATTTCGGCACCCACCCGGGCAGGTTCTCCCAAGGCCTCGTCGCGGGCTCGAAGAGCAACAACACGTTTACCTTTACCCACCCGACCGGAGCCGCGACCGCCAGCGATCTGCAAGCCACCTACCGCTGGTCGAAGGACCTGTCGACCTTCACCCCGAGCGCCGTCGCCTTTCAAGGAACCACCGTGACCTTCACCCCGGGCACGCCGTCCGGCGGCTTCGTCACCGTGACCGCGACGGTCGCCGGGACGCTTCTCGACAGGCTCTTTGTCGATGTCGAGGTGACGCGGAATTAACCCGTTCCCATCCAGACATTCCGGTGATGCATGACACCCCCACGGGAAGATTTCCACTGCGCGATCCGTAGTGCTCCGCCCACGCAAGCAGGCCGCGGCTCCATGCAGAAACTCCTTCTCGCCACCATCGTTCTTGTTTCGTTCGCGACAGAAATTCCCGCGGAAGAAAACAAGGCTGCACCGCCCGGGAGCCAAGCGCGGGTTGCCGGACTGGTGGCGACCTTCCGCGACGATGCCCGCTCGGTGTCGGAGGTGGTCATGCTTCCCGAATTGGGATTGGCGGCGGCGGAAAGCCCCCATCCTGCGATCAAGCCGGCGTTCTCCTTCCGATTCGAGGGTTTCCTCGAAGTGGCGCAGGCGGGGACCTATCAGTTCGATACCAAAGGCACGCTCACGATCGGCGGCGAAGCGGTTGCGGGCGGCCGCCAATTGGCAGCCGGGCAGCATCCCATCGTCCTCAGCGGCGAACGCCTCCCCGGTGACCTCCGCTTCGGCGTCTCGTGGCAGTCGGAGCATTTCGCAAAGGAGCCGCTGCCGCCCGCCGTCCTGCGGCATGCGCCCGTCGCACCGTTTCCGGAAAACGCCGACGGCATTCATTCCGCGCCCTCCCACCGCATCCGCCAGGTGCTCGCCGCCATGAACTGCGCGTCGTGTCACGACGCCACCTTCCTCGCGACCATGCACCACAAGTTTTCATCCGACGCCTTGCTCCCCCTGATGCGCCATGCAGGGCAGCCGAGGTGGTACGGGGCCATGACCGGCCCCTTGCTGGAGGAAAGTGAGGCGCTCGTTCGCCTCGCCGAAGATTTGCGAAAGCTCCCCGCCGGAGCGGGGCGGACCCGTGGCGACGCGCGGCATGATCCTGCGAAAGGAATGGCCATGGTCGGCACGAAGACGGGGCTTGCCTGCACCGCCTGCCATGACATCAAGCAGCACCGGACCGCCGCCGAAAGCAAGGGAACCAACCTCGCCTTGGTCGCGCAGAACGTCAGTTACGACTGGTTCGTGCGGTGGATGTCCGATCCGCAACGCATGAAACCGGGCGTGCCGATGCCCGCGTTTTTCGCCGGCCATGCACCCGACGAGCGCCAACGCCAGATCGATACGCTTTGGGATTACATCGCCCAGGGGAACTCGATGGAACTGCCCGAAGAACTCCGCACGGCACCGCGGCAGTTCGTGCTGGAACCGGGCTCCGCTCCGATGGTCCACCGCGTCTATTTCCGTTTGCCCGACGGAAGGGAGTTGCTGCGTGCGATCTGCGTGGGCCTGCCCAACGGGATGTCCTACTGCTTCGACGCGGACACCTGCCGACTGGCCTACGTCTGGAGCGGCGGCTACCTCGACATGGAGCCGCATTGGAAAAGCCAGTCGCTGCGGCCAGTCCCCGCAGTGGGCGAAGCGTGGTATCTGCCCTCGGCCGAGGAGGGCCTGCGCGTGGGCGATCAGGTTCCGGTGTTTCGCGGTTATGAGATCGCCGAAGGAATCCCCCGCTTCGAGTTCGCTTACGGGCAGACCTTGGTCCGCTTGCGCATCGACGCTCCCTCCCCCCGCGAACTCCGGCAGACTTTCCAAATACCATCTCAGGCCGATGCGGTGGGCTTCGTTGGGCCGACCGGCGGACCTGTTAGAGCCAAGGCCTCGACCGGCGAATGGACCAGCAACCGCTTGTCGATCCCGGGCAACGGCGACGTGAACTTGATCCTCAAACTGGAACGGAGCAGACCATGAGAAAGCGCTTCCAATCCCTTCTGTTAGGAGCGCTGACCGGACTCCTGCCCGCCGCGGAACCCGCCTACACCGTGCTCGACCTACCCGGCCCCGAGGGCGCGGTGATCGAGGCCGGCGGACTGGATCACTGGCCCGACGGCACCTTGCTGGTCGCCACGCGCCGCGGCGACGTCTGGGCACTCCGCGACGGACGGTGGCACCATTTCGCCTCGGGACTGCTGGAGCCGATGGGCCTGCTGGCCGGGGAAACCGGCGAGGTCATCGTCACGCAAACCCCGGAAGTCACCCGGCTCCGCGACACCGATGGCGACCTGCGCGCCGACCGCTACGAAACCGTGACTGCCGGCTGGGAAATGCCGGGGGCCACCACCGATTTCGTTTACGGACTCTGCCGCGACGCGCAGGGAAATCTCTACGGGACGACTCACACCACCCACGGACCTTGGGCAAAAAAATCGACGGTCCCGGAGTCGAGAAACAGCTTCGGCGGCCCGATGGGTGCTCCGGCGATCGGGCGCGGCTGGTCGTTCCAAGTCAACCCCCAAGGCAAGCTCACCTGGTGGTCGTCGGGCCTGCGGGCCCCCAACGGCCTCGCTTTCAATGCCGAGGGCGATCTCTTCGCCACCGACAACCAGGGCGACTGGGTCGGCACCAGTGTCATGCACCACATCGCGCGCGGCGATTTCCACGGCCATCCTTCGTCGTATCACTGGGATCCTAACCGAAAGCTCGACCTGAAGCTACCGCTGGACCGGCTCGCGAGTGAGCTCGATGTGATCCGCAAGCGGCCCGCGGTGCTGTTCCCGCACGGCATCCTCGGCAACTCCCCTTCCCAACCGGTGCTCGCTCCCGCCAACGGCAGCTTCGGGCCCTTTGCCGGGCAGTTCTTTGTCGGCGACAACGTCGCGCCGCTCCTGAGCCGCGTGCAGTTGGAAAAAATCGACGGCGTCTATCAGGGCACCTGCTTCCCTTTCATCCGCGGACAGGGCCTGAAACAAGCGCTGTGCCGGATGACCTTCTCGCCCGCGGGCGAACTGCTGGTCGCCTACGGCTGCCGCGGCTGGGGTCCGGATACCACGGGGCTGCACAAGGTCGTCTGGTCGGGCAAGACCCCGTTCGAGATGCAAACGATCCATCTCACCGCGGACGGCTTCGAGATCGCCTTCACCCAACCGCTCGCCGAGCAGGATCTCACGAAAGCGGTCGCGTTGCGATCCTATCGATACAACTACCACCATATCTACGGTTCGCCACAAATGGATCTCCAGGAGCTGCCAGCCACCGTCTCCCTCTCGCCGGACCGTCGGGTGCTGAGCCTGCGGGTGCCCGGACTTGCTGCCAACCGGATCTGCGAGTTCAAGCTCAGCGGTATCACTAGCGCGGACGGCAGCCCCTTGGCCAACGGCGAGGCCTACTACACAATCAACCGACTGCCCGCCCGCCCGGACGAGGCTGCCGACTGGCCGATCTTCCCGCTGTGCATGGACACCCATGATGCCGCGAAACGTTCGCTCGAGGAGCAGGCGAAACTCTTCCGCGAACTCGGCTACGAAGGCTGCGGGCACCTCTGCCATGACCTCGGCTACGGTGCCATCAGCCATCCGCCGAACGCCACCGTCGAGGAGCGGGCAAGGACCCTGTCGGCGGAAGGCCTCCGCCTGGTGCAGGCTTATGGAAGGGTCTATCTTGATCGCGAAGACCCCATCAACCTCGAGCGGATCGCGCAGATGATGCCGACCCTGGCGGAGCACCGCAGCCAGCTCGTCCTGCTGCTGCTCGGCAACCGCAAGGCGGATCTGGATGACAAGGCGGTGGCGATACTCGACAAGATCGCCGACCTCGCCAAGCCGCACGGCGTTCCCGTCGCGCTTTATCCGCACGCCACCGATTACACCGAGACCACGGGCGAAGCGCTGCGGGTTGTTAGAAAACTGAACCGCCCGAAAGAAGTCGGCGTGATGTTCACCTTCCAGCATTGGAAAATGCGCGACCCGAACCGCGATCTCCGCTCCGTGCTGACCGAGGCCGCTCCCTGGCTGATGTCCGTCAGCCTCAACGGAACCAACCGCGGGAACGATGCCACGCTGCCGCTCGGCGAAGGGGACTTCGACGTCGGGGAGGTGCTCGGCATCCTCCGCGAAACCGGCTTCCGCGGGCCCGTCGGCGTGATGTGCTGGGGCATGTCGGGGGATGTCCGCCAGCATCTCGCCACCTCGATGCTGCAATGGAGGAAATGGAATCCCACCGTGCGGCTGAAGCCGCACGGTGGGACCTGCGGTTTCGAGACGGACGGCTTCCAAGGCCGCATCGGCGATGGCAGGTTCATCGGCGTCAACCGGCTCGTTCACAAGCCCACCGGAACCCGAATTTCCGGCGACGGCATCGCCAACCGCCACGGGCTTCTTTCTCTTTACCGCGTCTTCACCCGCAACCACCGCTACGGCGAATCCGCCTACGACTGGCCGGAGCGGGAGATGACGGTAAGCGGCGACGCCGTCGTCATGCGCTGGCCTTCGACCGCGGCGCGCCCCTTCGCCTTGCAAGCCCGCTACACCTTTCCAAAGGCCAACGAGATCGAACTGGAAGTCACGGTCGAAGCGAAAGCGGAGCTGGTCGATTTCGAGGTTCAGACTGCTTCCTATTTCGATGCCGGCTTTCCACAGGCAGGAGTCTGGTCCGATGGCGACAAGCCGGTTTCGTCACCCGCGAACCTCGGCGTGTGGCATGCCTTCCCCCGCGACGAGCAAGCCGTCTCGATCATCGGCGACGGTCGCTGGAAGCAAGGTGGCAACCCGGTGCAGTTCGCCATCCGCCCGCCGTTCTCGACACCGATCAGCATGCGACGCCACTCCAACGTCAAGCTCGCCGCGGTCCTACGCTCGAATCCGGAAGACTGCTTCGCCATCTACACCGCCCACGATGGCGAAGCCCATTTCTCCAACTACCACGCGCTGTTCGGACGGAGCATCCCCGCCGGAACCACCGCATCTGCCAAAGTCAACTTGACCGTGGGCGACTTCACCGACGAGGAGATCCGGAACACCGCCCGTTGATCGCCATGGATCGTGCTCAGCGGATCGTGGCGCCGGTGACGAAAAGCAGGGCGTCCTTGTGGAAGAGGAGGCTGAGAAGCTTGGACGGAATCATGCGGTTGAAATGGAAAAGAAAAATGATCCAGAGATTGCGAGCCGGTTGATCGACCCGGCCTGGTGCCTCTGTCACAGCCCCGGCGGCGTCCAATCGGGAATACCTCCCGCTGCGAGCTGCTTCCGGTAGAGATCGTGATAGGGACGGCTGGGGGACATCGGCGCGGTTTCGTTGACCATCAGCGGCCGCGCTTCCTTCCAGAAGGCGAGGTAGGCGGCATGCATCTTCGCGGCGACCTCCGGGTGCTCGCCGATGACGTTGGTGGTCTGAAAAGGATCCGCCTCGATGTCGTAGAGCGCGCCGGCGGTTGCTCCGCCCTCCTTGCTGCCGGCCTTTTCTTTCCGCTTCGGATTCCCACCGTCGCGCGGACCGACGAAGCGGAAGCGCTGGTTGCGCACCCCGTAGTTCACAAACTGGTGGTCGTCCGGCTCGGCCCCGGTCGGCCAGCGGGCGACGTGGGTGAAGAAATAGCGGTCCGGCCAGTCCCCGCCCTTGCCTTCGACCAAGGGCAGCAGGTCGCGTCCCTCCACTTGACCGGCAGGTGGTTCCGCACCGGCGAGCGCCGCCAAGGTGGGGAGGATGTCGATGTGCGCGGCGATGGTGCCGACGTCGCGGCCACCTTCGATCTTCCCGTCCCAGCGCATGAAAAACGGAACCCGCACGCCACCTTCGTCGGTCGATCCTTTCAAGCCGGCCTGGTTGCCGTTGAAGAACGGATGACCGGGGGCGAGGTCCTTGCCCGGCTGGCCCGAGCCGCCGCCGGTCATGCCATTGTCGGACATGAAGATGACGACCGTGTTCCGATAGAGCCCCCATTCCTCCAGCTTGCCGGCGAGGCGACCCATGTTCTCGTCGATGTTCTCGATCATCCCGTAGTATCCGGCCTGTTCCTTGCCGAATCCGAGATCGGTGAAGCGCTTCGCGTTTTTCGCCGGAGCGATATACGGGCCGTGGGGCGCATTGGTCGCGATGTAGGCGAAGAACGGCTGCTCCTTGTCCTTCCGCTCCTTGATCCAGCCGAGGGCGGCGGTGAAGAAGACATCGGTGCAGAAGCCGCGTGTCTTCACGAAGCTGCCATTGTGGCGGATCACCGGGTCATTGTAGGAGTTCCCCGGAGCGTCGGCGCACGAACAATCGTAGGCTTGGCCGATGCCTCCCGCACCGTGGATGAAACTTTCGTCGAAGCCCCGCTGCTGCGGTTGGTAGGGCTCCTCGTCGCCGAGATGCCACTTGCCGAAGATGCCCGAAGTATAGCCCGCCTTCTTGAGCACCTGGGGCAGGATGGTGGCCTTCAGCGTCATGCGTTCGCGCTCCACAATGGTGTGCGTGATCCCGTTTTTCATCGAATGACGGCCGGTCATGATGGCGCTCCGGGTGGGCGAACAGGTCGGGCTGACCAGGAATCGCGTGAAGCGCAGGCTTTTGTCGTGGAGCGCGTCGAGGCTGGGAGTCTTCAGCCACGGATGGCCGTGACGCCCCACCGGCCCGTATCCCTGGTCATCGGTGATCACGAGGATGATGTTCGGCTTCGACCTGGCGAGTTCCGCGGGGAGTTCCGCGATGAAGGCGAAGGCGGCGAGAAGTGCGGTGGGAATGATTTTCACGGGGATGGCGGGGTTTCAGGGCAGCAATGTCAGCGTCAATCTTCGCACATCCATGACCGACCGGCCGGGAATGTCGAGGGCGCGGAGCGTGAGCGGGCCCTTCCCGGCTGGAAGGGTGATCACGCCGAGCTTGAGGGTGCGAAATTCCTTCATCCGGCTCTCGCCGGCCGGGCGTGGCAGGGTGTCCTGGTTGTCGAGCAGCGGCGGATCCCACCCCGGCGAGACTTTGGCCGTCAGCCGCGCTTCTTGGAATGCCAGCTCGATGGTGGAGCCGGCGTCCGGCAGCTTGCAGGTGTAGTCGGCGGTGACCTCGTAGCGACCGGCGGTATGGACATCGAGCCGCCAGACCATGCGGTCCTCGCGGTTGGTCCAGTTCACGAAGTAGGAGCAGTTCGGTGCCTCGCTGCTGCGCTTCACCGCGCCGCGCGGTTCGCCGTCGCGCGCCGGCAGCAGGGTGATGGGGAACTCCCGATAGCCCACCGGGATCGGACGCGGATCGACCGCTCCACCGCCGTCGCCTTCCTCCCTGCCGCCGAACATTTCCGCGCGCCACGTTCTAACAGCCGCGGCCAGTTCGGCGGCGATCACGTGCTCCTTGTCGTTGACCGGGGTGGTCTGGCCGGGATCCGCGGTCATGTCGTAAAGCCGACCGGCATCATCCAGCCGATGCGTCCCGGTGCGCACGCTGACTTTGCCGGCCCAGGTGGAGAAAATCATCCGCTCCGGCCAGTCGTCGCCGCGCTTGAGCAGCAGCGGCGTGAGATCGCGGCCGTCCAGCGGCCGGTCGCCGACCCGCGCCACGCCCGCCAGCGAGGTGAGCGTGGGCAGCAGGTCGATCGCCCCGGCGATCTGCTTGACGGTGTGCCCGGCGGGCAATCCGGCCGGCCAGCGGAGATAGCATACGGATCGAACGCCGCCTTCATCGGTGGTCCCCTTCTTGCCTTTCATCCCCCCGGTCCAGCGCATCGAGTTCGGGCCGTTGTCGGAGAAGTAGAGCACCATCGTGTTGTCCTCCAGCCCGTGCTCTTTGAGTTTCGCCAGGACGCGTCCCACATTGCGGTCCTGATTCTCCAGCATCGCCAGCGCGCAGCGGGTTTGATCCTCGACTTCCGCGCCGCGCATGGTCGCCCGCAAGGTGAGCGGCTTGTCTTTAAAACGCTGCCAATCCTCCGCCGGCGCGGCCCAAGGAGAGTGCGGCGTGGTGAAGGGCACATAACAGACGAAGGGCCGCTCCTTGTTCTTCCCAATGAAATGGAGGGCGCGGTCGGTACAGACATCCACGATGTAGCCACGGGTCCTGAGCATCCGACCGTTCTCCTCCAGCGGGGCGTCGAAATACTCACCCCAATGCCCCGAGCTGTGGCCGAAGTATTCGTCGAAGCCGCGCGCCATCGGGTGATAGGGCCATTGGCTGCCGTTGTGCCATTTGCCAAAGGCTCCGGTGGCATAGCCGGCCGCTTTGAACGCATCGGCGATGGTCTTCTCCCCGAGGTCCAGCCGCTCCAAGCCGGTCGACACCCCGCGCACCCCGCCCCGCGGATGATAGCGCCCGGTGAGGAACTCGGCCCGCGTCGGCGCGCACACCGGGCACACATAAAAACGGTCCAGCGACACGCCGCCCCGAGCGATCGAGTCAATGTTAGGCGTGCGCACCTGGGTGTTACCCGAATGGCTGTAGTCGCCCCAGCCCGCGTCGTCGGCGAGAAAGATGACAAGGTTTGGCTTCCCCGTGGCGGACCACGAGCGGCTGCCAAGGAGCGCGAGGACGATGCAGAGAACGGGAAGCTTCATGGCGCGGTGTCGGGTGGAACCTTGACCCGCCGCAGATCCCGGCGAGTCCCGTCGGTCATCATACCCACCCGGGCAGGATCGTGTTGCAGCGAAATATCCGCGCCCAGGGTGACCCGGCACCGGAGTCGATCGCCGGACGCTTTCCCCTGTTCCGTCTTGAGTCTTCGCGCCCGCCGTCTTCACTCCCTCCGTGCCCGCCCGATCCCAGCGCACCAGCGGCTCCGTCGCGATGGACGATTACCTCGAACAGATCCTCCATCTGATCGAAGCCAAGGGGTATGCCCGTGCGGTGGACATTTCCAAGAACCTCGGCATCTCCCAAGCCAGCGTCACCAACATGCTGGGCAAGCTGGATGGCGAGGGACTGGTGAAACACGAGAAATACCGCGGCACCGTTCTCACCGAAGAAGGGCACCGGATCGCCCGCGCGATCATCGAGCGCCACGAGACGCTCACCCGCTTCCTGCGGCTCTTCGGCCTCGATGAAGAAACCATCTACCGCGACGTGGAAGGCATGGAACATCATGTCTCGCGGCCGACCCTGGCGGTGATCCGCGCGATCGCCGACTTGCTGGAGGGAAACGCCGGGCTGTTAGAAGAAGCACGGCGCAAGATCGACCTCCGGGAGTAATCCGGCTTCAGAGCCTGACCTCACGGGCGCAAAATGCCCACGGGGTCCTGGCACCGGCAAGCGCTGCCTGGCGGTGCTCGCGCGAGGTGGTCCCGTATCGGGCGTCGAGGAATTCACCGGACGACTCGACGATCGCCACCCGTTTCGGCTTTTCAAAGGCCGGCATGAAGGTCGCTGGCTGTGGGCGGCTGCCCATGACCGGTGCGGAACGGAGCGCGGCGAGGGCCAACTGGTCGATCTTTTCCTGGATGCTCATGAGATGATGGTGTGCGTGTTGCAGATCCTTATGACCCCGCCAGCATTCAGCATCACGAACCTCCTTCCTATAACGTGAAGACGGAAGCTCACCGCGGCCCTCAAGAACCCTCGCTTCCGAGCATCTCCGCCACCACTTCGCGTGCCTCCGCGGAGTCGGACCAGGCCGGCAACGCGAGCAGATCCGCGGCTTCACGTAAGGATACGATTTCCTCGGGATCCTCCACCTGGAGGGCCGCTTCCCGTAGGAAGGGCACGGCATCCGCCTCGCCGAGTTGCACCAGCCCATCGCGCGCCGCACGACGGATCGCCGGGTCGGGATCGTGCAAAAAGGGCCGGATCGCCCGCACGCCGGCGGGAGAATAGGTGATCACCGCTTCCAGGATCGCCGCCGCGGCATCTTCCGCCCGTGCCGGATCTATCAGCGGCTGCGATTTCGCGCGGTCGCGACGGGGTTTGCCTGCTTCGACGGATGGTCGCGGGACTTCGGCAGCCGGGGAAGCGACCTCACGGTTCACTTTCTCCGGAACATAGACTCCCGCCGCGATCAGGGCGGCGAGGAGGGCAAAGAGCAGAGGCTTTTTCATGGGACTGAAAAGAAAGAAGCGCGCCCCGCCGCCAATACCGGCAGGGCGCGCGAACCCGGAAAGGGATTCAGGGAACCGCTGCGCCGGGAAGCAGCGTGGTCAGGTCCGCCGGCTTCGGCGTCGTCACCCGGTAGGAGCCGCTGACGATCCCGGTGCCGGTGCCACTCTTGCCATTCACGCTGTAGTTGTCGGTCTGCGTGGCCACCACGGTGGAGGTCGTTCCGCTTCGGAAGGTCGTCCATTTCAACACCTGCACGCCGGTGCCGGAACTCGCCCCGCCCCGCACGTCGAGGGTCGAGTAGGCACGGCGGACCAGGTTCGGCTTTGCCGCACCGGTCGTCGGGGTGACCACGGTGCCGGTGGAGGCGGAGCCTTGCACCACCGGCTGGGTCAGCAGGTTCGCCGGAACCGCCACCGCGGCCTTGCCCGCCTTGGTCGCGTAGATGTTGCCCACGCCCGCCGGGTTCGCCAGCCGGCTGAGGGTCCAGCCGGTCAGCGTTCCGTCCAGCAGGCTGGCCACCCGCATCGCCTCCAGGATGTCGCGGTTGATCAAGCGGACGGCGCTGGTATTGAAGGTCGAGCGGGTCCCGCCGCCACCCGGTAGATTGACCACCGTCGGCGCGCTCTGGGTGGTGATGGTCGCTTCAAACAGCAGCGGCGAGACGGTGCCCGGCTTGACGCCTTGGGCGCCGGCGGAAGAGAGCCCGAACAGGGCGAACAGAGGAATAGTCAGGAGTTTCATAGGACGATCAGGGGTATGGTTGGATTGAACCGGCCGACATGGTTCTTTGGGGAAGCCGTGTGCGGCGGATGGCTCACAGAGCAAGTCGGATGAAGCGGAGATTCCTTGGAGAACTTTTCGGAAAAGTCCCGCCACCCGCTGCTGCCGGGTCGGAGCCAAGGCAACGGTTTGTAAGTTGACCGCCGGAAGCCGATTCTCTACTCCACGGATGAATGGCAGAGAATGAGTTTCGTTTCCGCCGGACTTGACCGCGCCTTTCGCACTTTGAAGCGAATGGACTGAAAACCCGCCAAACCTGAAAACCCATGAAAATCACCTTCCTGGCCGCCCTCCTTTTGCTCGCCCCCCCGCTTTTCCTCTTCGCCGAGGAATCCGTGCCGACGCCCTTGTTGGAAATCACTTCCGGGCTCCCGGGCACGCAGGTCCGGCTGAGCTGGACGTCCGGGGAGGGTGTCCGCTACCCGATTGAAAAATCCACCGACCTAGGTGGGGGCGGCGGCGGCGCGGGAGGCTGGTTGAAGATCGCGCTGGTCGAAGCGACAGGCAGCGCCGCGCTGTGGGTCGATCCCGAACCGACCACGACGAAGGCCTTTTACCGCATCGTCCAACCGGAGGCTGAAGTCTTCTCGCTTGAGCCGCCGGTCGTGTCGCCGCTCGGCGGCGAGATCCTGGTCCATGGCCAGTTGCTGCCGCCGGGCTCGATGCTGGTGTTGGAAATCGACGGCCAGCCGGTGTCCTTCCCGCTCGAACCGGTGGTCGGACAGCCCGGCGTCTGGCGTGCGATCATTTCCGGCGGCGCCGTCGCAGGAGGCATCGCGGGAGGAGTCGTGGCTGGCCGGATCGCCGATGCCAAGGGCGTGACGATTTGCCCGATCCCGCAAACCGTGGAAATCACGGCCAACGGCTTCGCGGCCGATGCTCCGCCGTGGCTCCCGCCGGCGGCACCCGTGCCCCAGGAGACGAGCAATCCGATCCCGGGCATCGGCGTCGTCATCAAAAGAAATCCGGGGACCACTCCGCCGCCCGACCGCGTGATGGTGGACCCCGCCGACGATTGCGATGACTTGGACGACAGCTCGGCGCTGATCGTGGCCTGGCTCTCGAAGAGGGGCTACGATTACTACCAGGCGCAAAGTGCCCTGCAATCCACGGGAGCCCAAACCAATCCCGCTTTCCAAGATCACGGTCACCAAGGGGAGATGGCGATGACTGCCAAAAAGGGCTACGACTACTACCAAGCGCAGAGCCAACTGAACTCCGCGGCGTTGCAGAACAATCCCGCGTTCCAAGACAACCGTAACCAAGGGGTGATGGCGAGAACGCTGCAGAACAATCCCGCGTTCCAAGACAACCGTAACCAAGGCGAGATGCCCGGCGGCAACGCACGGATGGCGATCAACGAGAAGGGCCTGCCGGGACCGAAGAAACCGAAATCCACCCATCGCTCCGGAGCCGCGATGACCGGCGTCACCGGCGAGGTCACCTTGGAATTCTGCCCGCTCTCGCTGGCCTGCCCTGCCGGCCCGCAACTGGTCTGCGACCTGAGTTATCGTTCGATGGTGTCGAGCGGTTCGTCATCCTTCGGACCGGGCTGGACCGGTGCCTACGACATCTCCGTGACGCCTGTCCCTCTCGCCGCCGGGGCGTCCGCGGAGCAGGTGCAAGTCCGCGACGGCAGCGGACGCTGCGACATCTTCGTCCGCCAGCCCGACGGCAGCTTCACCTGCAACGGCATGTCCCGCAGCGGCAGCTTCGATGGCAGCACTTTCACGCTGACTTTCGCCGACCAAGGACAATGGGTGTTCCTGCCGCTCGATGGGTCGCCCCGCCAAGGAAAGATTGTCTCCATCCTCGACCGGAACCAAGTGGCCGTCACCTGCGTCCACACCCCGGACGGCCTGCTGTCATCGGTCCGCAGCGCCTTCGGCCAGAGCCTGACTTTCACCCATGGCAGCAGCGGGGAGATCACCCGCGTCACCGATCACACGGACCGCTACTGCGAGTTCAGCTATTCCGGCGGCAAGCTCGTGTCATGCACCAGCCCCCGAGTCGATGGCCAACCGGCGGTCGCCGGTCCGGCCACCTTCACCTACTCGTCCGGCCTGCCCGATCCTCGTCTCAATGACAACCTCACGTCCTGCCGCGATGGCGCGGGACGCTTGATCGGCGCATTCACCTACTCGGCGCAGACCGACCCGCTGGCCGTGGATTTCGACAAGGTCGTCTCCAGCCGCTGTTCGGATTCGCCCGCGGTGCCGAGCGCCACCATCACCTACACCGCGGTCGGGCGAAATCTGTTAGTTTGCGATTCCGATGAACTCGGACGCCTCACGGAAACCCTCTGCGACCGCCAGCACCGGCCGGTCCGGATCCGCCAATATACCGGCTTCTCGGTCGCCGGCGATCCGGTGACGCCTTCCTTGAATCGTCCCGCCGGAAAGCTGCGAACCGGCGACCCGGATTTTTATCAGACCACCTGCACCTATAACGCTCAGCACTGCCCGACCGCGATCACGCATCCGGACGGCTTGCAGGAACGCATCACCTACGACTGGGATCTCGCGAAAGGCCAAGGCCTTGTCCTCCAGCGGGCGAATCCCCGCATCTGCACCTTGCGCACGTCCGGCGGCGAGGAGCGCACGGTTTCGATGGAATATCTGCCGGGCTACGGGACTCCGGAATCCCCCCCCCACAGCGCCGGTATCGTTGCGAAGGAAAACCAACTGGCGGATCCCTGTCGATGGACAGGCACCCCGTGTCGGCAAGCCAGAACGGCGGGACCCGCGACAGGGCCACCAGACGATCATTCCGGCGGGTATGATGAAGTCCCGTCTGCCAATGTTCTCAAGAACGAGGAAGGCGGGCGTCATACTCCGTTTCACAACAAATACAGACCCAGCTCCCGCAGTGGGGCCAGCTCCGCCGCTTATGCCGCAACGGGGAGAATGGGAGCAAAAGCCAAGGCCTGGATGGTGAACAACTTCGAGGTGCATCCGGTGTCCGCCGGCTTCATCACCAGCCTCACCACCGCCCACGGCCAAAGATTCACCAATAGCTACGACCCCGCCGGCAATCTCATTGCCTGCCGCACGCCGGTCTCCGGCGCAGGCTGCGACATGACCTACAATACCTTCGGCCAGCTCACCGGCGTCACCACGTTGAACGGTCCGGGCTCATCCTTCATCGATGGGTTGACCTACGATGCCACCAGCCATTTTTGCAGCGGCGTCGTTCGCGACAGTGCCGGCCTCAATCTCACGGCAAGCTGCACCCGCGATTCCTTGGGGCGCGTCATCAGCTCCGTCGATCCCCGCGGCTTCAACACGCTCTTCGCCTACAACGAACTCGACTGCTGCACCTCGGTCCAGTCGCCGCCGGTCGGCACGGACGCGCCCAGCGCTTCACGCATCACCACCACGCTTTCCTACGATGGCGGCGGCCTGCTTTCCCGCAGCGACATGGAGCACCGCGACGCCACCGGCGCGCTCTCGGCAACGAACCCGCACTACAGCTCGGTCTTCGCCCGCAACAACGGGATGTTTCCGCTGATCGTCGGACGCATCGCGGTCGAGAACCGGCCGGTCAATCTCCCTCCCGGTTCCACCGATCTAACAAGCGTCGGCCTTGCGAACTTCGATGTCTGCGATTTCAGCTTCGACGCCGGCGGCCAATGCGTGGAAATGAGGACGCCGGCGGCGTGCGCGGCGATGCCGGTGGACATCGTCTATTCGTTCCAATGGGACGAGCGCGGACTCGTTCGTCGCGGCATCAGCGGTGGCTTGGGCGCGCTCACCGCCGTCACCACGGAGTGCGACTACACCTTGTCCGGCGACCTTGCCCGCTGCGCCACGCTCGGCTCGTCGCCCGCGGAAAGCCCGACCGTCACCTGCGCCTACGACGACTTCCGCCGCCGCATCTCACGCATCGACCCGATGGGCAATGAAGAGACCTTCGCCTACGACAACAGCGGCTTCGTGACCCGCTCGCTGTTTGGCGAACTCGATGACGTACCCGACCAGGCGGACAACGTGCTGCTGGCCCGATCGACGTCGCGCCGCGCCTGCCTTTTCAACCTCGGTCTCAAGGGCCGCTCCGCGTCCGACCCTCCCGGTTACTCCGATTGCGGGCGGAGCAGCCGCACGTTCTCCGCGTTCTTCGATGTCGCCACGAAGGACGATCACCTCACCGTCCAGCGATTTAACAACTCCCCGTCCGGTGTCCAACTCGAGACCACGATCCGTCATCACTCGCCCGCCGGCCTGCTGCAAAGCGTGACCACCAACGGCGACACGCTGCTCACTTGCACCCACGACAGCGCCGGGCGACTCGTCGCCTGCGCCGACGGCACTTGCTCCGCTGCCCTGACCCTCGACCCCTGCGGCAATGTCGTCGCCTGCACGCGCACCGACTTCTCCAGTGCGGGTGGCGCGAGCAAGTTGTTCACCGGCATCAACGACTACGACTCTCTCGGCCGTAGCACCCAAAGCAGCGAAAGTGGCAGTTCCTGCACCTTCGACTACGACTCCTTCAGCCGCTTGGTTCGCCTGGTGCCGCCGACGGGAGCTCCGGTTTTCTACGATTACGACGGCGGCACTCCGGCCCAGCCTTACAGCGCCAGGACCCAATGCGACGTGGACAACAACGGCACGCTGGAAACGCTCGGCAGCGCGTATGGACGCGTCGCACTGCATGGAAGCAGTTGCTGCCCGACCTGCCGCACCGTCGCCGATTCCAACGGCTCGACCACGACTTTCACCTGCGACTCCCAAGGCCGCCTCGTGCAGACGGACTTCGCCGATGGCACGCACGAGTCGAGCACCTACGACACCCTCGGCAACCGGACCACTCACATCCGGAAAAGCGGCCAGGTCATCGCGGCGGACTTCAACTACCGCGGCAGCATCACCAGCGTCACCGTGAGCAATGCCGACCCGGAGGTCGTTCCGGTGCCGCCGACCAGCTATCACTACGACGGCCGCGGGAACTGCGTCCGTCTCACGCAGGGCACTTCCGACATCGTTCTCGATTTCGATTCCTGCGGAGACCTCGTCAGCGAAAGCCAGAACGGCCGCGTCGTCAGCCACACCCATGACCACCGCGGCTGCAGCAGCACGACGTATCCCGACGGCACCCGCTTCAATGAAGTCCGCAATGCCCAAGGCCTGCTCCTTTCTTGCGCGGCCGAAGGCGCGGCCGGTCCGCCCATTGTGGCGCTGACTTATCTCGGCTCGCGGGTGGCCACCGATACCCGCCTGAACGGCGTGGCGACCACCTACCTCTACCGCGGCAATGGCGACGGTCCGATCCCGGGCGGCGGTCAGGATTTCTCCTTCGATGCCTGCGTGCAATGTACCGTCACGGGACCAGGCGACGTCGTGCTTTCGCGCGACACCTTCAACCGCGACCGAAACCAGAACATCGTCCGCCGCGAGACCGTCTTCAACGGCGGCCCGAGCACCATGGCGCCCCTGCGGCGACAGGTGATCACCCGCGACCGGCTCGGCCGGCTCACCCGGATGCAAACATTTGCCCGCGCCTTCGATGGAGCGTCGGTGGCTTCGGAGTCGGACGTGATCTACACTCTCGATCTGGAAGGCAAGCGCCTGACCGCGACCGGTGGCGCCAATCCCGGCGCTTATACTTCCAGCAGCTCGATCCCGCCCGGCGATCTCCAGATGAACCAGCACAGCACCTGGCCGGGCGGCAATCTGGAGTGGGACGACAATGGCAACCTTGAGGTTTACTCCCATGGCACCGCCGGCACTTTCCGCTACCGCTACGATGCCCTTTCACGGTTGGTCGCAGTCGAAGACAACGCCACCGGAACGCCGCTCGCCAGCTATGGCTACGACGCGATCGGTCGTCTCGTCTCCCGCGCCATCCCCGGCGGCGGAGGCCTTCCGCCGGTCACCACCAGCTTCGTTTACGACGGGGAAATGTGCATCCAGGAGCTCGGCGGCGACGGACTGCCCGACATGACCTTCGCCGCGCTCGGCCACTGCATTTCCACCCGCAACGGAACGATCTACTACCCGCACGGCGGTGGGTCGCTTGCCACCTCGCCCGGCGGTGGGATGCCACACGTCAAACTGGTGACCCTTGCCAACGGCAGCCGATTCGAGTGCTTCGACTGCGATGATGCCGGCAAGCCGATCTTCCTCACCAGCGAGGGGGTCGTCCGGCAGGGAGCGAGTGACTCCCTCAGCGGCCTGCGCTGGATCCTGCGCTACTCTTCCGCCGCCGGCCACCGGGCGACGGCCAACGACCTGTGGTGTCCGGAAAGCGGACTGCTCCTGTGTCCCGGCGCTGTTTACAGTCCGGACCTCGGGACGGAGGTCTCCACGCCGGTAATACACTGGCAGTTGGAAGTGCGGGTACTCCGCATCGAAATGAAGTAAATCCCTCGCCGGGACATGGATGGCGCCTATTCCCTCACATTGAGGGAAGAAGAGATTCAAAACGAGGTCGCCCTTCTCCGTGCTGCCAAAAGGCTTGCCAGTCCGGCTCCCGCCGCCTACGTCCCGCGAATGGCCCTCGAGACTACGCTCATCCTCTTCAAACCCGACGCCGTTGCGAAAAACATCGTCGGCACCGTGCTTTCCCGCTTCGAGAACGAAGGCTTCAAGATCCGCGGGATGAAAATGCTCTTCCTCACCGACGAGCTGCTCGCCGACCACTACTCGCACATCGCCGACAAGCCTTTCTTCCCGTCCGTCCGCGGCTTCATGCAGGAATCCCCGGTCGTCGCCCTGGCGCTGGAAGGCGACGATGTGATCGCCCGCGTCCGCGACCTGCTCGGCCCGACCGACTCGAAGGCTGCCGCCGCCGGCACCATCCGCGGCGACTTCGGCGACAAGGAAGGCGATGCCAAGATGCGCAACGTCTGCCACGCCTCCGACAGCCCGGAAGCCGCCGCCGACGAGATCAAGCGCTTCTTCAAGGACTGCGAAATCTTCTGAGAGTAACTCCCGCGGGATCTACCTCAGTTCGATTCCCCCGGCCCGGCCTCCCCCAAGGAGCCGGGTTTCTTCATGCCCTCGTCTTCGCCTTTGCCTTCGCCGTTGGCACTTGGAACTTCCTTGTCCCTCCGCAGCCTCGGCGAAGGGGGATCACTCGGAACTTCTCCGCCGCCACCATGCCGCCAAAAGGCTGCCGATCAGGCAATGATAGACCGCCGAGATCGCCGACGGCACCGGCGCCAGCGCATATTCCGCGAAATGCTTCGTCGCCAGCGCGCTGCCCAGCCCGCTGTTCTGCATGCCCACTTCGATCGATACCGTCCGCCGCATCGGCTCGTCCTTGCCCGCCAGCCACATCGCCACGTAGCCGAAAAAGAAACCCGACGCGTGGAGCAAAAAGACGGAGAGGAAAAGCGTCCCCGCCGCCGCCGCGATCTCCGCCTTCTTCAGCGCGAAGATGCAGCCGACGATCAGCACGATGACCACCACGCTCAACACCGGCCCTAACAGATCCACCGTCCGCCGGACACGCTCCGGCCGCTTCAGACGACCGACGGCCGAGTTCACCGCGATGCCGAGCAGCAAAGGCAGCAGAACCACCAGCAGCATCGACTTGAAAAGTGCCAGCGCGTCGATCGGCAGATACTTGCCCGCCAGCCATTTCGTCAGCAGCGGCGTCAGGCCGATCGCAACAAAGGTCGAACACATCGTCATCAGCACGCTCAGCGCGACGTTTGCCTTGGCAAGATAACAGATCACGTTTGAAGCCGTGCCACCCGGACAACAGGCGACGAGGATCAGCCCGAGCGCCAGTCCCGGCTCCAACTCGAAGCCCCGGGCGATCGCCCAGCCGCTCGCCGGCATGATCACAAACTGAGCCACCACGCCTGCGGCCACCGCCCCGGGGCGCTTGCCGACTTCGAGGAAATCCGTCACCCGCAAGGTCAGGCCCATCCCGAGCATGATCAGCCCCAAGCCTGGCTCGATCCATTTCGCGAACCAAGTCCAGTCTGTCGGCCGCCACCACGCCCAGGCGCAGCCGAGGACGATCCACAGCGGAAAGGCGGCGGCAAAGCGTGTGCAGAGGCGATGCATCATGTGGGAAAACGCCAGAGACCCGAAAAGCCGGCCGCGGTCAATGTCCCGCAGCGACTTCTTCATCGGGTGTCCACTTCATCGCTCCGGTCCAACGGCATGCCTCGTTTTCATCATCTGCCGCGCCATCGTCCGGTTTTCGCGTTTACCTGCCGGACTCGGTAGGACAGTTTCGTGCCGCATGCAATCGTTCCTCGAACTTGTGGCCAGCCAGCCGGTCCGCGCCTTCGCCGCCGGGGAGATCGCCCTGCAACAAGACGAGCCCTGCCACCAGGTTCTTGTGTTGCTCGAAGGTGACGTCGAGGTCCTCCGCGACGAACAGCGGGTCGCCCGGGCCTCGGAACCCGGTGCGGTCTTCGGCGAAATGGCGATGTTGCTCGGCGGCTTCTGCACCGCGTCGGTCCGCTGCGTGTCCCCGGCGCGCTTCGCGGTCATCGACCGGCCGATGGAATTCTTCGCCACCTCCCCCGCCGCCAGCCTGCATATCGCGCGGCTTCTGGCGCGCCGCATCGATGCCCTTAACCGCTACCTCGTGGATGTGAAGCGCCAGTATGAAGGCCACGACCACCTCGGCATGGTCGACACGGTCCTCGGCGTGCTGGTCCACCGCCAAACCGGCGCAGCCGTCGATCGCGCAGCACCGCCGGTTGATGGCTGATGGTTGGCGGAAGTCTCATCTCCCAATCTACAATCTACAATCTACAATCTCCCATCCCCCTCACCTCAACTCCTGCTCCTCCACCCCGGCGCTCGACACCCAGCGCGCCGATCCTTTCTCCAGGTCCAGCCACAAGCTCGTCGGGTGCTCGCCGATCTCGCGACCCGGATTGAAGGCCCAGCTTTTCCCGAATCGCTGAACCCACGCCCCCGCGGATTGGAAAGGCGCATTGTGAATGTGCCCGCAGAGCACAAGATCGGGTTGGAAGCGCTCAATCCATTCGTTGAGGAAGGCATCGCCCGCCGACACCTTGCCGGTCCAGCTCAGCGGCCCTTCGGGCGGTGCGTGATAGACCCAGATCCACGGCGTGCCCTCCGGAGGCACCGCGGCCAGCAACTGATTCTCCACCTCCGCCCGGCTCACCGGACCGTCCCACCACGGACACACCGTGATGCGGGTGCCGTCGACGTCCACCGAGTCGCCATCCACGTGTAGCCGCTCGCTTTTCAAGTAGCCGAGCCAACGCGCACGCGATTCGCCCGCCGCGTCCCGGCCATCGCCGTCGTGGTTGCCGGAACTCACGATGACCCGGGTCAATTGGCGGAGCCGGTTCAAGTACTGTTCGACCACCACCGCCTGCACGTCGAGATCGAGACTGCCTGCGAGATCGAGAAGATCGCCGCCGAAAATCACCGCGTCGCAGCCCGCCGCGTTCGCATGAACCCAGTCGAACTGCTTGAGCGCATAATGCAGGTCGGCAACAAAGAGCAGCTTCATTTTAGGCGGAGTCCATGCACGGCTTATCATCGGCGGAGAGACCGATCACCACCGAACCTAGGCAGCCCCCACGTGGTGCCAAGGAGCTTCTCGAATGCAAACCTTGCCGGCAGCGGCGACTCTCATTTCCGACGCACCGAAACCAGGAAGGGCGAGGGCCGCAGGGTATCGGTCCGACGCGTGACCGTCGCGTCAAAGTCCGCCGCCGCCAGCTTCTCGCTCCATGCCTCGACCGCCGCGCTTTCCTCGTCACCGCCGGGATGACCGGGATAGCAAACCACCGTCACGATCCCGCCGGGCTTAAGCACGCCGAGGGCCGCGTCCAAGGCCGCCAGCGTCCCGGAGGTCCGGGTGATCACCGCGTGATCGCCCCCGGGAAAATAGCCGAGATTGAACATCACCGCCGCCGCACTGCCCGGGGCCGCATGCTCCGCCAATTCGACATGCGAACCGTGGATAAAGTCAACCCTGCCCGCCAAATCCGCCACCCGCGCCCGCGCCGCGGCGATCGCCTCCGCCTGGACGTCGAAGGCCAGCACTTTCCCGGAGTCCCCCACCCGCTCCGCGAGGAACACCGTGTCGTGACCGTTGCCCGCCGTCGCATCAATGGCGAGATCGCCCGGTCGCAGCACCGCGGCCACCTCATGGTGAGCTTGCTGGGTCGGTCGAAGAGGCGGGGTCACGAGACAAAAACCACACAGCTCCTGGGGGCGAACAAGGAAAAGGTCTCGCGCACCGCAGCCTGACCACCGCCCTGCCCCGCGGATTCGCTGATTCCACACTTTCCTTCCCGCCGCTCCCCGCTCACCCTCCGCCGCGTGAGCTATCAGGTCTTCGCCCGGAAATACCGCCCGAAAACCTTCGACGACGTCCTGGGTCAGGATCACGTCGTGCGGACGTTGAAAAATGCCATCGCCCAGAAGCGGTTGGCACACGCCTACCTGTTCGTCGGCCCCCGCGGCACCGGCAAGACGTCCACCGCCCGGATCCTCGCGAAAGCCCTCAACTGCAAAGGCGGACCCAAGGCCGACTTCGACCCCGACGAACCACTCTGCGTCGAGATCGCCGAAGGCCGCTCGCTCGATGTGCTGGAAATCGACGGCGCTTCGAACAACTCGGTCGATGACATCCGCAACATCCGCGAAACCGTCCGCTTCGCCCCCGCCGTCGGCCAGTTCAAGATCTACTACATCGACGAGGTCCACATGCTCTCCACCGCGGCCTTCAACGCTCTGTTGAAGACCCTCGAAGAACCGCCGGACCACGTGAAGTTCATCTTCGCGACCACCGAGGCCCACAAGGTCCTGCCGACCATCCTTTCCCGCTGCCAGCGCTTCGACCTGCGGCCCATCCCCTCGCAGTGCATCGCCGACCACCTCCTCCACATCGCGAAAGAGGAAAGCATCAACCTCCATGAATCCGCCGCCTGGGCGATCGCCAAGGGTGCCGACGGCGGGATGCGCGACGCCCAGTCGATGCTCGACCAGCTCGTCGCCTTCTGCGGCGAGACCATCACCGAGGCGAACGTGCTCGATGTCTTCGGCTTCACCTCCCGCGAGACCGTCGCCACGGTCATCGGCAGCCTGCTCGCCCGCGACACCCCGATCGCTCTGACCACCGTCCAGCGCGAGGCCGAAGCCGGCCGCGACCTGTCGCAACTGCTCAACGAGCTGATCAGCTCGGTCCGCGCCCTGCTGGTCGCCAAGCTCGACTCCACCAGCGGTGGCGACGGCATCCCGGCCGAAACCTGGGCCGCCCTCCGCACCGCCGCCGAGTCCTACCCGCCGGAGCGCCTGCTGTCGGTCATCGATGTCTTCGCCGAGACCGAAGGCCGGATGAAGTGGGCTTCCAACAAACGGCTCCACCTCGAGATCGGCCTGATCAAGGCGGTGCAGACCCTCGGCGAAATCCGCCTTTCCGATGTCATCAAGGTGCTCGCCGGCGCCGCCGATCACCTCGACTCGCCGCTCACATACGCCGCCGCTCCGGCCGCGGTGATCGCCGCAACCGAGCCCGCTGCTCCAGCCCCGACACCCGCTCCCGTCGCCGAAGCCCCGGCCCCGACTCCTTCTCCGGAACCCGCAGCGGAAATCCCCGCTCCCCCGGCCGCCGAGCCCGCCATCCCGGCCCCGCCGAAAACCGAGGCCGTGCTTTCGCTGGACGAACTCATCGCCACCGCTCCCGACGAACCCGAACCCGACCCGGAGCCCGCGAAATCCGACACGCCGCCTTGGAAGCCGGAGCCCGCCGCCGCCGAACCGCCCGCCCCCAAGGCCGACCCGATGGAAGAATTCTACAAGGACCCGCTCATCCAGACCGCCCTCGAAATGTTCGAAGCCACGCTGAAGCGGTGAAGTTCCAAGTGGAGAAGTTCCAAGTGCCAAGAAAGACACTGCTGCCTTCCCGTAATTCCCCAATCTCCCAATTCCTTAATCTCCCAATACCTCAATTCCCTAATCCCTTAGTTTTATAACAAGTCATGGACATCCAGAAACTCATGAAACAAGCGCAGAAGATGCAGGCCGGAATGGCCGCTGCGCAGGAAGAACTCGCGAAGAAAACCGTCGAGACCAGCGTCGGCGGCGGCAAGGTGACCGTGGTCGCCACCTGCGCGGGCGACGTGCTCTCCATCGTCATCGACAAGTCGGTCGTCGATCCCGAGGACGTGGACTTCCTCCAGGACCTCGTGCTCAAGGGTGTCCAGGAAGCCATCGCCAAGGGCCGTGACATTTCCGCCAGCGAAATGAAGAAGCTCACCGGCGGCATGGGCCTGCCATTTTAAAGTGCGACACCCCCCGCTGTCCGGCCCGATGAAGTCCTCCCGCTTCCGCCGCCGCGCCGGATGGCTCCTCATCGGGTTGTCTCTGCTGCTCCACCTCTTCACGCTCTACGCCTACTCCCGCCAGCCGGACGAGCTGGCGGCATTCACGGTCATTCCGATCTGGGGCTGGGGCGGAATCGGGCTGATCTTTTCCATTGTCGCCTTCTGGTTCCTCCGCGCCCCGCTTTCGCTGGTGGTCACCGGGGTTTGGGCGATGACCATCCTGCTCGGCGCCGACGAGGCACGGGTCATCGCGAACCTCGGCAAGTCCGCCCCCCTCCCCGGCCCCGCCGGCATGGCCGAGGACCGGAAGCTGCTGCGGGTGCTGACCTTGAACTGCAACTACTTCAATTACGCCGGCGGCAGCGATCCCGCCGCCGACATCCGACGCTGGGAGCCCGACGTCGTGCTCTTGCAAGAAGCCCTCCCGCAGCATGTCCGCCACGTCGCCGACCTCCTTTACCAGGGCACCGGCGACTACCGGCTCTACTCCAGCAACGGCATCGTCACCCGCTGGAGCATCCGTCGCGAGGTCAATCCGCAGCCCGGCGGACTTCGGGTCCAGCAGGTCACGATCCGCAAGCCCGACGGCTCGGAATTCGAGGTCGTCAACCTCCACCTGAGCAGCGCCGCCACCGATCTCCGCCTCTGGCGCAGCGACTGCTGGCAAACCCACCGTGCCAACCGCCAAGTCCGGCTCAAGGAACTCGGGATCGCCCTCAGCATCCTCGCTGAGACCGCTCCGGGAAAACCGGTCATCCTGGGTGGAGACTTCAATGCCCCGCCCTCGGACCCGACCCATGGCGTGCTTCAGGCCGATTTCGACGACGCCTTCTCCAGCGCCGGCACCGGCTGGGGAAATACCTACCAACGGCGCATCGCGATCCACCGGATCGACCAGATCCACCATAGCCGCCACTTCCGGGCAATCCGCTGCGCCGCCTTCACCACCCGCCGCAGTGATCACCGGTTGGTGGTCGCCGATCTCCTGCCGGCCCCGTGAGAAATGACTGCGGCATCCCTGGTCCTCGTAGCTTCCGCGGAATGGGCTTGCCGCCAGACTTCGTAGCCGACGCTTAACCCGCTCCCCCGCGGTCCAAAACGTCCAGTCCGGTGCTTTTTCAGCTGCCGGATCTCCGACGCCGTCCTAGCCTCCCGCCATGTCCGTCACCCGCGAGCGCTTGGTTGAAGTCCTGGAGGAAATCGCGCTGCTGTTAGAGATTCAGGGCGAGAACCCGTTCAAAGTCCGCGCCTACCGCCAGGGCGCGGAAATTGTCTCCGGCTACGACGGCGACATCGTGGCGATGGCCCGCGAGGAGAAGCTCGATGGCATCAAGGGCATCGGCGAGGCCCTGCGCGACAAGCTCCACGAACTCGCGACCACCGGTGAATTGGAATTTCACAAGAAACTGCGGGCCAGCTATCCCGACAGCTTCTTCGAGCTGTTCGACATCACCGGACTCGGGCCGAAAAAGATCGCCGCACTGCACAAGACGCTGGGCATCGACTCCATCGCCTCGCTGAAAGCCGCCTGCGACATCGGCAAGGTCGCCGGCCTCCCCGGATTTGGCGACAAGACCCAGGTCAAGATTCTCGAAGCCATCGCTCGCCTCGAACAAAGCGCGAGCGTCCATCGCCTCGACGATGCGACCACCACCGCCGAGGAGATCCTCGAAATCCTCCGCTTCCATCCCGAAGTCTTCCGCGCCGCAGTCGCCGGCTCGACCCGCCGTTCGAAGGAACTCGTGCACGATCTCGACTTCATCGTCGCCACCCCGAAACCCGCGGAACTCACCGAGTTTTTCTCGAAGCAGCCCTTCGCCAAGGAGGTCATCGCCCACGGTGACACCAAGTGCTCGATCCTGCTGGAAAACAGCATGCAATGCGACCTCCGCGCCGTCTCCAACGACCAGTTCCCCTTCGCCCTGATGTATTTCACCGGCAGCAAGGAGCACAACGTCGCCATCCGCTCCCGCGCCCTCAAGCAGGGTTGGTCGCTCAACGAATACGGCTTCACCGGCGAGAACCTGCCGGTGGTCCACGACGAGGCCGACATCTACCGCGCCCTCGGCCTCGATTTCGTCCCACCCGAGCTCCGCGAAAACCGCGGCGAGATCGAGGCGGCGGACGAGGGCACCCTGCCGCGCCTGATCGAGTGGGAGAACCTCCGCGGCACCTTTCACAATCACACCACCGAGTCCGACGGCCGCTCGACCCTCGACCAGATGGCCGAAGGCGCGCGGGAACTAGGGTTGCAGTACTTGGGCATCTCCGATCACTCCAAGTCTTCGCCCCAGGCCCGCGGACTCGACGAGGAACGCCTCGCCGCCCAGCTCGAAAAGATCGCCGCGTGGAACCGCGAACACGGCGGGCCGCAGTTCCGCCTCTTCGCCGGGTCCGAGGTCGACATCCTCAAGGACGGCTCGCTCGACTTCGACGAAGCCGTGCTCGCCCGCCTCGATTTCGCCGTCGCCTCCGTCCACAACGTCCTGAACCTCGACGAGGACACCATGACGAAGCGCATCATCCGTGCGATGGAAAGTCCGCACATCACCATGCTCGGCCACCTCACCGGCCGCATGCTGCTGCGCCGCGACGGCTACGCGGTGAACCACGAAAAGATCATCGACTGCGCCGCGGCGACCCGCACCGTCATCGAGCTGAACTGCAACCCCAAGCGCTTCGACATGGACTGGCGCTGGTGGCACCGCGCCCGCGACAAGGGCGTGCTCTGCTCGATCAATCCCGACGCCCACTCCGTCAACCAGCTCCAGTTCCTCAAGTTCGGCGCCAGCGTCGCAAGGAAGGGCTGGCTGAGACGGCAGGACGTCATCAATACCAAGTCCCTCGCCGAGATCGAAGCGTGGCTGAAGTTGCCGAAGGAGAAGCGATGACCTCCGCCCGTCCGGGCTCCCGCAGGGGGAGCGCTGGCTTCAGCCGGCGTGTCTCCCCACCCTCGTCGGCTAAATCCCAATGACTTTAAGGATTAGCCAATGCCGCGACATCGCGGGTCTGGTGCTTTCGGTCCTAAAGGGACCATTCATAAAAGCCCGGCACGGAGTGCCGGGTTGGTGCGGATGCCTTCCGCCGTCCTACAGGGACGGATTATGCAGGGAAGCGCCGTCGACATCCTCGCGGCCCCTATCCCGCAGCAGAGCCGGTCCCGAATGAAGCGTCCCTGTAGGACGCCGGACACCCGTCGAGACCACCCGGCACTCCGTGCCGGGCTCTTATAAGTCGTCCCGTTGGGACGCAGACCACCAACTCATCAAAGGCATCGGGCTAAAGCCAGCGCTCCACCCCAAACCTACCGCTTCGCCACCTCCTGCAACAACCGCAGCCGAACCAGCGCGCTGCCGTCGTCGATCAGGCTCCTTGCGATCTCGATGCCGTCGCCGATGTCGTCCGACAGCCCGCAGCAGGCAATCGCCGCACCGGCGTTGAGCAGCACCATGTCGCGCTTCGGACCGGTGTCCTTGCCGCTCAGGATCGCTTCCAAAATCCCCGCGTTCACCGCGGCATCGCCTCCCTGAAGCTCCTCCACTTCGGCATGCTTCATCCCGAAATCTCTCGGGCGGACTTCCTCATCCACCAGGTCCTGATAGAGCCCGGCTTTACAAATGCGGGTGGAGCCTAACAGACTGACCTCGTCGACTGAGCGCCCGTCGCCGGTCGTGCCGTGAACCGCCCAGGCGCTCTCGCGGCCGAGGCGCTGGAGGATCTCGGCGAAAGCCGGGCACATCTCGCGGTCGAAGACTCCCACCAACTGGCACTGCGGCTTGGCCGGATTCAGCAGCGGTCCAATCAGATTGAAAATCGTGCGCACGCCCTTTTCGGCGAGCTGCTTGCGGACACCCACCACCGCCTTGAAGGCCGGATGATAGGCTGGAGCGAACAGAAACCCGACGCCTGCCTTTTCCAAACAGTCGCGGAAGCCTTCCGCCGGCAAATCGATCCGGATCCCCAGCGCTTCGAGCACGTCGGCGCCTCCGCTTTTGGAAGTGATCCCGCGGTTGCCGTGCTTCATCACCACCGCCCCCGTCGCCGCGACGACGAACATCGAGGTGGTCGAGACATTGAACAGGTTCAGCTTGTCGCCGCCGGTGCCGCAGACATCGATGGTCGGTCCTTCGAGATCCAGCAGCCCGACATGCGGATCCACCGCGTGCTCCAGGAAGACTTCGACGAAGCCGGCGATCTCCGCCGGGGTCTCGCCCTTTCGCGAAAGTGCTTCGAGCAGCGCCGCCTTCTTCTCATCCGGCGCGGCGGGATCCAGCAGCAACTCCGCTGCCACGATGACCTCCCGCGGCGAGAGATCTTCTTTCCGTTCCAGATGATGAATCAGCGCGTCCATTCGGCATTCAGCCTAACACGGGGCGGAGCGGTTTTGCCAAGTCATTCCGCCACAGGAAAAAGGTCTTCCTCACCTCACCTATGGTGCGACGGCACGACGTCGCTATGGCTTCGAGTGAACTCCGCCCCATCCCTTCAACCGCGGATCGGCCGCCGGGGCAATCCGTGGCCAGCAGATCAAAGCGCACGCGCCCCAAGTCAAAGCTGCGTCGTGCCGCAGCACTTCAAAGAATCCAGACCTCCAATCCTTACATGCATTGAGCTTAAGCCGGACGCATGGTCCCTCGGAGCCCGCTTCACCTGAAACGTCCGCATCGCCCGTGCTTCGTCCGGCTCAAGCCGGCACTTATCTCCAAAGCCGGCGGATCACCTGGAGCAAAACGATGCCGCTGACGACCGTGCTCGCGGTCAAGATCCACGCCATGGTCATCTCGCCGTAGAGGAACTTGCCGATGGCGAACAGCGAGGACCAGATCACGGTGCACCCGGAGATCCAGCCGACGAAAGCGAGGCCCATGTGGTCGCCGGAGGCTTTGACGGCGCTTTGCGGAATCCCCGCTTCGATGCGAACGGAGTCCCAGCCGGGACCGGCGGGTTGGACCTTCTTGAAGAACGAGATCAAGACCTTCCGATCCGTCATCGCGGGAGCGTAGAAGGCGGTGAACAGCCAGCAAACGGTCGTGAAAGCCACCGAAATGATCACGGTCTGGGCGAAGGGCACTTGAAAATCCACCATGTCCGCCGCGTGCATTTTCGTGAGCACGAAGAAGGTCACGGAGACGACAAACGAGCTGATCATCGCCACAATCTCGCACCAGGCATTGATCCGCCACCAGAACCAGCGGAGCATGTAGAGCAAGCCGGTGCCGGCTCCGATCGAGATAAGCACCTCAAAACCTTCCTGCGCCGAGGTGAGCACCAGGCTCAAAAAGGCCGCCACGACATAGAGCAACAGCGTGCAGATGCGACCTGCCGCAACGTAGTGCTTCTCCGTGGCGTCCCTCTTGATGAAGCGCCGGTAAAAGTCGTGGACCAGGTAGGACGCGCCCCAGTTCAGGTGGGTCAGGATCGTGGAAGAGTTCGCAGCGATCAAGCCGCCGACCATCAGGCCCATGAAGCCGACTGGCAGGAACTTGAGCATCGCGGGGAAGGCGCTGTCATGGCCGATGAGCTTTTGATCCGCATCCGGGAAAGCCTCCTTGATCGAAGCGAGGTCGGGATAGACGATGATCGAGCAAAGGGCGGTGATGATCCACGGCCACGGGCGCAGGACGTAGTGGGCGATGTTGAAGAACAGCGTGCCGCCGAGTGAATCCTTCTCCGACTTCGAGGCGAGCATGCGCTGGGCGATGTAACTGCCGCCGCCCGGCTCCGCGCCGGGATACCAGTTCGCCCACCAGCCGATGGCGATCGGGACGATGAAGATCATCAGGGCGAGGTCCCACATGCCGAAGTTCGGCATCAGGTCGAGGATCGGCTGGCCGGTTCCGTCGCTCACGCTCATCACCGGCTGGCCGTCGGTCACTTTCACCTGCTGTGAGCCCAGGGTCTGGACGAGCTTCTGGAGGCCGGCGAATGCAGTCTCACCCACCCCGGTCCGGCGCGCTACTTCCTTCAAGGAGAAGTAGGCCGCCGCGAAAACAGCCGTCATTTTGATGAAGAACTGCACCATGTCGATGATCAGCACGCCCCACAGTCCTGAGTGCGCGGCGAACACCACGTTAAGCACCCCGCAGATCACGATGGTCTGCCAGCTCGGCATGCCGAAGAGGATGTTGGCGATCTTGCAGGCCGCGAGCGTCACCATGCCCATGATGAAGCAGTTGAAGAACAGCCCGAGGTAAACGGCGCGGAAGCCTCGGACCACCGAAGCCGCCTTGCCCGAATAGCGGAGCTCGTAGAACTCGAGGTCGGTCATGACCCCGGAGCGGCGCCACATGCGGGCGAAAAAGAAGACCGTGGAAATTCCGGTCAGCACGAAGGCCCACCACTGCCAGTTGCCCGCGACGCCGAACCTGCGAACCTGCTCGGTCACCCAGTTCGGCGTGTCGGACGAGAAAGTCGTTGCGACCATCGAAAGGCCCGCCAGCCACCACGGCACCGATTGGCCCGAGGCGAAGAACTCCGAGGTGCTCTCTCCCGATTTCTTTCCGTAGAAAAGCGCGGGGACGAAGCAGACCAAAATCGATCCGATGATGATCGCCCAGTCGATCCCCGTGAGGTGGATCGCGCCGAGGACGGCCGGATGAAAAGCAAATGCGTGCGCCATGTCCGTCGTTGTTAACCGGTCGATGGCCGGGCGGGCAATGGTGAAATGCGAAACGTTTCAGGCAAAATAGGGTGGTTCGCTGCCAAGCTTCCACTTGATGCCGCAGCCGCTGCTCGGAATGGGACGCACCCGAGGCTCCTCACCGGCCAGCATTCCCATCACCGCCGCGCGCAGGTCATCACCCGTCGCGGGCTGGCCGCTTTTCGGGCGGGTAGCGTCGAATTGCCCGGCGTAGTTGAGCCGCAGTTCGTGGTCGAAGAGGAAGAAATCCGGCGTGCAGGCCGCGCCATAGGCCTTGGCGACTTCCTGGGTCTCGTCGAACAGATAAGGGAAATTCCAGCCGTGCTCCGCGGCGAAGGTCGCCATGTGCTCCGGTGCATCGTCCGGATACCGTTCGATGTCGTTTGACGAGATCGCGACCGTCGCCACCCCTTCGGCCTCGATTTCACAGGCCAGGCTGGCGAGCGCGGCGGCGAGGTGGATGACATAGGGGCAGTGGTTGCAGGCGAAGACCACCAGCAACCCGGCATTGCCGCGGACCGCGTGCAGCTCATGCATCGTGCCGTCCGGAGCCGGCAATTGGAACCCGGGCGCAGAATCGCCGGGGCGGAGGGAAAAGGTGGAGCGGGTTTCGGCCATGACACTCCCTTTCCAGAACCCCGCGGCGGGTCAAGGCGCAATGTGGCAGGTGTCACTCCCCCCTCTACTCCAGCAACGGCAACGAGGGTCAAACCGACTACTCGGTTCCCGGCCTCGCAAAGCTGCCGGCCTCGGCCGAGGTCGTGGTGACCGTTTACAAGGACTTGAAGAATCTCAAAGCCGTGACCGTGACCGTCGAAGGCACCATCGGGCTTGGACTCCCGCCGCAGCTCTGAATCCTTTGGAGTGCTGCGGCACGACGCAGCTTTCACTCGGGGTGCGGCGCTTTGCTCTGCTGGCCACGGATTGCCCTAGCGGCTGATCCGCGGTCGAAAGGTTGGGCCGGAGTTCACCCCAAGCCAAAGCGACGTCCTGCCGTCGCACTCCACAGGGCTGCGACCTCTATTTCGAAATCATTTGCAGCCTCAAGACACTGTTCCATCTGCGAACAATCCCCTCCTCCTACATCCGGAACAAACCGCCGCGTTTCCCGCCCAGCGCCGCAGCACCGGCGATGGCGATCCCCAGAAAGACCATCGCCCACACGCCGAGCGCAGCGGCCAGCTCATGGCCGTTGCCGAGCGACGAAAGCAGCATGTAGATCGCCTTGGTGATCGGGTAATGCTCCGTCTGCTGAGCAAGGATCAGGCTGTCACTGACTTCCAGCATCGCGAAGGCAAAGGCCAGGATGCCGCCTGCCGCGAGGTTCGCGCCGATCAGTGGCAGCGAGATCCGCCGCAAGGTGCGGAACCAGCCCGCCCCCAGCGATCGCGCCGCTTCCTCCAGCGCCGGATTACTCTGCTGCAAGCCCGCCACCGCGGACCGCACCACGTACGGCAAACGTCGTACTGCATAGGCCACGATCAGCAGCATCGCCGGATTGCCATTCTCGCCGATCAGGAACCGCAGCGGCTTGCCTTCCTGCGACAGCGCGAGATAGCCGAAAGCCAGCACCAACCCGGGAACCGCCAGCGGCAGCATGACCAGGGCATCGATCAGAGCGCGGCCCTTGATCGTGCTGCGGACGATCACCCAGGCGATGGCAATACCCAACACCAGGTCGATCAGCGTCGCACCCGAAGCGTAGAACAGGCTGTTCTTGATCGAAGGAACGACCAGCGGGTCACCCAGCGCATCGATGTAGTGGTCGAACTTCAGCGCGACGGGCAGCACCGTCTGATACCAGTCGTCCGACAGCGAAAGCAGGATCACCCCGAGATGCGGCAGCGAAGCGAGCAGGAAGACCCCGCCGAAAATCATCGCGCAGCCGAGCGAACGCAGGCCAGTCAGCTTCACCTCACCACCCCGCCCTTTCGGCCGCGGCTGGGATCCGGCGGTCTGGCGGCCGAAGAGGAACTTGGTGATGGCGAACACCACCGCCGAAATCACCAGGATCACCGCGACCAATGCGTAGGGCGCCGGGTTGCCTGTTAGATCCTTGATCCCGTCGAACACCTGCACCGGGGCGACCCGCGTATAGTCGAAAACCAGCGGCACGCCGAGCTCCGTGAAAGCCCACACGAAAACGATCGCCGAGCCCGCGAAAATCCCCGGCATCGCCAGCGGCAGGGTGATCCGCCACAAGCGCCGCGCCGGCGGACAGCCCAGGTTCTCAGCAGCCTGCTCCATCGCGGGGTCGAGGTTCGACAGCGCCGCGGTGACGTTCATGTAGAGGATCGGATAAAGGTGCAGCGCGTTCATCGCCACGATCCCCCAGAAACGGCCGTTCGCCAGCCAGTCGTAGGGCCTTGCCGCATCCATCAGGCCGATCTCGATCAGCAGCGCATTCAGCGAGCCGTCGACGTCGAGCATGTGCTTGATCCCGATCGCCCCGACGAAGGGCGGCAGCACCAGCGGGATCAGAATTAGTATCCCCAGGATCCCGCGGCCGGTGAAGTCATAGCGATGCGAAAGCAGCGCCAACGGAAAGGCGATCAAGAAGGTGGCGATCGTGCTGATCACCCCGAGCGCGAGTGCGTTCCACAGGCCTTCGCGGTAAACCGGATTGCGGAAGACATCGCCGATGAACGACAGCGTGAAGCTGCCGTCCGGTGCCTTGAAGGCCTCGCCGATCACCGAAAAGGCCGGATAGAGGAAGAACACCGCGAACAGTCCGGTGACGATCGCCGTGATCGCGATGGCGGCGCTGCGGTTCATGGTTGGCCTCCTTCTTCCACGATACGCGCTGCCTTCTCGTAGTTCGTCCGGAAGACCGCGGAAATCTTCGTCATCTCACGCATCGTGGCCAGCGGGTCCTTCTTCCCGACCAGCGGGACGATCTCGTTCATGAGCCGTGCGTAGGTCAGGTGGGAGACATCGAAGAACACCCCCCCCGCCGGACTGTCATCCAGCGCCACCCCGGGACCGGTATCATCACGCATCGCCTTCCAGCCCGCCTTCATCTCGTCGTGCGGATCGATGCACATCGCGCGGAAAATCTGGGCCATCGCACTGAACGCGCTGCCGGTCAGCTCGCGCTTGTATTCGAAGCCCGCGCTCCGCTCATACGGCAGCGCATCGGCATCGGCGAAGGTGGCGAGGTGCTCCGTGGTGTAGAGATCCTTCCGCACCGGCAAGCGCCGCGGCGAAGTCTGGCTCGGCCCGCCGGGCAGGCCGGCTTTCACGTTCCACAGCAACTGGCCCGCGGGACTCAGGCAAAAGATGACGAATTCCTGGGCGATGTCGGCCCGCGGTCCGCCGCGGAACACCGCGATTGGATCCACGCTCAGCGAGGTGCCGCCGACCGGTGCCGTCCAGCGGATCCGCGAGGTGCCGTCGGCCTTCTTGCGCTTCTCCTCGTAGGTCCGGCCGTAGAAGTCGATGCAGGTCCCCGCGGCGGCGCTGCCTTGGGCCACGTCATGCGGCACCTTGCTCGCGGAGTCGGTAAAGTAGCGCGCGTTTGCAGCCAGCCGCTGGAGCAGGTTCAGACCCTTGCGCCAGCCCTCCTCGCGGCTTTCCGGCGTGTCGCCCTTTTCCGCGATGACCGCCTGCATCTGCTCCTGGATCATCATCTCGAAGGCCCGGCCGACCGAAGAACTCTTGGTCGGGTCCGCCAGGGCGATGTAGCCGGCATAGCCCGGATCGCCAAGATCGCTCCAACGCCTCGGCACTGGAACCCCGAGCCGCTGGACCGAGTTGATGTTGTAGCAAATCCCCATCTGGGACAGACAGGTGCCCACCCATTGGTGATCCTTGTCGTAATAACTCTCGCCCGTGAAGCGCGCCGGGATCACATCGTCGCTGAACCACTCCGGATGGCGGGTGAAAACCTCCAGCTCGACGAAGCGACCCTTCTCGGCTTGCAGCTTGAAATCGGGTTCTCCTCCACCGAAAAAGATATCGATTCCCACTCCCGGGCTGCCCAGGTCGTCGGCCGCCTTGAACGAACTGTCGAGCACCCGCCGGATGTCCGACGTGCCGCCGGGAACCCGCCAGTCGATATTGAGGGTGCGGCCGGTCGTGTCTCTCCAATGCCGCGCGAAGGCCTCGCCGAACTCCGAACGGATCGTCTCGTTGTGCGGCGTGATGATCACCAGCCGGTCCTGGCCTTGACCGGAGTCGGCCAGATCGGAACTCCGGCGCATCAGGATCGGCGCGGCGATCACCGCGACGAGCAGCAGGAAAATGGGAAGGAATCGGCGCATGGCAGCTCGTTCAGGCTTCGAGCACGGCGACATCGGCATGGCGGGCGGACAGCTTCACCACCTGCTCGCCCGGGTTGCGGACCAGCAGCGGATTGAGCTCCACCACCTGCTGCGGGCCGGCGGCGGTCTCCACCACATATTGGATCCGCTGACCGAGGTAGCTGCGTTCGATGATCTTGCCGGTCACGCCGTTCTCGCCGCCGCCCGAATCCAGCCGCCACGCTTCGGGGCGGATCGAAAGCAGCACTTCCCCGCCGGGGCCGGGCGTCCAGTCGGGCCTCGTCACCCGCCCGACCAGCGGCCCGCCGGCGGTGTCAACCATCACGAACTCCCCGCGCACTTCGATCGTCCGGCCTTTGATCAGATTCGTCTCGCCGATGAAGCCGGAAACGAAGGCGGTGTGGGGATTCCGATAGACCTCCTCCGCCGTGCCGAGCTGCTCGATCCGGCCGCGGTTGAGCACTGCCATCCGATCGGCCATGGAAAGCGCCTCCTCCTGGTCATGCGTCACGTAAACCCCGGTCAGGCCGCCCTCCTTGACGATGCGGCGGATTTCGCGGCGCATCTCGATCCGGAGTTTGGCGTCGAGGTTTGAGAGCGGTTCATCAAGCAGCAGGCATTTCGGCCGGACCACCAGTGCCCGGGCCAGCGCGACCCGCTGCTGCTGGCCGCCGGAGAGCTGGTCAATTCCGCGGTCGCCCAGCCCGGCGAGGTGCACCAATTCCAGCGCCTCCCCCACCCGCTTGCGGATCTCGTCCTTGGCGACCTTCCGCTCTTCCAGGCCGAAGGCCACGTTCCGTTCCACGCTCATGTGCGGCCAAAGCGCGTAGCTCTGGAACACCATCGCCGCCTCGCGCTTGTGCGGAGGGAGCTGGGTCACGTCGCGTTTGCCGAAATGGATGGTCCCGGAGGTCGGCGTTTCAAGGCCGGCGATGCAGCGGAGCAGCGTCGTCTTGCCACAGCCGGAAGCACCTAACAGAAAGAAAAGTTCCCCTGCGGCGACCTCGACGCTCACCCCGTCGAGGGCCTGCACCTTGCCGAATTGTTTGGTGACGGAGTCGGCGCGAATGGAATCCATGAAGCTTGCGGCCATGCTTTCCGCCGGGTGCCCGGATGCAAGCGGGAAGCATGCCGGGGAAGAAATCATCGTCCGCCAAAGATTCTCTTGCCAACCCGCCCCCTCCTCCCTAAATCCGCGGCCCACCAAATACCATGTGCTCGGGTGGCGGAATTGGTAGACGCGCTAGACTAAGGATCTAGTGGAGTAATCCGTGGGGGTTCGAGTCCCCCCTCGAGCACCATCTTTTGTTTCGGAATCGCCCCGCCGGCTAAAAACCAGCGGGGCGCTTCGTTTTGTCCCAAGGGCCGTGGGGGGACGATAATTCCTGCGCCGCGCTCCGCCCCCCTTCCCGCTTCGCCCCATCCTCCGCCCGCCTATGCACCTCGATCCCTCAAAAGTCGCCGACCCCTCCTCCAACGACGAGGTGCTCAGCGCTTTCCTCGACTACCTGATCGAGACCGAGGTCGAGCCCTACGACCACCAGGAGCAGGCCATCCTCGAGCTCTACGCCGGCAACAACGTCATCCTCAACACCCCGACCGGCTCCGGCAAATCGCTGGTCGCGCTGGCGATGCATTTCAAGGCGATCTGCCAGAACCGCCGCTCCTACTACACCGTCCCGATCAAGGCGCTGGCCAACGAGAAGTTCCTTTCGCTCTGCCACATCTTCGGCCCGGAGCAGGTCGGCATGATCACCGGCGACGCCACCGTGAACCCCGGCGCGCCCGTCATCTGCTGCACCGCCGAGATCCTCGCCAACCTCGCCCTGCGCGAAGGCGACCAGGCCCGCGTCGACGACGTGATCATGGACGAGTTCCACTACTACTCGGACGCGTCCCGCGGCTTCGCCTGGCAGGTCCCGCTGCTCACCCTGCCGCAGGCCCGCTTCCTCCTGATGTCCGCCACCCTCGGCGAGACCGCCTTTTTCGAGGAAACTCTAACAAAACTCACCGGCGCGCCCACCGTGCTGGTGAAGTCCGAACAGCGGCCGGTCCCGCTGGAGTTCGACTGGAGCGAGACGCCGCTGGAGGAAAAAATCACCGAGCTGGTCGAGGACGGCAAGGCCCCGATCTACCTCGTCCACTTCACCCAGCTCGCCTGCGCCCAGACCGCGCAGAACCTGCTCAGTTCGAATTTCTGCTCGAAGTCCGAGAAGCAGCACATCGCCGAAATGCTGCACGATGCCAACTTCCGCAGCCCCTACGGCAAGGAAGTCTCGAAACTCCTGCGCCATGGCATCGGCATCCACCACGCCGGCCTGCTGCCGAAATACCGCGTGCTGGTCGAGAAACTCACCCAGCGCGGATTGCTGAAAGTCGTCTGCGGCACCGACACCCTCGGCGTCGGGATCAACGTGCCGATCCGCACCGTCGTCTTCACCCAGCTCTTCAAGTACGACGGAAGCAGTACCAAAACCCTGACCGTCCGCGACTTCAAGCAGATCGCCGGCCGCGCCGGCCGCCGCGGCTTCGATACCAGCGGCACCGTGGTCGCCCAGGCCCCGGAGCACATGATCGAGAACCTGCGGCTGGAAAAGAAGGCATCGACCTCCGGCAAGAAGAGCTTCGTGAAGCGCAAGCCGCCGGAGAAAGGCTTCGTCAACTGGGACGAAAAGAGCTTCCGCCGCCTGATCGATGCCCCGTCGGAGAAACTCGTCTCCAGCTTCCAGGTCCGCCACTCGATGCTCCTCAACGTCCTCGGCCGCGAGCACGAGGACGGCTGCACCGCGCTCCGCACCCTGATCAAGACCTGCCACGAGACCCCGGCGAAGAAGAAGGCCCACCAGCGCCGCGCCTTCCAGCTCTTCCGCGGCCTGGTCGAGGGCGACATCCTCCGCATCATCCCCCGCTCCGAGCGGACCGGTCCGGTGAAGGTCCGCCTCAATGTCGAGCTCCAGGAAGACTTCTCGATGAACCAGGCGCTCGGGCTTTACCTGCTCGACACCATCCCCCACCTCGACCGCGAGGAAGCCGACTACGCGCTCAATGTCATCTCGCTGGTCGAGTCCATCCTCGAGAACCCCGAGGTCATCCTCCGCCGCCAGGTCGACCAGTTGAAGGGCGAGCTGATCGGCCGGCTGAAGGACGAGGGCGTCGAATACGAGGAGCGGATGGCCCGCCTCGAGGAAGTCGAGTGGCCGAAGCCCGGCAAGGAGTTCATCTATCAGACCTACAACGCCTTCGTCGCCCAGCGCCCCTGGATGAAGGAAGCCGCGGTGAAGCCGAAGTCGATCGCCCGCGAGATGTTCGAGCACTGGCAGTCCTTCGAGGATTACGTCAAAACCTACGGCCTCGAACGCAGCGAAGCCGTCCTGTTGCGCCACCTGTCGGAGGTTTACAAGGTCCTCGCCCAGACCGTCCCGCCGATGGCCAAGACCGAGGAACTGGTCGAGGCCGAGGAATACTTCGGCGACCTCCTGCGCACCGTCGATTCCAGCCTGCTCGACGAGTGGGAAAAGCTCCGCAACCCCGATTACGTCCCGCTGGTAGAGCGCCCCGCCGCCGAGCGCAAGGCCGTCGCCTTCACCCGCAACCGCCCCGCCTTCACCCGCGCCCTGCGCAACGCCGTCTTCACCCTGGTCAAAGCCTTCGCCGAAGGAAACACCGCCGCCATCCTCGCCCAGATCGAGCCCGCCGACCCCGACGGCCAGCCCTGGACCGCCGCCCGGATCGAGGCCCTGTTAGACGGCTACTACGCCGAGCACCAGCGCATCCGCCTCGACCCCGAAGCCCGCGCCGCCAAGCACAGCCGCCTCTCCGACGACCAAGCCCGCCGCTGGACCGTCGAGCAAACCCTCGTCGACCCCGAGGAACTCAACGACTGGTTCCTCAAGCTCGCCATCGACCTGGACCGCAGCGACGCCGAAGCCCGCCCGGTCCTGACCCTCGAAAGTCTCGCGCCGCTCTGAGCGGCTCCCCCCCGGGACCGCCGGTCCTCAGACCGGCCGAACGGTTCCCAAGCGCCCGACTCACTCTGGCCGTCTGCACCACCGTCTCGCCCGCCTGACGAAGTTGATCCCGGCCCCCCTGAGACCACGTGCAACAGGTTCGCAAAACGGCCTCCAACGATCCTCCCCCCCGAAAGAAGGAAGCCGCCGTCCCGCGCCTAGTCGTCAAAAGAGGTCAGTCACCCCGCCTTCCCCCAAAAACTTCCCTTCCCCCGTCCTTGCCACCCGTCCTTCGGAAATCCTAATTTCCGTTAACTCGAAGCTTCCCGGACATGCCCCATGTGCTTATCCCAAGCCCCCCTGCAAATTTCTACCGATCCGCTCCTCTATGCTCGTCTACCTCGCCAACAAGGAAAAGTTTCGGGACGGCATCCGCCCCAACCTGATCGAGAAAGTCGTGCACGAGCGCTTCCAGGCGCAGTTGAATAACTCCCGGATTACTAGAGGGTTGCCCGCTTGGAAACATTCCCTCCGCGGCAAGGATGCGGTGCTGGAGGATGCCGGGGATTTCGGCGATGGCGCTCTTCCTTCCGGTTCTGGAACTTAATCTCTCTTACCACATGCACTGGACCAAACCCGCCACCGCCGCCGACTCCCACGCCGCGCTCGAGAGAAAGCTCGGGGATGCCGCCAACATGCTGTGGGCCAGGGCGAACCTGAAGCCCCCCCAAAACTCTCCCACCGTCCTCGGGCTGAATTTCCTGCGCTTTGCCGATGGCCGCTTCCCGGCAGTGGCGGTGGAAATGAGTAGGGACCGACCGCCGGGCGGTCCGAATTCACGCCGGAAGATCGGGCCAGCGGACTATTATGCGGCGGGGGTGATCTACCTGCCACTGCCCGCGCCTCCGAGCAGGAGATCCGGGGAAGAATCATCGGTGCTGGGCATCAGTGCGGGGTGGCTTCTAAAATCTAGAATCAATCCGATATGACAATCACTCGGGACAATGTAGTTGGTCTTGACCTCTTCTGCGGTGCTGGCGGCATGACCTTGGGCGCCAAGATGGCAGGGATTAATGTGGCTTTTGCAGTTGAGTCCGACCCGCATGCAGCGAAGACCTATTTCGCAAACCATCCGGAGGTGCAACTTTACGCAAAGGACATCAGAAAACTCCGGAAGGTCCCCGAATTTCCAAGGGGAAGGCAAACTATTCTCTTTGGAGGCCCCCCGTGTCAGGGCTTCTCAACCTCCAATCAGCGTACGCGGACCAGAGAGAATCGCAACAATTGGATGTTCAAGGAATTTGTTCGGATCTCGAGGGCTTGGCGTCCCGACTGGATTCTCTTCGAAAATGTTAAAGGTATCGCAGAAACAGAGAATGGCGCGTTCCTCGACCTAATTCTAAGCCACTTTTCCAAAATTGGATATACCTTATCGACCGGGGTCTTAAACGCTGCGAATTATGGCGTGCCGCAAAAAAGAGAGCGGCTTTTCGTGATTGGCTCATTAAACGGGATTAAAGTCAAAATGCCGGAGATTCAATCGAAACAAATCCCCTTAAAACACGCTATTTCGGATTTACCAGACTTACTTAACGGATCAGAATTTGACGAACTTCCATACAAATCGCCTCCTCGAAATGCATACGCTCGTTTCCTTAGAAATGGCAGCAAGCATGTATCCGGAAACTTAGTGACAAAAAATGCAGGCTTTGTGCTCGACCGCTATAAATACGTAAAACAGGGTGGCAATTGGGAGGATATCCCCAAACGATTAATGGGCAATTACCGAGAAAATTACGAGTGCCACACCGGGATATATCACCGCCTTGATCCCGAAAGGCCTTCGATAGTTATTGGCAATTACAGAAAGAATATGTTAATCCACCCCAATCAAAATCGCGGCCTGTCCGTTCGAGAGGCTGCTAGAATACAATCATTTCCGGATTACTACAAATTTATCGGATCAATAGGCTTCCAGCAACAGCAAGTAGGAAACGCAGTTCCCCCTCTCCTAGCAAAAGCCGTCTTTTCGGAGGTATTAAAGCACACATAATCATGAAGATCCTTCATTTATCAGACGTGCATTTCGGCCAACCCGATCATGACGAAGAGCAGGATAGAATAGTAGACGCAGTCGTTGAAGCGGTTCGTGAACACGGACTATCGGCGGATCTCATTATTTTCAATGGAGATCTAGCCTACGACGGCAAGCCGACTCAATTTGCGAAGGGGGAGCACTGGCTCAAAAGAATTCTCGAGATTACAGGTGGCAGGATCGCAATATGCCCTGGAAACCATGACATCCAGCGAGGGCTAGCCGATAAAGATACGTTACGTCTTGCACACAATTCATCGGAAAATCTAAGAATCAGCAAATCAAAGATAGCTTCATCCCACGCCCACCTCTCACCGTTCTTTCAATGGCACCGACAGTTTGTCGATGCAGAAGACAAAGTATTACCTCTCTGGCTAGACGATTCGAACCTATTCGCATCGTCGATTGCGGTAGAAGGAATGCCATTCAAATCACGAGTCATCGCGATAAACACGAGCGTCTTATCGTGCGATAATGATGATAAGGGTAAGCTTATTGCCGATGTTGCAGCGCTGAATCGCGAGTTGCATCTTTCGAAAGCATCAGAAGAATTGGTCATTGTAATTGGTCATCATGCGTTACGTCCGTGGCTTGTCGAATGGAACGCGGCAAAGATTGAATCGCTCTTGGGTCAAGAAACAGGACCTCACTTGTATTTCCATGGGCATAATCACGAAGTTGCCGCTAAGGGTTTCACGAATAGTTCGGGACAGGGGGTGGCAATCTTAGAATGCGGAGCCTGCTATCAGGGGAGCGCATGGGCTCAGTATTTTAACCACTATGAGATCGACTTAGGACTTAGCGAGATCCGCCCTCAAGTATTTAAGTTCTCGAACGATTCAGGGAAATGGTTCGTTGATAATGCAATCAGTCGCCCCATCAAGGCAAGGCTTCCATCGAATGCAAAACTTTCTCCCATTGTGGTGCTGGGACATCCGGTGCAAGGCGAAGATGATTCCCAAGTAAAGTTTGATAATCCATTTGATGATATAGTAACGAATTCCACGGAACCCCATTTAATCCCGAAGTTATTCGTTGATGAGAATAACTTCATCAACAGGGTGTCCAATCCAATTGACACCATGATTGAAGGCCAACGCGGCACGGGGAAAACGATGTTATTGAGATATTTGTCGATTGATGTTCAGTCTTCTATTATTAAATCGGAAGGCCGAGATGTATTATCAAGGTTGATTGAGAGAGCCATCCCGTTCGGTGTTTACACTCGTTTGTCAAATGCAGGATTTAATCGCACCGACAACGAGCTCATTGGCGATGATTCTCGAAGGGAATCGCTATTTGGTCACCGTCTAGCCTTGAATCTAATTTCTAATACAATAAATTCGTTAAATTACATTTCTGACAGCAAGGGATTCACCTCCGATGTTTTCGCGAGAATAGCAAATTTTCTCAGTCGAACGCTTCGCGAGCCAATCCTGAAAGACTGCAAAACTTGGTATGATATCCAACTGGAGGTGAAGCAGATTTGTGATCATCAGATCCAACTTGTTGACGAGCATATGGCGAGCCTTCTTCCGGGCGGTGACCCCATCAAATTTAACCCCATCTTTAGCATCGATGTCTCTTTCGTGGGTTTGCTCGGATATCTCAAAGAGTTCTTAGGACTGAAAGCACCTTTTTATCTACTTCTGGACGATTTCGACGTGCTTTCAGCGCAGCAGCAAACTGCGGTCTTTCGTGTTGCTGCAGATCGAAACTTAACGGTTTGCTGCTTCAAGTATGGGATAATGACCCTAGGGCAAAAAACAATAATGGCTGGGGTTGATAAGACCTATCGGACAGGCGATGACTATGAGCACATAATGCTGACTTGGCTCGATCGCGGCTTAAGCAAAAATCGCGGGCCTGGCAATTACCGTAAAACCGTTCTGGAGATTGCAAAAAAGCGCTTGGAAGCATCCAACTGGCCCAAGGATCTTAAGTTCGAAACACTGTTGGACACTTGGCGTCATGGCAGTAAAATACGTGCTGAGGTAAAAGACCTTGCGGAGATAACTTACAATACAAGAAAGGGGAAGAAACCTTCGACATTCAAGTCGCTGTGGGAGAAGCAGGGCGACATGCTGTTTTTTCGACATCTTCGAAAACATAAGATTGAAAATCGATACGCCGGAGTTGATAATGTTGTGGATTTGTCGTCCGGGATATTCCGCCAATTCTTGGAAATGAACAGTAAAATCGTTTCGGCTGCCTTGGATTCAAATTGGCGTCCAACCTTGAAGAAGAAAATAGGGCACGAGATTCAAAACTCAGCAATAAGAGAGTATTCTTCAGCGATGCTGAGGATATTGGGCCAGACAGGCGGTGATACATCCGCTATTTCGGGAATAAAAGGAGATGTCACCAGTCTTCACTTGGTAAATCTGGCAAACAGTCTGATCTGGCTGTTTAGTTCCAGGTTGTATGGTGACACAGACGATGGGGAGGTAACCGCGATTTCCGTCAAGGGAGCGTTTAATGAGGTTGATTTGGCCAAAACGATCCTCGATGTAGCGGTGAGGGAGTCGATTCTCCAGCGAAGAATGATAGATTATTCGGCGAAGAGTTTCGACGATGGCAAGTTACCGACTTTTTACCTGAATAAGCGCCTAGCTCCCAAAGGAAATCTTGGGATGAAAATGCAAGGACGTGTGGAGATCTCTAAGGAGGATGTGATTCTTGCTGCGACTGATCCGGAAAAATTCAAGGATCGATTTCGTGCGAAGGGGAAGTCGGACGACCAAAACCAACCAAAACTAGAAGGACTTTGAAATGAAAATCGGCTTCGAGGAATTTATCGGATTTGGCTTCGTTGGGACGGCAAAGGTCGATTTGTTTATTCATGTTAGTTACGAGGATCGATGCACGTCATTTTTTTCGAAAGATGGTGCTAACACCTTGGATGTATCTCGTGTGTTTTTGTTTCATTCAGTGGACAGCATGGAAAACCCCGGATATGCGAGGAACTATGCGAAGATTAAGAATAAGTGCCTTGAATTCTGGGGTCTTGATGTAATTGATATCCCGTCGGAAAGAGACTTTCCGCTAAAGGCTATTTCGCTCTTGGACTCGAAATTCGAGACTGCCACTGATCGGTGGGATCGGGTAATGATTGATATATCCACGTTTACACGTGATCGTCTTGCTTGCTTGGTTCACTATTTTTGGAGGATAAGGTTAAAGGTGCCGTCGGTCTGGTTTATTTACACAGCGCCGAAAGCTTTCGACACAGAGAATGATGCGGGCTGGCTTACAAAGGGCGTCCGGAGAATTGCTCCGGTTGCAGGATTCAACGGTCGGCAAGCCGTCCATAAGAAGCCTCTGTTAGTGATGGTCTTAGGGCACGAAAGTGAGAGAGCCCTGATTACATTGCGGAACAGGGAGCCGGATGCAGTTGTTGTTATCCAGCAAGGTGGGACGCAGATTTCGGAGGGTGCGGGAATCGCAGCGCGTCGACATGCTTCAAGCATCAAGGAAAGCATGAGCGCTCCAATCATTGGTAGCTATGAATCGGATTATAACGATGCATCTGGGGTGAGGCTTGCATTGGGGGCAATATTTGATAAATATGGAGATGAGTATAATCTGGCAGTTCTGATTGGCGGCTCGAAGATCCAGGTTATTGGCTTGATTTTGGCGTGTATCGACAATCCGAAGATTGAGATGGTCTATTCGTTTCCTCAGAAGTATAACATGGAGAAGTTTTCCTCGGGCTCCGGAAGATCGGAAAGCGGATTGCTCAAGTTTTAGTCTCGGGTACTAGGGGTCTTTAAACATTGAAAAAGGACCCTTCGTGACGGCTCCCGCATCGTCACATCCGCCATGCTTGGGGTCGGTTCCCGCATCGTCACATCCGCCAGTGCTTGGGGTCGGTTCCCGCAGCGTCACATCCGCCATCCTCCGACCGCAGCCTCCCCCTCACCCCTTCAGGTCCGCATGGGCGGCGCGCGTTTGATTCAGTAGATGCTTGGGGTCGGTTCCCGCAGCGTCACATCCGCCATCCTCCGACCGCAGCCTCCCCCTCACCCCTTCAGGTCCGCATGGGCGTCGCGCGTTTGATTCAGTAGATTCCCCCTTGCATGGCAACGCACGGGGCTACGGCCCGCCACTTCATTCCCATTCATGCGGACAGTCTTCGCAATCGGTAGAGTCATTCGCCGTTGGACGGGGCCTCGGGCAGGCGCTTGCCACCTCACTTTCTCACGGTTCCTCCACTTTCCTCTCCTTGGCCATCTTCTTCCGTTGGTAGAGCGGGGGCTCGAAGACGGGCGCGACGGTCCCCTTTTCCCACGTCGCGATGGCGGCGACGAGCTTCGCGACGATCTCGGGCCTCTCTCCGGCGAGGTTCCTGGTCTCGCCGGCATCGTTGCCTAGGTCATAGAGCTCCGCAGGCTTCTTGCCGAGGCGGACCAGCTTCCAGTTTCCCTGGCGCACGGCGTACTTGCCGCCGGGGCCTTCGCCGCGCCAGAAAAGCGTCTCGTGCGGCGGGGCGGCGGATTCGCCGGTCAGATGAGGGATGAGGTTGGTGCCGTCCGGCTGTCGATCCGCGTTCGGGGTTCCACCTGCTTGCGCGATGGCGGTTGCGAAGAAATCCAGGGCGATGACCGGTTGATCAAAAGTTCCGGGTTTCAGCCTCGCGGGCCAACTGACGAGGAACGGCACGCGGGTGCCGCCTTCGTAAAAGTCGCCCTTGCCGCCGCGCAGCGGGGTGTTGTCGGTCCAGCTCTCGTCCTTGCCGCCGTTGAGCGGGCCGCCGTTGTCGCTGACGAAGAAGATGATCGTGTTGTCGCGTTGCCCGGTGCTGTCCAGCTTCGCGAGAAGCTTGCCGATGTTGGCGTCCATCACCTGGATCATCGCTGCGTAGTTGCGGCGCTGCCGGTTGGCGATGCTGCTGAGCTTCGCGAATTCATCGGGCGGGGCTTGCAAGGGGGTGTGGGGCGCATTGAAGGCGAGATAAAGGAACCACGGCGAACCCTCGTGTCGTTCGGCGAAGGCGCAGGCTTCGTCGCCGAATTGATCGGTGAGATAGGCCTTCTGCGGCTCTGGGAGTCCGTTCCGGTCCATTGGCAGGCGGTATTCCTGCTTGTTGTGTGCGGCGGGGAAATACTGATGGCCGCCCCCAAGCGCCGCGAAGCATTCGTCGAAGCCGCGTTTCAACGGATGGAACTGCGGATGGGCCCCGAGGTGCCACTTGCCGACCAGGCCGGTCTTGTAGCCCTGCTTCCGCAAGGCATCGGCCAGCGTGCTCTCGGACACCGGCATCCCGTCCCGCTTGCTTTCCGGCAGCCACGCGGGATTGATCTCGTGGCCGAAGCGCTGCTGGTAGCGGCCGGTTATCAACGCAGCCCGCGTGGGGCTGCAGAACGGATGGTTGACGTAGCCGTTCGTGCAGCGCACGCCCCGTGCGGCGAGCTTGTCGAGGTGCGGCGTGGCGATGTCCTTGCAGCCTTGGAAGCCGACGTCATTGTAGCCGAGATCGTCCGCGACGATGATGAGCACGTTCGGCTTGGATTGCGCGTGCAGGGGCGGGACAAGGCAAACCAGGGCGGCGATGAGGATGGGCTTCATGAGGATGCGTGGCGTGGGTCCAAAGAGGCAGGTTTACGGCGCTGCCCCCGCATTCCTGCGCTTGTTGTGCAAAAAAGACACAAGCGGCCCCCTTCCGATCTTGAAAAGGCCGGCAATTCGTTCACGGAGACGAGCAGCGCTTGGGGTCGGTTCCCGCATCGTCAGATCCGCCTTCCTCCGACCGCGGCCTCCCATTCGCCCCTTCAGATCCGCACATCTCGGGGGTCCTGGAATTTTGAATCTGTTAGGCTTTTGGGGGGCGCGAGATTCAACAGGCTCCGTTGCGACCGAGTCCTGTGGCGGAACGCGGGCATCACCCGGCATCAGGGATCTCGAAGAGAGCCTTGGCCAAGACCACATGCGAGTCCTCTACAAGCGGGCGAGCCACAAGATTCACGCGATGCGACTTGGTAATAGGGGCTGGAGACGAGGCGGGGGATTGCCGATCAGTGAGAGGGAGTTTGCTCGTTTTGAGTTTTCGGGGACGACCAGGATGAGGTCGAAGGGAAAGGCTTCGGCAGCAAGTTCCAGACGGCTGGCATTCCTCTTGAAGGACGAACCCATCTCCGGTGGTGGGCTGGGTGTAATCCGAAAATGTTTGCCAATCGATCCTGCCGCAGCAATGTCACTCCTAATAAAATCCTCGCAAAAGCAGACCGCCCTGAACTCGCCGCGAGGTTGGGGCTTCTTTCATCCGTCCAGGTCGTCGGTGGGCGGTTCCAGTGATTGATCCCAGGCGGAACTGCCGTCGATTGCGAACCCTCCACCCTCCGCCTGCATCTGAATTTACCCATGAAACGTCATTTCGCTACGTCGCTGCTGCTCCTCGGTCTCGCGGTCCATCTTCACGCGGAGGACTGGAAGCCCGAACCCGGTTTCAGGTCGCTCTTCAACGGCACCGACCTCACCGGCTGGTGCTTTCGCGAAAAGACCAAAAACGGCGATCCGAATTCCGGGGCCATCCTCGCCAAACACGATGGCAAAACCGAGGTCGCCGACGCCGGCCGCTACCGGGTCAAAGACGGCGTGATTGCCGTCACCTTCCCCGCCGAGGCCGACAACCTGACCGGTCAGATCTACACGGTGGCGGAGTATCCGAGGAATTTCGTTCTCAAGCTCGAATTCCGAGCCACCGTGAATGCTGATAGCGGAATCTTCATCCGCAAACCGCAGCTCCAGTGCCGGGACTACCTGGTCGCCGGCCCCTACAAAGAGCTGAAGCACTACAAGCCCCAGGAGTGGAACCAGATCGAGGTCACCGTGAAGGACGGCGTGGCCCACTGCACCTGCAATGGCGAGGTTCTCGAAGCCGCGCTAGCGCTTCCAGATACCGGTCCCATCGGTCTCGAAGGCGATCGTGGCGTGATGGAATACCGCCATATCCAGGTCAAGGAATTACCTTGATGCTCGCGATGGCCTGTCGGGGGGCGTTCGTCGGGAGTGCCGGGCGAGCGGTAGGAGTTTCCTCGTGTTGCTATGCTGGGTTGCGGCTTCGCCGTGAACTCTCGGGGGTCTCTATCGCTCACTCCGCGTTCAGTGTTCAATGTTCAGTGCTTAGGGTCGGTTCCCGCATCGTCACATCCGCCATCCTCCGATCGCGGCCTCCCGCTCACCCCTTCAGATCCGCATGTGCCTGTGCCCGGGGTCAGGCCTCGCCGATCCACATCCAGTGCGTCGGGTGTGCGACCGAGTGACAAGGTTTGACCGCCGCGAATTCGAGCGAGCTTCCTCCGCAATCCGCGGAGCCACGCGGCACTCGGTGCTGCCGGCCGGGTCGCGGAGGTCACGGTCCCTCGTGGAATGCATGCGGATCGCGATCCGCAATGCGCTCGAAGCGAGGGGGGCGCCTTCCACCTCTGGGAAATTCGGGTTGCAATCCCAATTTCACCCTCCAAATTACCATTCATATGACAATCTCGCTTTTATCACCCAAATTCCAAGTCGTCATTCCGAAGGATGTCCGGAATGCCCTGAATCTGAAGCCCGGACAACGGCTCAACATCGTCGAGAAGGACGGTCACATCGAACTCCGCCCCATTCTCACACCCGAGCAACTCATTGGATTCCTCAAAGGCGACGAGCCGCTTGATTTCGAGCGGGAGACGGACCGCGACATATGAAACCCACGCCCATGAAACTCGACATCCTCGATTCGAGCGCGTGGTGCGAATGCCTCGACCAAGGTCCCAACACGAAGCACTTCCGGCCGATTCTTCTCAAGCTGCCCGAACTAATCGTACCGACCGTCGTCATCACCGAGGTTCGTAAGATCGCCCTCCAGAAGCGCGGCCAAGCGAAGGCCGACGAGATCACCCTTTCGATGCGGTCCGGCATCGTGGTGGGCATCGACGAGGAAATCGCGGTCGCCGCGGCCGACCTTTTCATCAAGCACAAGCTCCCGCTGGCCGACTCCATGATCTACGCCATCACGCTCGCCCACAAGGCCACGCTCTGGACCCAGGACGACGATTTCGAAGGCCTGCCTCACGTCCGCTACTTCCCCAAAGTCAAATCCTGAAACCCCACATGTCGTGTTTGGGGTCAGGAGGGATGAAAGCATCGTCCGGCCATGGAACTCCCAGGCCAACAATACCTTTGATGCCCAGGCCCGGTTGATTTACCACCAAGCATGAACGAGCCGCGCACCAACATGAAGGCGTGCCTGGTCTCCAGCTTGGGGCAGCTCGCTGGAGGGCACCCTTATTTCTCACTTTCGATGGTGCTTGGGGTCGTACTTGGGGTCGGTTCCCGCATCGTCACATCCGTCATCGTCCGACCGCGGCCTCCCACTCACCCCTTCAGATCCGCATGGGCGGAGCGTGTTTGATTCCGTGGATTCCCCTTCCCCATGAGCTCCTCCAACTGATGATGCCCTATCTGGAGGCGATGCTATGAAGAATCAATCCTTCCGAGGAGCGATTCTGCGCGAGGCGATTGAGGCGACTTTCAAACGACGATCCACCGAAATTCCGTTCACCACGCTGCCGGTTGCCCTGACGGATGAATTCCATTCCTTGCCGGACAAGCAGATGCAGTGGACTGGTTTTCTCCGGAAAAGCAAACTGGAGCCTTTGGATTTTGGAACAGCCATCCAGCGGATCGGCAATTTCCTTCTTCCTGTCATGAAGGGAGAGGTTGGAAACCACGAATGGCATCCTGAAACAGGCTGGACGAAACAATCATCATGGTCACGGCGCGGCCGGAATGGGGTTAGGTGCCACGCGATGACATTTTTTCTACACCTCGCAGGCAGATGGGGTTTGTTGCGGCCCATGAGCGGGCGATCTTACTTTGTCTCGCTCCCGTGTCGCTTGCAAGTTTCTGCCCCGCTGAAAGCCCACCCTACCGCCACACATGACCAAGGAATTTCCTCGCCACGGTCGGGCGCAGCCTCGGCCATTCGTGGGCGAGGAAGTGCGGCCAGTCGGTGGTGCTGGCGAGGCGTTTGCCGTCGGGAGTGCAAAGGTTGAGGAGCAGCGGGAGGCGGCCTTCGCAGAGGCTGGGGTGCTCCTTGAGGCCGAAGCACTCTTGCAGCTTCACCTGCGCTTCCCGGGTCAAGACTGTTTGAGGTTCCTTCTCGACGACCCGGAGCAACGCCTTAGCCGGCCCCTCCGGCTCGCGCCTGCCCTGCTCCCCGTTCTCGAAACTTAGTTCAGAGAAAATCCGAGCACCTCACTCTCGGGCGCGAAGTGGGCGCCCCAACCGAGAACCTTGAAAGACCCCGTCAAACCGCGCGTTCCATGGGGCGAATCCATCCTGTCTCCCATGAAAACCACGCTCTTCGCCTCGCTCGCCCTCCTCCCCCTCCTCTCGTTCGCGCAGGAAACCAAACTCAAGGTCCTGATCCTCGACGGCCAGAACAACCACGACTGGAAGTCCACAACCCCGGTCCTCAAGGAGGCGCTTGAATCGAGCGGCGTCTTCACTGTCGCCGTCAGCACCTCGCCGCCGGACAAAGCCAAGCCCGAGGACTGGGCGGCCTGGAAGCCGGACTTCGCCGCCTACGATGCGGTGCTCAGCAACTACAACGGCCAGATGTGGCCGGAGCCGGTGCAGCAGGACTTCGTGAAATACGTCCAGGACGGCGGCGGCTTCGTCTGCGTCCACGCCGCCGACAATTCCTTCGGCCAGTGGCAGGAATACAACAAGATGATCGGCGTCGGCGGCTGGGGCGGCCGCAAGCTCGGCAAGGACGGCGCCTGGCTCCACGCGGTGGACGGCAAGATCGTCCGCGACACCACCAGCACCGGCGGGGCCGGCAGCCACGGCCCGCGCGAACCCTTCCTGGTCGAGCACATCGATACCAACCACCCGATCACCAAGGGCCTGCCCGCCAAATGGCTCCACGCCAAGGACGAACTCTACTGCAAGCTCTGCGGCCCCGCCGAGAACACCGAGGTCCAGGCCACCGCGCTCTCGCCGCAGACCAAGCGCCACGAGCCGATGTTGCTGACCATCACCTACGGCAAGGGCCGGATCTTCCACACCCCGATGGGCCACGATGTCGAAGCGATGCGCTGCCGCGGCTTCTACGAACTCCTCCAGCGTGGCACCGAGTGGTCGGTCAGCGGCAAGGTCGAGCGCACCGCCGAAGTCCCCGCCGATTTCCCCACCGCCGACAAGGTCGTCCCGGTCCCGGCACCTTGACCGTTCCGGCAGCGCAGAGAGCAGCAAACCTCCCTGTCCCCTGTCCCCTGTCCCCTGTCCCCTGTCCCCTGCTCCACCCTCACCGCAGCGGCCGGTAGTGCTCCACATATCCGATCATCATCTCGTCGTAAGTCTGGTCACCCCAGCGCACGGTCTTGGTCGGATCCGGATTCGCCGGATTGCCGCTGCTGTTGTCGAAGACCGCAGTGATGACCATGGTGCTGCCGCGAGGGATGAACTTCGGCTGCGCGTAGTCATACTGGAGTTGCCAGTTGAAGTCGTAGCGCGGGATGTCGAGCAGCGTCTCGGTCTTGCCGTCGGGTGTGGTCAGCTCGTACTTGAAGCTCTTCCCACGGACATGCATGTGGGCCATGAAGGCGGTGATGTTCATATTCACCGGGATGACCTGGCGCTTGTTTTCCAGGTGGTTCGCCTCGCCCGGCGGGATGTTCAGCCGCGGCTGCGCGACCGCGGCGACGTGGACCTCGTTGCGCGGGGCCTCCTTCGCGAAAATCAGGCCGATTTTGAGTTGATCCGCCGTCGCCTTGCCATTCGGCGTGTAGTGGATCTGGAAGCTGAGCCTCGACCCCGCCGGCAGCCGTTTGGCAAAGCCCGGCGGCAGCATCCGGTGGCTGTTTCCCGGCACGTAGGCGGCGAAGAATCCCTCCTCGCCCTCACCCCGTTCGCGGATCACCGAGCCCTTGGAATGAACTTTCACGATCACATGATGCACCACCTCCGGCGCGGTCGGCAGGATCTCGTAGCCTTGCACCCAGCGGTCCTCGGCGAACATCGTCTCCACCACCCGCTTCTGATAGGGCATGGTGCCCTCCGCTTTGATTGCGACCGGTTCCGGAATCTGGAACACCACATCGGGCGTCCCGACCGTCCAGCCTTCCGCGAACTTCCGCGCTAAAGGTGCTTCCGCCGCATCCCCAAGCGGACGGCCGGACTTCAGCCAGGTCAGCAGCGCGGACTTGTCGGCTTCCGGCATCGAGCGGTCGTTGGAAAAAATCGCATGCGCTCCCGGCGCGGCGAACCACGGCGGCATCGCCCCGCGTTCGACCTGCTTGCGAATCATCCCGGCGTGTTCTTCAAGGTCCTCATGGCTCTCCAACGCGAACGGACCGAGCCCGCCTTCGCGATGGCATTCCACGCAATGGGCCTGCATGATCCGGCTGATCTCGCGATGATAAGTCGGCGTGGCCGCGGTGGCCGCCACCGGTGCCTCAAGATCGAGCGCGCAGCCCGGCGCCGTGTTCGCCTCCACTGGCGGGCTTTCGCCGCGCAGCACCGCGTCGAGCGCATCGCGGAGGTAGTTTTGCGTCGCCGACGGCTTGCTGTAGCCGAGACCATACTGGTCGTTCACCGCGCCGCGAAAGACCAGCGTGCGCGCGGCATCAAGCACGAAGACCTCCGTCGTGGTCGTAGGCCGCAGCGCGCTCGCCAGTCCGCCTTTCGCTCCGGCGATGACCGGTGAGCTCAAGCCATGGGTGGTCGCGAACTCACTCAGTTCCTCGTTCTTCACACCATCGACCGGGCACCAGAACAGGAAGCCGACCTCCTTCGCGCCATAATCCTTTTCCAGCCGCGCCAGTTCCGGGCCGAACTTCTTGCTGATCGGGCACGACGCGCCGAAGCACACGATCACCGTCGCCTTGCTCCCCGCCGCCGGCTTCACGGCCTTGCCCGCGATGTCAGTTAACACCATCTCAGGCACCCGCCGACCAACACCGTGGTCGCTCGCCTTCAGCACCTGCGGCTGCTCTTTCAGCGACTCGTCGGGCGGCTCCACTTCCGGCTCGGGAGTCCCGTGCTTTTCGACCAGCCCCGACAGCCGCCGGACCGCCTCGTCGAGCGTGAGCTGGCCATCCTTGTTCTCGTCGCCGTGGTCGAACCACTTCGCCTTGCCGGATTCCTCACGCGTCACCTTGCCGTTTCCATCGCGGTCGAGGCGCTTGAAAGAGAGGCCGATCTTCTCCGCCGCCGTCTGCGATCGGACGGCGGGAAGGAGCATCAAAGGCAAGGCGATGAGCAGAAAGCGATATTTCATGGGAGTCCAAGTCACGAGTACGAGCCCGACCGTCGGGAGGTTACCGGGAACGAACCACCCTGCCACCGAAGAGTCGCGCGACTTTCGGGGTTGGCCACCCGCGCCGCAGCGTCCATCTTCCCGGTGTGACCGGTCCGCTTTCCCAAAAACTCTTCGCCGCCGCCAAGGAAGTCATCCCCGGCGGTGTGAATTCTCCCGTCCGCGCCTTCCGCAATGTCGGCGGCGAACCCTTCTTCGTCCGCCGCGCCAAGGGCAGCCGGATCGAGGACGTCGATGGCAAAACCTACATCGACTACATCGGCTCCTGGGGCCCGAACATCCTCGGTCACGCGCCGACCGTCATCACCAGCACCATCCACGAGGTCGCCAAGGACGGCATCTCCTTCGGCATCCCGAATCCTTACGAAGTCAAGATGGCGCAAACGATCTGCAACTGGGTGCCCTCGGTCGAAAAGGTCCGCATGACCTCCTCCGGCACCGAGGCCACCATGTCGGCGATCCGCCTCGCCCGCGGCTTCACCAAGCGCGATTACATCGTGAAGTTCGACGGCTGCTACCACGGCCACTCCGACTCGCTCCTCGTCGCCGCCGGCTCCGGCGCGCTGACCCACGGCGAGCCCGACTCCGCCGGCGTGCCAAAGGCCTTCGCGGAAAAGACCATCGTTCTGCCCTATAACCACCCCGCCGCGCTCGAAGCCCTCTTCGCCGCCCGGGGGGAGGAAATCGCCGCCATTATCGTCGAGTCCTACCCCGCCAATGCCGGCCTCGTCTTTCCGAAGCCCGGCTACCTCGACCTCCTCGTTTCCATCACCAGGAAGCACGGCGCGCTGCTCATCTTCGACGAAGTGATGACCGGCTTCCGCCTCGGCAAAGCCGGCGTGCAGGGCATCGAAAATCTAACACCCGACCTGAGCTGCTTCGGCAAGGTCATCGGCGGCGGCCTGCCGGTCGGAGCCTTCGGCGGCCGCGCCGATGTGATGGACATGGTCGCCCCCATCGGTCCCGTCTATCAGGCCGGCACCCTCTCCGGCAACCCGCTCGCCATGGCCGCCGGACTGGCCCAGCTCAAGCAACTCGCCGGGACCGAAGGCATGCCGAACGGCTACGACCGCTTGGAACAACTCGGCGCCCACTTCGAAGCCGGCCTCCACACCGTCATGCAAGCCAAAGGGATCCCCTACCGCTTCAACCGCACCGGCTCGATGTTCTGCCTCTACTTCACCGACCGCGAGATCGTGAACGTGGACGACGTGATGAAGCAGGACCTGGAGCTGTTTAAGAAATTCTTCTGGGGCTGCCTCGACAAAGGCATCTACATCGCCCCAAGTCCCTACGAAACCGGCTTCCTCAGCCTCGCCCATACCGAAGCGGATCTCGACGACACGGTTTCAGTCTTCGGCGAGGTGCTCCAAAAAATCTAACATCATGCTCTTCCCCACCAAAGGCCTCAAGGCGATCAACCACCGCGACACCCACTACCGCTGGATCGTCCGCAACCGCGGCGGCAAGAACGAGCTGTGGATCGAAATGAGCGCCTCCGCCGCCGGGCAGTTCATGATCGCCGACGTCCCACGCGTGGTGAACCACGAGATGCCGCCGATCGCCATCGACTACGGCCGTGCCAACGGCTGGGACCCGATGAAGTCCGCGCCACCGTTTCGCTGCCGCTATCTCAAGGGGAAGTTCGTGGCGATCGAAGAGTGAGAGGGGGCTTGGCTTCACTTCCACCGGTAATGCCCGGTCAGCGGATAGGTGAACAGCACGTCCTCCTCCTGCGCCCCGCGCCCGATGTTGTGAATCACCAGCGGCACGCCTTCCGCGGTCTTCCTGTCGCTCACGATCATGATGTGCGGCAGATTAGGAGGCACGGTGCAAGTGACCAGGTCGCCGGGCTGGAAGCGGCCCGCGACATTCTTCACAGGTAGCACCATCACCTTGCGCTTGAAGTAGGCCCGCAAGTTCGGCACGCGGCGGTGATCGATGTTTTTATCCGGCTGCGACAGACCCCAGTTCTTCGGGTAGGCATCGAAGTTCACCTTCATATCCTCATGCACCAGCTTCTGGAGATCCTGCGCAAGCCCGTCGCGCAAGGCCCGGATCACCACGTCGGTGCAGACTCCTTTCTCACGCGGCAAATCACCCCCTGGATACTTCAGCGCCACATACTCGGGATCGTAAGAAATCGTCACGCCGACCTGCTTCCGCGCCGCCTCCACAATCTCCACACCGCTTTCCTGCGCGCCCAGAGGCAGCACCATCATCGCCAAAGCCAACACCCATCGCATGGCAGTGATACCTTTCGTCAATTTCGTCCCTTTCGTTGTTCCCCTCCCGGTTTTAAGGGCAAGCATTCATCCTCCCGCAACGGAGTCCCCGCCCGATGATCCGCACCCTCTTCGCCTCGCTGCTGCTCGCCACCTCCGCCCTCGCCGGCGATCTCCTGCTGGTCTGCGGCGGCAGCGAGGTCTTCCAGATCGACCCCGCCGCGGATCCGCCTGCCAAGCTCTGGTCCTGGCGCGGGAAGGACCGCCCCGAGATCCCCGCCGACCTGAAAAACACCTTCAACACCACCGACGAATGCAAGCCGCTCAACGGCGGCAAGCGGCTGCTCGTCACCTCGTCCGGCGGCGGCTGCGCTCTGCTCGAACTCCCCTCCGGCAAGGCCCTGTGGTGGGCCCGCGTCCCGAGCGCCCACTCGATCGAAGCCCTGCCCGGCGGGACGATCGCCGTCGCTTCTTCCGTCAACGCGAACGGCAACAAGGTCCTGCTCTTCGACGAGAAAATCCCCGAGAAAAGCATCGCCGAACTCCCGCTCCCCTCCGCCCACGGCCTGGTCTGGGACGACGCCCGGAGATGCCTGTGGGCCCTGGGCTGCAGCGAACTGCTCGCCTGTGAAATAGCCGACGACAAGATCACCGTGAAAGCGCGCCACAAGCTCCCCGACGAGGATGGCCACGATCTCCGCGCCGTGCCGGGCTCGCCCGATCTGATCCTTTCGACCCATGCCAGCGTCTGGCGCTTTCACCGCGACGACGCCGTCTTCCGTCCCGATCCCGACATCAAGGACCGCGTCAAAGTGAAGTCCGCCGATATCCATCCCGTCACCGGCCGACTGGTGGTGGTCCAGGCTTCCGGGAAGAACTGGTGGACGGAGCAGCTCGAATTCCTCCACTCCGCCGCCAAACTGACCTTCAAAGGCGAAACCCTCTACAAAGCGCGCTGGCTGACCAAAAGCCAATGATCTCCCCCCCGGGAGCGCCGGTCTGCGACCGGCTCGAATGGTCCCTGACTGCCACGCCCAAACCCTCGCTCGTTTGACTGCCGGTCTGCAGACCAGCGCCCCCGGGAACGTCGCCCCACATTCACCTCACCTCCTTCAAAAATCCACCCAAAGGATCCCCCGGCAACTCCTTCAAGCCGTCAACCACAGCCTTCGCGTTGAACATCGAGCCCGCCGCATTGGTGTGCGTGCCCTTGTCGACAAAGAAGGCTTCCACCTCCGCCGGCTTCATCGCCGCATAGCGCCCGGCGATGATCCCCGCGAGGTCCAGGTGAAGCACGCCCTCCGCTTCGGCGCAGGCCTTGACCCAAGGCCGCCACTCCTTCCAATCGCCTTCGAATTTCTTGTGCGGCACCGGCGAACACAACACCACCGTCGCGCCCTTCGCCTTCGCACTACGGGCATAGTACTTCAGATACCAGCCGAAGCTGCGCACCGTCTCCACGCCGCCGTCCGGCTTCTTCACCTGTTCGGTCTCGTCGCCGATGCCCTTGACCGATCCCCGGAACTTCCCTCGCTCGTCGAGCGGGCCGACGTCGTTGTGGCCGAATTGGATCAAGACCATGTCGCCCTTCTTCATCTCGCCGAGCATCTCGTCCCAGCGGCCTTCGGTGAAAAACGTCCGCGAGGATCGCCCGCCGATCGCCCGGTTCTGGACTTGGGCTTTTTCGGGATCGAGAAAGCCGCCAATATCCTGCCCCCAGCCGCGGCAAACCCCGACATTGCGCACCGTTGAGTCCCCTGCGATCCACAGCGTTGGCAGCGATGTCGCCACGGTCCGCCGCGCGGAATCATCCATGTCCGGCCGGGCGTCCTGGGCGGCGGCACCGTGCAGCATCGTGCCCACGAAAAATCCGAGCACCACGCGCCGACTAATGTTCCCAAACATGCTCAATCCGTCAGCCTAGCGCGCAGCCTGCGACAATCCATTGCCCCGTTCGGGTGACACGACAAGGCACTTCGCTATCCACACTCTCCCATCATGCGCTTTCCTTCGGTTCTTTCGTTCGCCTCGATTCTCTCTGTCCTGCCGGCTGCGGCGGAGACCGCGTGGAAATTCGACTTTGGCAGCGGCGAGCCCGCGCCCGGCCATGTCGCGGTCAAGGCGGGCGACCGCTTCGATCCCGCGAATGGCCACGGCTTCGACCTCGCGGGCAAACCCGTCGACGGTCCCGGCCACGTGACCGGCAGCGGCGGCTTCTATTTCTCGATGACCGCGCCCGAAGGCAACTACGAGGTCACCCTGACCCTCGGCGATCCCGCCGCGGAGTCCGATACGACCGTGAAAGCCGAGTCGCGGCAGTTGATGCTGGAGTCGATCAAAACGCCGGCCGGCAAGCCCGTCGTCCACCGCTTCACCGCCCACGTCCGCCAGCCCGCGATTCCCGGCGGCAGCGCGGTCCGCCTGAAGGACCGTGAAAAGCCCTACCTCCACTGGGACAACAAGCTCACCCTGGAGTTCAACGGCCCCCGGCCCTGCATCGACAAGCTGGAAATCCGGCGTGTGGAGAGCGCGATCACCGTTCACCTGTTAGGCGACTCGACGGTGACGGACCAGCCTTACGAACCCTGGAACTCCTGGGGCCAGATGCTGCCCAGCTTCTTCGGCCCGGACGTCGCCGTCGCCAATCTCGCGGAGTCCGGCGAGTCGATCCGCAGCTCCCTGTCAGCCCGCCGCATCGAAAAGGTATATCGTTCGCTGAAACCTGGCGACCACGTCCTCGTCCAGTTCGGTCACAACGACATGAAGGACAGGTCGCCGGACGCCCTCACCGTCTATCGCGCCAACCTGGTCGTCATCGTGAAGAAGGTCCGCAAGCTCGGAGGCCACCCGGTGCTGATCACTTCAGTAGAGCGATCCAGCGGCGTGAAGAAGGACACGCTCGGCGGCTACCCCGAGGCCGTCCGCTCGGTCGCCGCGGAGTTCGAAGTGCCGTTGATCGACCTCCACGCAATGAGCCGCATTTTCTATCAGGCGCTCGGCGACCGGCTGATGCTCGCCTTCCAGGACGGCACCCATCATAACAACTACGGCAGCTACGAACTGGCGAAGTGCGTGGTGGAAGGCATCCGCACGAAAGTCCCGGACCTCGCGAAAAAACTGCGCCCCGACGTTCAGCCCTTCGACCCGGCCAAGCCCGACAAGCCGGAGGATTTCATCTACCCGCCGAGCCCCGTGAAAGACCTGTCAAAGCCGGACGGCGACTAACAAATGTAGCGGCGCGTCTATGACCGCCGCACTTCGTAAAAGTACCCATCCCGCCTACCCGCTTCTCCCCCGGAAACGAACCCACCCACCCGTCGCTTCATCACAGTCACCGGCGGTCATAGACACGCCGCTACACCTTCGGCACCGGCTGCGCCGCATCTAACAGCGCCTGCCGCTCCCGCAGCAGATCCAGGCACGCATCAACCAGCCCCTCATCCAGCGCATGGACGTCTTGCCCGGTCCCCGCCTCACGCAGCAGCAGCACCGTCAGCTCGCCGCCCAGATGCTCGCGGAACTCCTCCAATCCCTCATGAACCCGCCGACGCCCCTCGGCATCGCGCAGGTCCAGCGCCTCGTGCCAGAGCGGCAGTTTCAGGCCGGAAATCACATCGATCACCCGCTCCGCCACGCTTTCGCGAAGCAGCCCGCAGCGCGCGGAATAAAGCGTATCCAGCGCCGCGCCGATCGCCACCGCATGGGCATGGCTCAAAGCGAACCCGCTGAGCTGCTCGAGCTTGTGGGCCGCCCAATGGCCGAAGTCCAGCGGCCGGCTGCTGCCGGTCTCAAACGGATCGCCGCCCTGCGCGATGTGCCGGGCATGGAGCAGCGCGGATTGCTCGACGCAGGTCTCCAAGGCGTCCGGCACCAGCGCCGCGAGTTCTTCCACATGCTTCTCGATCCACTCGAAAAACGCGCCGTCTTTCACCAGCGACACCTTCACCGCCTCGATCAAGCCCGCCCGACGGGTCTCCTCGTCCTGGCTGTGGAGGAAGGCGAAATCATTGATCACCGCGAAGGGCACCGC
>JAYTLR010000045.1:0-13270 GCA_043729195.1 Akkermansia sp.
GCTTCCTCGCGCTGCATCCGACCAAGCCGCTCCTCTATTCGGTCGGCAAGTCGGAGGCCCACCCGAAAGGCAGCCTCGCCGTCTTCAAGCTCGGCGACACCCTCGAATTTCTCGCCGAAACCTCGTCCCAGGGAGCCAACCCCTGCCACCTCGCCATCGACGCCACCGGCAAGGTTCTCGCCGCCGCAAACTACAGCGATGGCACCACTTCCAGCACCCTCCTCGACGATGCCGGCCTGCCCGCCGGACCCGGCTTCGCGGTCAAGGTCGAGGGCAAGGGCCCGCGGACCGACCGCCAGGATGGCCCGCATGCCCACGGTGTGTATTTCAAGGGAAAGCACCTGTTAGTCCCGGACCTCGGCATCGACAAGGTGCTGACTTTTACGGTCGATCCCGCCACGGGCAAATCGACCACCCCCGAGCCCGCCGCCTGGTCCGGCACTCCGGGCGCCGGCCCCCGCCACATGGACTTCTCGCCGGACGGCAAGCACGCCTATGTCGTCAACGAACTCGATAACACCGTCACCGCCTGCGATCTCAACGCTGCCGACGGCGCCCTCAAGACCCTCCACAGCGTCCCGACCCTGCCCGACGGCTGGTCGGGCAAGAGCACCACTGCCGAAATCCAGGTCCACCCGAACGGCAAGTTCGTCTATGCCTCGAACCGCGGCCACGACAGCATCGCCGTCTTCTCCCGCGACGCCGCCACCGGCAAGCTGACGCCCGTCGAAGTCGTCCCCTGCGGCGGCAAGATCCCCCGCCATTTCACGATCTCCCCGGACGGCAAGTGGCTGCTCTGCGCCCACCAGGACTCGAACACCCTCGCCTCCCTCCCACTCGATCCCGCCACCGGCAAACTCGGCGCGCCCGCCGCCGTCGTCAGCGCCCCGAACCCGATCTGCATCCTGTTCCTGCCCGCCAAACCGTAAGAAGATCCGCTCTTGGCGGGAGGCCGCGGCTGCCTACAGTCCGCGCATGTCATCGACTTTCGGCCACGCCTTCCGCATCCACACCTTCGGCGAATCGCACGGCGGCGGCGTGGGCGTGATCATCGACGGCGTCCCGCCCCGCGTCCCGCTCACCGTTGAAGACATCCAGCACGAGCTCGACCGCCGCCGCCCTGGCCAGAGCGAGATCGTCACCCCGCGCAAGGAGGCCGACAAGGCCGAGATCCTCTCCGGTCTGATCGACGGCATGACCCTCGGCACCCCGATCGCCGTGGTCGTCCGCAACGAGGACCAGCGGCCCGGTGCTTACGACGAGATGGCCGTAAAATACCGGCCGTCCCATGCCGACTACACCTACGATGCGAAGTACGGCATCCGCGCCCTCTCCGGCGGCGGTCGCGCCTCGGCCCGCGAAACCATCGGCCGCGTCGCCGGTGCCGCGGTCGCAATGAAAGTCCTCCAGCACCTCGCGCCGAGAATCGAAGTCCTCGCCTGGGTCAAGTCGATCCACGATCTCAACGCCAGCGTCGACCCGGCCACCGTCACCCGCGGCGATATCGAGGGCAACATCGTCCGCACCGCCGACCCGGCGATGGTCGAGCCGATGATCGAGCGCATCAAGCAAGTCCGCGGTGAGGGCAACTCGATCGGCGGCGTCGTCGAGTGCGTCATCCGCAACTGCCCGCCCGGCCTCGGCGAGCCCGTCTTTGACAAGCTGGAAGCCGAACTCGCCAAGGCCATGCTTTCCCTGCCCGCGACCAAGGGCTTCGAGATCGGTTCCGGCTTCGCGGGCACCCTTCTCACAGGCCGCGAACACAACGACCCCTTCCGCATGGTCGACGGCAAGGTCCGCACCACCAGCAATCGCTCCGGCGGCATCCAGGGCGGCATTTCCAACGGCGAGGACATCGTCTTCCGCGTCGCCTTCAAGCCGACCGCGACCATCATGACTTCCCAGGAAACTGTCACCAGCGGCGGCGAGAACACCGATCTCGCCGGCCGCGGCCGCCACGATGCCTGCGTGCTGCCGCGCGCCGTCCCGATGGTCGAAGCGATGGCCATCCTCGTCGTCTGCGACCACCTCCTGCGCCACCGCGGCCAAGTCGGCGGCTTCCCGGGTCCGGAAGCATGAACGACCTGCGGAAATATGGAGTGCGGAGGCACGACTCCGCTTTCGATGCGGGTGCGGGCCGCCTCACGGAAAGGCGAGGCGGATCTGAAGGGCCGTCCGCGGCCGTCCCGGAGTGGCATGCCCCACCTCCAGCCACAGCGACGTCGTGCCGTTGCACTCCAAAGGTCCCATGAAAGACCTCCTCGCCGCGCTCGACCTCCAGAGCATCCCGCAGGTCAGCCTCGGGACTGCCGCACTGTTGATATTCGGCGCCTGCGCCAGCCTCGCCGTGCTCCGCGGCCTCCTGCGGATCGTCTTCGGGTCACTCGTCCTCTGCCTCAGCGGCTTCGCGGGCTTCTTCACCTGGCGGCACGCCCCCGCCATGGCTAGCGGCCTCACCGGCCACGAAATGCCCTGGCTCTCCATCGCCGCCCCCGCCTTCGCCGCCCTCGTCACCTTCCTCCTGCTTCGTCTGTTAGTCCGCTTTATCTCCCGCCCTTTCGGCAAGCCCGACCAGGTGATCGCCGAGAAAAACCGCAAGTCCCCCGTGCGCTGGGCCTTCACCCTGCTCTTCAGCCTGGTCCCCGCCTCGCTGCTCTGGTTCACCGGCGCCACCGCCCTGCGCAACGTCGGCTCGGTCGCCGAAATCCGCCGCTTTGTCGATGGTCCCGACGCCGCTCCCGCCCGCTCGGCCTTCCTTGCGGAGTTGAAGGCATCGATCGACCGCGCCCTGCCCTCAGACTGGTTTCGCAACTTCGATCCACTCGCCGACGATGCCCGCGTGACCCTCGCGAAGTTGATCGCGCTCGGCGACGGCGGCACTCCGCCGAAGGCGATCCCCGTGATGGAGGAGCCCGAACTCCGCTCGCTGATCATCCATGATCCTGAACTCCGCGCCCTCGCCAAATCCGGCCGCTACGCCGACATCCTCCGCGACCCGCGACTCGACCACGTGATGGCCAAGCCGGACTTAAGGAAGCTGTTAGAGAACCTGGATCTTTGACTCGCGATCAACGGGCCTCCCCCAGAGAGCGCAGCAGCAGCGCCTTGCACACCCTCGCCAGCGCCGGGTTGTAGCGCGGCCCCTCGTCTCGCAAGAAGGCATGCGCGGCGTTGAACTCGTGCCACTCGAAGTCCCGCCTGCTTTCCTCCAGCGTCCGATGAATCAGCTCGCGGCCTTCTTTCGGAATGTGGGGATCCTGCCTACCCCAGACGAAAAGCATCGCCGCCTCCATCCCGCCGAGCCGTTTCAAAGTATCGTCCGACTTCCCCGCCCCGAGCGTCGCCGAATGGACATCGGTCGGGTAGTAGCACGCCACGGCCGAGACTCCTTCATGAAAGCCGGCCCGCAGCGCGAGATGGCCGCCCAGGCAGACACCATAACTCGCGATTCTCCCGTTGCACGACCCATGGCCGCGCAGCCAGCTTACCAGCACGTCCACATCCTCGTCGTAGGACGCCAGCTCCTTGGTGAACTTCAGCTCGTTCCCCCGGTCGGAGCCCGGCTGGTCGTAAGCCAGCACGGTCCCCAGCGGCTCGAACTCATGATAAACCTCGGGCACCGCCACCAGATAGCCCTCCCCCGCCAGCGCCGCCGCCATCCGGCGGATCGGCCCGGTAACTTGGAAGATCTCGGAGAAAAAGATTACCGCCGGATACTTCCCCGGCGCGACCGGAGCGAAGGTGTGGACCCGCATCGGCCCCCGGGTGGTCTCCAGATCGGCGTGGGATTCAGTCAGCGTAGCCATGGGCCGAAAGATGCCGGTGCGGAAATGGGTGAGAAGGACAATCCGCGGAGCATGCCTGGAACTCGGCAGGAAATGGAGGCCATCGCCGATGGGAACCGCGGAGACCGGTTAGACCTCCAAATTCCAACGACACGGCGGCGCAAGCAGCCCCTTCTGGTCGGCAGCACCCTCGACGGAGAACGGATAAGCATGCCAGTGGTAGTCGTAAGCGTGCTTCCACGTCGACTCGAAGACGCCCGCGTCGAGGAAATAGCTGCCAGCCCCGAGGTCCAGCCGGTCCAGCGTGAAACGGATGCTTCCCGGTCCCTCGCAATCCGGCACCTCGACCCGCGCCAGATGGGTGTTGGTGTCCAAGCACACCGTCCCGTCCTCGCGGGTGATCGAAACGACGAAGACCGGCGCGGCGACCCGCGACTGGGCATGGTAGGCGATGGTCACCGCCATCGGCCCGCCGGAACGGACGATCTGTCCGGGATGCAGCACCACCGAGTCGATCTCCACTTCGAAGGTCCCGAAGCGGTTCTCCCGCGGCACCAGCGCGATGTCCCCGCCAAGCCGCCGCGCGGGTCCTTCCGGTGTCCGGCGTAGGGTCTCTTCGCGCATCTCCGTTTCGTAAAGTCCGGCGACCACCTCGGCGCTGCCGAAAGCTGCGACCTCGCCGTGCTTCAGCCACAGCGCGCGGCTGCAGAGCTGCCGGACCTGGTCCATGCCATGGGAGACCATCACGATCGAGCAGCCGGACTGGCGGAGCGCTGTGATCCGGGCGTGGCATTTCGCCTGAAAAGCCAGATCACCGACGGACAGGAACTCATCCACCAGCAGAATCTCGGGATCGGTGTGCACCGCGACCGAAAATGCCAGCCGCATCATCATGCCGGTGCTGTAAGTGCGGACCGGCTCATCAATGAAATCCTCCAGTTCGGCGAAAGCGACGATGTCATCGAAGCGCTCATTCATCTCCCGCCGCAACAGCCCGGCGACGACACCCGCCAGCATCGCGTTCTCCCGCCCGCTGAGGTCACCGAGAAAGCCACCACCGAGATCAAGCAGCGCGCCGACCCGGCCTGCCGTGCGGATGCTGCCGCTGGTCGGCCGCCCAATCCCACCGAGCAGGCGGAGCAGGGTCGACTTCCCCGCGCCGTTCGCGCCGACTACCCCGAGCATTTCGCCCGGCCCGACCGAAAAGGAAACGTCGCGCAGCGCCAGCGGCAACTCGTGGCCGCTGGACGCAGCTTTTCGGCGGTGGCGATACCGCTTGAAGACCGACTCGGCGATGATGCGGGACTCGTTCACATTTCCTCCACGAAACGATGGCTCTGGGCGACAAAGATCTTCCGGCCGGCGACGATCAGCAAGACCCCGGCCCCAAACAGGATCCACAGGGTCCGCGAGTCCGGCCACCGGCCGAAAAGCAGGACCGAGCGCCAGGCATCGATCAGGCTGACTATCGGATTGATGTAAAACCACTGTCGCAGCTCCTCCGGCACCACCGCCAGATCGTAGAAGACCGGCGTCACGAACATCATCAGCTGCAGTAGCACAACGACGATGTGCTGGATGTCGCGGTGCAGCACGTTCAGCGACGCGAGCGGATAGGCGATGCCAACGGCGAGCAAATACTGGATTCCTAGTAGCAGTGGCAAGGCGGCCCACGCGACGTTCGGCCGCAGGCCTTCATACCACAGCAGGCCGAACAGCAGCGGCCAGGCGATCGCGAAGTGGAGGAAGCGGACGCTGACCGTGACGTGCGGCAGCAGCGTCAGCGGAAATCCCGGCTGGCGGGCAAGCGCCGCATTGCCGGTGATCAGCCCGACGCTCTGGGCGAGCGAGCCTTGGAACCAACCCCAGACCAGCACGCCGATGTAAACGAAGCACGGATAGTGCGGGATCTGCGAGCCGAGGACATTGCGGAAGATGGTGGAGAAGATGATCAACTGCAGGACCGGGCTGCCGAGTGCCCACCCGAAGCCGAGCACGGACCGCTTGTACTGCGCCTTGAGATCTCGCGCCGTGAGCACGACGAGCACGTCCCAAGCGTGTTGCCAGCGCCGCGCCGTGGAGATCTCGGCGGGGGCCGGGGTGATCTGTTCGAGATTCATGCGGGATCGGAAGAGGGTGAGGCCGGGCGGGCGCCGGGGCCGTGCTTTTTCACATGCCGCATGCTTTGCCACAATGACCAAGGCCCGGCGAGCATCCCGTAAGTCTCGATCGCCAGCAGCTTCCAAGGATAGTCGTAGGTTCCGCGCAGCCGACCCCAGACGCGGGAGAGCATCGCCTGCGGCAACTCATAGAATATCCGGACCAGCGCGCGCTTGTCGCGAAACTTAAGCAGCGTGACCAGATGATAGGCGACGTGCCCTTTCGAGTAGGCGAGCAACTGCCGACGCAGTCCTTCGCGGGTCACCCGGTGGTGGTGCCACGCCACCGCGGCCGGTTCGTAGATCACGACATGGCCGGCACGCAGGATCTGATAGAACCAGAGCGTGTCCTCGCCGACTCCCGCCGGCACCCCCGCCCCGAGGCATTCTTCGAAGGGCCCCACCTGCGGATCCTCGAACAAGCTGCGGCGGAAAGCGAGATTGCCCGTGCCGCCGAGTTGCCAGGTCGGAGTGGCCCGCCGCCTCCAGCGGTGAAACCAATATTCGTCAAACTCCCGGACCTCATAGCCACGACCGAAACCGCCATATGCCTCGAACTCCATCTCAGCCTCGCTTTCCAAACTGGCCGGCAAAGTATGGCCGGTCACCGCCGCGACGTCGGCACGGCCCAGCGGCTCGACCAGCCGCTCCAGCCACCCGGGCGAGACCACCATGTCGTCGTCGGTCATCGCGACGATTTCCTCCCGCGCAGCGGCGATGCCCGCATTCCGGGCATAGGACGAGCCCGGACGCTTCTCTTCTACCAGCTCCACCTGAGGAAAATCGCGCAGCACCCCTTGGATCCCCGGCAGCCCCGGACGGTTATCGACGACGATGACCTGCAAGCGTCGCTTGGTTTCTAAAGCGAACAAAGACGCGAGACATCGCCGCAGGTCCTCCGGACGATCGCAAGTCGCCACGATGATGCTCACCCCGGCCGCTTCCGCCGGCGCGGGAGACACCGGCGCGGGCGGACGGATCAAGTCCTGGAGCCGGGTCACCTGCCTCGACCAGGAAATTCCCGGATCCTCGTCGCCCACGGTGACCACCTGCCACCACAGCACGCGCGAAATTTCATCCGCCAGCCGGGACGGAGAGATGGCCGCGCCAAGACTCCGCATGGTGATCCGCCCGAGCGGCTTGCCTTGCCATTCAACCAAGACTTCCAGCGACTCCTTCTCGAGCCCTTCTACCAAGGCACGCAGGGGCTCCGCGATGTTCACCACCACCAATCCGGTCCGGCCGAGGTCCGACTTGCCGTCCGTCGACGGGATGTTGAAAGTATCAGGTCGCCTCGATTCATCGGCGACGATCTTTTTCCGGGCGCGTCGGTAGCCGCCGATGCCGTCGAGGTAACCCTTGATCTCGCGGAGCACCAACTCGCGGGGGAACCACGAAGGCGTCCACATCGACTTCTTCCAGCGTTCCCAAGCCCAATACCGCCACCACCAGCGGATCAACTTGTTGATTCCCGGTCGGTCAGGTGGGAACTCCGCGGCCTCGCGTTCGAAAAAGCAACGGGTCGCGTGGCCGTAACTATAGAGGAGCTTCGACAGCTCCTGCATCGTGCGCCGGTGGCGGTGACGCACCACCGCAGTCGGCTCGTAAAGACAGATCATCCCTGACCGGACACAGCGGAAGAAGATCTCATGGTCACCGCCACCCAGGGTCGGCGTCCCGACATCGAGCGCCGGATCAAACCAGCCGATCTTTTCAAACAGCGACCGGCGGATCGCCATGTTAGCCCCCGCACCGAGTTGCCCGGCGCCGACCAGATGCCAGGGCATCGGTGCTCCGGGCAGCGAGTGGAGATAACTGCGGACACAGCCGCGGCCGAATCCACCGTAGCGCTCGAACAATGCCTGGGCTTCGGTTTCCAACTCCGCGGGCTCGATCAAGCCGGTCACCAGCCCGACCGCCGGATCTTCTCCGAATACCCGGCCCAAGGCTTCGACCCAGCCGGGGTCGACCATCACGTCGTCGTCGGTGTAGGCGATGACTTCGCCCTTGGCCTCCGCGATGGCCCGGTTGCGGGCATGATCCAGGCCGGGGGTGTCTTCTCGGACGTAGCGGAACTGGGGGAAGCGCTCCTTGACCAACTGCTCCGTAGCATCCGTGGCCGGCGCGTTGTCCACCACGATCACCTCCAGCGGGGCGACCCGCAGCGCGGCGATAGAGGCGAGGCATTTTGCCATGTCCTCCGGCCGGTCCCGGGTGCACACGGCGACGCTGATGGTCGGCGAAGGGCGGGCGGGCCGGGGATCCGGACCGTGGTCCCGGACATCCATCGCCCCCTCGATGCCATCGCCCATTAGGGCTCGACGGGCCATCTCGCGCCCCATCCTCGCTTGCAGCCGGGCCATCACCCGGAAGCCGACATCCTTCGAGCGGACCTGCCCACGGACTACTGGCACTTGGAGAATGGCCAGTGGAACACCGTGCCAGTGAACCAACACCCGGGCGGCGCGGTAAGCATCGCCGACCTCAAGATCGGCGGGCGTGGAAAGCTCGTAGTCGAGCGGACGAATGGGGAGGAGCATGGGGGAAATCTTCGCAATCCCGAATGACTAGGACTTGGGAGACAAGGCGTCCTCGGCGAGTGCCTTTCGCCGGCGGCGCGTCTGGATGCTATCGGAGAACGTCTTGCGCACGTATCTCGCTGGAAAAGCCACCGCCGACCGACTCGGATCAGTCGGTCCGCCGGGAACCCGGCCCCGCTCGCCGGTTAAGATGCGGATGAGGCTTTTGACCCCCATCAGGTAGAACTTGTGATTGCTCCCCAGCAGTGGGTCGGAGGTGACCGCCCTGAAAATCGAGCGCAGGCAATCCCGGTAGCACCCCCACAAATAGCACTTCGACACGAGGTAACTGTGAAAATGACCGGCCGACCAGCGGAAGATCTTGGCCTGCAGATCGGGATTCCGGAGACGCGCACGGGACATCGCGATCTCATAAGAGCGGCTCATCCCGTCGATCTGGAGACTCATGCATCCCTCGACCTGACGGTAGCCGACCAGTGTCTTGCGGACCACCGCCACCCGGGATTGCTCGGTGACTCGGAGCGACAAATCCCAATCCTCGCAGCCTTGGGCTCCTCCCTGTTCCTCGCGTGTGAGATAAAGTCCGACCTTTTTCAAAACGGAAGCTCGGAACATCGGGGTGCTGGCATTCCCGATGAAGTTGCGGAGAACAAGCGAACGGACCACCTTTCCCTCGATCTCGAAGGGAAACGAGTCAGTGATCGGACGACCCGATTGATCGATTTTCTCCGACCAGCAATACACCAGACCGGTCTCCTCGCCCCCCTCCTCCATCGCCCGCACTTGGAGTTCGAGCTTGTCCGCATACCAGACATCGTCGGCATCCAACGGAGCCAGATACTTCCCACTGGATGCGCGGATCGCCGTGTTCCGGGCCTCTCCCACTCCGCCATTCTCCTGACGGATCAGCCGGATCCGGGGGTCCGCCGCGGCCTGTTCTTCGACCAGTGCCGCCGTGCCATCCGTCGATCCGTCGTCCACCACGATGATCTCAATGGCTTGGAGACTCTGGGAACAGGCGGATTTCAGGGTTGGCACCAGCCATTTTTCGGCATTGTGGGCAGGTATTAGCACCGAGACCAAAATACCGCCCTTGAGTTGTGGGGGGGGCGACACGTAGCGAAAATATCCACCACGATTTTTTTTGCAATCCTAACGTGACCGTTGGTGATTCGCTGCTCCACCAGGTCCTCCAGCTCGTCTTCGGGCCCTTGTGAAAGTTTTCACAAAGTGCGCTTGCGGCGGCGGGGGCGGTTTTTCATAGTCCGCCCGCCCCGGGGGCTAGCCCTGCGGCCCTCTTTGCCCCATGAGCGACAACGCCGCCACCGTCGAAGCCAAGCTTCCCAAGGATCTCGCCGCCGAAAAAGGCCTGGTCAACGTCCAGATCGACGGCGTCTGGATGCAGGTGCCGAAAGGCATGCGGATGATCGAAGCCTGCAAACTGGCTCAAAAGGAAGTCCCGCATTACTGTTACCACCCGAAGCTTTCAGCTCCGGGAAATTGCCGCATGTGCCTCGTCCAGACCGGCATGGCACCCCGCCCCGCTCCCGGGCAGGAGCCCACCCGCGACGCCGACGGCTACGAGCCGATCGGCTGGGGCCCGCGCCCGGTCATCGCCTGCGCCAACACGGTCGCCGAGAACATGGGCATCCGCACCACCGGCGAACTGGTCGAAAAGTGCCGCGAAGGCGTGATGGAGTTCCTCCTCATCAACCACCCGCTCGATTGCCCGATCTGCGACCAGGCCGGCGAATGCCGCCTCCAGGAGTTTTCCGTCGAGCACGGGAAGGGCGAGTCCCGCTTCGTCGATGCCAAGGTCAAGAAGCCGAAGAACGTCGACATCGGACCCCGCGTCCGCCTCGACGACGAACGCTGCATCATGTGCAGCCGCTGCATCCGCTTCATGGACGAGGTCGCCGATGACCCGGTCCTCGGTTTCACCCAGCGCGGCACCCACACCACGCTGACCGTCCACCCGGGCAAGCGGCTGGACTCGAACTACTCGCTCAACACCGTCGACATCTGCCCGGTCGGCGCGCTGACATCCAACGACTTCCGCTTCCAGATGCGGGTCTGGTTCCTCAAGGAGACCAAGAGCATCGACGTCAACTGCGGCACCGGCGCGAACATCACCATCTGGACCCGCGGCAACAAGGTCCACCGCATCACCCCGCGCCAGAACGACGAGGTCAACTCGACCTGGATGCCCGATTCGCACCGCCTGAATTTCCACTACATCGACAGCGATGCCCGCCTGACCGAGCCGATGCTCAAGGGAAGCAACGGCCACCAGCCCGCCTCGTGGTCCGCCGCGATCGCGACGACGGCGGCGGAGCTAAAAAAGTTCCAGCCCGGCGAAGTCGCCATCATCGCCTCTGCCCGGATGACCAACGAGGAACTCTTTCTCACCCGCGAACTGGCCGGCGCGATCAACTGCTCCCTCTTCACCACCGTCCCCCGCGACGGCGAAAGCGACGGTCTCCTCATCTCCGCCGACCGCAATCCGAACACCACCGGCGCCAAGCTGGTCTGGCAATCGCAGGACCCCGCCGGTCCGCTTTTCGCCATCCGCGACGGCGTCCGCAGCGGCTCGATCAAGGCCCTGCTGGTCCTCGGCGAAGACCTCACCGACGCCGGCTTCACCGCCGAAGACCTCGCCAAGCCGGAGTTCATCGCCTCCATCCAGCTCCTCGCCGGCCCGACCGCCGAAGCCAGCCACGTGGTCCTGCCCGGTGCCGCCTTCGCCGAGAAACGCGGCTCGATGGTCAACGTCACCGGCCGTCTCCAGCGCCTCAACCGGGCCGTCGAACCGCTCGGTGCCGCCAAGGACGACTGGGAAATCCTGCGCGATCTGATCGCCGCCCTGCAAGGCGCGAAGCCCGGCAGCGGCCCGGCCGCCATCGAGGACGTCTTCAAGGCGATGGTCGCCAGCGTCTCCGAGTTCGACGGCCTTTCCCTCTCCAAGATCGGCGACCTCGGCAAAGCGGTCGTCGAAACCGGCGTCTCGATTCCTCTCCTCGAAAACGAGCGCGTCCGCAAAGCCGCCGGGCTCATCAACGGCTAATCCTGCATGGACCTTCTCGTCACTCTCCTCATCATCCTCGCCAAAGTCATCGGACTGACCTTCCTAGTCGTCCTGCCGCTGGTGCCCATCTCGGTTTACTTCGAGCGGCGCTTCTCCGCGATCATCCAGGACCGCGTCGGCCCGAACCGCGTCGGCATCCCGCTGACCCTTTTCGGCGCGAAGAAGGACTTCTCGTTCTTCGGGCTGGTCCAGCCGATGGCCGACGGACTGAAACTGTTCCTCAAGGAAGATTTCACCCCGTCCCACGTCCGCAAGGCCTTCTACTGGCTCGCCCCGGCACTGGTCGTGGTCCCCGCGCTGGTCACCGTCTGCGTGGTGCCTTTCGGTTCCGACATCATCGTGAACGGCACCGCCCACAAGCTGGTCATCGCCGACCTCGACGTCGGACCTTTGTTCGTCTTCGCGATCTCCTCGCTCTCGGTCTATGGCATCACCCTCGCCGGCTGGTCTTCGAACTCGAAATTCCCCTTCATCGGCGGCGTCCGCTCGACCGCCCAGATGATCTCCTACGAGATCGCCCTCGGCCTCTCGGTCGTCCCCGTCCTGCTCTACTTTGGCGACCTCAACCTTTCCAACATCGTCGAACAGCAAGCGGCCAACGGCTGGCTGCTCCTCCCGCTGTGGGGCAACTCCGCCCCTTGGAACAATGGCGGCGACTACACCGCGTGGCTGTTCTGGATCCCCGCGGTCATCGCCTTCGTGATCTTCACCACCTCGGTCTTCGCGGAAACCAACCGTATGCCCTTCGACCTTCCCGAGTGCGAGACCGAACTCGTCGGCGGCTACCACACGGAATACTCCTCGATGAAGTTCGCCATGTTCTTCATGGGCGAATACGCGGCGATGGTCATCGGCTCCTCGCTGGTTGTCACCCTCTTCCTCGGCGGCTGGTCGCTCGGCTTCGGGCTCGATGCCAAGATCAGTGCACTGAGCATCGGCGGCTTCGGCATCGGCGGGCTCATCCACATGGCCGTCTTCATGACGAAAGTGGTCGCCTTCATCCTGTTCTTCATCCTCGTCCGCTGGACCGTCCCGCGCTTCCGCTACGATCAGCTCATGCGCCTCGGCTGGGTGATCTTCTTCGAAGCCGCCCTGATCAACGTCTTCCTCGCCGCCCTCGTTATCGCCGCCCCGCAGTTCGGCGCGATCTCGACCATCGGCGGCCTCGCCCTGCTCGCCGTCGTCACCGGCGCGCTGGTCTGGGTCCTCAAGGTCTCCGAAAAGAAGGCCGTCCCGGTTTCCATCTAACACCGCATTTCCATGGCAGTCGTCAAACTCACCCGCCCGAAGCTGAACACCGGGGAAAAGATGTACCTCGGGGCCATCTTCAAGGGCTTCATCATCACGATGAAGCACGCCGTCGCCTCGCTGCGGAACAAAACCCGCGGTGCCGACGCAATGGAGTCCACCGGGCTCGGGATCACGATGCAGTATCCCGAGCAAAAGTGGGACGAGCACCTGCCCGAATACTACCGCGGAGCTCCCGCCCTCGTCACCGACGAGCAGGACCGCGAACGCTGCGTTTCCTGCCAGCTCTGCGAATTCATCTGCCCGCCGAAGGCCATCAAGATCATCCCGGGCGAAATCCCGTCCGATGATCCCTGGGCCAAGGTCGAGAAGCGCCCGCTGGAATTCGAGATCGACATGATCCGCTGCATCTACTGCGGCATGTGCGAGGAAGTCTGCCCCGAGCAGGCCATC
>JAYTLR010000046.1:0-23964 GCA_043729195.1 Akkermansia sp.
TCTTGGCGACCGAATCGGTTACGCCTGCTCAAAATCCCCGTACTCGTTGCCCGCCTCGCTGCTCACCCGCCATTGCTATGTGATCGGCAAGACGGGCACAGGTAAAACCACGTTGCTCCAAAACGCGGTGGCTTCGTTGATCCAACAGGGTCAGGGGATCGGCGTGATCGATCCCCACGGCGATTTTGCCACCGCCCTTCTCGACCTGGTGCCACCGGATCGGGTGAACGACGTGGTTTACCTCGATCCGGCCGATCCGACGCATGCTCCGGCTCTCAATCTCGTTTCCTCCGTGACGCGACCGGAGGACCGACCGCTCATCGCCTCGGCACTGGTGGCCGCCTTCCGCCACATCTGGTCCGAAAGCTGGGGACCCAGGATGGAATACATTCTCTACAATTCCCTGCGAGTCCTGCTCGACAGCCAGAACACGTCTCTGGTCTCACTGCCGCGGCTTCTCTCCGATCCGGACTACCGGCAGAGTCTGGTAAAGCAATGCCAGGATCCCTTCGTCCGGCATTTCTGGGACGAGGAGTTTGGCCGTTGGGATGATCGCTTCCTCCGGGAAGCCATCGCCCCGATCCAGAACAAGCTCGGCCAGTTCACGACCATGCCGCCCCTCCGCCACATGCTTGGCCAGATCCCGTTGAAGATCGACTTCCGGGAAATCCTCGACTCTGGAAAAATCCTCGTGGTGAACCTTTCCAAGGGAAGCCTTGGCGATGACGCCTCCCGTCTGCTAGGAGCCCTGGTCACGGCTTTCATCGCTTCGACTGCCATGGGACGCTCCAACAAGAAGGAGGCCGAGCGACGCGACTTCGTGCTTTTCATTGATGAGGCGCAGAACTTCCTCTCGGATGCGTTGGCATCGATCCTTTCCGAGTCGAGGAAGTACGGCCTCGGACTGGTGCTTTCGCACCAGTTTCTCGATCAGCTTCCCCCTCGCCTGCAAAGCGCCGTTCTTGGGAACGCGGGAACGACCATCTGCTTCGCCCTCTGCGGCGAAGACGCGCAGCGCTTCGAGATCAATTTCGGCGGAAACTTCCCCGCACACCAGTTCACCGATCTCGCTCCGTTCACGGCACTGGTCCGCACGGCGGACGACGCGCGCTTTCCCTTCCGACTCGAATCGGCTCCACCGAGCGCCAAGAAGTATCGCTGTCGCCGGTCGATTCTCCATCAGTGCCGGCAACGCTACTGCGGCCTCCGATCGAAGGTTGAAGCCCGGCTGGCCCGGTTCCTCCTTTGACCCACCACATCGTCCAGTGTGGTATAATGAGAGCCATGAATCATCCGCGGCCGAGGAAGCCACGGTTCCGTCGAGTTGCTCTCCCACCGCCCATTCGCCTGACCGGGCGAGACTACCAGATCCTGAATCTCGTCTCGGTTCACCGGTTCATCCGGTCGAGCCACGTCATCACACTGATTGGTGGCAGTTCCCAGCATTTGGTCCGGCGACTCGGCCGGCTCTATCATGCCGGGCTGCTGGAGCGACCACCGCTCCAGCGCTTACACGCAAACGAGGATCAGCATATCAGCTACTGCCTTTCCGAACGGGGACGGAAGGAGTTGATCTCCCAAGGTGAGCGGGTCTTCCCGGGTGTTCCAAGAATGAGGCCCCTTTCATCCGGCTCTCATCTCGGTCACGACCTCCGCGTCGCCGACGTCGTCGTCGCGGTTCAATTCTCAGCATGCGCCCGCGGCATCGACTTTCGTCATCACCACGATTGGGAGGCTTTCGAGACAACCGCCGGCGAGACAACGCTTCATCCGATGAAGTGGCCAGTCCGATTGAAGGCTCATAGCCGGAGTAGCACCACCTGGGTCATTCCCGATGCCGCCTTCTCCATCCGCGACACGGCGAATCGAGAATCCTTTCTCCTGCTGGAAGTGGACAGAGGCACGATGCCGGTGGCACGGAGCGACCCGTTTCAATCCAGCTTTCTCAAGAAGGTGGAAGCCTACCGCGAAACGAGGAACCAGGGCCATCTTTGGAAGCGGTGGCAGATTCCGGGATTCCGGGTTCTTGTCGTTACGGAAACGGAGGAGCGCAAGAAGTCGCTCCAAGCGGCGACCGCACGTTGCTTCCGGCACGGCACCTCCACCATGTTCCTATTTGCGGTAGCGGACGCCTTCCTCACCGCCGCAGATTCCCTTGACTCCACTTGGGAAGATTGCGCGGGCCGATCGGTCGGGCTCATTGCCAACCCGCCAACGGGCGGCGAGTCCTGTCAATCCCTGCCGTTCCCGGCTTCGTGATAAAATGAGGATTCAGGAAGCCACGGCAGCAAGTGCTGCTGGGCTCTTTCCTATCTCACACAAACAGACTGTTCCTTTTATGAAAACCGACCAACCATCACCGAATGGCTTCGTGGACTTCAAGCAGGTCAAAGCCGGCGTCACTATGCTCCAAATCTTGGAGCGCTACCAACTCGTGGAAACCCTCAGACAGAACGGCGACCGACTGTCCGGGCCATGCCCCATTCACAAGGGGAAGAACCCGACCGCGTTTCGCGTCTCGATCAGCAAGAACTGCTTCAATTGCTTTGGAAGCTGCGCTCGCGGCGGCAACGTCATCGACTTCGTTTCCCTCATGGAGGGAGTCGGTTTCCGCGAGGCCGCCCTTTTGCTTCAGGATTGGTTCCTCGCTCCATCGGGTGATGGTGCACCGGTCCGAAGCAAGAAGACCATCCGAAAGCCTGCTCGCGCGAAGACGCCCAAGCCAAGCCCGCCCGCGGCCCAAACTCCGGCAGTAGAGGAGCCTGCACCAGAAGACGGACCGAATCCCCCGCTCACCTTCGAGTTGAAGACACTGAAAACTGACCATCCCTATCTGTTTCAGCGGGGTTTGGAGCCGGAGACCATCGATCACTTCGGACTCGGACTTTGCTCCCGAGGCATGCTTCGCGGCTACATCGCCATTCCCATCCACAACCGGGAGGGCGAACTCGTGGCCTATGCCGGCCGCTGGCCGGGCGATCCGCCGGATGGCACTGCGAAATACAAGCTCCCCAAGGGATTTCGTAAGAGCCAGGAGATCTTCAATCTCCACCGGGCCTTGGAAGAGGACGAGGATACCCCTCTCGTTATCGTGGAAGGGTTCTTCGATTGCTTCGCCCTCTGGCAAGCCGGCATCACCAAATGTGTCGCCCTTATGGGATGCTCGCTTTCGGAGGATCAGCTCTACCTGCTTACCGAATCCTTGCCGGTCGGCAGCAGCATCGAGCTCCTGTTCGACAATGACGAAGCGGGCATCCACGGTGCCGAAACAGTTCAAGCACAGCTCACTGAATTCGCAGCCCGGATCGTGACGCTCCCGGAAGGTATCGGCCAACCGGACGAGCTTCCCTCGGATGCGATCCCCGACGTCTTTGCTTAGCTTCGCCAATTCAAGGCTCCCTCTCCAAGAGGGAGCCTTTTTCCTATTCCCGCGGCAGAAATGACTAGAGTGTTATCACCTCCTGATTGTTAATATCTCCAAAAGCTTTGCGTCACTTCAAATCACTCGCGATCTTGAGATTGCAAGCACCGACGAATTGCTCTATGTGCCTCGAACATGGTAGAGGGATGTGAGAAGGATCCATCAATTCCCGAGTGCGTGGAACTGCTCAGGCGGTCCTCGCGCAGTGATTGGATCGCGTTCGCTGCCGGAGCACTTACGTTCCCGCTCGGCTTCTGGAGCCATCACTGGCTGTCGTCGCCCAATCCGCCCGTCCTGATCGCCAACTTCATCTTGGCGGCCCTTGCATTTGCCGCGGCAGCGGTTCCCGCGGCGCGGGTGCGCTCCACCGATATTCCTGCCTGGCTGATGCCTGCATCCTCGATCCGCTGGGGAGCCCGCACCGGCCTGATTGTGTTCCTGGTGGGTGCAGGCTTCTTTCTGATGGGTATCTCGGCAAGGCAGTTGATGGACGGACTAGGCACCGGAGGCCTGTCCATGAAAGCCTCGCGAAACGGGGCCGGCATTGGCTTGATACTCACCATGCTGCCGACCATCGCGTCTGGAGCCGTGGGTGCGACCATTGGTTCGAGGAGATTTACTCCCGCGCAGTCCAATCCGACACCGACTCCACCTCCTGTCCCCAGCGCTTTGCCACGATCAAAGGGAGCGCTTCCACTGGCAGCGACAATTTTTACTTTGAGCCTGCTCACCCCTATCCTTCCGGGATTGCTGTCCAACCGCGGCTCCACGGTAGCGAGCAACACCCCGGCAGCCATGCCTGAGCCGGAGTTTGCCTATCAGGCGCCGGACGACTTGGAGACCGTTCACGCCGCACGCTGGCGAATAGTGGCGAGCAGAAGCGTCCCTGGCCTTCATCAAGGTCTTGTCGCCTCACAGTCCGAGGGCGGTAGCGCCCTTGCCTATGGCGATCCGGCAAACGGCGGGCTAACGGTTTTCGATCTCGAGAAGGGCAAGATCGAGCGGAAGTTCTCGACCCCACCGGTCGCGAGTATGGCATGGTCTCCCGCTGAAGACCGGATCTTTTACGTCAGTGCATTCGACGGCTCTTGCTGGGTCTTGAACCGCACGACCGGAGCGACGATCTTCCTTCCTATCCGAGGTCTCCTACCACAGGGGCTTCCACACTGGAGTTCCGAAAGCGAAATCCGCTTTCTGCAGGGCACGGAGCAAACGGGAAGACTTGATCTCCAAGTTCTCCGTTGCCGTTCTCTAACGGCCCGCGATGGCGGCCAGTCTGACAGCGATCAACTTCCTTCGAGCTCGCTCGTCGAGACCGAAAAATGCCGCATTTCGATTCGACCTCGAATCCACTCGCTCGGCTGCCCGGTCGAGACCGGATCCGGGTCATGGCGATTTAATGACAGCGCTACATTGTGCGTGGTCGACAAGTCCACAAAGCAAGTGTTTCCGCTGTTGCCTCACGCGATCGAAACCGGCACCACGATCTTGTCTTCCCCGAAAGGGTCGATGATCACCTTGGTGACTCCACAAGGTGCCGTCACCCACTATGTGGGAGTTTCCGACGAGCCATTCCTCAGCACTTTCGAGGTGGCGCTTCCGACCCTCCCCGAGCACCCGCCCGACTCGCGCTTGGCGAACCTGACCGAGTCCGGGCGAATCGGAGCTTTCGTTTGCGGCCCGCTATTGAACCCGCTCACGGGGAAAGTCATTGGTCCCAATCCACGACAAGTCCGAGCGCTCGCATTTTGTAGTGGATGGGCCGGAGCAACTGGAAAGCTGACAATTGCGGAATCCTATGCCCCGATCCAAACGGGCGATGTCGCCGGCTATTTGCATCATTGGAGAGCTGGAATCCCCGCACTTCTATCGGGAGGAGAACTGGAAGAATGGTGGGGACCGGCCAGCTCACCTTCTTCCAAGGTGGAGGATTCGATCATTCCCTCGTTGCCGTGGCAGGACGCGATACTCGCCCTGACGCAGGGTGGTATTGAATTCCGCGGGTTGAGGCCGGGCCAAAACGATCCATTCCATTCGTCGGTGATGGATATTCACACCCTGACCGTCGGCAAGCCAAAACCTCAGATCACGGCAAGTCCGCCGCCCCGGGAACAACGCGACACTCCTCCCTCACCGCTAATCCCTCCCTCCGCCCCAACGGACCCAAACAACCTGGCAGCCGTCGTTCAGGCATTCGTTACCAAACACCATGCGAAGGTCGGTGATGGGAATCTTGAAGGATTCGTCGCCGACTACGCCGACAGAGTCGATTTCAACGACAAGGGATTGGTAGACGCCGATTTCATCCGGAAGGATCAAGCGGCCTACCTCTCCAAATACCACAACCTTTCGGAGGCGGTCGTCGGACTGATCCAAGTGACGCCCATTAAGGGCGGGTGGAGAGCCAGCTATACCATCCGCTCCTACGCTATCAGCAAGCGCGACGGCAAAGAACACAACAACAAAACCAGTATCACCCTCGACATTTATCATCACCATGGAGGCGACTTCGAAATTTTTCTAGAACGCGCCGCTCCTGCGAACTGAAACTCCAAAACGTCATGTTTGGCATCTGGAAACGAAAACGACTGAAGTCGGGGTCTGCGTGGAGCGTCCTTGTCTCGGACTTCGACACGTCTACGGACGCATTCTACGACCTGATCCGTAGCGCGATCGAGGCGAAGCGCGTGCCGGATGTTCAGATCTCGGAAATCGAGTTTCGAGAGGGCGGACTTCTCTCAGGTCGCCGCCGTTACTTGCGGCTCCGCCGCGAGTATCACGTCTTCGACATCTGCTCCGCACCCTACGGGACATCCTGGTTCTTCTCGTGCCGATTCGGAGAATACCCGATGTCGCTGCGCTACTGGGAAACCGCCGTGATTCTCGCGGCGGCTTTCACTCTCCTCGCGGTTCACTCGGCGATATTCGGTTGGATCTGGGGCAGCGTCGTTTTCGCACTGAACGCGGGATCATTCCTGTTCCTTCTCAATAGCCTCGTTGCAACCGGCCTCTATCGACTCGACGCCGTGATCATGCGGATTCCTGTGCTCGGCGCGTTCTACGAGGTCTTCCTGCGCGGAGACTCCTACCACCGGGGCGATACCCGTACCATGTACTTCGCGACCGTGGATCGAATCATCCGAAATGCCGTCGAAGCCACCTGTGGGGTTCGCCCGGACGGTGCGGGTGAGTTCCGGGAAGAGCCCAACGTGGCGGGGCGTGCCTGGTGGATCAAGATCAGGGAAGCACTATCCTCCATCGGGTGATTCCCCAATCAAGCATGCACCGGACTCTTCAAGATCGGCTTTGGGACGAGTTCCTACGCTGGGATGCCTTGGGGCGCGGCGAAACCACGTGGGATTGCCCGGTCTATCTGGAGCCCTACTTCATTCCCTTTGTGGGGCATGGCTCTTTTACCGGACATCAGGGATTTGCCGACGAAGGTCGCCGCGATGGAGGCGTGTCCGGTTTCTTCCGGCAATTCCAGTCACCCATCCCGGAGCCACCATCGGAAGACGATCCGTTCGCACCATTGATCAGCGGCGAGTCACCGGACTGCCTTCGCGATGATCGTTCGTTGGACCTGATGGAGGCTTTATGGACAGTTCCGGATTCGGTGAAATGGAAACTCTCGGACTTCGAGCCGTTCCTCTACGCGCTCGGAGCTATCGTTGAGCCGATCTGCTTCGAGTTGGTGGCCTCAAACGGGGGGATCGATCTCCAATGGGTCGTGGACCGTGACGATACATCCGCACTTTCCGAGGCCGTCGCTCAGCTCCCCTTCAGCTCGAACCTCGAATGGCGGGAGGATCACCTCGCATCCCTTCTGATTGAGAAGCAGCCACCCTTCTTGTGGAGCCGTGATCTCGCGCTGGACGGACACTTCGTCCTCCCGCTGAAAACCCAGTTTCCCATCGACCCCCTTGCCGAGATTCTGGGCAGCCTCAGTGGCATGGGCGAGGACCTGATCGCGCTCGTCCAAGTGCGCTTCCAACCGTGTTTTAATCCTTGGGCCGAAAGCATGTTTCGGCTGACCACCATGGCCGACGGGAAGCCTTTCGCCGGCGATAGCCGCGCCCTCGTGGAAGGAGCCAAAGCGAAGTGCCACAAACCCCTCTACGCCGCGACGATCCGGCTTGCGGTTCTGGGAAGCGAGGAACACGCCGTCAACGAATGCCGGGAGCGGCTGTTGAGGCCTTTCATGCGATTCGAGGAGGGCAACGGATTCACCGTGGCTTCGGATTACGACAGAACATGGGAAGACACCCTCGGAGAGATCGTCGAAAGGAGGTCGCGCCGGAGCGGCATGATCCTGAATGGTGACGAACTCCTTTGTCTAGTGCATCCCCCTTCGGCCGGTTCCGGCGTGCCCGCGCTCACGCGATTGCGACGGAAAACATCGCCGGCACCGTCAGCAGACTCGGGCAGAATGGACACTGTTCTGGGTGTTTGCCGCCACGGCGGATCGCAGGTTCCTTGCGGGCTTCAGACTTCCGAGCGTCTCCGGCATCTCCACGTCCTCGGAGGAAGCGGCACTGGCAAAAGCACCTTCCTTCTCAACTTGATTCTCCAAGACCTCGAAGCGGGACACGGAATCGCCGTGCTGGATCCCCACGGCGACCTTGTTGACGCCGTGCTCGACCGCATGCCCGAAAGCCGAGTCGGCGATGTTGCCCTCTTCGATCCGGCTGACGAGGAATGGCCCGTGGGATTCAATATCCTGCGGGCGCACAACGACATCGAGCGGAACCTGATTGCCTCGGACTTCGTCGCGATCTTCGAGCGGCTTTCCACCTCATGGGGCGATCAAATGACCACGGTATTGGGGAATGCAGCCATGGCCTTTCTGGCAAGCGACGAGGGTGGGACCATCCTCGACCTCAAGCGCTTCCTCATCGAGAAGGGCCTGCGCGACCGCTTCCTCAAGTCGGTCCGCGATCCGGAAATCCGCTACTTCTGGACCCATGAATTCCCACTGCTCCGAGGCTCGACGCAGGCCTCCCTGATCACCCGGTTGAACGGGTTTCTCCGGCATCCGCTGGTTCGTAACATCGTGTCCCAGCGCGGCGAGTGTTTTGATGTGGCCCGAATGATGGATCAGGGGAAGATCATTCTGGCCAAGCTCTCCCAAGGACTGATCGGAGAGGAGAATTCATGGCTCCTCGGGTCGCTCCTCGTCTCAAAGATCCATCAGGCAGCGCTTTCACGGCAGGCACAGGAGCAGGACACCCGGCGGCCGTTCTTCCTTTACCTCGACGAAGCTCACAATTTTGTGACGCCTTCCATTTCCGCAATTCTGTCGGGAGCCCGCAAGTATGGCCTGGGCCTTGTCCTCGCCCACCAGGACCTCGACCAGTTTCCAAGCCGCGAGAATGGAATACTCTCCTCGATCCTTTCCAACTGCCACAGCCGGGTTTACTTTCGCCTCGGAGACAAAGACGCCAAGAAGTTGGAGGACGGATTCACCCATTTCGATTCGGACGACTTCAGGCGGCTTCGCACCGGCGAGGCCATCTGTCGGATTGGTGGGAGCGACTCGGATTTCAGCCTCGACCCCCTGCCGGCTCCACTTCCCACCGAAGGCCACGAACTGCGGCGCCGCAGGGCGATTGAGCATTCGCGCGAGAACTACGCTGCTGCGCGCCATGAAGTGGAGACGAGCATGCAGGGCAAAACGAGTGAACTCGCTTCCGAATCGTCTCCGGCAACCCGCCGGAAGAAGATCGTGCTGCCAAAGCTGGATTCTTCACCACCCCCTACCGCTCCATCTACAGAGTTCGAACCCACGCCACCCTCCGAAGTCCCGGACCCTATTTCATCTCAGGTTTTCCAGGATTCAGAGCCGGAACCCGCAGCGCCGCCTTCCCCGGCCCCGCCTTCACCCGACAATCCCCCAAAAATGCGTGGGCTGGGAAGCGACCGTCACAAGTTTCTTCAAAAACTGATCGAGCAACACGGCCGAGGAATCGGACTCGGCCCTGACATCGAGTTCAGGCTAGCCAATGGACTCGGCAAGGTGGACGTGCTGTTGTTCAGCCAGTCACTTCGCATCGCCTTCGAAGTCGCCAACAAAAGCGATGCACAATGGGAGGTCCACAATATCGAGAAGTGCGTCAAGGCAGGCATCGACGCGATTGTGGTTGTGTCTGACGACCTCAGCCACCTGAACGCAATCATGACCAAAGCCGAGCAGGCTGGCATCGAGGGATATGGTGAGCACGTCGCCTTCATCCACAGCTCCCAGATCGCCGACTACTTTGCAGAACTCGGGAGCCAGTTGGCATCTCACGAGACTCAATCCCGCGGCTACAAGGTGTCCGTCAAATACTCCAAGGTCTCCAACGAGGAGCAGCAATCCAAAATGCGCGTCATCCATCGGAACGTGGCGGAACTGATCCGAAAAATCCGCAAACAAGAGCCCTGAACTCACTAAAAGGCTTGTGCGCCAAGTTTCTCCTCGGCCATCGGCGTACTCTCAATCCAGAGAGCCAGCTTGCTTCGTATGGAATTCAATCGCGGAGCTTCCAAGCGGCGGTCCCCTATGCCATTGTCCCCGAAGATGATCGCGATGCTAAGAAACAGGCACCGACACGAGCGGCGGCAGAGACGATTCGAAAAGCTCCTCTGAAGAAATCAGAACAACTCCGAATAGCCCGCACAAATCCGATGCTTGAGATCAGGAACGTCACAAAGAAATTCGACGACTCGACCGTGGTAAACGGAGTGTCGTTCGTCGCCGGAAAAGGTGAGACAGTGGGGTTGCTGGGGGTGAATGGTGCGGGTAAGACCACCCTCATGAACATGATATTGGGTCTTACAACCCCGACTTCGGGTTCAATCCACGTGTTCGGACTGGATCTCTCCAAACACCGTATCGAAATCCTCAAGAGAACCAATTTTTGCACCACCTACGCAACGCTCCCCGGCAATCTGAAAGTCCGCTCAAATCTTGAAATTTTCGCCATGCTTTACGGGGTGCCGCATCCCAAACGCAAAGTGGCCGAACTCCTCACCCTCCTCGACATCGAGAGACTATCAGAAAAGACCACCGGGCAGCTTTCGGCAGGGGAAACCACCCGCGTGAATCTTGCGAAGGCTCTACTCAACGATCCGGATCTGTTGCTCCTCGACGAGCCTACCGCCTCGCTCGATCCCGATATTGCTGACCGTGTCCGCACCATAGTGATGGCGATCCAAACGGAACGCCCGAGGACAATTGTTTATACGAGCCACAACATGAAGGACATCGAGATTCTTTGCGACCGAATCGTGTTTCTTCATCAGGGCGCGATTCTGGCACAAGGAACCTCAGCAGAATTGAAGACCCTCTTTGATCGTGATCATCTGGACGAAGTTTTCATCCGGGTCGCCCGATCAAGCGCAGCCGATCTTGGGTTCCCGGAACAGGAAAAAAGATTGGACTAATGTGATTCGTTACCACATCTGCAAACGCGCTGACCCGAATGGAGAGGTTCGTACCCCTCATCGCTGGCGTTAGGTAACGTCACCCGTTCAATCGGCGGATTTCCGACCGCTTAGCCGCCGACAAGAAATCGACCGATTGCCTCAAGATAGGTAGATCCCGGCTCAGAGCGGTTCGCCTCCCATGTGTTGATAGTCGTTCGTTTAACCCCAATCATTTCAGCCACTTCCTTTTGCAGCAACCCACGCTGGATTCTAGCAGCACGAATGTGGTCACCTTTCGTCACGAGGATCTTCGGGCAATTCTTTCCCCAGCCTGCATCAACCTTCCGCGTCGTTTTGTAAATTTGCAACGCCTCGAACAACATGCGGGACATCGAGGAAGTCTGCGACCGCGTGCTGTTCCTCCACGGCGGCAAGATCCTCGCCGCCGGCACCCCGGATGAAATCACCAAGCACTTCCAGGAAGACGACCTCGAGGACGTCTTCATCAAGATCGCCCGGGGAGGGTGAATGATTGCCACGGCGGTGTTCCTCCACTTGCGGGTGAAGGAACACCTTGCCGGGGCGGATACTTGATCAGGGTGCCTCGGTTACATTGAGGCGAATGAAGTCGGTAGGATCCACCGCGGTGTTGTCATCCGTGCGGAAGGTGTGCCATTCCCAACCGCTGTCCAGAGTTGGCAATGCCGGCACGATCGAAGCGCGCACCGCGGTGGCGTCCCCACCTGTGACTTCAGTGACCACGACCGAGTTCCAGATGCTCAGGTCGTTCGTGCCTTCGATCGAATACTTCACGAAGTCCTTGGTCGCTTCCTGCCTACTGCCATTCGCCGCGAAGATCGCCGCGGCGCGGGTCGCGACCGTGTAGGTCAACACCGGCGTGCCGCCGATCGGGTGGACCAGGCCGTAGACGCGGGCTCCGGAAGATCCGCTTTGCGGATCCGCATTGGTGGCGAACTCCAGCAAGTTCGACGTGCCGTCGCCATCTTCGTCGCCGCCCTTGCCGCCTTCCACGCTGTTGGCAGTCGCCCAAGCGGTGAAGGGATCTGCGTCGACCTCGATGGTGATTTGGCCGGTTGTAGCGAAGTCACTGGTGTTCCAAGCAAGCCCGGTGCCGAGGGGGGGCAGGATCAGGTCGGTGCCGACGTTGAAGTTGGTCACGTTGATCGCACCCGTGGAATCGATCAGGTCGAAGGTCTGGGTGGCGGCCGGAACGAGGCCGTTGAGGGTGACGGTGATGGTGCCATCAAGGGTGAGGGCGCTGTTGACTGTGACGGCATCGTAGTTGGTGCCGCGAACTCCTGTGCCACCGAGTTGCAGGGCCAGATTGGACGTGGCGGCGACGGTGGCGGAGGCGACGGTGATGAGACCGTTGCCGGAACCGCCCGGAGTGACGCTGCCCGCGAGGGTGGCGGCACCGGCCGCGCCGGATCCCGTGAGGGTTCCCGCGGCGTTCACGGTGACGGCGTTCGCAACTGTCTGACCACCGAGGTCGAGCGAACCTCCATTGACGGTGGCGGCTCCGGTGCCGAGAGCGGCCGCATTGCCAAGGGCCAGCGTGCCCGCCGAGACGGTAGTGGCACCGGTGTAGGTGTTGGCCCCGTTGAAGGTCCAGGTGCCGCTGCCCCCATCCTTGAGGACTGGCATATTGACGGTGGATCCGTTGGCGATGACCCCGTTGATGACCCCGTTTCCGGTGCCCCGGACCCGGAGCTGGCGGGTGACGGCGGTGGCGCTGAGGTTGCCGTTGAGGGTCAGCAATCCGCTGTCGGAGGAGATGATGGTGTCACCGTTGCCCGAGTTCATGCCGATGTTGCCATTGATGGTGTTGTTGCCGGAATCGTTGTAAATGACGGCCCTGCCCGCGGCATTGTTGCCATTCTGCTGCTGACTGCCGCTGGTGTTGAAGCTGATGTTGGAGGCGAGGGTGATGTTGTTCTGGAGGTGAATCTCGCCGCCACCTTGGGAGGTGACGGTTTTCGGACCCACGCCCAAGGCTCCCGAGTTGGTCACGGTGAGCACGGCGAACGGTTGGACGTTCGATGCCGGCAGGGTGACGTTGCCGGTGAAGAGGTTGTTGCCGTTGAGGGTGACGTTGGCGGGTTGGGTGGAGGAACCGATGGTGATGGCGCCGGTCGGAGTGACTCCGGTGCCGATGACGCCATTCACGATGATGCTGCCGGCGCCGGTCAAGGCGATGCTGTTGGCCCCGTTGGCGAGATCGGTGTCAATGGTGAGAACGCCGCCGCTTTCGGAGCGGAAGCCGGCGGCTGCGGTAATGTTGACGGCGCGGCTGTTGTTCAGGGTGAATGCGCTTGCGCCGGAGCTGAAGGTTCCACCCGCCAAGTTGATGGAGTTGGTCGGGGAGGCATCGCCGAGGTTGTTCGAGACAGCAATTTCCAGAATGCCCCCCGTGATGGTGGTGGGGCCGCTATAAGTGTTCGCACCGGAGAGGACGAGGGTGTTAGCCCCGGACTTGGCGACACCCAGGTTGGTGCCCGCCACGCCCGACGCATTGCTGATGTTGGTGGCGTAGGTAAAGCCACCGGCGGCGTTGGCCGTGTCGAAGCCGAGCGCGGTGCCCGTGTTGAAGTCGGCATTGGTCAGGACCGTATCCACGTCGGTGGAAGCGAATTCCCCGATTCCACCGACGCCCAAGGTCAGGGTCGAGGCACCTGACAGGGAGATCTGGTGGAGGGTGGCGATACCCGGGAGGGAGGTCAGGTTTCTGGCGACGAGGCCACCTCCGGTGACGGTGGTGAGGCCGGTGTAAGTGTTGGCCCCGGAAAGCGTGAGAACGCCGGCTCCTGACTTGGACAGCCCACCTCCGAGGGATACGCCGTCGGTCAGGAGGGCCTGGGAAACGGTGATGTTGCGACCCGTGGGAACATCGAAGTTGGCTCCGCCGTCCTGGATGAAGGCGTTGGTCAGGCCGCTGATGTAAGTGGCGCTCGCAGCGGAGGGGCGGAGGGTCCCGCCGTCAAGGTTGAGGGTCGCCGTGGAGCTTGCACCGCGGACCGTCGGGAAGGCCGGCAGGGTGACATCGGCGGTACCGCCGATGTTGATGAAGGAATCATTGGTGCCACCGGCAGACAGGACCGTGAACGAATTGGCAGAGAACGTGCCACCGGTGAGGGTAAGGGTCGAACTAACGCCGGTGGAGCCTGCAGTCGCGCCGCCGCCCATGGCGAGGATGCCCACGGTGGCCGTGCCGCCTGTCTGGTTGAAGGCGTTGGTGGTGTTGTTGGCGACAGCATCGGAGCGGCCGATCTGCAGGAGGGAATTGCCACCGGTCACCATGTTGAGAACAGCGGTGCCGCTGAGATTGAAGGTGCCACCGCCACTCGCGGGGCCGGGTGCAGGGTTGGTGTTGACACCGAGCATGACGCCACGCGTGGCGCTGGCAAAGGTGGTGATGGAACCGCCGCTCATGTTGTAAACACCTTGGTTGCCGACCGTGTTCTGACCGACAAGAACCTGGTTGCCACCCGTGAAGCTGATGGCACCTCCGGTCTGGTTGACCGTGCCCGTGGCGGCGGTGGTGGGGGCATTGCCAATGTTCGCCCCGTTTGCGCCGAAGGCGTAGGTGCCGTTCACAATATTGAGGATGGCACTCTGGCCTGCCACGTTGCTGACATTGAGGATGCCGCTGTTGCCGATGCGGGGGCCGGACAGCGTGAGGGTACCTTCGGCGACGGTGGTGGCACCCGTGTAGGTGTTGGCCGCGCTCAGGGTGGCCGTGCCGCCGCCGGCTTTTGTCAGGGCACCCGTGCCACTAACGACTCCGCCCAGGTCGAAATTGCCGGTTCCAGCCAGAGTGAGGCCGAAGGAGGCGTTGGCGATGGCGCCGACGGTGAGAATGTTGACACTATTGTTGGTCCACGTTTGCGCGCCGGCCAAGGTGGCGGCGCTGAGGGCTGTGAAACCCGTGCTATCGACGGTCAAACCGCCGGTTCCACCGTTGAAGTTGCCGATCGTGGTGTTCCCGCTCCCGCTGAGGGTGAGAAGGTTGGCACCGTTGCTGACGAGACCCGTGGTCAGGGGATTGGCGCTGTTGTTGGTCCATGACTGGGCAGCCGTAGTTGCAATATTGGCGCTGAGGGTGACCGCACCGGCCGGAGCGTTAACCGTGAGCCCGTTGGTGATGCTCAAGACCGAAGAATCGGTAGTGAGCAGGGTGGCGGGGTTGGTGCTGTTGAAGGTGAGGCTGCCCACCGACATGTTGGAGCCAAGGCTCATAGCGGCCTGATTGACCGCCGCGGCAGACGCATCGGAGAAGAAGACATTGACAGTCGACCCCGGAACCAGCGGGGTGGCAGTGCCAAGACCGTCGGTGGTCCAGTTACTGGTGCCGCTTCCGTCAGAGGCGGACCACACACCCGGCAGACCGGCAAAGCCACCGATCCAGTAGGCATTGATGAGCGGCGTGACGAAGGTCGGAGTGATCGTGACCGCGGTGGAGGTCGCGCTGGTGGTGTAGGTGAAGTTCGAAGGGTTCAGCACGTTGTAGGTCGCGCCATTCAGCCCGCTGGCGGCGTTCAGCACGGTGTAAGGGGTGCCGGAGGTAAAGGCGCCGGACATGGCGAGATTGACCGTGCCGGTAACCGTGGCCATCCCCGAGACTGCGACGGTGGATTCAAAAGTCCCTCCGATGGTGCTGTTGTTGGCCAAATTCAGAGTCGAACCGGGCCCGAAAGAAAGGGTGGTGGCGGCGGCGGTGGGGAGGTGGAAGAAAGCCGCTCCGCTGCTGACGGAAAGGCCGGAAGATGCGGCCAAGGTGCCTGTGCCGGAGACGACCAGGGTGCCCGAGCTCACGCTGGTAAGGCCGGTGTAAGTGCTGTTCCCGGTCAGCGTCAGTTGGCCGGCACCGGCTTTGGTGAAGCCACCGGAGGTGTTGGGACCGGTGGAGGCAACCGAGACGGCGGCCCCAGTGCCGCCGCCGCCGACGAGTGAGACGGTGGGGGTGCCGACAATGACACCAGGATTGGTGATGACGACGCTGGTGATCTTCCCGAAAGTGGCGGGGACGGCTGCGTCGGTGCCGACGACGGCATAGGCGGTGGCGGTGGACGGCAGGCCACCGTCGAGGATCTTCACGGCGGGCGCACCGACATAGCCGGAGCCGGCATTGTCGATCGTCAGGCCGGTGACACCGTTGCCGGTGGGGGCGAGGAAGTTGGCCGAGATGGTTGGATCGAAGCCGTTCGTGTCAATGACCGCTCCGCCGGTGAAGGAGCCGAAGGCACCGTTGACATAAACCTGGCTCACTCCTGTACCGGTGGGCGTGTGGGCCGGGAAGAAGCTTGCCGAGGAAGTGGCGGCCTTGAGCGTGCCACCGCCGAAGTTGACGTAGGAGTTGGCGTTGGGGCTGAAGGGCGAGACCGCGGTGTCGTAGGCGATGGAGTTGGTCAGGAGGGTGCCGCCGTTGAGGTTGACAAGGCCGGTGCCGGACCAGTGGAAGCCGCCGCTGGTTCCGCCGGAGAAGGTGACGCGGCGTCCGGTGTTGTCGAGCAGGCCGCCGCCGACGTTCAGTTCGGCGCGTCCAGAACCGTTGAGCCCCACAGCTAGATCGTTGCTGGCACCCGCGTGGTTGAGGAGACCGCCGTTGACGGTGAGGATGCCTGTGGAGGCACCGTGCCGGGCAAGGATAAGCCAACCGGCGGAATTGACGGTTCCACCGGTAATGAGGCCCACTCCCACACCGCCGAGAGTGGTGGCGGTCCCAATGCCGCCGAACATGAAGCGCTGCTGGGTGAAAGTTCCGTCGGAGATCGTAAAGGCACCGTAGCCACCTTCACCACCGCCGAAGGAGATGGCGTCGGTGGAGGCGTCCACGGTGGCGAGGGAAAGAGTGCCGCCAGTGACGTTGACGGCGCCAACGGAACCGTTGGCGGTGCCTGCGGTGATGGTGCCACCGGTCATGGTGCCGCCCAAGGGAACGTTGAGAACGGCGTTGGCGGTCGAGTTCCCAACCACGATGTTGCCAGCGGCTGCGGAACCGCCGGCTGCGACGAGGGTCCCAGCCGACACGGTGGTGCTGCCCGTGTAAGTGTTTGCGCCCGTCAGAGTAAGGGAGTTGGCACCAAGCTTGTTGAGATTGAGGGCGCCAAGCGAGGTGTTGGCGAGGATCGCGGTGGAAGTACGGTCGCCGGCGGAAGTGTCGAAACCGAGGGATGAACCGAGCACAAAATTGGTGGTTCCCAACAGGGTGGTGACGTCGCCATCAGAAACCGCGTTGCCCACGGCCAAGGTCGCACCGTTGGCAACGGAGTAGCTGCCATTGGTGGCGTAGCCGGGGAGAGCGGCGGTGGTAGCGATCGAGAGAGCGCCGGCGGAGACGAGGGTGGTGCCGGTGTAGGTATTGGTGCCGGACAGCACGAGGACGCCGGACCCGAGCTTATTCAGACCGAGAGTGCCCGCCACGCCGGAGGCATCGGTGATGTTGCTGCCGTAGGTGAAGGATCCGCCGGGGGCATTGGAGGGATCGAGTCCGAGGAAAGAACCCGTGTTGAAATCGGTGTTGGTCCTCAGCGTGTCAACGTCGGCGGAAGTGAACTCACCCGCCCCGCCAACAAATGCGGCGAGAGTGGTGCCGCTGGCGACGGTGTTTCCGTGGAGGGTGCTGAATCCCGGGAAAGCGGCAGGCTTGGTGGCCGCGAGGATACCATTGGTGACCGAAGTAAGCCCGCCGTATGTATTCGTACCGCTGAGATTGATGCGGCCGGGGCCGCGTTTCGATAGGTTGAATGGGCCGGAGATAACGCCGCTGACGGTGCCTGTGCCCACGTTACTGCCGAGGGCGGCATTTGCTGTCATGGTAACCGGCCCTGAAACTACGGCTCCGCTGTCCAGACGCAGTGCCCCGATAGGTTGGCCGGCGGTGGTTTCGACCCAGCCGTTGCCGGCGATACTAAAGCTGTTGGCGAGGGTCAGAGCCGACGCGCACATAGCCTGTCCCCCAGAAGCGATCGTAACGGTCCCGGAACCAAGGGCGGTGGCGTTGGTGCCCACAAAAACACGGCTGTCCGAGATCGAGGTGCCGCCTGAATAGGTGTTTGCTCCCGTGACTACAAACTGCCCAAGAAGCGATGACGCTGCGTTGGCGGCTCCATTTGTGTCGTTGTTGAACGTGAGTGTCTTGCCCACTCCGGAAATCACGCCGCTGAGGGTCATGCCGGCGTTCACGTTGGAACGGAAGACGCCGTTGTCGACCAGGGCGATCGGTGCGCTGATCGTGTTGGCGATGGCGGCCGTGAAGTCCACGGTGGCGGCAGTGGCGGCGGTGCCGTCAAGGTTGAGGACCGCGCCTCCGGAAGCGGCGAGAGTGTAACCGAAGAGGGTGGCAGTGGGATCACCGATGTTGAGGTCGCCGACGGTGCGGCTGGTGGTGTCAATCGTAACGATGCGGGCAGCCGTGATGTTAAACTGGAGGTTGACGGCGTCACCGGCGGCGGTCCCAGGAACGGTTGGGTTGGAAGACCAATTGGTGGCCAGGGACCAGTTCCCAAGATTGTTCACGTTCCAATTACCGCCGACGGCGTGAGCGGCCGGCGAACTGAGGATGGCCATTGCCGAGGCGGCGCGGAGCAGGGACAAGCGGGTGGGTTTCATGGGTCGGATTGAGTTTGGGTTTTAAGGTAACGGTTGGGTTTTATTGCGTGAAAATTGAATCGCCCCGAGGGACCCGGGCCAACGAATCCGCTAGAGGGGCGGACCGGAGGACTGGCAGGGTTAAAGCGGGCGTACGGGTTTGGCGGAGACGGCTCCCCCGGTCGAAAATGGCGCCGGGGCGGAACGAATCTGTAGCAAGACGGGGTTTACTGATAATCTTACTACCCTGAACAAAGTAGAACGGGCTTCCACACTGCCAAGAGTTTTCTTGGGAATCTTTTTCTGTTCAGCGTGGCAGCCCGCTGCTGCCTCGCTCACGATCAGCGGCGATTCTTCTCCACGGATTCGGGAAACGCGGACGCGCCGCGGAAAACATCGCTGAGCTCGGTGATTTCAGCGCGATCGTCCACGAGCTGAATGGCGAGCTTGCCACCCGCGATGCCCATTTCGAGCACCTGCCGCAAGTCAGGCTCGCCCGCGAGCTTCAATGAGAGGATCGTCGCAGCCTCTCAGCTTCTCCGCCTTTCAAAATGTTCCGCCCCTCCGTCATCCGCGCCCTGCTGACCCGCTACGTCCTCCTCTACGCGAAGAATCCCATGCGGGCCTTCGAGCTGTTCTTCTGGCCGCTGGTGCAATTGCTGGTCTGGGGCTTCGTCACGATGTATCTCCAGAAGGCGGGCGGCGGCGGGGAGTTTCCGCAATTCATCACCTTCCTGATCGGCGGGATCATCCTGTGGGACGCGCTGTTCCGGGCGCAGCAGGGCGTTTCGATCTCCTTCCTCGAGGACGTCTGGACTCGTAACCTCCTCAACATCTTCGCCGCGCCGGTCCGCATGACCGACTACATCGCCGCGACCTTCGGCGTCGGCCTGCTGCGGGTGGCCATCACCGCCGGGATGCTGGCCATCGTCGCCGCCGCGGCCTACTCCTTCAATCTCTTCCAATTCCAGTGGGCGCTGATCGCCTACTACGCGAACCTGATGCTCTTTGGCTGGGCACTCGGGATCCTGTCGATCGCCCTCATCCTGCGCTGGGGCCACGGCGCGGAGTCGCTGGCATGGGCGCTGCCCTTCATGATCCAGCCCTTCGCCTGCGTCTTCTATCCGATGGAAATCCTGCCGCTGTGGATGCGCGGCATCGCCATCGCCCTGCCACCCGCCCACGTCTTCGAAGGCATGCGCGGCGCGATCCAACACGGCGGCTTCGACTTCGCGCAATTCGCCATCGCCCTCGGCCTGAACGTCCTCTACCTCGCCCTCGCGGGCTGGCTCTTTGCCTCGGTGCTGCGGACGGCGCGGGAAAAAGGCCTGCTGGTGAAGACGAGTTCGACCTGAGCCCTCAGCTCCGCCACGCCCCGACCATGATCCCGAAGCCGCCGACGACGAAGAGCACCGGGAACCACAGCGAGTAGCCCGGCGCTTTCGACTCGATCTCCAGCACGGCGAGGGTCGGCTCAGCGGGATTCACGTGGCACTGCTGGCGGGAGCCTTCGGGGTAGCGTTCGAGATAAGCTGCCGCGGCGTCCGGCTTGCTCGACCACATGCTGCCGCGGAGCTTAAGCAGTTCGCTTTCCCGCGGCACGCCTTCCCATTCGTAGCCGTAAAGCACCGCAAAGCGCCGCTCGATCGCGCTGTTCGGGTCGATCTGCCGCTCTTCGAGATCGGAGCGCAGGATGACGCAGGGCACGACCGGCCAGCTTGCGACGTCGCGGGCCCGCAGGTAGCTCCGGCCCATCAGCGCGGTGAAGATTCCCCCCACCAGCGCCAAGGCGAGGCCGATGAGGGTGAGGTAGACCCGGGATCCGGTGGAGCGTTCCGACATGCAGCCCCTTAGCCCCGCCGGTCCGGTCACGCCAAGGATGAATGTGTTTCGGCTTTCCCGACCGGCCGCCGCGGGCTACCTCTCCGGGACATGAGTGACCTCGCCGCCCGCATTCCCGAAGACATGAAATCCGCCATGAAGGCGAAGGACGCCGTCACCTTGAACGTGCTGCGAGCCCTCAAGACGGCGCTGACCAACGCCTCGATCGAAAAGGGCCACCTCAGCGCGGTGCTCGATGACAGCGAGGTCAGCGCGATCATCCGCAAGCAGATCAAGCAGCGGCAGGATTCCTTCGAGCAATTCACGAACGCCGGCCGCGCCGAACTCGCGGCGACCGAGGAGGCGGAAATGGCCATCCTCGCGAAATACCTCCCCGCCGCCCTCACGGCGGAAGAAATCACCGCGCTGGTCGAAGCCGCCGTTGCCGAAACCGGGGCCTCGTCGAAAGCCGACATGGGCAAGGTGATGAAGCTCGCCCAGGAACGCGCCGCCGGCCGGGCCGACGGAAAATTGCTCTCCCAGGAAGTCGCCAAACGCCTCGCGTAATGGGCTGCGCCGCGATCATCGTCGCCTCCGGCAGCAGCCGGCGGATGGGTTTCGACAAACTGGCCGCTCCGGTCCGCGGCATGCCGGTGCTGGCTCACACGGTGAACGCCTTCATGGCTGCCAAGGAGATCACCCGGGTCATCGTCGTCTGCCCCGAAGAGCGCTTCCGGCTGCTTCACGACGTCGATGCCATCAAGCCGCTCGACCGGATCGACGGCGGTGCCCAGCGGCAGGACTCCGTCGCCAACGGCATGTCCCTGCTCGGCCCGGAAGACCTGATCGTGGCGGTGCACGATGGCGCCCGGCCGCTGGTCCGCCCGGAAAGCATCGACGAATGCATCGCCGCCGCGCGTCAATTCGGGGCGGCGACGCTGGCCCGGGAACTGACCGACACGATCAAAAAGGCCGACATCGAAGGCTTCGCGCGCTACAGCGTCGACCGCTCCGGCCTGTGGGCAATGGAGACCCCACAGGTCTTCCGCACCTCCCTGCTGCGCCGCGCCTACGTCTCCCTCGCGGAAAAGCAGCTCACGGTGACCGACGAAGTTTCAGCGGTCGAAGCCATGGGAATTTCCACCAAGCTGGTCACCTCGCCCTTTCCGAATCTGAAGATCACCGTGCCGGCCGACATCCATCTCGCCGCGGCACTGATGTCATGAGCCGCGCCCGCTACGAGACGGCGACCCTGCCCGGCGGATTCCGGCTGGCGGTCGCCACGCTGCCGGAGTCGGAGTGCGCAGCGCTTTCGATCCATCTGGCGGCCGGCAGTCGCGATGACCCCGCGGGGCAATCCGGACTCGCCCATTTCGTCGAGCACATGGTCTTCAAGGGCACCCCCCGCCGCGACGCCCGGGCGATCAGCATGGAAACCGAGGACGCCGGGGCTTCGCTGAACGCCTGCACTTCCGAGGACAACATCACCTACGAGGCCCGCGGCGATGCGGAAACCCTGCCGCTGCTGGCCGACGTGTTGGCCGACATGGTCTGGCATGCGGTGTTTCCCGAAGCGGAGATCGGCCTCGAGCGCGAAGTCATCGGCGAGGAGATCGTGATGTATCGCGAAAGCCCGTCGGACCACATCGGCGACCTGATTTCCTCCGCGCTCTGGTCGCCGCATCCGGTCGGCGACTCGATCGCCGGCAGCGAGCAAAGCATCGCCCGCATCGACCGCGCCGCGCTGGCGGGCTTCCGTGACGTGCAGCATTTCCGCAAGGACACGGTGATCGCCGTCGCCGGTCCCTTCACCCTCGATCAGGCGGCGGAGATCCTCCTACCCCACCTGCCCGGCTGCCGCGAGCTCCCTGTCGGACTCCCGCTGGATCCCGCCGCGCTGGCCGCCCCGCTTCATCTGACCGATCGCCGCGATACCGAACAACTCCAGCTCGCGCTCGGCTTCCGCACCCCCGGCCGCCGCGATCCCCGCCGCCACGCGCTGCGGCTGCTCGCCATGATCCTCGGCGAAAGCGCCAGCTCGCGTCTGTTCCAAGAGCTCCGCGAGAAGCGCGGGCTGTGCTACCAGATCTCCTGCGATGTAAATCTCTTCGCCGAAGCCGGCTCGCTCGAAATCCACGCCGGACTCGACCCCGACTCGCGGGAAGAATCGCTCGACTGCATCCGCCGCGAGCTCGACGACCTCCGCCGCAACGGCCCCCGCGCCGACGAGCTGGCCCGTGCCAAGCGTCTCGCCGTCAGCCAGACCAAGATGGCCATGGAAAGCACCGCCGCCCACGCCTCGTGGATCGGCGATTGCCTGCTTCAGTATGACCGCGTGGTCACCACCGAGGAAATCCGCGCCGAGTGGGAAAAGGTCAGCCTTGAGGAAGTCCAGGCCATCGCCTGCGAGGTCCTTGACGAATCCCGGCTCGCACTCGCCGAGATCCTGCCGGATTGAGCGGCCGCTTGGGCGGATCGCGAACGCTGACTCCGCATCTGACTTTCGGAAATGGCACCGTGCCAAATCGTCACTTTGTCGGGAAATGCTCAATTTTCAGGAGCCGCGCTGCCCGATATTTTACGAAGTAACCCCAATTCGGCATATTTTCGTATTGCCCGATCGGCATTTCGAGCCTACTTACCCGTCCCGCAACCTACTTTTGCCATGAGCAAGGACAAACTCGACGGCGCGCAAGCCCTCATCAAAACACTCGATGACCTCGGCATCGAATACATCTTCGGCTACTCCGGCGGAGCCGCGATTCCCATCTTCGACGCCCTCGAAACGGTCAAGACCAAGATGAAATTCATCCTGGTCCGCCACGAGCAAGGTGCCGTCCACATGGCCGACGGCTACGCCCGCGCCACCGGCCGGCCCGCCGCCGTGCTGGTCACCTCCGGCCCTGGTGCCGGCAACACCGTCACCGGCCTGATGACCGCGATGATGGACTCCGTGCCGATGATCGTTCTCTGCGGCCAGACCGTCACCTGGATGCTCGGCAAGGACGCCTTCCAAGAGGCCGACATTTTCGGCATCACCATCCCGGTGGTGAAGCACAACTACTTGGTGAAGGACACCAACGCCCTGCCGCGGATCGCCCGCGAGGCCTACCACATCGCCACCACCGGCCGCCCCGGCCCGGTGCTGATCGATATTCCGAAGGACATCTCCCAAGGACCCTTTACCGGCGACATGAACCCGCCCTTCGATCTCCCCGGTTACGACCCGACCGGCGATTTCAACATCGATGCCGCCGCCGTGAAGGAAGCCGCCGCGCTGATCGCCAAGGCCAAGCGCCCTGTCATTCTCGCCGGCCAGGGCGCGATGATCGCCCGCGCCGACAAGGAGCTGATGCACCTCGCGAAAACCCTGGGCGCCCCGGTGACCACCACCCTGCTCGGCAAGGGCGTCTTCCCCGAGACCCACCCGCTTTCGCTCGGCATGCTCGGCATGCACGGCACCGCCTACGCCAACAAGGCAATGATCGAGTGCGACCTGCTGATCAACGTCGGCTCGCGCTTCGATGACCGCATCATCGGCCAGCCCGCCAAGTTCTGCAAGGACGCCAAGATCATCCACATCGACATCGACCCTGCCGAAGCCGGCAAGATGATCCAGCCGGACATCATGATCGTCGGCGACGCCAAGGCAGCGCTTTCCGAGATCAACGAAAAGATCGGCCCGCTCGAAACGACCGAGTGGCTGG
>JAYTLR010000047.1:0-14135 GCA_043729195.1 Akkermansia sp.
AAACTCGGCATCTTCACCGCCCCCCACGGCCTGTCCTTCGACAAGGACGGCAACCTCTACGTCCAGGATTGGAACAAGTCCGGCCGCGTCACGAAACTGTCCAAGCTCTGAGCCCCGGACAGACCTACGGCTGGCACCCCTCCGGGGAGCCCGATCCTGCGATAACGAGATCCGGGGGTAGTCGCTCCGCTCGACCCCCGGCTACCCTTGCTGTGATCCCTCCCGGGATCGAAGAGCCACCGATTTCACCGACTCACCGATTCCACCGATTCCACCGATTCCACCGACTCACCGTCTCCACCGTCTCCACCGCCCCCTTCTCATCGATCTTCAGCTTCCCGGCCTTTAGCAGTTCCTTCACCGCCGCTTCGCCATCCGGAGCGGTCGCCTTTTTCAAGAGTCAGGAATTGGCATGACTTACCAGCGTCCGCCTATCCCCCCGCCTACTACGGCCGCCACTGGAACCGGTTGGTGATGACGTTCCCGGTCGGTGCGCGGCTTCCACTTGGCGTCCACCGACACCTTCACCGCTGCTTCAACCTCCCGCTCATCCCAGAGGATTTGATATCCAGGAATGACCGGGAGGCGTCAAACGACGCCTCCCGGTTTTTGTTTTCGAAGGATGGCTCAACTCACGGTCCGGTAACCTTGAGCCGGGCGAAGTTCTTGCCGCTATAGGGGGGGCCGCCCGGGAAGGTGAATTTCACGCTGCCACCGGGATCGGGCGTGTCGACGATGTTGCCGCCACCCAGGGGCTCTGGCGTCCATGGGCCGCTGAGCGTGGCGGAGGTCTCCACCTCGAAGTTCGTGCCGTAAACACCAGTGTAGCCGGCCCCCTTGGGCCAGGTGATGCTGAGCGTGCCGCCGGAATCGACCACCGTGGGCACCGCGGTGAAGCCCGTGGTAACGCCGCTCGGCCCGCCGATGAAGTATTCGATACCATTGGCCACACCGTCTCCGTCATGGTCGAGGTTGATCCCTCCGGTGGTACCGTTGGTGGATTTCCACAAGCCGTAACCGGTCGCGGTGACCGTCATGACCAACTGGTCTCCGGTCACAGCCAGCGAGGCGGTCCCATCGACCCCTGAACCGCTGACCGTGAGCGCGCCGGGCGTTCCCGTGACAAGGGCGCTGCCGCCCTTGGCCACCAGCACGTAGTTTCCAGGAGCGAGCAGGGCGGTGGTGGTCACCGTGACCGGCGCGCCGTTCAACTTCAACTCCCCGGCCCCGCCCCCCGTCACGGTGAGCGGAGCGTTGGTGGCGTTGATGCCATTGGCTCCACCATAGCCCGAGAAGACCAGTCCGCCTGCCGAGAGGGTCAGATCCACGCCAAGGGCGGTTGTCAATGTTCCCGTGGCATTCGCACCCGTACCGCTGGACCGGAGAACCTGGCTGGAACCGAGGCTGAGCGGAGTGATCAGTGTGGAAACATCCAAACCCACGCCGCTGCCCAGCGTAATGGTCGGGCTGGCGGCAATCGAAGCCCCACCGTCGAGCTTAAGGGTCCCGCCGGTGATGCTGGTCGCCCCGGTATGGTTGAGTGCGCCGGAGAGCGTCTGGACGCCCGCGCCGGACTTCGCCAGGGTCATGCCCGCAGCGCCATCGGCGATGGTTCCCGAGTAGGACCTGGCCAGCGCGGGGTTGAGGGTCAGGGCTGCGACGCTGCCGTAGCCACCGGATGTGGTGGTGAAGACATCGGCCAGGTTCTTGTCACCGATGAGCCCGCCGATGGTGAGTGCCGCCGTGTTGGTTTTCAGGCCGTTGGTGGCATCCCCCGCCACGCTGGTGGCCGTATCCAGAGGGCTGCTCTGCAGGGCGAGCGCGTTTTCCAGGCTGATCAGGCCGGCGGCAACGACCGTGGGGCCGGTGTAAATGTTGGCCGCCTGCAGGGTGAGCGTGCCGGCACCCTCCTTGGTGAGCACGCCGGTGCCAAGGCTGCCGCTGGCGATGGGATCCGCCACCGTGAAGTTGCCGGCACCTCCGAACGTCATCGGGACGTTGTTGGTGGCGGAACCGCCGACGCCGATTCCTGCGATGGCATTGCCAGTCGGCACATCCAGGATCAGGGTTCCCGCGTCGGAATGGAATCGAGTGGCGACGCTGATGGAAATGAGCCCGCCCCAGGTATTGTCACCACTGATGTTCCGCAACGCGCCGTTGCTGGAAACACCGGTGCCGACCAGACCCAGGGCTTCATTGCCGACCGCGATGCCGCCCTGAAGTTGGAGCGCCGCTCCACTGGCCACCGCCACACCGCCCGCGATGGTTCCCGCCGCGGTGCTGTTCTGGAGGTTGAGCACGCCCGCAGAGACGCTCACGGCACCGGTGTAGGTATTGGCACCCGTGAGGGTCAGCGTTCCCGCACCTTGCTTGGTCAGGGTTCCGGTGGTGGTGTCGATGATGCTGTTGATGACAGTGTCACCCGCACCTCCCACCGTGAGCGCGAACGTGGCGCCCGTGATCGCGCCGGGAGCGCTCACCGTGAGGGAGCCGGCGTCCGAGTTGATGACGGTGGATCCTGCGAGTGTCACCAGGCCGCCGTAGGTATTGGCTCCACTGATGTTGCGCAGCGCTCCGGTGCCGGCGATGCCGGAACCTTGAAGCGTCAGCGCCTCGGCTCCGACGGTGATGCCGTCCTGGATTTGCAAGGACGCTCCACTGGCCACGGTGGTGCCCGCCACAGTGGCTCCCAGGGCGGCATTGTTCCGGATGTTGAGGACGCCTGAGTTGACGGCCGTGACTGCGTCGTAGGTATTGGTCCCTGCGAGAATCGATGTTCCGGTGCTGTTGTGGGCGAGGCCGACGGCCCCCGAGATGATGCCCGTCGAGGTTTGGTCGAGGACGGCATCGCCGGCGACCGAGACGGCGCTGCCGGTAAGCGAACCGCTCAACTGCAGGGTCCCGTCGCCGACCAGCGTCGCGCCGGTGTAGGTGTTGGTGCCGGCGAGAACCACGGTGCCCGCACCCCCGGTGCTGACCCCCGACGGCGTGGCGTTGTCGGCGATGACCGCGTTGATCGTGAGGGATTTCGCGAGATTGGCGCTGGTGAGCCCCAGGGTGCCGCCTGCGACCGAGCTCTGCAGGACCCCGTCCCCGGCCGCCGCTCCGATGTTCAGGGACTCCGCGCTGGACCCGACCGAGATGGCCGTGGTGGCCAAAGTCTTGGCCGCGGTGTCGATGGTGGCGGCGAAGCTGGCGTTGCTTTGGAGCAGCGAGTTGATCGTGGTCGTGGTCGCGGCGAGGCTGATGTTGCCGCTGGTGCCGTCTCCGAAAATGCGGACAATCGCGTTCACATTGTCCGGAACGGTGCTGGGGCCGCGGGCATCGATATCCGCGTAGCCGCTAAAGGTGACAATGTTGCCGCTGCCGTCATTCGCCGCCAGGTCGCTGCCACCGATCGTGGCAAAGGGCAGCAGGCCGAGGGCGTTGTTCGGGGTGGTGGTGGTGGCGATGCTTGCCGCGGAGAAGTCGACGCTGCCGGTCCCGCTGACGGCACCGAGCGCGAGAACCGACGTTCCGGAACTCCGCGTCACGACGGTATTGCCCGTCAGGGTGGTTGAAGCCACGACTTCGGTATGGGTGCCACCCGCGAGTTCCACGGTCCCGTTGCCCAACACCAGCGCGCCGGTGTCGGAAAGCTTGCTGTTGTCCTGGGTGGTGTAGTCGAGGGTGAGTTTCCCGGCGTTGACGGTCGTCGCGCCGGTGAACGTGTTGGCACCCTGGAGCACTTGGGTGCCGGCACCGTTCTTGGTCAGGTTCATGCCGGCCGCGCCGTCCGCGATGATGCCTGAATAGGTGGTGGTGACGGCATTGCCCGGGTTAAGGGTGATACCAGTCACGGATCCGAAGCCGCCCGAGGTTGTCGTGAAAACCGATGCCAGGTTCTTATCGCCCGAAAGTCCGCCGAAGGTGAGCGAAACGACGGTCGCCTTCAATCCGCTGGTGGCGGTGCCGGCGATGCTGGTGAGGGTATCCAAAGGACTGTTGGCGAGCGCATTGGTGTTCCCCAAAGTGAGCGTTCCGGCGGAAATGATCGTTGTGCCGGCGAAGGTATTGCTGCCCGAGAGGACGATCGTTCCGGCCCCGGTTTTCGTCAAACTGGTGGCCGCCCCGGCGAGGGTCGAGGAGATCGTGTGGGTTTGGGTGGAGGTGAGGGCGTTGATGCTGGTGGCGGCGGCAAGGGTGATGGTCCCGCCGGAGAGCGTGACGGTGCCCGATCCTGAGATTACGTTGAAGCTGAGCGAATGCGCACTGACCGTGCCCACGGGAACCGTGCCGCCGCCCAGCGCCCCGACAGGTCCGCCCCAGTTGCAGATGTCGGTCAGGGTGGTGGTGAAATTCCCCAGCCGGGTGGAGCCCCCGGTATTGCTGTTGGTCCAGATGAGGTTCAGGGGCGAGGTCCAGGTGGTGGCGCTGCTGATGGCTCCGAAGTTTCCGCTGCTGGCAGGATCCCAATAGCGGTTGGTCTGGGCGCCGGCGGAAGTGATGCCCGCCAGGGAGAGGGCCATGAGGGCCAAACGGTTTTGTGATTTTAGTTTCATGGAGTATTTTGAGCGTCTAGAGCAAACATCACGGGGAGAAGCAGATCAAGGGGATTCCTCCCGCGCCTTCCGGTTGCCCTTCGCCTCACTGACTTTCGGCTATGAAATCTACGGCAACGAGTGCACCACCATCGACCTCCTCGCGGGCGCGACGATCAACAGCATCGATGTCGACCTGGAACTCTTCACCCCGCTCCTGCCGGTCACCATCCGCAGTGCCTCCGGCTCCCAAGATTGGATCGACCCCTCCGTCGGCCTGCGCGTCCGTCACCAGCTTTCCGACTTGCCACCAGCGACTCCTGCCCGTTCGTCTCCATCCCCGTTCACAGCCGTCCTGGATCGCCCGCCGCGGGCCGTCCATGGCGGCGCTTCCGCCTCTAACAGGCCCCTGCTTGAAAGACCGCCTCAGCGCCGCTTCTTCCCCGGCCCCTCCATCGCCGCGGCGACCGCCCCGGGCAGGTTGACCCCGCCGTTCCCGCCCAGCCGGGCATCGATCGCCTCCAGCCGCTGGATCAAATCCCGCACGTCCTTTCGCGCTGCCGGTCCGCCGGCCGCGTCGCAGAAATGCGTGCGGCAGCCGAAGGGCCGGCCTTCATAGATCTGGCAACGGCTACCCTTCAAGAACGGGCAGGCCCCATCCGCTGTCTCCGGCACGCTGGTCCGCCCGGCCGCCCGCCAAGCCAGCGCCGCGACCAAGGCCTCGCCCCGAGTCAGAAACGGCGTCCGCCCGGTCATCCGGAAACGGCAGCAGTCGCCGCGGCCGGTGCAATTCCGCTCGATCGGCCGCGCTTCCCACTCGCGGTATATCGCCCGCACCTCAGCGGCCGCGGCCTGCAAATCCGGATCGCGCTTCACGGCAGTCCAAGCTTCTGAATCCGGAGGTTCCGGAACTCCACCCGGCCCTGGTTAAACTGCATCAAGCCAAATAACACGGCCACGATTTTCATGTTTCCAGTTTGCCGGGGCGGGCGGATCCTTGCAAGCGTCCCCTGTCCGCACCCCATTCCGCCCATGCACCTGAGAGTCCTTTTCATCGCCGTCACCCTCGTCACCGGCCTCCGCGCCGCCCCGCTGTTCCCGGAGCCGGCGAAAAACGAACGCATCGCGATGATCGGCAACGGCCTCGGCGAACGGATGCAGTATGCCGGCTACTTCGAAACCGAACTCCAAATCCGCTACCCGGAGCATCGCCTGACCCTCCGCAACCTCTGCTACCCCGGCGACACCCCGGCCTACCGCCCGCGCGCCGGCCGGCCCACGCCCTGGGCCTTTCCCGGCGGCGAGAAATTCCGCCCGGAACTCAATCAACACCGCGGCGAAGGTCACTACCCGTCCGAAGACGAATGGCTGACGATTTGCAAGCCCGACACCCTCCTCGCCTTCTTCGGCTACAACGAGTCCTTCGACGGCCCGGCCGGCGTGGAGAAATTCCGCGCCGAGCTCGATGCCTTCGTCATCCACACCCTCGCGCAGAAATACAACGGCAGCTCCGCCCCGAAGCTCGTCCTCGTCTCGCCGATCGCCTTCGAGGACGTCACCGCACTCCACGACACCCCGGATGGCAAAAAGGAGAACGCCAATCTCAAGCTTTACACCGCGGTGATGAAACAGGTCGCCGACGCGCGGAAGATCCACTTCATCGATCTCTTCGAACCCACCCTGAAGCTCTATGACGGGTCCAAGGAACTCCACACCCTCAACGGCTTCGCCCTCAACGACGCCGGTGACCGCCGGGTGAGCAACCTGCTCGCCGACCTGCTCTACCAGCCCGCGCAGATCCTTCTCCAGGCCGATCCCGACAAGGTGCGCAAGATGATCATCGAGAAGTCGTGGTTCTGGCACAACGACCACCGCATGCTCAACGGCGTCCACGCCTACGGCCGCCGCTGGAAGCCCTTCGGCGACATCAACTATCCGCAGGAAATCGAGAAGATCCGCCAGATGACCGCCAACCGCGACGAGGCGATCTGGACCCTGCTCCAAGGCAAGCCCGCCGATCCCGCCGAAGCCGATGCCAAGACCCGTCCGCTCGATCCGGTGGAGTCGAATTTCACCCAGCCGATCGAGTATCTGAAGGAAGCCGAGGCACTCAAAAAGTTCACCCTGATGGACGGCTTCCAGATCGAGCTGTTCGCGTCGGAATACGACTTCCCCGACCTCGCGAACCCGATGCAGATGACCTTCGACAACAAGGGCCGGCTGTGGGTCTGCACGATGCCGAGCTATCCCCACTACCGCCCCGGCGATCCCTTGCCCGACGACAAGATCCTGGTGCTCGAAGACACCGATGGCGACCACCGCGCGGACAAGCAGACCGTCTTCGCCGACGGCCTCCACCTGCCCATCGGCTTCGAGCTCGCCCCGGAAGGCGTCTATGTTTCCCAAGAGCCGAACCTGCTGCTGCTGCGCGACGTCAACGGCGATGGCAAGGCCGACAGCCGGACCAACCTGCTGAACGGCTTCGACCCGCACGACACCCACCACGCGATCAGCGCCTTCACCTCCGACGCCTCCGGCTCGATCTACATGGCGGAGGGCGTCTTCCTCCATTCGCAAGTCGAGACGCCCTACGGCCCCGAGCGTTGCACCGGCGGCGGCATCTGGCGCTTCGATCCCAAGACCTACCGCCTCGAACGCCACGTCCAGACCGACTTCAACAACCCCTGGGGCATCGCCTTCGACGACTGGGAGCAATGCTTCATCGCCGATGCCTCCGACGGCGAAAACTGGTGGGCGCTGCCGCTTTCCGCGAAGGCTCCCTTCAGCTACGAGATCCCCAAGATCGCGCCCTTCGCTCCCAAGCGCGCGCGGCCGACGTCCGGCGCGGAGTTCGTGTCGTCGCGCCACTTCCCGGAGGAAATGCAGGGCGGCTTCATGACCTGCAACTCGATCGGCTTCCTCGGCACCAGCATCGCCGCGATCCACGAAGATCAAGCCGGCTTCGGCGGCACGCTGATCGGCGACCTCGTCACTTCCAGCGACCCGAACTTCCGCCCCTGCGACCTCGAGTTCGCGCCCGACGGCTCGCTTTACATCCTCGACTGGCAGAACGCGCTGATCGGCCACATGCAGCACTCCGCGCGCGATCCTCAACGCGACAAGACCCACGGCCGCATCTACCGCGTCACCCACAAGACCCGTCCGCTGGTCACGCCGAGCGTCATCGCTGATGCCTCCATTCCCCAGCTCTTCGCCGCGCTCAAGGAGCCCGAATACCGCACCCGCTACCGCGCCCGCCGCGAACTCCGCAGCCACAAGCCTGAAGCCGTCGTGCCCGCCGCGAAAGCCTGGATCGCCACGCTGGACAAGGCCGACCCGCGCTACGAGCACCACCTCTGCGAAGCGCTGTGGGCGACCTGGGCACAGAACCAGACCGACCGCGAAATCCTCGGCCTCTGCCTCGATGCCAAGTCCCACCAAGCCCGCGCCGCCGCCGTCCACGTCCTCCGCTACGCCTGGCGCAAGATCCCCGATCACCTCGCGCTGTTCTTGAAAGCCGCCAACGACCCGCACCCGCGGGTCCGCCTCGAAGCCATCGTCGCCGCCTCATGGCTAGACAATCCCGACGGTGCGAAGATCGCGCTCGAAGCCTTCAAGCATCCGATCGACAAGTGGATGCCGCACGCCATCAAGACCGCCTTCATGAACCTCGGCGACGACGTCGAGGCGCTCAAGAAAGCCGGCCGGCTCGACCTCTCCGCCAATCCCCGCGCCGCGGAGTTCCTCGCCGGCAAGCTGCCGCTCCAGGCGGATTGATGTCCCAACGGGACGACTCATAAAAGCCCGGCACAACGTGCCGGGATTCCTCATCCAGCAATTCCCGCGTCCTACAGGGACGCCTCATGCAGGATGCGGCTACTCCCACCCCTCACGTCCGAAGCCGTAGCTTGAAGCTTCCCAGGAAGCCTAAAGCAGGACCAGCCCCATGGAGTGCTGCGGCACGACGCAGCTTTCGCTTCGGTTGCGGCCTCTAAACTCTGCCGGCCACGAACCGCCTTCCCGGCCGATCCGCGGCCTCGGAGGCGGGCCTTTCTTCACCCCGAGCCAAAGCGATGTCGTGCCATCGCACTCCACACCAGAGAGCAGCACCGGCCCCATGGAGTGCTGCGGCATGACGCAGCTTTCGCTTCGGGTGCGGCCGCTCTTCTCTGCCGTCCACGAACCGCCTTCCCGGCCGATTCAATCATCCCCCTGCATCGTGCTCGCTTGTCAGATGGCGGCCGGCGGGGCATGTTGGGGGATCAAACGCCCCATTATTCCATTGCTGTCCCTGCTCCTCGCCTCCTGCGGGTCGCTGCAATCGAACGCCGGACGCTCGGTCGAACAAAAGCCGCAGGCCAGCGACTCGGTGACGGGAGGCGGCCAGCTTGCGGTGAGCGCCGTGCGTTCAACCACCATGGCCGCGCTGCGCCAGCCTTTCACGACCGTGCGCACCGGGCTCGCCGTGATGTGGCACCGGCCGCGCGAGGTGGTGAGCGGGAATCTGCCGCTGGAGGTCCAATTGAAACCGGCTCCGGTGGAGGTGCCGGGGACGGAGGACTTCGAGCGCCTGTTAGACCGCGAAGGCATGCCGCGCCGCGAGTCGGGCACTTTGGAATGGCTGGTCGACGGTCCCGGGTTTTTCCCGGAGCTCGACCGCCAGCTCGCCGCCGCGAAGCAATCGGTCGATCTCCAATTCTTCATCTTCGACAACGACGACATCGCCGTCCGCTACGCCGATATCCTCAAGAGGCGGGCCGAGGAAGTTCCGGTGCGGATCCTGTTCGACGATCTCGGCAGCACCTTCGCCCACACCGCGGCGCCCGAAACACCCGGGCCGCGCGGGTTTCAGCCCCCTGCCGACATCGCCCGCTATCTGAAGGAAAATTCGAAGCTGCAAGTCCGCCGCACGCTGAACCCGTGGCTGGTTTGCGACCACACCAAGCTGCTGGTTTTCGACCGGCGCACCGCGATCCTGGGCGGAATGAACATGGGCCGCGAGTATTACTCGGAATGGCATGACCTGATGGTGAAGGTCGAAGGTCCGGTCGTCGGCAGCCTGGCCCGCGAGTTCAGCCGTGCCTGGCGGAAGTCCGGCCCGTGGGGCGACCTCGCGCTCCTGCAGCGGCCCGCCTTTTTCCGCCGGCCGGCCTCGGTCGATGGCGGCGTGGCGCTGCGACTGCTCCGCACGGATGCCGCGCGCGGCCAGATGCAGATCCTCGATGCCACGATGCTCGCCATCCGCGCCGCCCGGAAGCGGATCTGGATCGAGAATCCCTATTTTGCCCACGACGACATCGCTCTCGCTTTGGCGACCGCCGCCCGGCGCGGGGTCGATGTGCGCGTGATCCTCCCCGCCCGTGGCGATTCGACCATCATGGACGCCGGCAATCTCGGCAGCGCCCGATCGATCATCGAGGCGGGCGGCAAGATTTACCGCTATCCGAAAATGACCCACATGAAGGTGATGATCGCCGATGGCTGGGGCTGCATCGGATCGGCCAACCTCGACACCCTCAGCATGCGGATCAACCGCGAGCTCAACCTCGCGTTCTCCGATCCCGGAGCCCTCCGCCGGCTGGAGAACGAGGTCTTCTTGCCGGACTTCCGGGTGTCCAAACGACTTACGCGGGAAGATACGGCGTCAGCGGTGGCACCCTTGGCGGAGGCGATCGCGGATCAGCTTTGAGCCGGGGCGCCGCGGTTCAGTTAACCGGGACCTCGCGGACTTTGCCGCCTTTTTCGATCACCGTGAACTGGCCGCCGCTTCCCTTGGCCAGGAGTTTCATGGCGGCTTCGGCCTTCGGCTCCATCATGGCCACGGAATTGATGATGATATTCTTCCGTTTCGCCCGTGCCGCGACGCTTTTGGCCAGCCCTTCGGCATCGCCGCCGGTGATCCCGTCGGTCATGAAAAAGATCACTTCCGGCGCGGGGTCCATCGCCAGCGCCATTTCGAGCGCGGGTTCCCAATTGGTGCCGTAAACCAGCGGTGTGGTTTCGATCAGCTTCAGCGACTTGCTGCGCTTCGCCGGCGACACCTCGATCCACTTGGCTTGCTGCTTCCGCCCCTTCGGATTCCAATCGTGCGCGCTACCCTTCGAGATCCAGTCAAACGTGCCGCCGGAGCCCTTCACTTCGGCGGATTTGTTGCCCTTCGCCATGGTGATCTCATCGCCGGCAACCCACGACGGTCCGGCGAAAAAAATCAACTGGTAGCTCATGGAAAGCGGCAGCCCTTCCACCGACTTCTTGAGTTCGGCGCGCATGAGTTTCTCGCGGACGCCTCGCATCGACTGGGAGTAGTCGATCACGTAGGCGACCTTGGTCGCCTTGACCTTCTGCCGGAAGAAGGTCGCGCCGCCGCCGCCATCTCCCGATCCGCTGCCGCTCCCCCAGCCCTCGCCGAAATCGTCGCCGTTGCCGAAGTCGGTCGATTGCGTCGTGACCACGGTGTCCGGCACCGGCACGGCCACCGGCGACTCGGTGTTGGCGGCGATCACCTTGGCCATCGCGGAGGAGGGCGCGGAAGGCTTGCGATCGATGGCGGTCGAGACTTTCCGCTCCTCCACGGTCTCGGGAGGGCGGCTACTTGACTGATAGCTCACAAGGACAGGCGTCTCCTTGAAGAGCGGCGAGAGCAGGAAGAAAGACAGGATGGACAGCAGGAGGACGACCACCAGGACGGAGATGATTGAACTGGTGATGAACGAAGTCCTCCGCTGGCGACGCAGGGCAGCCTCGGTTTCCGGTTTTACCGCGTGGATCGACATGGTGAATGGGTTGCTGAATGCTTACTTCTGTCCAGATGATACTCCATCAACTTCCGGATCATGCCGGATTTTTTTGCTACCTCTTCAACACGCGCGATTCCTCACGGCCGTGGCCGGTGATGACGATGCGGTCGGCGTGGACGTCGATGATCGAGAACGCGGTGACCTCCGGTTCGTGAAGCATCGAGCGGAAGGTCAGGTAGGGAATGTCTTTCCGCTCGACGAGGTCGCCGGCGTGATTGTGGCCGTTGAAGTAGGCGGCGACACAGGAATGGCGGTCGAGAACCGCGAGGATTTCCTCAAAGTTCCATGCCTGGTGCATGTCGGCGGGGATCAGCGGATGGTGGCCGCAGACGATCACGCGCTCCTTCGCGGCGTCGGCAGCCGTGAGTTCGCGGTCGAGCCAGGCGAGCTGGACCTCCGCGACGCCGCCGTTCCACGGCTTGGCACCGGGGGCCTTGGTTTCTTCCAGCCGCTTGAGGTAGTCCGCGGCCAATTTCGTCGCCGGGGAATCCGCGGGCGCTTTGTAGGTCGAGAGGTCGTTGGTATCGAGCATCACGAAGCGGATGCCGCCATTACGGAAGGTGTAGTAGTCGTGCGGCATGCCCAGGGTGGCGACGACCCGCGCCTTCTCCACGTCGGCGACGTCGTAGTCGTGGTTCCCCAGCAGGTGGTACACCGGGTGTCCGAGGCCGTCGAGCAACGGGAGCATGGTGCCGAATGCCTTGAAGTCACGGTCGATCAGATCGCCGAGATGCAAGGTGAAGGCGGGCTTGGCAGCGCGGATGGTTTCCACGGCGCGCTTCAGCTTCTCCGGCGTCGCACGGTAGTGGCGGTCGTTCCACGGATCGACGTCGGCATACTGGGCGTCGGTGATCAGGCCGAAGCGGAGCAGGGGAGCGCTGGTTTCAGATGCCATGGTGGGGCGGAGGGGCAAGGTGGTCGCGGCGGTGGAGGCGAGGAAGGCGCGGCGTTTCATGGGATGCGTCCGGGAGGGGCTTGGACGGCGGAGGATAGCCCGGAGTTCCCCCCCGGGGTCAATCCTGCGAATGGCGTTCCAAGCTGCCCGTCGAAAGAGTGCGTTTGAAAAGTTCCACTTGCGAAGTGAACGGTCATGATAAACGCCTTCGTAAGGATCGTTGCTTATGGTGGGATGTTTCTGCCATTAGCGAGATCCAAAATCCAAACCTCGCGCCCGGGACGACCATCGGCACCTTCACCGGCCTCGGTGCCGTCACCGTGGCCGGCACCCTGAAGATCGAGCTCAATGCCACAAGCTCCGACCGCCTCACCGAACGGCATCGAATTCGTGATCGGCGGCGATCCATCCGGCCCGGGCTCGGATTCGAACGACAAGTTGCCGACGGTCACCGTCGATGGCACCTACCTCAACTTCACCTACCGCCGCACGAACGAGTCGGCGTCGTACAATCCCTTTGTGGAATACGGCGGCAATCTCATTGGCTGGACCACGGCCGAAGGCGGGGTGAACGGGGTGATCGTGAACGAAATCAACGATGGATTCGGCGTCGGCATCGACAGCGTGGAGGTGAGAATCCCGCGTTCCCTCGCCGCGCCAGGCACCAGCTTGTTCGCTCGTCTCCGCGTCGATATTCCCTGAAGCGGGCCTGCGGAGTTTCAATCCAAAGCCTCCCGGGCCCGGCCGCCCGGGAGGCTTTTTTGTCTGCCTGTTAGGATGATGCGAATCATGCTTCCGTGACGCCGCGTATCTGTCGCCCCCTAGATCTCGCGACGGAACCACTCGACAGCCCTTGTCATCCCCATGCACTCCCTTCTCGCTTCCCTGACCCTCGCCGCCGGCAGCCTCCACGCCGCCGAACCTTTCCTCGTCGCCCACCGCGGGGCTTCCCACGATGCCCCGGAAAACACCCTGCCGGCCTTCGAGTTGGCGTGGAAGCAGGGTGCCGACGCGATCGAGGGCGACTTCCACCTGACCTCCGACGGGAAAATCGTCTGCATTCACGACTTTGACACCAAGCGCGTGTCCGGCCTCAAGAAGTCGGTCAAAGACAGCACCCTCGCCGAACTCCAAGCGCTCGATGCCGGGGCCTGGTTCAAGCCGGAGTTCAAGGGCACCACGATGCCGACCCTGCGCGACGTGATCGCCACCGTTCCGGCGGGAAAGAAGTTCTACCTCGAAGTGAAGTGCGGACCCGAGATCGTCCCCGCGATGTTGGAAGACCTCGCCGCGTCCGGACTCAAGACGGAGCAGCTCGTGGTCATTTCCTTCAACGAGCCGGTCATCGAGGAACTGAAGAAGCGCAAGCCGGACTACAAGGCGTGCTGGCTGTCGTCCTTCAAAAAGGGATCCCCACTCGATCCCGGCACCGCGGAAGTGCTCGCCACCGTCGGCCGGATCAAGGCGGACGGTTTCAGCTCGAAGGCCGACGCGCGAATGGATGCGGCCTTTGTGAAGACCCTTCGCGACGCCGGCATCGAGTATCACTGCTGGACCGTGGACGATGCCGCCACGGCGCGGCGCTTTCTCCAACTCGGTGCCATGTCGATCACCACCAACCGTCCAGGCTTTCTGCGCAACGCGCTGGCGGAGCCGTGAAGGTCGGGAAAGGGGTGAGGATGCGGAAGGGAGCGCTGGCTTCAGCCGGCTTGGATGGTCGGTTTCCCGGACTGACGGCTGCCGGCTAAAGCCCAATGCCTTTAAGGATTCGGTGGTCTGCGTCCCAACGGGACGAATCATAAGAGCCCGGCACGCCCGGCACGAAGTGCCGGGTCTGAACTTTGGCCCGGTTCTTATCTGTTAGGCGGCGGGTCGGTGGCTGGGTTTCCCGGTGGCTGTGGGCTCAGGCGGCGGCGAACAGGG
>JAYTLR010000048.1:0-9576 GCA_043729195.1 Akkermansia sp.
GTGCTGAGTTTTACACACAATTCCGGGTCGGCGCAGGCATGGAAGTGGGATTTCAGGGCCAAGGGCCCATCCCATACCAGCCTAGGCCGCAGGCCTAGGTTGCTTGCCTCCCGAGATTTGAAGGGCCAACGGCCCGCGGTATCCGCCGCCACGGACCGTAACCCGAAATGGAACGGACCCTTGGCCCTCGCGAATGGCTGCGCTTCTAGTCCTAGGCCTGCGGCCTAGGCTGGTATGGAGCGCGCCTTTGGCGCTGGGGGATTTGTGTATGAGCCCCGGAGTTTGACAGCAGGCCCCGCGCCCCGGAGCATACCCGCATGTTGAAAAGCATCCTCATCGCCACCATGTCCGCCCTCCTTGCCACCGCTGCAGTCGCCGAGAACGAGTTCCGCCACGTTGTCCTCTTCAAGTTCAAGGCGGATGCCACCGCCGAACAGGTGAAGGAGATCGAGAAGGCCTTCGCCGAACTGCCGAAGAAGATCGACAGCATCAAGGGCTACGAGTGGGGCCCCAGCGACAGCGTAGAAGGCCTCAACGACGGCTTCACCCACTGCTTCTTCGTCACCTTCAAAGACAAGGCCGGCCTCGAGGCCTATCTCCCGCACGAGGCGCACAAGGCCTTCGTCGGGAAGCTCAAGCCGATCCTCGAGAAGGCCCTCGTCTTCGACTACACGGCGAAGAAGGACTGAACTTCGGAAGGAAATTGGGAGATTAAGGAATTAGGAGATTGGGGAATTAAGAGATTAAGAAATTAAGAGATTGGGGAATTGGGGAAAGAAAAACGGGCGGCTTGGTAGCCGCCCGTCCATTGCCATGTCGCTTTGAAAGCGACACTCCTATCTGCATTTCAGCCTTTCACGTCGAAGCAGAACAACAGGTCCTGGTCGCGCAGGTAGAGCTTGCCGCCGATCACCACCGGATGGGTCCAGACTTTGCCGTTGGTGCCCTCGCGCAGCTTGGTCTTACCCGGCATCGGGAAGCGGCCCTTTTCCTTGAAGCCGTCCGGAGTGGCTTCGACCAGGAAGACCGATCCTTCTTCCTCGTCCATGCAGTAAAGCATCCCGTCGGCATAGTGGACCGCACCTTTCTGCGAGCCTTCGCCGCGATTGTTCCACTTCTGTTCGCCGGTCTTGAAATCCTGGCAAACCAGGCCGCCGCCATCGGAGAATCCGTAGAGGTAGCCGTCGACCAGCACCACGCCGCCGTGGTGATTCTTCATCACCTTGTTCTCCCAGACTTCCTCCGCCTTGCCGCCGTCGATCTTGACCAGCTTGCTTCCGGCGCCATAGCCGGAAGTGATGTAAACCTTGCCGTCCTCATAGACCGGGGTCGGGATCACGGCGGTCCGCCCCTGCGGCCATTTTGAAGTCCACAGCACCTCGCCGCTCTTGGCATCCACTCCGGCCAGCGTGTTCATGAACAACTGGAAATACTGGCGCTTGCCTTTCACATCCGCCGCGACCAGCGACGAATACTGCGCATCGTCTTCCAGGCCCTTGCTGCGCCAGAGCTCCTTGCCGGTCTTCCGGTCGAAGGCGACGATCGCCCCCTCCTTGCCACCGGGCGTGACCACCAGTTGATCGCCATCGACCAGAGGTGACTCCGAGTAGCCCCAGGCCGGCACCTTGCCGCCGAAGTCCTTGACGAAATCCTTGCTCCACTTGCGCTCTCCCTTGTCGGCCGTGAGACAGGTCAGCTCCCCGTTCGCGCTCATCGCATAGACCAGGCCGTCGCTGACCGTCGGTGCCCCGCGCGGACCACCGCCCCAGCCGGTGTTGTAGCCTTTCTCCGGATCGACGCCGATCGGAGTCGACCACAGTTCCTTGCCCTTCGCGGCATCCAGGCAGATGATCTCCGCCTTGCCGCCGCGGCTGCCGGTCAAATAGATCCGGCCCCCGGTGATCGACGGCGAGCTGTATCCCTTGCCCGCCTTCTCGAAGGACCAGAGAAGCTTCGGCCCGTCCGCCGGCCATTCCTTGATGAGGCCCTTGTCCGGCGATAGACCGTCGCGCATCGCACCGCGCCAGGTCGGCCAGTCCGCAGCCTTCGCGGCCAGATCCTGCGCCGGCATCTGCGGGCTTCCGAATACGAGCGCCAGCGCCGTCAACGCCGGGTAAATCACGGGGGTCGTTTTCATAGTGTGCATCATTGAACACGGGTTACGCCGGGAATCAGCCTCAAAATTCAAGGATTGCGTCCGCGGGATTCCTTCCTGCATCGGGACCGAAAAGGCCTCTTGTCGAATTTTGAAACTCCACCAGTCCCCGGATCAACCGGCTTTCACGGCGAAACTTCCCAGCAACTCTTCCAGCTTTCCCCCGCGCCGACGATCGCATGCCGCCCGCCAAAAAGGGCCAAGCCCGATCCCGGGATCCCCGACCACTAACGCCCGGCGACCGGCCGGCGGACTTGTCCCGACGGAAACATCGCCGGACTCCCATCCCGTGAGGTCCACCCCTGCCGACTTGAGGCTGCGGAGGATCACGCCGCCATCGGCCACCCGCAGCGGCAAACGGAACACTGCACCGGCTGAAGCCGCGACCGCGAGCGCACCGAATGGCGAAGCACCATCGGTCCCGAACAGGACACCCGCCGCTCCCGCGGCCTCCGCCTGGCGCGTCAGGGATCCGGCAAATTCCGGGTCGGTCAACTTCGGACACACCACCAGCAGCGCGTCTTCTTCCAGCGATCGGCAAAAGGCCGCGACCTCGGAGCTTTCCTCAGGAATCCGCGCCAACCCGAGAACCCCACAATGGCGGGAAGGGTCTGCCAGGGTCTCCAGTTCGCCCGACCGCAGCCGCATCACTTCGAGACCGCTCCACGAAGGGATTTCCCACGGGTGAGTCTCATCGATCACGACACCGGTCACTGCCCACCAACCCGCCAGCGCCGCCTCAAGCGCCGCCTGCCCCTCGAGCAGCACCCACGGATCACGGCGGATCACGGCTTGCTCGCGGAGAAGATCTAGCCAGTCAGGTTCCACAGGCGGGGTGGTAGCAGCCGCGGCCGCCGCAGTCCATGCCCGGCCACCTCCCGCATACAGATCGACCGATTCCAATTCGCATGCTAGATCCCGGCCATGCGCGCGCTTCTCCTCCTGCTGGTCTCCATCGCGGCGGCGGATCCGCTGCCGCGGGAGATCATTCCGGAGAAGGCGACCCTCGTCGTCCAGCCCGACGAGGACGGTCGGAAAGTATGGCACACCCGGTTTTTCCGGATCGACTCGGATATCGACCTCCGACCGAACGACCTGCTGCGGCTGGCCCAGGTCGCCGACACCACCGCGACCGCGGTCAAGGCCCACCCCCTGCCCCTGTTCGCGCCACCCCAAGGCAGCCGGCCGCGCATCGCCATCCATGCCCGCACTTCCGCCTATCAGGAAGAAGGAGGCGCGCCCGGAACCGCCGGCATGTATCTCTCGCGCCAGGCACTCGTCTTGATCCAGGGCGACTACCTCGTCCGCTCGCCGGATGCCGCGCGTTCCCGACTGGCCCCGCGCAATGACGAGGACCTGGTGGTCCACGAGCTCGTTCATCTTTGCATGCACCGGATCAATCCAACGCTGCCCCAATGGCTGATCGAAGGCCTCGCGGAATACTTCGCCAGCGCCCACGCCGGGGCCGGACGATTCTCCTTCGGGAACATGGACCAGGTCATCCGCGAGCACCTGCGGACCCGCCTCAGCCCGGATGATCCCGGGATCCCGCTGGTTCCGGTGGCCGACTTGACCGGCCTCGATGGCCGCGGCTGGCTCCTCTACCTCGGCAGCCTGCCGGCCGACGAACGCTACCGGGCTTATGCCGCCTCCCTGCTGCTGGCGCATCAGCAGCTTCATGGCGGCAAAGAGCGGATCGAAGCGCTCCGACTTGCCCTTTCAGCTCCTCCTTCCAACCGGCGGCCCGCCGTGCTGATCGCTCCCGAAACCGCCGCCGCGACCCAGTCTGCGCTGATTCGCTACTGGAAACCGAAAGGTCTGACGCTCGAATTCGCACCCGCAAGGTGAACTCAAGTCGTTGATTCTAAGATTACTGGAGCCGAATCTCGAAAATATTTTTATTTCACCTAAATTAATCCTTCTCAACCCGTGATTATTTGGCATTGTCCGCCATGTGCATTGGTGCTTCGGCCTGATGGCACGCCAGCGAATCATTCCGAAAGATCAATGGCTCGATTCTGAATCCGGGGGGATTTCGTTCGAGTCTACTTTTAAGAAGGTCCGCTGGTTCAGAAAGGGTGCGAATTGTGACTCCGGGGGGATTTGCGATTCGCGCCCTTCTTTTTTGCCCGCGAATCCGGACTTCAGGCGATCTCTCGTGCTTGCCCTTTTCCTAGTCCGCTCCCCGTGCTTCTTTCGCGGCGCATGAAGGTAGGCATCGCACAGATCAACGGAGTGATCGGGGACTTCCCCGGGAATGCGAAGCGCCTGCTCCAGGCCTACCGCGAATGCCTGGAACAAGGTGCCGACCTCGTCATCACCCCGGAACTCTCGCTCGCCGGCTATCCGCCGCGCGACCTGGTCTTCAAGTCGCAGTTCGTCCCGAAATGCCTGCAAGCGCTCGATTACCTCGCCGGCGAGATCAAGGAAGTGCCGCTGCTGGTCGGCTACGTCGACCACCACGAGCGCGAACGCCCCGGCAAGCCCTTCCGCAACGCCGCCGCCTTCCTCCACCGCGGACGCATCGTCACCAAGGTCTGGAAAACCCTGCTCCCGACCTACGATGTCTTCGACGAGCGCCGCTACTTCGAGCCCGGCGAATCCTGCGAACCGATCCTCTGGAACGGCCTCCGCCTCGGCGTGACGATCTGCGAGGACATCTGGCCCGAGGAATACCTCCAGCGCCCGCTTTATGACCGCGACCCGGTTCGCGAACTCTGCGCACAGGGCATTGATGTCCTCCTCAATCTCTCCGCCTCCCCCTTTCACCTCGGCAAGCCGGAGACCCGCCGCGAGATGATGGCCGGCATCGCGAAAGAGACGGGCGTTCCGCTGGTCTATGCCAATGCGGTCGGCGGCCAGGACCAGCTCGTCTTCGATGGCCACTCGCTGGTCGCCTCGCCGGACGGCCGGATCGCAGTTCAGATGGCCGGCTTCGCGGAAGGCTGCCTGACCGTCGATCTGAATGCCCTGCCGCCCGGTGAAGCCCCGCTGCCCCAACCCGTCGCCGCCGGGCAGCTCCACGATGCGCTGGTGCTCGGCCTCCGCGACTACGTCCGGAAGTGCGGCTTCCGCAGCGTCTGCCTCGGCCTTAGCGGCGGCATTGATTCCGCCCTGACCGCCGTCCTCGCCGCCGAGGCCTTGGGCGCGGAAAATGTCCACGGGCTCACCATGCCAAGCCCGTTTTCCTCCGGCGGCAGCGTCGATGACTCCTTGACGCTCGCCAAAAACCTCGGCATCCGCTGCGACACGGTCCCGATCGCCGAGACCTTCGCCTCCGTCAAAACCGCCATGTCCCCCCTCTTCGCCGGGACGAAAGAAGACGTCACCGAAGAAAACATGCAGGCCCGGATCCGCGGGCTCTACCTGATGGCGCTCTCGAACAAGTTCGGCCACCTCCTGCTGACCACCGGCAACAAGAGCGAACTCGCGGTCGGCTACTGCACCATCTACGGCGACATGTGCGGCGGGCTGGCGGTGATTTCCGATCTGCCGAAAATGCGCGTTTACGAGCTGTCCCGCTGGATCAACCGCGACCGCGAGATCATCCCGTGGAACACCATCGACAAGCCGCCGAGCGCCGAACTGCGGCCCGACCAAAAGGACCAAGACACCTTGCCAGCCTACGAAATTCTCGACGCGATCCTGGAACTCTACGTCGAGCAGCACCTGTCGGCCGAGGAAATCGTCGCCCAAGGCCATGAGGAGCATCTGGTCCGCTGGATCCAGCGCCGGGTCGATCTGAACGAATGGAAACGCCAGCAAGCGGCTCCCGGCCTCCGGGTGACTTCGAAAGCCTTCGGCGTCGGTCGCCGGATGCCCATCGTGCAAGGGTTTGCGGGCTGAAACCCGACTGTTAGGAGATTTCCGGAAAGCGCCCTTCCCCCCGCGTCGCCCGACTGCTACAGCGCTCCCGGCATGACTTTGGAAGAGGCTCGGCAAATACTCGGACTGTCCGCGGATGAAAATCCGACGGAACATTTCGAGGAATTTACCGCCGCCCGCAACCGGATCGCCGACCTTGTGCGCACCGCGCCGAATGAAACCATCGCCCTCCGCTATCAGGACGGCTTGGTAGAGTTCGAGCGCGCCCTCGCCGCCCTGCGCGAGGAAATGGAGAAGGAAGACCCGGAGGTCGCCAAGCGCCGGGAGTGGATGACCGCCGCCCGCGGATCCGATGCTCTGACCGAGCCTGATGTTCCTCCGGCGGCAGCAAGTCCTCCCCCCCCCAGTCCCGCAGCGGACCGCGAGAGGAACCCACCGGAAACCGAGGAGCTTTCCGCCGAAACCAAACCGCGAAACGGAGCCCGGATTTTCTCAGTCCTGCTGATCCTGCTGGTCGCCACCGGCGGCGGCGGGGCGTTGTGGTTCAAGGTGAAGGAACACCAGAAGTTCCAGCTTCAAGAGCGGCTGACCTTCCTCGAACGCCTCGGCGCGAAGATGATCGATGCCCGCCAATGGCCGGAAGCCGATCTCGCCTACGCCGAAATCGAACAACTCAAGCCCGGCGCAAACAGCGCGAAAATCGGCCGCCGCAGCATTGAGGCCGGCATGGAAGAAGAGCGCCGCCAATTCGTCGGCTACTGGTCTGGCGAAGCGATCGCCGCCTTCGAACTCGGCCGCACCGACGACGCCTCAAATGCCGCCCGCAAGGTGCTGGAGAAGTATCCCGGCGAAACCGAGATCGTCGAACTGCTGAAAAGAATCGAGCAAGCCCGCAGCACCCAGGCCCGCGAGGCGATGGTCGCGACCACCAGCGCGGCGATTCTCAAGCGCCGCTGGGACGAAGCTGAGAACCGCGCGAAGGAACTGGTCAAGGCCTTCCCCGGCGACCCTGAAGGCAACGTCCTCCTCACCGAAATCCGCGCCGGCCGCGAGAAGGAACTCCGCGACCGGACCCGCGCTCATGAGCTCTTCTCCGCGGCAAAAGTCCGCGACCAAGGGCAATTCGACCGCGACGCCCTGGAATGGCTGCGCGAGGCCGCGGCCCTGGCTCCGGAAGACCCCGATATTGCGGCGCTTTTCCAGAAAGTGGCGTCCTACACTCGGACGCTGGAAGTTCCCCGCGACTTCCCGACCCTCGCCGAAGCCGTCGCCGCCTCCCGCGACCGCGATCGCATCGTGATCGCTGAAGGCACCTGGGACGGGCCGGTGATCATCGACAAGGCGATCACCCTCGAAGGAGCCGGCCGCGACAAGACCATCGTCGAGGTCGATGCCGCCCTCAGCGCCGCCGCCACCTTCGGCCGCCACGCCGGCGGAGCACGGGTCAGCGGGATCACCTTCCGCCACCGCGGCTTCGATGCCGGGCCGAACCGCTTCCCCGCCCTGCTGGTCCGCGGCGCGGAAGTCACCATGAGCGACTGCCGGGTGGCCGACTCCGCCGGCCACGGGCTCGCCGTGCTGGAAGCCGGCCGCATGGTCGCGACCCGCTGCCTCTTTGAGAACAACGGCTGGGACGGTGTGGCGGTCCGAGGGCCCGGCAGCCGCATTGAATTCACCGAGTGCGAATCGACCGGCAACTTCGGCCACGGCTACGACATCTGGGACGGCGGATCGGCCGCCATCCACGGCAGCATCGCCCGCGACAACAGCGGCAACGGCATCCTGGTCGACACCACCGCGGAAAACGTCGTGCTCGGCGAGAACGACCTCCGCGGCAACCGCGAATACGGCATCGTGGCCTCCGCCGCCGGCTCGGGCCGCATCCACGGCAACCGCTGCCGGGAAAACCTGCTCGGCGGCATGGCGGTCCGCTTCGCCGCCGCGCGGCTGGCTTTCGAAACCAATGTGCTCGAGAAGAACCTCGGCCCCGGCCTCGCGCTGGAGCAGGGATTGGACAGCGCCGCCTTCGCGAGCAACCGGGCTGATGGCAACGAGGGCGGCAAGAACACGGTCCTCAACGCCGACTTTTCGAGCGGCGAGTGAGACCGCCGCTTGACCCCCGGGCGGCGGCTACCTACCTCTCGCCCATGGAACCGCTCTACGAGGGAAAAGCGAAGCGACTGTGGGCCACCGCCGACCCGAACGTGCTCCGCATGGAGTTCAAGAATGACGCCACCGCCTTCAACGGCGAAAAGAAGGCGCAGTTCGAGGACAAGGGCCGACTCAACAACGCGATCAGCACTTTGATCTACGGCTTCCTCGAGAAGGAAGGCGTGCCCACGCACTTCGTCCGCCAGCTCGACGACACCAACGTGGAAGTCCGCAAGGTCGAGATCCTGATGGTCGAGGTGATCATCCGCAACCTCGCCGCCGGCAGCTTCTGCAAGCGCACCGGCGTGGAAGAAGGTCACGTTTTCTCGCAGCCGATCATCGAGTTCTGCATCAAGAGCGACGAGCTCGGCGACCCGCTGATCAACGACGACTACATCCGCGAGCTCAAGCTGGCCACTGTGGCAGAGCTCGCCTTCCTCCGCGAATCCGCGCTCAAGGTGAACGCCATCCTCGGCAAGTTCTTCGCCGAGTGCGGGCTCAAGCTGGTCGACTTCAAACTCGAGTTCGGCCGCCTGGCGACCGATCCGTCGACCGTCGTCCTCGCCGACGAGATCAGCCCCGACGGCTGCCGCCTGTGGGACCTGAAGACCGGCGAGAAGATGGACAAGGACCGCTTCCGCCGCGACCTCGGCGGAGTGATGGAAGCGTATGCCGAAGTGCTGGAGCGGGTGAAGCTGGCGGCGGCAGGTTGATCATTTCCATCGACGGCCCCGATGCAGGTTCTCGCAATCATCGGGCTATCGGTGTTGGCCGCCATCACTTACGGGATCATTCACGATCAGATCACGGCGCGGATCTGCGTGGAGTATTTCACGATTGGACACGCCCGTTTGATCGACAGCGAATCTCCGACCGTGCTCGGGCTCTTTTGGGGTGTCGTCGCAACCTGGTGGGTCGGCCTGCCGCTTGGTGCGGGCTTGGCCGTCGCGGCCAGGGCCGGGGTTCGCCCGAAGCTCGACGCTTCGGATCTGCTTCCGTCGCTGACCCGGCTTCTGATGGTCATGTTCGCGTTCGCCGCGCTGGCCGGGCTCACCGGATTTGCCGCCTCGCGCTCGGGAGTATTCACGCTATCAGGGCCCTTGGCTTCAAAAGTTCCGCAGGATCGGCATGTGGCCTTCCTCACCTGCGGCTGGGCGCACTCCGCATCCTATCTTGCAGGCCTTCTCGGTGGAGTTGGCTTGTGGATACTCACGTGGCACCGCCGAAGTCGTCTTCCGGTAGAGCGCCTGATTTAGCCCAATGATCTGAAGAATCGTCCCTCGCCACTGAGTCTCGGCTCACGTGCCTTCGGTCCCAACGGGACCATTCATAAAAGCCCGGCACGCAGTGCCGGGTCTGAACTTTGGCCCGGTTCTTATCTGTTAGGCGGCGGGTCGGTGGCTGGGTTTCCCGGTGGCTGTGGGCTCAGGCGGCGGCGAACAGGG
>JAYTLR010000049.1:0-37697 GCA_043729195.1 Akkermansia sp.
GCTCCGGCTCGAGCGCGGTGGGCTCCGACCGCTGGGTCGGCCTGCGCAAGGTCAGCCCGAATTATCCTTCCTCCGCCCGTCGGCAAGGCCAAGAGGGCAGGGTGATTGTGCAGTTTACGGTCGATGAGCGCGGCTACGTGGTCGATGCCAAGGTGATCAGCGGCTCGCCTTTCTCCGTCCTCAACGAGGAGGCGTTGCGGACCGTCCGCCGCTTCCGTGCGAAGCCGGGCGTGCGTGCAACCACCAGCCAGCCGATTATTTTTCAACTGAATTGATTCATGCTCAGCGCGAACATTGTTCTCAAAACTTTCCATGAAGGGGGCTGGATCATGTGGCCGGTCGCCGCGACTTTTTTCCTCGCCTTGTGTGTGTTGTTGGAGCGGAGCCTCTGGTGGATTTCTTTGAAGCGGTCGCTGCGGCCGGATGCGCAGGAGAGGGCCCGCGAGGCCCTGGGCACTGGCGATTTCGGCACGGCGTGGAAGCTTGGCCAGGACTTGGCGGATCCTTTCCTCCACAATCTCAACGAAGGGATTTCCCACGCCCACACCTCGATGCTCGCCGCGATGCACCTGCACGCGACGAAATGGATCGAGCGTTCCGAGGCGCGGATGTGGATTCTTGGAACCATCATCACGCTGGCGCCGTTGTTAGGTTTGCTCGGTACGGTGGTCGGGCTGATGGGATCTTTCGCCACGTTGGACCAGGGACTTGAGGCGTCCCAGAAGGTCACGGATGGCATTGCGGAGGCTTTGATTGCCACGGCCTGCGGTCTGGCGATCGCGATCGGCTGTCTCCTCCCGTATAATTTCTTCCGCAAGCGGGTCTCGATCTTCCGAAGTGCGCTTGAGAGCTGGATCAATCATGCGGAACTACTCGTGCAGTCCGCCAAGGCACACGGCCACGACCTTGAGGCATTCGCCAACGAACGCCACGCCAAGCGCTGATCTCCGATGCCGGTCAAACTCCAGGGCGGTGGCGGCGACGACCACGAGGACGATGCACGGATCGAGATCGTGCCACTGATCGACATCATGTTCTTCCTGCTGGCCAGTTTCATGCTGGCCAGCCTGAGCATGACCCGGATCCACCGGGTGAACCTCAAACTGCCGACTTCCTCCTCGTCGGTTTCCGAGAACAAGGTGCCGCCGATCCATCTGGCGATCGATCAGCATGGCGTCATCACTTGGGACGGCAAGATCGTCACGCCGACGGAAATCACGCAGCGTTTGGTCGAGCTCAAGCCCGACGATACCACCCGGGTGCTGATCGGTGCCGATCAGGACTGCCGCCACCAGCATGTCCTCGCGGTGCTCGACGCGGTGAAGGCCGCCAAAATCGAGAAGGTCAGCTTTGAAACCAAGCTCCAGGAGCCGTGAGCACCACCCGATTGCTACCGGTTCTGAATGCCATCGGCTGCGTGGTGCTGGTGGGATTTATCCTCGTCCAGTGGCGTGGCGGACAGGCGCTGTCGCGCGAGTTGTACGAAAGCCGCAGCCGCGAGATCCTCGAGAAGAATGCGCGGTTCGACGCCGAGAAGCTTTCACGGCAGTTGCAGGCGGACCTTGACGGGTTGAAGGCCTCGGTCGACTCCATCCAGCAGGCTGCCGAGGTCGCGGAGAAAGAACTGGCGACCAAGAACGAGGAGATCGGCAAGTTCGCGACCGGCCTGACGCAGGCGACCGAGCAAATCAAGACTTGGGAAGTGGCGGTCAAGGAGCGGGACGAGGCGATCCTCAAGCGGGACGCCGCGATCGCGGAACGCGATGCCAAACTGAAGGAGTTCAACGACCAACTGGTCGCGACCCGCAAGCGCTTGGACGAAGCAGTAGCGGAGCTGAAAAAGGCCGGAGCGAGGTAGGTCTTGGTTGGAAGATGGTGCAGAGGAGCACGTCCATGGTTATCGGTCGCGCGGCACCGTCGAACGGGACAAGCAGAATCCCCTCCCTTTGGAGCCGGGAGAGTGATTGAAAATCGATCCTGCGAGCGTAAAACCGGGCTATTCTCGTATGATGAAATGCCTTCCCAACCTCGCGTTCCTGCTGGCGATCACCGGGGGTGGCAGCGTCACTATGATCGGCGCGGTCACGCCGCCGGTTCCCGCCGCGGCGTTGCCGGAGCGCGTCACCTTCAACGCCCACATCCGGCCGATTTTCTCCGACACCTGCTTCGCCTGCCACGGCTTCGATGCCAAGACCCGCGAAGCCGACCTGCGGCTCGACACGCCGGAAGGGGCCTATGCCAAGCTCAAGGATTCCGAGGAGCGGGCGATCGTCCCCGGCAAGCCCGACGAGAGCGCGATCCTCAAGCGCGTGTTCTCCGAGGATCGCGACGTGGTCATGCCGCCGCCGGATTTTCACAAGGACCTGACCGCCCGCCAGAAGGCGCTGATCCGCGCGTGGATCGAGCAAGGCGCGAAGTACGAGCAACACTGGTCTTTCACGCCACTCGCCAAGTCGACGGTTCCATCCGCCGGGAAGCACGCCGCGGAAGTCGCCAATCCGATCGATGCGTTCATTCTTTCAAACCTCGAAGCCGAGGGTATCGCACCTTCACCTCCAGCCGACAAGGCCACCTTGCTGCGGCGCTTGTCGCTCGACCTGATCGGTCTGCCGCCGACCCCGGCGGAGCTCGCCGCATTCCTCGCCGACCCGACGCCGGACGCTTATGCCAAGCAAGTCGAGCGTCTGCTGGCATCGCCGCACTATGGCGAGCGAATGGCCGTGCCGTGGCTCGATATCGTCCGCTTCGCCGACACCGTCGGCTACCACGGCGACCAGAATGCGCGGATTTTCCCGTATCGCGACTACGTCATCCGGGCCTTCAACGACAACAAGCCCTTCGACCGCTTCACCACCGAGCAACTCGCCGGCGACCTGCTGCCGGACGCCACCGACGAGCAGCGGATCGCGACCGGTTTCCTGCGGCTCAACCTGATGACCCGTGAAGGCGGGGCCCAGCCGGGGGAATACCTGGCGAAATCGCTGGGCGACCGGGTGCGGGCGGTCGGCGCGGCGTGGCTCGGCCTGACCACCGGCTGCGCCGAATGCCACGACCACAAGTTCGATCCGGTCACCGCCAAGGACTTCTACTCCCTCGGCGCGTTCTTCGCGGATGTTCGGCAGTGGGGCGTCTATGCCAACTACGGCTACACGCCGAATCCCGACCTCCCCGGCTCCAACAACGAGTGGCCCTTCCCGCCGGAAATTCAGTCGATCAACTTGGCGCTGGTGAAGCGGCTGGGTGACCTGCAGGAGGCCGCGGTGGAGTTGCTGGCACCCTTGAAAACGGACCAGAACGAAGCGGCATTCCAAGCGTGGGCCGATCATGTGGCGTCCGTCCTCGCCGCCCATTCCGACGGCTGGGGCCCGCTGGTGGCAGGTGCGACGGCCGCCAACCAAGGAACGGTCATCGAAGCTCTGCCGGACCATGCGGTGGTCTTCGGCGGTCCGCCTAAAAAGGGCGAAGTCTTCACGCTGGATTTCCCGCTGCCAAACTATCCGATCCGGGCCATCCGGATCGAAGCCCTGCCCGCCGTCGCTAATGCCAGCAAGGTGGGTCGCCAGGCCAACGGCAAGTTTGCGATGACGCCGACCTTCGCGGTGGTCGCCGGTGAGGCCAAGCCCCAGCCGCTCAAGGTCGCCTGGAGCCAAGCCGACCGGCGGACGCCGCACGCCTACAGCAATGGCGATCACAGCCCGCTGCTCGAAGCGGAATGGCGTTCGGCACCGGCCGTTTGGGAGGAACCCCACGACGCCGCCTCCCGCCCGCAGCACGCGCTTTATCACCTCGCGGAGACCCTGCCTGCCGCCGCCGACCGGGTCCTGCGGGTCACTCTCGCCAGCGCCGACATCGGCAGCGTGCGGATCAGTGTGACGCCGTTCGGCGACGCGGTTCCGGGGCAGCCCGCCGCGCTGCGGAGCGAGGCCGCCGCCGCGTTCCTCGTCCCCACCGCCAGCCGAAGCGAAGGCCAGCACCGCGAACTTGCCGCGGCCTGGGTTCAAGCCACGGTTCCCGATGCCGCCCTGCCGGCGGATTACCGGAAGGTGCGCGAGCAGATCATCGCCTGCCGCGCCGGCTATGCCCACTCGCTGGTCGCCCAGTCCGTGCCTGCCGAGAAGATCCTGCCGACCCACATTCTGCCACGCGGCAACTGGATGACCCCCGCCGAGGCGGTGACGCCCGCGGTGCCTGCATTCCTGCCTTCAGCTTCGTTGAAGAACGACAACGGCCGCCGGCTCAACCGGCTCGACCTCGCGAAATGGCTGACAGCTCCGGAGAACCCGCTGACCGCGCGGCACTTCACCAACCGGCTGTGGAAGCAATTCTTCGGCAAGGGTTTGTCCAACGTGCTCGACGACCTCGGCAACCAGGGCGAGTGGCCGTCGCACCCGGAGTTGCTCGACTGGCTCGCGGTCGAGTTCCGCGATTCCGGTTGGGACATCAAGCACATGGTCCGCCTGATGGTCACCAGCCGCACTTACCGCCAGCGCTCGGCCGCCCGTCCCGAGCTGGTGGTGCGCGATCCGGCGAACCGCCTGCTCGCCGAGCAAGCCGCGCGCCGGCTCGATGCTGAATTCATCCGCGACAACGCGCTGTCGATCGCCGGCCTGCTCGGCGCGGGTCATGTCGGCGGGCCCAGCGTGAAACCCTATCAGCCGGAAGGCTACTACGTGAACCTCAACTTCCCGCAGCGCGACTACCATCCGAGCGCCGGCAACGATCAATTCCGCCGCGGCATCTACATGCATTGGCAGCGGACCTTCATGCACCCGATGCTCGCCGGTTTCGACGCGCCGAGTCGCGAGGAATGCACCGCCGACCGCTTCCAATCCAACAGTCCGCAGCAGGCACTCACGCTGTTGAACGATCCCTCGTTCGTCGAGGCGGCGCGGGGCTTCGCCTTGCGGTTGAACCGCGAGAAACCCGGCGCCGGCGATGCGGAGAAAGTCCAGCACGCGCTGCGGATCGCGCTTTCCCGCGAGGCGAAGCCGGCGGAGGTCGAGTCGCTGACCGGCTTCGTCGCGGAGCGGCGGAAGTTCTACCAATCCAAGCCGGAGGACGCCGCGGCCTTCATCAAGACCGGCCTGTCCGATCCGGGCGGCGGTCAGGATCCGGTGGAGCTCGCCACCTGGGCCCAGCTTTGCCGGGTCATCCTCAACCTGCACGAAACCATCACCCGCTACTGACCATGAAATCTCCTCACCTCGATGCCTACGAGCGCTGGCAGCAGGATTTCAGTCGCCGGACCTTCTTGCAGCGCGGCTTCGCCGGGATCGGCGGCATGGCCTTGTCCCAGTTGTTAGGCGCGGACTCCTCCGGCGCGCTGCCGTTTCTCCAAAGCCAGGGCGGCCTGCATTTTCCGGCCCGGGCAAAGCGCGTCGTCCACCTTTGCATGGCGGGTGGACCATCGCATTTGGAATCCTTCGATCCCAAGCCCGAACTGCTCGCGCTCCATGGCAAGCCCTTTCCCGAGTCCTTCACCGCCGGCCAGCAACTGGCACAACTTCAAGGCAGCAAGCTGGTCGCGCGCGGCGCGTTCACGAAGTTCCAACGCTGGGGCAAATGCGGCACCGAGATCTCCGAGTTGTTCCCCCACATCGGCTCGATCGCCGACGAAATCTGCGTGGTCCGTTCGATGGTCACCGAACAGATCAACCATGATCCGGCGCATGCCTTCATGAACTCCGGCTCGATCCTCAAAGGCCGCCCGAGCATGGGTTCGTGGCTGCTTTACGGGCTCGGTGCGGAGTCACGGAATCTGCCCGGCTACGTCGTGATGGTTTCGCGGGGCGCGGAGCCCGACCAGCCGATTTCCGCCCGCCAGTGGAGCGCGGGCTTCCTGCCGAGCAAGTTCCAGGGCGTGCAGTTCCAGAGCAAGGGCAGCGCCGTCCACTACGTCGGCAATCCGGAAGGCGTCTGCCAATCGAGCCAGCGCCAGGTGATCGACGAGATCCAACGGCTCAACGGCATGCTGCGCGAAGAACGCGCCGACCCGGAGATCGACACCCGCATTTCCCAGTACGAGATGGCCTTCCGCATGCAATCGTCGGTCCCCGAACTGACCGACATGAGCGGCGAACCTCAGCACATCCTTGACCTCTATGGCGTGAAGCAGCCGGGCGACGGATCGTTCGCCAGCAACTGCCTGCTTGCCCGCCGGATGTTAGAGTCCGGCGTCCGCTTCGTGCAGCTCTATCACCGGGGCTGGGACCATCATGGCGACATCGAGAAAAAGATGCCCGCCGCGGCGAAGCTGACCGACCGCCCGGCGGCGGCGCTGATCAAGGATCTGAAGCAGCGAGGTCTGTTAGAAGACACGCTGGTCATCTGGGGCGGCGAGTTCGGGCGCACGCCGATGGGGCAGGGGAGCGGCCGCGACCACCACATCAAGGCCTTCAGCCTCTGGATGGCGGGGGCCGGCATCAAGCCGGGCATGGTTCACGGCGCCACCGACGAGCTCGGCTACTCCTCGGTAAAGGACGTGGTCCACGTCCGCGATCTGCACGCGACGCTGCTCCACCAGTTCGGCATCGACCACGCGCGCTTCTCCACCAAGTTCCAGGGGCTCGACTACAAGCTCACGGGCGTCGAACCGGCCAAGCCGGTGCGGGCGATCATGCTTTGAATCGTGACATGACGGTAATCTTTGGACGCCGGGTTGCGTTCAAGGGAAGGATCGCTAGGCTCGGCGGTCTGGCTCCGGCACTCCATTCCCCACCATCATGTCCGTTCCCAAGCTCACCTCGACCCAGTGGCTGATCTGCACCATCGCCGCGCTCGGCTTCGCCTTTGACATCTACGAGCTGCTGATGCTGCCGCTGATCGTGAAGCCGGCGCTGGCGTCGCTCGGTGGACTCGATGCGAATGGCGTGCCGCTCTTGCTGCCGGGAAGTCCCGCCTTTACCCAGTGGGCGCGGATTCTGTTCTTCGTGCCGGCGATCGCCGGCGGCATCTTCGGCCTGCTCGGTGGATATCTGACCGATCGGCTCGGACGTCGTCGGGTACTAACCTACAGCATCCTTCTTTATGCCTTCTCGGCCCTCGCGGCGGGCTTTTCGCAGAATCTCTATCAGCTCCTATTCTTCCGCTGCCTGGTCTTCATCGGCGTCTGCGTCGAGTTCGTGGCGGCGGTGGCCTGGCTGGCGGAGCTTTTCACCGACAAGGTCCAGCGCGAGAAGGTCCTCGGCTACACCCAGGCCTTCTCGTCGGTCGGCGGGCTGATGGTGGCCGGTGCGAACTTGCTGGCTGCCAAATGGGCGCTCGATCTTCCGGCGATCCACGGCGGGCACGAGGCTTGGCGCTACACGCTGATCTCCGGTGTCATCCCGGCCTTGCCGCTGATCCTGATCCGGCCCTTCCTGCCGGAATCGCCGGAGTGGGCGCGGAAGAAATCCGAAGGCACCCTGCGGCGGCCGAGCATCCGCGAGTTGTTCGCGCCGGAGCTGATCAAGACCACGGTGCTGACCACGCTGCTCTTCGCCGGGAGCTACGGGATTGCGTTCGGGGCGATCCAGCAATTGCCGCAGATCCTCGGTGCCCAGGCACTCAACACACCGAACCAGGCCGGGCACGCGGCGATGATCGACACCGCGAAGAAGGCGGTCGGCAAGGCGGTGCAGGACGCCAAGGCCGCGGGCAAACCGGAGATCCCGGACGGCAAGAAGCGCCAGATCGGCGGCAATGCGAGCGACGAGGCGGTGGCCAAGATCACCTTCTGGCAGGAGATCGGCGGGATGATGGGGCGCTTGGCTTTAGCCGTTCTAGCGGTGGCGATCATCAGCCGGCGGAAGCTGTTCCGCGTGTTCCAACTTCCCTCGCTGATCTTCGTGCCGCTGCTGTTCTGGTGGATCTCCGGGCAGCTCGGAAATCCCGACAGCCTCGGGCTGATCAAGATCGGGATTTTCATCGCCGGCTTCCTGGTGGTGGCGCAGTTCAGCTTCTGGGGGAATTACATTCCGCTGGTCTTCCCGATGCACCTGCGCGGCACCGGCGAAAGCTTCGCCGCGAACATCGGCGGGCGCATCCTCGGCACGGCGGCGGCGTGGATCACGCTCACCCTGGCCGCCTCCGACAAGCCGGACCCGGCGCGCATTGCGATCGTCGGTGCCTGTGTGGCGGGTGCCTATGCCCTGGTCGGAGCAATCCTCACCCAGTTCCTGCCGGAGCCGAAACCGGAAGACGCGCGGCATTGAGCCGGGGCGCCTCAGCCCAGTGTCAGCGACACCGGGCAGTGGTCGGATCCGGTGATGTGCGGCAGGATCGCGGCATCCTTGACCCGGCCGAGCAGGCGGGTTGAAAGGCCGAAGTAGTCGATGCGCCATCCGATGTTGTTTGCCCGCGCGTTTGCTCGATAGCTCCACCATGAGTAGGCTCCGGCCTGGTCGGGATAAAGATGGCGATAGCTGTCGTGGAAGCCGCTCTCTAACAGGCGTCCGAAGCCCGCGCGTTCCTCGTCGCTGAAGCCGGCGCTCTTGCGGTTCTCCTTCGGCCGTGCGAGATCGATTTCCTGGTGCGCGACATTGAGGTCGCCACAGAAGATCACCGGCTTGTCCGGGGCTTCGAGCGATAGTAGGAAGAGCCGGAACGCTTCGTCCCAATCCATCCGGTACTGCAAGCGTCGTAGTTCGTCCTGCGCGTTCGGGGTGTAAACATTGACGAGGTGGAAGTCGGGATACTCGAGGGTGATCACGCGGCCCTCACGGTCGTGGTCGTCGATTCCCATGCCGTGACGCACGGAAAGCGGTTCGTCGCGGGTGAAGACCGCCACGCCGGAGTAGCCGGGCTTTTCCGCGGAGTTCCAGAACGACTTGTAGCCACCGAATTCAAGGGGCAGCGCGACCTGTTCCTCGCGGGCCTTGGTTTCCTGGAGGCAGAGGATGTCCGGGCGTTCGGAGGCGACGAATTCGGGGAGACCTTTGCCGAGGGTGGCGCGGATGCCGTTCACGTTCCAGGAGACGAGTTTCACGGGCGTGAGAAAAGCGGGTGGGGGGTAGGAATCAATGTAGAAGACGGTCGAAGGCGGAACATCGAACATCGAACGCCGAACATCGAACGCCGAACGCCGAACGCCGAATGGAAGCGTCCGAACGACCTTAAGGTCCGCCGCACTTGCCTCTTCATTCGGCGTTCAATGTTGGGCGTTCGATGTTCGATGTTCGCCTTTACCAAGAAAAAAGCCGCACCCCTTGCGGAGTGCGGCTTGAGATAGACCGGGAAGCTTAGCGCTTGGAGAACTGGAAGCGCTTGCGGGCACCGGGGCGGCCGGGCTTTTTGCGTTCCTTCATGCGAGGGTCGCGGCGGAGCAGGCCGTGCGGCTTGATCACCTTGCGCAATTCGGGTTCGAAGATCGTCAGCGCACGGGCCACCGCGAGGCGGATGGCACCGGCTTGGCCGTGGATGCCGCCGCCGTTGGCGGTGACGACCACGTCGAACTTGTTAAGAAGGTTGGCGTGCTGGAACGGAGCCAGAACGGTGTTCTGCAGGGGCAGGGTCGGCAGGTATTCCTCAAAGGAGCGACCGTTGATGACGATCTGTCCGCTGCCTTCGGTCATGCGGACGCGGGCGACGGCGTCCTTGCGGCGGCCGGTGGCGCTGAGATTCTTGGCTTCGATCATGGCAAAATGAAGTTCGGGGTGCCGGGTCAGGCGATTTCGTAAACCTGTGGCTGCTGGGCCTCATGCGGATGCTCGGCACCGGCGTAAACCTTGAGCTTGCCGAATTGGGCGCGACCGAGGCGGTTCTTGGGGATCATGCCCCAGACGGCGTTTTCGACGAGAAGCACCGGGCGACGCTTGCGGAGGAGGCGAGGGGTTTCCACCTTCTTGCCGCCGACGTAGCCGGAGAAGCGGGTGTAGATCTTGTCGTTTTCCTTGGTGCCGGAAAGGGCGACTTGGTCCGCATTGATGACCACCACGAAGTCGCCGGTGTCAATGTGCGGGGTGAAAATGACCTTGTGCTTGCCGCGCAGGAGGCGTGCAGCTTCGACGGCGACTTGGCCCAGGATCTTGTCCTTGGCATCGATCACATGCCACTTGCGCTCGACGTCGCTCGGCTTTGCAGAAAACGTTTTCATGAGATGGAACTGAGATCCCCCGGTGCCGTGGTGCGGTAAACGCGGCTCGTGGCGAGGGGCGCGCAAGCTAGTGAGCGGGCCAAAGGGTGTCAATCGGAAATCCGACGGGAAATTTCGGCAGGCATCGAGAGGATCGGCACGGGTGGCGGCGGGCCGTCCGGCAGGCACGCGCGGTGCTTCCAGCAACTCCGCTCCGCCTTTCTTTCCTTGTGACGTTTCGCGGAGACCGTCATTCTCCGCGCATCTGGATTCCCCATGGTAGAACAACTCACCATCCAACCGTTTTTCGACTCCCTGGGCCATGCTTGTGCGCCCCACGCCGCGGGGGTGAATTCCGCCGCCACCGCCCGCCTGGAGCGGGTCCTCGTGTCACCCGTCGATGCCCCCGGGCGTGGCATCCTGCTGCGCGCGCCGCGGGCTGGCTTCGGCAAGTCCCACCTGCTGGCTTACGTGCAGCAGCGGCTGGGGACGACCCATGAATTCCTCCCGCTGAATCCGCTCGACGGGTCGCGGATCGACGCCGGTGGAGCCATTGAGGCCGCGCTGCGCCGCTTGACCCGCCCGCTCCCGGCCGGTGGCGGGCTGACGGGGCTCGATCTGCTGGCGCGCCGCTTATTCTCGGTCGCCCTCCAGCCGTTGGTAAGTTCGGGTGAAGTTCCCTGCCAGGACCGCGAGGTCGCCTTGTCGGCGCTCCGCCAGCGGCCGGTGGAAACCTTCGACTTCCATCATTCCCAAGCCGTCACGGCCCATTGGACCAAGGAAAACTTCGAAGTGCTGGGCCCGCGGCTTGCGCTGGAACTCAGCCGACGCACCGGGAGTTCGCTCAACGAGTCCTCGTTCTGGCTTGCTTCCCTTTTCCGTTTCGCCGTTGCGACCCCGGAGCATCCCGGTCGGACCGGCATGATCATTCAATCCGCCGTCGCCGACGCGGGGATCGAGCGCTACGCCGCATTCCTTGCCCTGCTCTCCCTGATCGGGCGGGTGGTGGTCGTTGCGGACGACCTCGAGGGCATGCACACCGATCCGCCGTCGGCCTTGCGCTTTGCAAGCTTCCTCGCCTCCGTCCGCCAGGAAGCCCCGCGGGTCGACCTGGTGGTCTCGGTCAACGACGACATCTGGGACAGCGCCTTCAAGCCCGCGCTTAGCGGCGGTTTGCAAGATCGCCTGGGCGAGCTGGAGATTCGCCTCGAGCCGCTGGATGACGCGGCCATGATTTCCCTGCTGGAAGCCCGTGCACCCGGTCGCGCGGCCGATGTCCGCGGCCGACTGGGACTTGCGGGGGATCTTTATGCGCGGCTGGTCTTGCGAAAAGCGGCAGAGATCGAAGAGAACTTTGTTCCACGGAAGCAAGCCGCAACAAGCGCTCCGGTGGCCGCGGCCGCGGTTTCACGGGAGGTTCAGGCACCTGTCGCCGAGGTCGCCTCCCCGCCGCCGGGGCTTGGATCGGAAGCCGCGCTTCTCCCCGAGCCTCCCGTGCTGGAAATCATCGAAAACAAGACCGACGCATTTGCTCCGCCTGCGGAAGAGATTCCCGCCCGTGAAGTGGAGTTTGAACCCGCCGCTGACCCTGCGGCTTCTTGGCAGGTCCCGCAGCAGGGCTTTGCCAGCGATGATCCTAGATTTGATCCAAGGCCGCCATCGGTTCCGGCCGAGGCCCCCGGTGACTCTGTGGAGGAAGCTACCGTGGAAGTAGCCGCCGACCGGCCGACATCTCCTTTTTCCATGGTTGAGTCTCCCGAAGATCCGCCGGCCGGGCCTGTCCCCGCCACCGGGGAAGACCGCATTGACGATTTGCTACGTCAGTTCCGCGAGCGCTACGGGCGCGAGTGAGGTTCGGCCGAAAGTGTTCCATTTTTGCCTTGCCAGCCGCGCGGCGGGGATCTCATCCTCCGCCCGCCCCGGTCGTTTCGGGGTAATCAAAATCCGGCGTAGCTCAGCGGTAGAGCGGGTGGCTGTTAACCACTAGGTCCTAGGTTCGAGCCCTAGCGCCGGAGCTTTTTTTGAAGGCCGCAGCGAGTTGATTGGGATGCGACACTTCCATCGACAAACCTACTCCGGCCTCTATGTTCGGGGTGACCTTGAACGCCGACCGTTTGATCCTTGAATCCGCCAGCAAGACCGACCGGTCATTGTCCGACGAGTTGTTGCCGCTGGTTTATGATGAACTCCGCAACGTGGCCCGCGAACGCATGTCGAACATCTCGGCCGGGCAGACCCTCCAGCCGACCGCACTGGTGCACGAAGCATGGCTTAAACTCTCCGGCGGAGACGGTCGCAAGTGGAACGACCGCACCCACTTTTTCCGCGCCGCCGTGCAGGCCATGCGCCAGATCCTGGTGGACCGCGCGCGGGCCAAGGCATCCCGCAAACGCACGCTCGATCCCGCGGCGTTCGAGTTCCAGTCGCTCGATCTGGCGGATTCCTCGCTCGAGGAGCGTGTCCTGCTCGTCGATGAAATGCTCAAGCGCCTCGAAGAAGACGAGCCCGACAGCGTGCGCCTGATCACGCTCAAGTTCTTTGGCGGACTCACCAATCACGAGATCGCCGCGATGGACGGCGTGGCCGAACGCACCGTCGAGCGCCACTGGTCCTATGCGAAAACCCTGCTCTTTCAAATGATCCGCGAGGATGCCGGAGATGGATCCGATTCAAAAGACACCGCCCGTTAACCGGCTGCTGTTCATCGCGGCTTCTGCTTTTGCCGACCCGGACGAACGCCATGCATTCCTCGCTTTCGCCTGCCGCGGCGAGGAGAGCCGGATGAAGCGCATCGAGGACCTGCTCGAAGCCCGCCGGGACGCCGAGGAGTTCTTCGACGTCCGGCCGACGGTCCGGGACGGGTCCTCATCCGCCGACGAGGGGGGGCTCGGCGCGTGCATCGGTCCATACCGGTTGATCGACCGCCTGGGCTCCGGGGGGTGCGGGGTCGTTTATCTTGCCGCGCAGGATGAGCCGGTGGAGCGCAAGGTGGCCTTGAAGATCATCCGGCTCGGCATGGATACCGAGAATGTCATCGCCCGCTTCGAAAAGGAACGGGAGGCGCTGGCGCTGATGGATCATCCGAACATCGCCCGGGTGCTGGACGTGGGGACCACCGTCTCAAGCCGGCCGTATTTCGTGATGGAGCTGGTGGATGGCGAAAAGATCACGGATTTCTGCGACCTCCATCGCCTGGGTCTGCGGCAACGGCTGGAGCTCTTTTGCCAGGTCTGTGACGCCATTCAGCACGCCCACCAGAAAGGGGTGATCCACCGTGACATCAAGCCGTCGAACGTGCTGGTGCGGCGTCATGAAGGGAGCCCGGTATCAAAGGTGATCGACTTCGGCATCGCCAAGGCCACGGCGGGAAATCTTGAGTTCGACTCGACCCACACGCGTCCCGGCAATTTCATCGGCACCCCGGCTTACATGAGTCCGGAGCAGGCTGCCGGCGGGGTGGACATCGACACCCGCAGCGACATCTACAGCCTCGGTGCGCTGGCTTATGAATTGCTGGCGGGCAAGCCGCCGTTCGGGCACGAGCGGCTGAAGGATATCGGTGTCGATGAAATCCGGAGCATTATCTGCGGTGAAGAGCCCGTTTTGCCATCCGAACGACTGCGCGCGATGCCGCCGGAGGAGGTCAATGCGATTGCCCATGCCCGCCTGAGCGAGCCCCAACGGCTTCGCGCGCAGTTGGCGGGCGAACTCGACTGGATCGTGATGAAGGCCCTCGATAAGGACCGCAGACGCCGTTATGAAACCGCGAACGGTCTCGCCATGGACGTGCGCCGCTACCTTGGGGAGGAAGTGGTGCTGGCCCGGCCTCCGAGCCGCCGTTACCTGCTCATGAAGCTGATCCGGCGCAACCGGGTCCTTTTCGCTGCGGCGGTGATCGCGTTGTCAGGCCTGCTGGCGGGGCTGGGCACTTCCACGTGGTTGTTTCTCCGCGAGCGCGAAGCCCGGGAAGAACAAGCGCGCCTCCGTGTCGAGGCCGAGCGCGCCCGCGCCAACGAGGTCCGCTTGTTAGAAGCCACCCGCGCCGCCGACTTCATCGCCCAGGCCGGGGTTCTCCTCCGCTACAAGGAGATGGAAAAGGCGGACGCCCTCGTATCCCGCATCCTCCCGGGGCTCGTGCCGCCCTCGCTCGAAGCCATCAACACCCTGCAAACCATCGCCGAGTGGAATCTAACACACGCGCATTGGGAATCAGCCGCGGAGCGATATGCCGTGCTTGTGCCCGTGATCACCAGCGTGGACATCACCGACACCGACGAGATGTCCCGCCTGCTCATGCCCGCCGCCGCCGCCATCAAGCGATGGGGGAAGGGGGGGGATTACCAGAAGCTTCGCCGCCTGACGCTCCGCCGCTTCGCGGACTCGACCAACCCCGGCATTGCCGCCCAGGCCCTCAAGGTCGTCATGCTGGAGCCGGTAGAAGATGACGTTTTCCCCATTATTGCGCCCCTGGTCGGCACCTTGCGCTCCTACCTCGACGCTCCGCCGGAGAACGAGTCGCTCTACATCATCCCGTGGCGGCGCTTTTCCCTCGCCCTCTTTCATTACCGCCGGGGCGAGTTGGACGAGGCGCTCGTGCACAGCAAAACGAGCCTTTCCAACCAGCTCAACGCGCGGCCCCTGGTCGCTTCCAACCAGCTCCTGCTGGCCATGATCCACCACCGCCAAGGCCGCCACGACGAAGCCCGGCCGGCTTTCGACGAAGGATGCAGGTTGATCGAGGCGTGGGAGAGCGCCCCGTTCAGCCTCGGCGTCTCTTATGACCTTTGGTTCGACTGGGAAAACTCGCGGTTCCTGCGCGATGAGGCGAGCCGGCTCATGGGGGTGCCGTAGAGCCATCGGTCCCCGTGCCTCCGGCAAATCCGGAGCGCCCGCCGGCCTCCGGTCCTCCTGATCCTTGAAGGCCTGTGTCGGAAAAGATGGCCTCGCGTGTCGGGTTATCCGCGGCCTTCTCGTTTCTCCTTTGAACACTTCCCAAGTTCAAGGTGTTCCGCCGATCACGTCGCGCACTCGCGTTCGGATAATCAAGATCCCATTCAAACCTATGAAGCCCCGCCATTTCCGCTCCGGACTCTCCGGCATGCTCCCCGTTTCGTCCGCGTCCTTGCTGATCGTCTGCCAAGTGTCTTTCGCGGCCACCCTTCAAAAGGCCGACAATTCCAGCGCGCTCAACGATGTCGCTAGTTGGTCTGTCGGCGCCGTCCCGGGCGCCGCGGACATCGCGTCATGGGACGCTACCGTCGCCAGTGCGAACTCCACCGCCCTCGGTGCGAACCTTTCTTGGCAGGGGATCGCGATCTCGAACCCCGGGGGACCTGTTTCCATCGGCGGCACCAATACTCTGACCCTCGGCACCGCGGGAATCGACATGAGCGCGGCCCTCCAGAGCCTCACGATCAGCTCGAACCTCAGTCTCGCGACGGGCGCCCAGATCTGGAACGTGCCCGCTACCCTGAGCCTCACTCTCAATACCGGTTCCTTCTCCCGCAGCACGGGTGCGACCTTGAACCTGCAGGGGAGCGGCACTTTTGCCGCCAGCATGACCGGGATCACGAATACCAACAGCATCCTCGGCTCATGGGCAACGATTGGATCCGGCTCGGCGACCCGCTTCACCACCCTGAGCGCCGGCAACCTCATCCCCTACGCGGGAGCCACCGTCATGTCGACAGCCGGCGGCGCCTGGGGCGGCATCCCCAGTGGCGGAACCGGAGCGATCAACTACGAAATCACCATCGCCGGCACTCCCGGAGCCACCGGACTCAACCGGAACGTCAATACGATCCTCTACACCGGCACCGGTTTCACTCAGGGAGGCAACAATACCGGGCTTTTGCTCAATACCAACGGGCTCCTGAATGCCGGCACCGGCACCTTGACCATTGGCGGTGCGGTGAACCAATTCGGCATCGCCGCCGCGTCCACCGCGACCAATCAAATGGTCCTCTCCGCCGCCAATGCGAACATCATCATCAACGCGGACATCCGCAACAACCTGACGAACGCAAGCAGCGTGGTGGTCACCGGGCCGAACACCGTCAACCTGGCCGGCGGCAACAGCTTCACCGGCGATGTGATCGTCAATTCGGGCACCCTCATTGCCAGCCGCAACAACAACGTCAACAACCCGGTCAACAGCTCGCTGGGCAATCCGCAGATTGCCCGCAACATGGTCGTCAACTCCGGTGGCACCCTCCGGATCAACGGCGCGGACTTCCTCGGCAGCGCAACCACCACCCCGGTCAGTACCTTGGTCGTCAATGCAGGCGGCGTCGTCACCAACAACGCTAACAACTTCAATTCGTTCGGCCCGGTCGTCATGAACGGCGGGACCCTGAGCACCTCCGGCGGCGCGGCGGCGGCTTACCAGTCCTACAATCTCATGGGTGGCGTCACGGTCGGCGGCAGCAGCCCTTCTTCCATCGCGATCGTTGGCGTGGGCAACGCCTTCAACGGTGTCCACCTCAATACCAACACGCTCTTCACCGTGGCGGACGCGACGGCGGGTAGCGGGGCGGACCTGATCGTCTCCGCGCCCCTCCTGAACCGCAACGGCACGCTCACCGGACCGGGCGGTTTGACCAAAGCCGGGACGGGTACCATGAGCCTGGTCGCCACCAACCTCTACACCGGCCCCACCACCATCACGGACGGAACCCTCCAGATCGGCGACGGGGTCACCGATGGCTCGATTTCCGCCAGCAGCAGCATCGCAAACAATGCGAATCTGTCTTTCAACCTGCTTGGAACCCACACTTATGCCAACCCGCTCACCGGTTCCGGCAACTTGTCCCTCTCGGGCGGTGGTAGCCTCAGCTTGACCGGAGCGAACATTTTCTCGGGGAACACCTCCCTCACTGGTGGCACTCTGCTGCTGAACGGGAGCTTCGGCGGGATCTCCGTCTCTGACAACCCGCTGAACTCACTTGGCCACACCACCGGCGGAACGTTCAGCGCCGGTTCGCTGTCATTCGCCGGCGACGCCACCGTGGATCTGATCGTCAATGGCGGCCCCGCTCCCATCTCGGTCTCGGGCGCGCTTTCCACCACGCCCGGCAGCGGGCAAGTGATCCTCGACATCAATTCGACCGCGCTCCCCAATGGCATTCAAAACCTGATCGCCTTCAGCTCGCTCGCCGGAAACCTCTCGGATTTCACCGCCAACATCATCTCCGGCCTGAACTCACGGCAAAGTGCCTCGGTCATACTCAACGGCTCCAATCTGGCTCTTCAGGTCAACGGCGATAGCCCGCGATGGACCGGGGCTGACAGCGGCAGTTGGGTCCTCGGAACGACCGGCGCCTCTGCCAACTGGAAGCTCGTCAATGGAGGGACCCCCACCAACTACGAGGCGAACGACGATGTTCTCTTCGACGACACCGCCACCGGAACCACCACGGTCAATATCAGCGCCGGAGATGTGAGCCCGCGCCTGATTACGTTCAACAACAGCAGCCTGAACTACACGCTTACCAGCGCATCCGACGGCATCCTTACCGGCGAGATGAGCAAGTCCGGCACCGGCAGCCTCACCATCAAGAGCGACAATCTCTTCGCCGGAGGACTTACCTTCAGTGCCGGCACACTCAACCTCGATTCCAACACCGCGATCGGCACCGGTCCGTTCTCCATCGAAGCGGGATCCGCCAAATTCATCAACAACACCTCGGGAGCTCCTGTCGCCAACCTCGCCGCGAACTTGCAGGAATGGCTCGATGATTTCACGTTCACCGGGGCCAACGCTCTGGATCTCGGCAGCGGCACTGTGACCGTCGGCGGCGACGGTTCGGACCGCGTGGTCACCGTCAGCGGCAGCACCCTTACGGTTGGTGAATTGAAGGCACCCTTCCATGGCTTTAGCAAACAGGGCCCCGGAACTCTCGTCCTGACCTCCACCGGAGCCGGAGCGGAAGCCAGCACCAGTATCGGCACGCTCGATGTCGCGGCGGGCACTCTCCAAATCAACCGCAACGCGGCGGACGCCGCGGGGAGCGGCGACTTCACCGCCACCGGCATCAGCGGAGGCGGCACGATCAACAACGGCGCAGCGGTGGAGCGCTGGGTGATCATCAATACCGTGAATGCCCTGACTTTCAGCGGCACGCTTGCCAATGGCGGCCTTGGCGGCCTTGGCTTCAACAAACAGGGGGCCGGATCGATCACTCTCACCGGCAACAATAGCCACAGCGGCCAGACCACCATTGATGCCGGCACGCTGGTCATGGGGCACCCCGCTGCATTCGGCATCGGATCGACCATCCGGATGGCGGGCAACAATGTCGCCACGCTCGACATCGCCACCGACGGTGGAAACAACCTCTACGGCTTTGTTTTCGCCACCGGCGCGAACTCGACCATCGTCTCCAACCGGGCCACCGCGGGCGAGGGACTCAACCACACCCTCACCACCTTGGGAGCGAATGGCGTCGGCGGCGGCACGCTGAACGTCGTCAGCGGTGCAAACGTGACATCGGGAACCGGCCGCATCACCTTCAGCAATTTCGGCATGAGTTCCGGGGCAGCGGCCCAGACGACACTCGTCAATCCCACCACCGCGAACGTCACCCTCGGCAGTGTCTCGAAAGTGGCGAACGTAACCGCCCAGACTCTCGGCCTCGGCGGTACGAGTAATGACAACGCGGTGACCGGCCTGATCGCCGACGGCACTGCGGTCGTCTCCTTGTTCAAATCGAACAACAGCATCTGGACCATCAGCGGCACCAACACCTACACCGGCGCGACCAACATCGGCACCGCCAACAGTGCCGGCGTCTTGCGCGCCACCGCCAGCGGCGCCCTCGGAACCGGAACTATCATCTTCGATGGGTCAGGCGGGAACCCCGGCCCCACCAGCCGTCTGGAGCTGTCCAACGACATCTCGCTTAACAACGCCATCGAACTTCACCAGCGCAACAACCCTTCCGCCAACATCCTCAATACCGGCGGAACCAACACCCTGGGAGGCAATATCAACCTGAACTTCGGCGGCATCCGCGGCAACGTCGAGTCCGAAGCCGGATTCCTCACGCTGACCGGAACCATCACCACGAGCACCGCAGTCACCCGCAACCTCCACCTCGGTGGAGCTGGAAATGGAAGTGTCACCGGCCTCATCATCGATAACACGGCCAATCCCGCCGGCATCGTGGCCGTCCACAAGAACGGCGCGGGGACCTGGACTCTCACCGGATCCAATACCTACACCGGAGCCACCACGGTCAATGCGGGCACCCTGAGCGTCACCCAGCCGTCGTTGTCGAACACCACCGCCGTCAATATCGCCGCGGACGCCGTGCTCGACCTCAACCACGGCAGTACCGACGTGGTGGATCGCCTCTTCATCGGCGGCATCGAGCAGGCACCCGGCACTTGGGGCTCACTCGTTTCCACCGCCACCAACAGATCCGCCCGCTTCAACGGCACCGGTCTCCTCAGTGTCACCAACGGGGTCAGCGGCTTCGCCACCTGGGCTGCTGCGCTGGGTCTCACCGCAGGAGTCAACGACGCTTCGACCTTCGATGCGGAGAACGATGGCTTCGACAACGGAACCGAATACATGCTGGGCGGTCACCCGCTCAATGGATCGAACAACCCGAAGATCTATCCGCTCATTGCCGACTCCAATGCCGACGGAGACAGCATTGCCGAGCTGATCGTGACCATCGCCGTGCCCCAAGGCACACCGGCCTTCTCCGCGGGTGCACCCGCGTCCACTGCCACCTTCCAAGGCTATGTCGTGACCGTCCGCGGCAGCACCGACCTTGCCACCTTCCCGGTCACCGTGACTCCGGTCGCTCCGGTCACTACCGGCCTGCCGACCGCTCCGGTGCAAGGTGGCATCACCTACGAATACCGCAGCTTCAGCCTCGATGGTTCGAATGGAACTTCCGGCAAGGGCTTCCTCCAGGTGACCGTCACCCCTCCTTGAGGCCTCCTTCATCCGCCTGGGGACCGGCCGGGGGAGTTCCCTTCCTGACGGGCTCGAGGCGCTGTCGTCTTTGGGGATTTCAACCCAGGTCACCCGGCGTGTGCCTTGCCGATGATGCCGGCAAGTTCTTGGCGGAGAGCCTCGGGGTCGTAGCGGCGGGCGCAGGGGAGACGGAGAAGCGGGAGCTGCTGGGAGGCGAAGAGCTGGTCGACGAAGGCGGCGTACTCGACGCTGTCCGGTTGCCTGGAGCTGAGAGCATCAATTTCGATGCCACAAACAATGCGGCCGGTTTCGTTCTCGGTGAGGATGAAGCCGACGTGCTTGTTAGAGATCAGGCTGTAGGCGCCCTGATGGCCGGGGCGGATCTCAAACAGATCGGCGAGAAGGACTTTGATCGAAATCCGGCAGGCGGGGCTGACGAGCGGCGCGAGGACGCTGACGAAATCCAGCTCGGCGGGAGTCATGAGATGTCCGGATCGTCCTGTCGGATCCGATGGAACCGGGCCCGGGAGGTCGGCGGGATCCTGAATGGTGGGGCGGTTGCCCGCACGGCGGTAATGCCCTCGGAGCAGAAGGCGGATCGTGAACGAAAGGAGGGCAGAGCCGGCAAAGAGTCCGAGAAGAAGGTTCGGGCTCAGGGCAATGGCGCTTTCTGGACCGGTCACCGCTGTCGGCAGGGCGGAGGTCTTGATCCGACCTGACGGCGGTTGAGCGGACTGGCGTTTCATATCGCCGGCAAAGGCGGGATGGAAGGGCAGCGCGAGCAGGACAAGCCGGAGGAGAAAGAGCTTCACTTCCCCGGATACTTACCGGGACTGAAGCATCAGGGTAGACACGCGATCATGCGGGGAGCTCGGCCGTCGCGGACTTTGCGCCCCTGTTGTTAGAAGTGCTGGCGAGTTGCCAGCACTTCGTCAGAAAGCGGCCGTCCAGTCGCTACCGGCGCTCCTGATGGAGACGGTTGGCGATGCGCTTGAGGTATTCGTTGGCCTTCTTGTCGGCGCGGATTTTGTCGACCCAGGCGTCGGGGATGGCGTGAAGGGCACCGATGGCGGTCAGCGTGTTGAGGGCAAACTGGGATGCCTCTTGATTGATCGGTTGATCGAGGGTCGCGAGCAGGGATGCCTTAGCTTCGGCGGGGCGGCCTGCGAGGTGCAGGGCGTGGGCGGCGGCGATGCGGATGGCGGGTTCCTTGTCTTCGAGCGCCTTGAGCAGGGCCTCGCTGGCCGGGGCGGCGGCGGGGCCGAGGGTGAGGCAGCCTTGGATCGTCCAATAGCGCTCGACCGGATCGGCGGCGGACATCGCGGTGATGAAGGCGGGGAGGTCGGCGGGGTTCTTCGACGTGGCGAGGAAGGCAAGATCGAGGACTGGCTGGAGACGGAACTCCGGGCTGCGGACGTATTCGCGGATGGTGCCGGAGCCGGCGAGGCTTTTGAACATCGGCTCGGGGATGAGGCCGGTGTCGAAGGTTTCCGCCATGGTCTTCTTCAAGCGTTCGCGCAGGGCGCCGAGGCGTTCGGCGTGGGCGGGATCGGTGGCGAGGTTTTTGATCTCCCACGGGTCGCTCTGGGTGTCGAAGAGTTCTTCGGTGGCCTGCGGCGCTTCCCAGAGGGCCTTGTGGATGCCGGTGAGCTTACCGTCTTTCCATGCCTTCTGCATCGCGGTCCATGAGGGCATGCTGAATTGATAATAACTGTATGGTGCGGCGGGAAGATGAGGGGTGAAGCGGTGGATGTATTTCCAGCGGCCGTCGGTGATGCCGCGGCGCATGCCGTAGAGCTCGTCGAAGCGGTCGGCAAAGAGGAATACGGCGGGGTCGGCGGGCGCCTCAACACGCTTGGTGCCGAGGAAAGCGCGGCCTTGCATGTAGCCCGGTTTTGTCTGGCCGATGAGCGAGAGCAGGGTCGGCGCGAGATCGACGAATGAAACCGGGTCGGTGACCGTCCGGCCGGGCTTGAAGGGGGCGAGGGCGCGGTATTTTTCCGGGATGCGGACGATCATCGGGATGCGGACGCCGGTGTCCTCGAGGTAGCGTTTGCCGCGCGGGGTGGGACCGCCATGGTCGGAGTAGTAGAAGACAATGGTGTCTTCGGCGAGGCCGTCCTTTTCGAGCTGGTCGAGGATATCCCCGACCCGGGTGTCCATCGCGGTCACGTTGTCATGATAGCGGGCGAAGTCGGAGCGGACTTCGGGCAGGTCGGGCAGATAGGGGGGAGGTGTGAGTTTGGCGGGATCGAGGCGCGGATCCGGCTCGTTCTTGCGCGGGAAGAGCGAGCTTTCGTGGGTCTCGGTGAGGTTGAAGATGGCGAAGAAGGGCTTGCCGGCGGGGCGCTTGCGGTAGTGGGCCTTACCGGAACACTCGTCCCAGATCGTGTTGTCGTTGCCCTTGAAGTTGTAGTCGGTCTTGGCGTTATTCGTGCAGTAATAGCCCTGTTCGCGGAGATAACTGACGTAGGGTTTGATCGATGCCGGGATGGGGTGGCGGCTGCGCATGTGCTGGGTGCCCTGGGAGGGGGCGTAGACGCCGTTGAGGATGGTGGAGCGGGCGACGGCGCAAACCGCGGCGTTCGAGTAGGCGGCGGTGAAGCGCAGGCCTTCCGCGGCGAGGGCATCGAGTCGCGGGGTCTTGGCGTCCTTGTTGCCGTAGCAGCCGAGCCAGTGGGAGGCGTTGTCCTCGCTGGTGATCCAGAGGATGTTCGGCTGGGCGAAGACAGCGGGCGCGAGGACGAGAAAGAGGGCGGTCAGGAGTTTCATGGAAGCTAGTCGGGACTTATTCGCGGGTGGCTTTCGGGCGCTTGGCGCGGCCCCCGGGGGCTTTCTTGCCCGAGTGGTCGGTCCATTCGCGATTTTGATACGGAGATGCGTCGGTGGCCACCGGTTTTTGCTCGGCGGCGGGTGCCTTGAGGACCTCGGCGCTCATCTGGTGCCAGCGCTTGGACAGGCGCTCGACAACCGCGGGTTCGGTCGCGGCGAGGTTGCGAAGTTCGGTGCGGTCGGTGGCGAGGTTGTAAAGTTCCCAAGGGCCGCCCTTGAAGCTGACGATCTTCCAATCGCCGTCGCGAAGACCTCGGTCGGAGCTGAAGAGGAAGTGGAGGGGCGGGCGTTCCGCGAGCTTTTCTCCACTGAAGATCGGGGCGAGGGAGACGCCGGCGAGCGGCGTGGGTTCGCGGCCGGGAAAGGTGTCGAGGATCTTCGCGCCGGCAACGGCGGCGAGGGTCGGCAGGACATCGACGAGATGGGCCGGCGTGGCGTCGATGCGGCCGGGGTTCTTGATGCCGGCAGGCCAGTGGGCTATGGCGGGCGTGGCGATGCCACCTTCGAACTGGTTCTGCTTGTAGAAGCGGAAAGGGGTGTTGCGTGCCCAGGCCCAGCCGGTGCTGTCGGACCACTTGGTGTTGGCTTCGAAGGGAGGGCTGTTCTTGCCAACGGTGGTCCGGTCGTAGGGGCAGGCACCATTGTCGGAGAAGAAGAGAACGAGAGTGTTGTCGAGTTCACCGTGAGTGGAGATATTTTCTAACAGGCGACCGATTTCCTGGTCGACTCGGTCGATCAGCGCGGCGTATGCCGACATCCGGCGCGCTTCCCAATCGCGCTGTTCCGGGGTGAGAGAATCCCAGGCCGGGACGTGGTCGGGGCGCGGGGATGCTTCGAGGTCGGTGCCGAAGAGCTTGAGTTCGTGCTGCCTTTTCGCGCGGGCGGCGTGGAGCTGGTCCCAGCCGCCGGTGTAGCGGCCGAGGTGCTTCTTGTAATCCTGCTCAAGCGGCTGGAGCGGGGCGTGGGGCGCGTTGAAGGCGATGTAGAGGAACCACGGTTTCTTCGCGGCGCGGGCCTCGCCGAGGAAGGGGAGGGCGTGGTCGACGTTGGCGACGGTGGTGTAGAAGCCCTTCTCCGGGACCGGCCACGGCTTGCCGTTGAGACGGAAGGTCTTGTCGCCGGTGAAATAGTTGGTGGCACCGGAGAGGTGGCCGAAGAAGCGCTGGAAGCCGTAGTCGGCGGGTTCCTTAGCGAGGTGCCACTTGCCAGTCATGGCGGTGAAGTAGCCGGTCGGGGCGAGGACCTCGGGGAGGGTGACGGCGCGCGCCATCGATTCATCGCCGGCCTGGCGGCACCAGCGGCCGGTGAGCAGGCTCACGCGGGACGAGTGACACTTGGCGGTGTTGTAGAAGTTAGAGAAGCGCAGTCCTTTCGACGCGAGGCGGTCGAGGTTCGGCGTCGGGATTTCCGAGCCATAGCAGCCGAGGTCCGAGAAGCCGAGGTCGTCGGTGAGGATGACCAGGATGTTCGGCTTCTTTTCATCCGCGTGGATGGCGAGGCAGTTGGCGGCGAGAACGGCGAGGACGATCGGAAATTTCATGGGCGAAAGGATGAACGGGAAAGAGCGTGCCGGGAAAAACAATCGCCGGAGATTCGGGTCGGGTGACCGCGAACCTCCGGCGTTGTGTTCCTGGCGGTCGCTTGACCGGCCGGGGGGGAAATCACGAATTACTTCTGTTTCTTACCCTTGCCCTTGGGCTTGGGAGTGAACTCTTCCATCGAAATTTTTCCGTCGCCATCCTTGTCGCGCTTGCCGAAGGCGGTCTCGGCTTTGGCGGCGTCCTTGGCGCCCTTGGTGAATTCTTCTTTCGAGAGGAAGCCGTCGCTGTCGGCGTCCTTCTTCTTGAAGGCCTTGGCAGGGTCAGGCTTCTGCTTGGCTGGCGCTTCCTTGGCGGGCTCGGTTTTGGGCTCTTCCTTCTTGGTTTCTTCGGCGAAGGACGGGGCGACCATCGCGGCGAAGGCGAAGGCGGCAATGGTGGATCGGATTGTTGTCATTTTTGGTTTCTGTTGATTCCTCCGCGGGATGCGGCGGGAAAGGGGTTCTGTTTCAGGGGCGGGTGGCCTTGACGGCGATGGCATACATCGCACCGCGGATGCCGTTGCCGGGGTCTTGGGAGGGGCCGAGAGCGACCTCGCCGGCCGGGCAGTCGCGCCGCCAGACCTGGTATTTCACGGTGTATTCGGACTTGCCCTTGGCGCGGAACCAAGGGCCGGACTCGAGGGTGTGCGGGGTGCGGCTGAAGTTCTCAAGTAGCCAGCGCGGAGCGGGCTTGCGGCCGTCGTGCATGATGAAGACCGTGGCGGGCTTCTTCAGCTCGAAGCTGATGCGGAGGTCGAGGTTGCGGCGGTCGTGGAAGAAGGTGCGGACGACATCGGCGTTCCGCAGTGGCTCAGGGAACGTGTTTCCTTCCGGCGCTTGCCAGCGGATGGACGGCTTGTCGGTGTGGAGGCGCGAGTTTTCGTGAAGGGCGCGTGGGACGATGGCGTAGCAGCGGTTGAAGCCGGGCGCATCGACATTGTCGGAAACTTCCGTGACGAGGGCAGATCGATGCTTGCCGGACGGGACGAGCGAGTCGTTGCGAAGCGAGACGGTTTTGAGCCGCTTCGCCTTGCGAGCGCGGTCGACGCGGATGGCATCGCCGCCGCTGAGCGAGGCGAGGGGGCGGGAGGAGGCGCGGGCCGGCTCGAAGACCTCGACCTTGCCGCCGATCGCGACGACATCGGTGAGGCCATCGTCATCGACCGCGACGCCGAAGCGGTTGCCTTGGTCGACGATGCGGGCGCTGGCGGTTTCGATCACAAAGCCATGCGCCCGTTGTCCAGCCTCGGCGGTGACGTTGCCGCGGCGGAGATTCAGACGCATCGGGTCCGGGATCGAAAAATCGGCGGGGGCGACGGCTTCAACCACCGCGCCGGTGTCGAGGCGAAAGCGGATCGACCCGGTGTCGAGGCGGAGGTTACCGTTGAGTCCCTGGCGACCGAGGGCGCGGGCGGGGAAGCAATCAGCTTCGAGCACTTCGATCGAGACCTCGGCAGCCTGGGCGCGACCGCGGAAGGACCACACGGCAAGGCTTGCCACCAGCGCGACGGCGGCGGCGAGCGAAGTGATGGCGGCGAAGCGGTGGCGCGGCTTCGCGGGGAAGGTCACGCAGGTCGCCGGGGTGATGTGACTGGCGGCATCGGACAGTGAGGCATCGAGCTGGAGATACTCCACGACCAGCGCGCGGAACTCCGGGTCGCGGCCGATCTCGGCTTCGAGCCGCGAGACAATGTCCGCGGTGGCGCTGCCCTCGGCGTAGCGGGCGAGCCAATCGAGACGGGTGGAAGATTTCATCGGAGTCCCTCCTTCGCGAGTTGGAGACGGGTGCAGTCGAGGAGGGTCAGCCGGATGCGGTGGAGGGTTTTGTAAACGGCCATCGCGCTGCGGCCGAGGGTGGCGGCGAGCTGGTCGATGCGGGTGTCAGGGGCGTAAGCCTGGCGGACCAGCTCGCGCTGGGGGACGGGGAGCTTGGAAAGGCAAAGCTCGAGCGCTTCGCGGCGGGCATCGTGGGCGGGCATCGCCTGCTCGGAGGCGCCGGCGAGGAGGTCGAGCGTCTCGTCGCCGAAGACATGGCGGTCGCGGGCCTTGTCGCGGCGCCACGCGAGGACTTCATAGCGGGCCACCCCGAAGGCCCAGCGGCGGAAGTCATCGTCGGGGAGTTCGGAGAATTTCCGCCACAGGACGACAGCGATTTCCTGCATCACATCTTCCGCATCCTGCCGGGTGGGAACGAGCGACCGGACGAAGGCGCGGATGGCGGCATCGTTGGCGGTGAAGAGGCGGAGGAAACGGTCCTGGAGGTCGGCCGGGTGCATGCTCAGAGGGATACTCCGCGGAATGCCGGCGTTTGCCGCGGAAATTCAGGAACGCCGCGATTCAGGGGCGGATGACCACTTTGGCGAGGCGTTCCGCCAGGCGGGCACTCACCACAACATCACCGATTTCGCCATGGTGGAGGGACTCCAGGCTGATCTCGCCGGAGCCGAGCGGCTTGCCATCCTTGCTCAGGAAGTCGACCCGCAGTCGCCGCTGGTGGACGGCTTGTCGGGCGAGGAAGTCCGGCCAGTCGGTGCTGCTTTTCGCTGGGGTGGATTGGATGGCCTCGTTCCACCGCGGGCCGCGTTTCAGCCGGAGGACGAGGGAGTCGCGAGAGGGTTCGATGCCGGCGAGTTCGACTTCGACGCAGCCGCCGAGGGCCTTGGTATCGACGGTGATTTCCTCTTTGGCGAGCGGGGCGATCTGGTCGCGGGCATCGGTGAAGAGTTTCCGGTAGTCGATGAAGAACGACGAGGCGAGGAGGCCGGCCATCAGCAGGAGGAGTGCGGGGAGCGCCGCGCGGCGGAGGGAGCGTGCGGTGATCTCGGGAGGAGCGGCAGTGGTGGCGGTTTCGACCACCCGCTGCTCGGCTGCGACGGTCCCCGTGGGGCGGATGACATAGACCGTCTGCACCGCGGTGCCGGGGCGGAACTCCTCGGAGCGGACGGTGGAGAAGGCACCCGGACGGCTCGCTGCGGGGAGGAGTCCGATGAGGTTCTCGAGGGCACCGCTAAGATGGGCAGTCAGATCCGCCGCAGGAAGGGCCGAAGTTTTGCCGACAGCCGGATCTGCGACGATAGAGAAACTGTTTCCTTCGAGGCTGAGGTGAAAGTGCAGTCCTCCTGCCTTGGTGGCGGCGGTCCAGGCGATGAGATCACTATCGGCCGGCCCGTCAGGCACCAGCGGCCCTTGAAGCATGCCGTCGAGGCGATAGGTCCCCGCGAGTGGCGCACCGTTCACGAGGAGAAGAGGTTGGAGATCGTCTTCGCCGGTTGCCATTCCTTCATCCCCTCGGCCCAGAGCAAGGTGTCGGGCTGAAGGCTGCCTTGGCGGGCCCGTTTATGGAGCAGTGCGAAGGTGTAAGGGCCTTGCTGGCTCCCGCCTTCGTTGGTGAACCAGTTGTGCGCGGGGAGTCCATCGGGCGGGGTCGGCGGGCCGGCGGAGGCGATGAAAGCGGGGGCGGCGTGTGGCGCGGCGGGGAGTGCGGGTGCGGACTCGCGGGTGTCGATGCCGAGGGTCCGATCGTGGACATCAAGCCGGGCCGCGGTGTGCTGGCGGAAGGTCTCGTTCTTCAACTGCTCCTGGCGAAGTTGCTCGCGCAGGCGGCGTTGCTCGACGGCTTGGGCATCCCATCTCGCCTGGTCTTCGAGGAGATTGGACAGGCAAAGGATGATGATGAGTCCAATACAGCCGAAGAAGAAGCCGATGAAAAACCAGCCGACGGTGTTGCGGCCTTTCGACGAAGCGATGGCGGCCGAGATGCCGCCGAAAATCGCCATGATAAGAAGCTGGACCAGAAGTTCGCCGCCGTCGCCCATGTTGGTGAAAAGCTAGGAGTTAGGAGATCGATATCACAACCAAATTGTGCAGGAAGTGGGCTAGGATCGGGGGGTAGAGGCTGCCGGTTTTCCACTTCATCCAGCCGAGTAACATGCCTACCAAAACGAGGTAGGGCGAGGACAGGACGGAGAAATGGGCGGCGGAGAAAGCGAGGGAGGCGACGCCGATGGCAATGCCTGGCGAGACGACTTTCTCGAACTGGTGCTGGATGATTCCGCGGAAGCCGATCTCTTCGACAATGGCAGGCATGATGCAGATGAAAACAAGCGGCCCCCATTTCGAGGTGAAGTAGTCGTCATAGCGTTCGGCTTCCACCGACAGAAGCTGCATCAGCAGGTGGTGATAGCCGAAGTTGAGCAATAAGAGCGGGGCGAGGACCAGCAGCCCGGTCCAGGCGGCGGGCTGGAGCATTCCACTGGTGGCGAGCAGCGTGCGGACGTCTCGCCATTCGCGGGCGAGGAAGAAGAGGGTCAGGGCGGCCAGGGCAAACGCGACGAACAGCAAGGCCGGTTCGCGATCGTCGAAGCCCCAGATCGCGGCAGCAAGCATCGAGCCGATCGCGATCACGCAGAGGTAGCTGAAAAAGATGGTCCAAGCCGGACGGGCGTCGTTGCGAAGCCGGGTTTCGAGGTTTTCGAAGCGGGGAAGGGATGCCCCCAGCATCTCCTCAACCGGACGATGCGGTTTGGCGCAGCGGGGGCAGAAGTAGACTCGGGAATCGAGCGGGCTGCCGCAGTCGCTGCAGCGGAAGGCGGCGGGCGGCTTGGAGAGGGAATCGGACACGGGCAGTCGTTCGCTTGCCTGCAGACGAACAGATCCGGTCGCGGATTTCGACTAAATCAGCGGAGGCATGCCAGAATTCGCACCGGGTGGACGTTAGGCGTCGACGGATGGTATCTTTCCAGCCATCGAAAGCTTCCCGAATCATGAACCCAGTTCCATTCCTCTGCCTATTCGGCGCGTCCGTGCTGAATGCCACCGCCGCTCCGACCAACGTGCTGATCTTCTTTGCCGACGACCTCGGCCAGCGCGATCTGGTGTGCTACCATCCGGAGTCGTTCTATGAGACGCCGAACCTCGACAAGCTGGCGGCGGGGGGGGTGCGCTTTACCGATGGCTACTCGGCGAATCCGGTCTGCTCGCCGACCCGCTACGCGCTGGCGACCGGCAAATGGCCGACGCGATCGGGCCTGACCAACTACCTCGCCGGGGCGCGGGTCGAGCGCTTCCGCCCGGCTCCGCTGACCCTCCAGTTGCCGGCGTCCGAGACCACATTGGCCGAGGCGCTGCGGCCGGCGGGCTATCACAACACCTATGTGGGCAAATGGCACCTCGGGGAGAACGAGACCGATTGGCCGGAACATCATGGATTTCATGGCAACATCGGCGGTTACCGGGCCGGGCATCCGAAGAGCTGGTTTTCGCCGTATCAAAATCCGCGGCTCAAGGACGGACCGAAGGGCGAGTACCTCACCGAGCGGCTCGCGGACGAGTCGATCGCGGTGCTCAAGGCCGCCAAGGCATCGGGTAAGCCGTTCTTTCTGAGCCACTCATTCTATCAGGTCCACACGCCGCTGAAGGCGCCGGCCGAACTCGTTGAAAAGTACCGTCTGAAAGCGGAGAAGCTCGGGATCAAGGACCGCTTTGGGGTCGAGACGCAGCATTTCATCTCGGAGAAAGGGCCGCGCCGGGTCCGCGAGGTGCAGGGCCTGCCGGTGTATGCGGCGATGATGGAAGCCATGGACAGTGCCTCTGGTAAAATCCTCGCGGCGCTGGACGAACTGGGTCTGGCGGAGAACACGCTGGTTATCTTCACCTCCGACAACGGCGGCCTTTCGACGTCCGAAGGTCATCCCACCTCGAACCTGCCTTTCCGAGCCGGCAAGGGATGGGTCTACGAAGGCGGGATCCGAGTGCCGTTCATCGTCCGCTGGCCCGGAGTCGCGCCCGCCGGGAAGATCGAGGCGACGCCGGTCAGCACGATTGATATTCTCCCCACGGCGTTGGCCGCGGCGGGTATTAAGGCGGCGGGGGTCGATGGCAAGGACCTCGCTCCGCTGTTGCGCGGCGGAGAGTTTCCGGAGAGAGATCTCTACTGGCACTATCCGCACTACGCCAATCAGGGCGGATTCCCCGGCGGGGCGATCCGTTCCGGGAGTTGGAAGCTGGTGGAGAACTACGAGGATGGTCGTACTTCGCTTTATGACCTTTCGAAGGACGTCGGCGAACGCAACGATCTGGCGGCGGCCGAGAAGGAGCGGGTCGCGGCCATGACGGCGAAGCTGCACGCGTGGTATCGCGAGACCGGTGCGAAGTTCCTCAGCGCGAAGAAGGACGGACCCGAACCGTGGAAGCCATGAAGACCCTGCAGTTACTCTTCGCTTTTGCCGTGCCGTTGTGTGCGGCACCCAAGCCGAACATCGTCATGATCTTCATCGATGACATGGGCTGGGGCGGCTTCTCGTGCTTCGGCAACACCGAAGCGAAGACCCCGAACATCGACGCGCTGGCGGCCGGTGGGATCCGCTTCTCGCAGTTCTACGTGAACTCGCCGATCTGCTCGCCGTCGCGCTGCGCGCTGACCACCGGGCAGTACCCGCAGCGCTGGAAGATCACGTCTTATCTCAACAACCGGGCCGACAACGAGCGGCGCGGGATGGCCCCGTGGCTCGATCCGAAGGCCCCGGTGCTTGCCCGCTTGCTCAAGGACGGCGGCTACGCGACCGGGCACTTCGGCAAGTGGCACCTCGGCGGCCAGCGCGATGTCGACGACGCGCCGGCCATCACTGATTACGGCTTCGATGTCTCTCTCACCAATTTCGAGGGCATGGGTGCGAAGTTGCTTCCGCTGACCCGCAAGCCCGGCGACCCCGGCCCGGGCAAGATCTGGGGAGATGCGGAACGTCTCGGCGGGCCGGTCACGTGGATGGAGCGTTCGAAAATCACTACGGGTTTCATCGACGCGGCGATTCCCTTCATCGACCAAGCGGTCGCGGCGAAGACGCCGTTCTACGTGAACCTCTGGCCGGACGACGTCCACTCGCCGTTCTGGCCGCCGGTTGACCGGTGGGCCGATGGCAAGCGCGGCTTGTATCTGTCCGTGCTGGAAGAAATGGACAGGCAGCTCGGCCGACTCTTCGATCATCTCCGCGCAAACCCGGAACTGCGCGACAATACCCTCGTTCTGATTTGCTCCGACAATGGTCCCGAGCCCGGTGCAGGATCGGCTGGTCCTTTCCGCGGGGCGAAAGGAGCGCTGTTTGAGGGCGGCATTCGCTCGCCGCTGATCGTCTGGGGGCCCGGTTGGCTTGATACGAGCAAGGCAGGGCTCCGCGACGAGGAATCCGTCTTCGCGGCCTTCGATCTCGCTCCGTCGTTGCTGAAAATGGCTGGCCTCGCGACACCGGAAGACATCGCTTTTGACGGCGAAGACCTCGCCGGCACCCTGACCGGCAAGGCAGCGGCGTCGCGGAAAGCGCCGCTTTTCTGGCGTCGTCCGCCGGATCGCAAGATGAGCCTGTTCACGCCAACACAACCCGTGCCGGATCTCGCCGTCCGCGAGGGGAAGTGGAAGCTTCTCTGCGATTACGATGGCTCCAATGCCTTGCTGTTCGACCTCATGGCGGATCCAAGCGAGGAGAAGGACCTCGCCGCGGATCAGCCGGAGACCGTCGCCCGGCTCTCGAAAGTGGCCATCGCCTGGCACCGATCGATGCCCGCCGACCGGGGGCCGGAACTCGGTAGGAAAAGACCGTCTGCAGCAAAATTGCGGGAGATGCGCCATCGGTAGCGCTGGAATGTTCTGGCTGTTAGGCCGAGTTGACGAAGAGTTGGGTGTCCATTTGTGACGGGGTCGTCACGAATGGCATTCCCGGTAGATGTGAAGTAAGGTTTCAGCAAGAAACTCAGCCTTCGAGGATGGCTTCCTCGCTCGCGCGGGACCGCCTAATTGTGAGTGACATGGAGAAGTTGGTGGCAGGTCGTTCAAGCCGGCTTCGAAAAAAACTCAGATTTCCGGAAAAGAAAATTTCTCCTGCGGCGTTATATGCAGTGTAAGGCGGCAGCGAGAGCAGCACCTTGCAAAAACTTGTCAGGGAGTTCTGCTTCCGGCAGGTGGTCCGGCCGGTTGTTCCTTAGGTTTTTGGGTTTTTCCTAAGGAGCACCGGTCGGGCCTCTTTTTTTGCCCGTGGCCGTCATCAAGGCGGAGCTTCCACCGGGGGCGCGGAGCCTCCGGCCCGCAGAACGGTTCTTGGGACGCCGCGGTTCGTTCAGGTCAGCATCGCCGAAGCGACAACCTCCCGCACTTCCTTGGGGATGCCCTTCATCCGGTGGGGAATCCTGCCGCCCTCCTTTACAAAGCCGGGGGGCTCTGGCATCCCTCCGCGGCCATGTCCGATTTGCCCAAAGCCTATGAACCCCAAGCGGTGGAAGCCAAGTGGTATGCCGCTTGGATCGAGGGGAAATGTTTCGAAGCCGACCCGTCGTCGGAAAAGCCCGCCTACTCGATCGTCATCCCGCCGCCGAACGTCACCGGCATCCTGCACCTCGGACATGTTCTCAACAACACGATCCAGGACGTCCTGGCCCGCCGCGCCCGCCAGAACGGGATGGAAGTGCTGTGGCTGCCCGGCACCGACCACGCCGGAATCGCCACCCAGGCGAAGGTCGAGCGCGAGCTGCGCGAGAACGAAAAGCTGACCCGCCGCGAGCTCGGCCGCGACGAGTTCCTGAAGCGCGTCTGGGCCTTCAAGGACAAGCACGGCGACATCATCATCAACCAGCTCAAGCGCCTCGGCTGCTCTTGCGATTGGTCCCGCGAGCGTTTCACGATGGACGCTGAATACACCAAGTGGGTGAGCCACGTCTTCGTCGAGCTGTTCAAGGAAGGCCTGATCTACCGCGGCAAGCGGATCGTGAATTGGTGCCCGGTTTCCCTCACCGCGCTGTCCGACGAGGAGGTGATCATGACCCCGCAGCGCTCCAAGCTCTACTTCATGAAGTATGAGCTCACCGACGCGCCCGGCGAGTTTCTCGAAATCTCCACCACCCGTCCCGAGACGCTGATGGGCGACGTGGCGGTGGCGGTGAACCCGAAGGACCCGCGTTTCGCGAAATACGTCGGACGCTCGGTGTTCCGGCCCTTTCCGCACGCCGCGATCCCGGTGATCGCCGACGACCACGTCGACATGGAATTCGGCACCGGCGCGCTGAAGATCACCCCGGCCCACGACAAGGCCGACTTCGAGATCGGGATGAAGCACGGGCTGGAGATCATCGACGTCCTCACGCCGGACGCGCACATCCATTGCCCGGAGTTGCCGGAGTTCCACGGCCTCGACCGCTTCGTAGCCCGCAAGCGTGCCGCCGCCAAGCTCGAGGAGATGGGCCTGCTGCTCAAGGTGGAGGAATACGAGAACAACGTCGGCTTCTCCGAGCGCGCCCACGTGCCGATCGAGCCGCGCATTTCGATGCAGTGGTTCCTCAAGTATCCCTGCGTGAAGGAGGCCGCCGACGCGGTGGCGAGCGGCGAAATCCAGTTCCGGCCGGAGCGCTGGGCCAAGACCTACGCCCACTGGATGGAGAACCTCCAGGACTGGTGCATTTCCCGCCAACTCTGGTGGGGCCACCAGATCCCGGTCTGGTATCGCAAGGACAAGCTCGACGCGCTCAAGGCGGCGGAGTCGCTCGATATGCGTGACTTCGAATCGGGTGACATCCACGTCGGCCTCGAAGCTCCGGCTGATGGTGACCACTGGGTCCGCGACGAGGACGTGATGGACACCTGGTTCAGCTCCTGGCTGTGGCCCTTCGCGACCATGACCGGCGTTGGCGAGGAAAGCGCCACGCTGAAGAAATTCTATCCGACCACCGACCTCGTCACCGGTCCCGACATCATCTTCTTCTGGGTCGCCCGGATGATCATGGCCGGGTTCCGCTTCGAAGGGGAACTGCCGTTCAAGAACGTCTATTTCACCTCGATCATCCGCGACTTGCAGGGCCGCAAGATGAGCAAGTCACTTGGCAACTCGCCGGACCCGATCGACCTGATGGAGAAGTATGGCGCCGACGGCCTGCGCTTCGGCCTGATGCGGATCGCGCCGGTCGGCAGCGACGTCCGCTTCGACGAATCGTCGGTGGAAGAAGGCCGCAACTTCGCCAACAAGCTCTACAACGCCTGCCGCTTCCGCCAGATGGCGGACGAGATCGAGGCCCCGGCCGCGGAGGTGGAGGACGACGTGGTCGGCATGGCGAACTGCTTCCACATCGACATCTTCGCCAAACTCGACCAGCTCGCGATCGACCTCGAGCGGATCTACGGCGAATACCGTTTCGGCGAGATCGCCCAGCGGCTCTACGATTTCCTGTGGGGCGAGTTCTGCGACAAGTTCCTCGAGGCGGTGAAGGGCGACCTGCGCGAAAGCGCGACGCCGGAAGCCCGCGCCGTGACGCTGTCGGTCTTCGACACCGTGATGAGCCGTTTCTTGCAACTGCTGCATCCCTACATGCCGCACGTGACCGAGGAGCTGTCGGTGCGGATGGGCTATCTCGACGAAGGCGAGTTCCTGATGCAGGCGCCGCTGCCCGACGAGCCGGTGCTGGCCGGACTGGCCGCGGAAGAGATCGCCGCCGAGCAAAGCAAGGCCGCCGCGATCTACGAGACCGCCAGCCGTGTGCGCAACCTGAAGGCCGAATACCATGTCGGCAGCCGCCGCGATGTGAAGCTGGTGGTGAAGGGCGCGGTCGAGTGGCTCGATGGCGAAAAGCAGGTGCTCGCCTTGCTCGCCGGGGCGGGGGAGATCGTCCTCGATTCCACCTACGACGCGCCGAAGGGCACGCCGGTGTCGCTGACTCCGGTCGGCGAGATTTACCTGCCGCTGGAAGGGCTGATCGATGTCGAGGCGGAGAAGATCCGCCTGTCGAAGGAGATCGCCCGCATCGAGCAGGAAGTCGTCCGCTGCGAGACCAAGCTCAGCAACGAAAGTTTCGTCGCCCGCGCCCCGGCCGAGGTGGTGGAGCAGGAAAAGGCACGCATCATCGAGTGGCAGGGCAAGCTGGTGCAGCTCCGTGATATGCTGGCGGGGCTCGGATGAGCTTCATCCCGGATCGTGTCGGCCCCATCATGGGCCGACCGATTCGAGCCCCATTGGCTGTAGCGGCGCGTCTGCGACCGCCGCACTTTGTAACGAAGCCAGCGCCGGCTCGTCGCAAGCCGCAAACGTCGGAATGCGTCTCCGCCTGCTATTCTTCATCCCGCGGTGCCCACCGGCGCACCGTCATCGAGCCTTCGTGGCGGGAAATCTCTGTGGATTCGTGAGTTGGTTCCATTCTGACGAGCCTGAGTCTGCGCCGCCTCGGAGGCGGTGCACATCGAGCCTCGAACTTCTCCTTGCCTTGTGTCGCCGGTCCAAGTGAGGTTAGAGATATGGCTGTTCGATTGAACAATTGAAAGAATCCGTGTCGCCCCGCGCTTGTCCCACCCCCCGGGCTGAAATCTCGTCCGAATCCCGAAATGCTCGCACCGCCGATCCAACTTTCCGACTGCTGGGCCAAGACGGATCCGGTGACGGGTCATCCGGCGCTCACCGTCCGCGACCATTGCTTGATTGTTGGCGCGGTGGCGGACGAAGTGCTACGGCGGCTTTCGCCCGCCTGCCGAGTTCTTCCCCCGGCGGGTGCCGCAACGCTTGCGGCCGCCCACGATATCGGAAAGATTACGCCGGGATTTCTCCGCAAATGCCCGGCGTCGATCTTCGCAGGGATTCCGGGCGCACAGGATTGTGCGAGCAATCACGCTCTTGTCAGTCAGGCTTTCCTGGCATCGTTGCCGCAGATGCAGGATCCGGGCAAGCGGCCGCTCGCGTGGGCGATGAGCGCGGGCGGGCATCACGGAAGCTACCCGACCGCGAAAGTCCGTAACAACCTGGGAACGCGGAGCGGTCCGGTGGAACTCGATCTTTCCTGGCCGGACGAATTGCGCCGCGAGCTTCTCGCCGAGCTGATCGCAACTTTCGGCGCGCTGCCGGCCGACGAGGTCGAGAACGGCGCGCGGGTGCATTGGCTGACCGGCTTCGTCACCTTCTGCGACTGGATAGGATCGAACACTGACTGGTTTGCACTTCATCCGGAACAGCCGCTCAGCGATCATGTCTCGCCAGTTGCGGCTCGCGCCGAGGCGGCGGCGGCGCTCAACACGATCGGCTGGCACCGTCGCGCCGTGACTCCGGACTTGCCCTTCTCCCGGCTTTTCAGTGCGGCAGTGGCACCGCCTTTCAAACCCCGACCCCTTCAGGAAAGCCTCATCTCGCTGGCCGACCAGCCGGGGCTTTATATCGTCGAAGCGCCGATGGGCATGGGAAAGACCGAGGCGGCACTCGCCGCCGCCTACCGCCGGTGGACCGAGGGCGCTGAAAAGGGGCTCTACTTCGCGCTGCCTACCCAGCTAACCAGCAACCGCATTCATCAGCGCGTCGCGGGGTTTCTCGACCAGGTCATCGCGGATGAATCGACAACGCGGACGCTGGTCCACGGCAACGCTTGGCTTTCGGAGGAACGGGTGCGCAGCTTTTCGCCTGCTTCGACCGCCGGCGATGCGACCGACGCGACCGAGGCCTGCCGCTGGTTCGCATCCTCTCGCAAGCCGCTGCTCGCGCCCTTCGGCACCGGCACCATCGACCAGGCGCTGATGGCCTGCATCAGTGCGAAACATTCCGCGCTGCGGCTCTTCGCGCTGTCGGGGAAGGTCGTGGTGATCGACGAGGTCCATTCTTACGACGCCTACACTTCCGCCTTGGTCGATCAACTCGTCCGCTGGCTTCTCGAAGTCGGGTGCACGGTCATCGTGCTGTCCGCGACGCTCACCGCGCGGCGTCGCCGGGAGATGATCGAGAAAGCGGGGGCAGCCGAGCCGCCGTCGCCCCCGACCGCCTATCCTCTCATTACCAAGGTCGTCGGAAACACCGTCACCCACCACCCGGTCCACGACCCTTCCCTGCGCGAGACTAAAGTCCGGCTGAAGCACCTGCCTGCGTCGGATCCGAGCTTCATCGACGCCATCGCCCATGCCGCGGAGTCCGGGGCCTGCGTGCTGGTCATCCGGAACACGGTCGCCACCGCGCAGCAGACCTTCCGCGCCGTCAAAGCCGCGATCCGTGACGAAGCGATCCCGGTCGGACTGCTCCACAGCCGGTTCCCGCATTTCCAGCGCCAGGATCAGGAGGGCAGATGGATGGACATGCTTGGGAAGGACCCGTCGCAGCGTCCCGCGGGCTGCGTCCTTGTGGCGACGCAGGTGGTCGAGCAATCCGTCGATATCGACGCCGACTTGCTGGTGACCGACCTCGCGCCGACCGATCTCCTGCTCCAGCGGCTGGGCCGCCTTCATCGCCATGTCCGGCCGCGGCCGGATGGCTTCCGGCAGGCTGTCTGTTGGATCCTGCAACCGGAAGTGGACTGGTCGGGTGAGCCCAGCG
>JAYTLR010000050.1:0-59373 GCA_043729195.1 Akkermansia sp.
GCGGGCAAGCCGGCGTGGCTGACCGCCTCGAAGCTCAAAGGCTCGCCGAAGATCTTCTCGCCGATGAAATGTCCGTCGAACTCGCGCGCCCCGCCCGCCCCGTAGATCGCCGTTAAAGCTGGCACCAGTTCCGGCGCGCCGGCGATCACAACGCGACTGCCGCCCTTCTGCCAGAGGAGGAATTTCACCACCCGCTCGACATAGCGCAGGGTCGCCGCGGCGTGCTCCGGCGCATCGGGGAGCAAGGGCGACGCCCAACGAAAGGCGGTGCCATCCCGGCGGACAAGCGAGAGATCCAGCGAGCGGCAGGCCGGCGAGGCCAGCGCCTCCGCCCGATAAGCCCGATTCCAGCTCACGGCCGGGACGAACCCGGGATCGAGCACCGGAACACAGGACAGGGGGAAATCGGCAAGGCGGGAGTTCACAGCGGGAAGGGTCATGGATGGCCGCGAGTCAGCGTGAATTCCATCACGAAGGGAATGATTTAATGCGCAGAACTTCCCCGGGTTTGCGAAGCGTGGCTCAACTCGCCGCGCGACCTTTCGGCAACAGATTTCTTGTTGCAAATCCGTCTCAACTGGCCGAATCTCCCGCCGATGCCACTCGCAACGGCCCACGATCTCAAAACCGACAGCTTGCTCAGCTTGAGCCAGGCCAAGGTCGGCTGTGATTTCCGGATTCGCTTTCTGAACGGTCCGGCCTGCGAGCAACTCCGCCAGCTCGGCTTCTGCGAAAGCCTTCAGGTCCGCAAGCTGGCCGACGGCCGGAACCTGATCTGCACCGTCTGCGGCACCCGCCTCGCCCTGAGCCGCGAGCTGGCCAACCAGGTGATGGTGGCCGTCGCCTGATACTTTCCGATGCCTGCCGACATCGAAACGATCGCCCTCGCCGGCAATCCCAACGTTGGGAAAACCACGCTCTTCAACGCGCTTACCGGCGCCAACCAGCAGGTCGGCAACTACGCCGGTGTGACGGTCGAGCGGAAGTCCGGCGAGTTCTTCACGCCCCACGGTCGCAAACTCCGCGTGGTCGACCTGCCCGGCTGCTACTCGCTCGATGGCGGCAGCCCCGATCAACAGATCGCCCGCAGGGTGCTGCTCGGTGAATTTGAGGGTGAACCCAAGCCCGACCTCGTGGTCTGCGTGGTCGATGCCTCCAATCTCGAGCGCCACCTGGTGCTCGCGCTCGAAGTCATCGAACTCGGCATGCCGGTCGTCATCGCGCTGAACATGGTCGATGTCGCCGAACAAGCAGGCATCCGCCTCGATCCCGCGAAGCTTTCGGAAGAACTCGGCGTGCCGGTGGTGCCGCTGCAAGCGAACGCCGCGAAGGGCATCGTCGAACTGAAACAAGCGCTGCGTCACCCCTTCCCCGCCGTTCCCGATTCGGCTTGGAAGCAGGGTCCGGCCGAACCACTCGCCGAGCGCCGCCGCGCCCGCGTCTATCAGATCTGCGAGGTCGCCGCGCGCCGCCCCGACGGCCACACCAGCACCGTTTCCGACAAGCTCGACCGCTGGCTGCTCCACCCGGTCTGGGGCTGGGTCGCCTTCATCGGCATGATGCTTTTGGTCTTCTGGTCGATCTTCTCCTTCGCCGCGATCCCCATGGGCTGGATCGAATCCCTCCAAGGCCTGCTTGCCGAGAAAGTCACCGCCTCGATGCCCGATGGCGACCTGCGCGGCCTGCTGGTTGACGGCATCATCGGCGGTGTCGGCAGCGTGGTGATTTTCCTGCCGCAGATCCTCCTCCTCTTTTTCTTCATCGGCCTGTTGGAAAGCTCCGGCTACATGGCCCGCGCCGCCTTCCTCATGGACGGACTGATGGGCAAGGCCGGCCTCAGCGGAAAGGCCTTCCTGCCCCTTTTCAGCTCCTACGCCTGCGCCATCCCCGGCGTGATGGCGACCCGCACCATCGACTCCGCGAAAGAGCGGCTGGTCACCATTTTCGTCGCGCAGTGGATGAGCTGTTCCGCGCGCCTGCCGGTCTATCTCGTGCTGGTGCCGTTGCTGTTAGGCGGGCAAATCAATGGACTTCAGCAAGCGGTCATCTTCCTCGGCATCTACGCGCTTGGCACCGTCAGCGCCCTCGTCGTCGCCCGCGTGCTCCGCGGCAAGCTGGGGCCGGACCAGGTCAAGCAGCATTTCATGCTGGAACTGCCGCCCTACCGCACGCCGCAGTGGAGTTATGTCTTCCGTCACATCGCCGGCCGCGGCTGGTCCTTCCTGCAAAAGGCGGGCACCCTGATCCTCGCGATCAACATCCTACTGTGGGCAGCGCAGACCTATCCGAAATCCGGCAGCGAGGACCCCGCCGAGCAACTCGCCCAGAGCGCCATGGGCCGCGTCGGCAAGGTGGTCGAGCCGCTTGTCAGCCCGCTCGGCCTCGACGGCCGAACCGGCACCGCCATCCTTACGTCGTTCGCTGCGCGCGAGGTCTTCGTTTCCTCGATGACTCAGCTTTTCCACGTCTCGGAAGGCGAGACCGATGAGGAAACCTGGATCGCCCTGCGCAGGCAACTCGCCGCCGAGACCTGGCCCGACGGACGCCCGATGTTCACCATTCCCGCCGTGATGGCGCTGCTGGTCTTCTTCATCTACGCCCTGCAGTGCCTCCCCACCACCGCCGTCGTCGCCCGCGAGGCCGGCTCGTGGAAATGGGCCGCAGGGCAGTTCGTCTTCATGAGCGCCTTCGCGTGGCTCGCCGCGTTCGCGGTTTATCAGATCAGCTCGCTCATTCTCTAGGATGACTCCACGATCCCTTCTCCTTTTGACAGGCGTTTTCCTCTTCTCGGAACTTCAAGCTGCGGGGAAATTTTGGGATGAGATCCCGCCCTCCCCCAGCACCACTCGACCTGCCGCGGTCGTCGACGATTACTGGAACAGCCAGTTCCTCAGGGTCAACCGCGAGGTCGCTGCCGCACAGGAAACGCGCTTGGTTTTCTTCGGGGATTCGATCACCTGGTCGTGGTCGCTTGGCCCCGCAACCGGGAGGAAAGTGTGGGAGGATCGGTTCGCCGCTTTCAACCCCGTGAACATGGGGAACTCCGGGGACATCACCCCGGTCATGCTGCACCGGATTACCCGTGGCAACCTCGACTTTGCCGAAGGGCGGCACCCGAAAGTCGCGGTGCTATTGTGCGGCATCAACAATTTCATCGTGAAGCAGAGCGCCGGCGGAAAAGAACAATGGGCCTTGGGTGCCGACTGCCCGCCGGAGGACATCGCCCACGGACAAAGGGCCATCGCCCAGGTGTTCCGCCGCAGGCTGCCCCAAACGCGCGTCATCCTCATGGCCTTGCTCCCTGTCGCCGATCGCGCGAAATGGGAGAAATGCCAGCGGGTTAACGAGATCAACGCACGACTCGCACTCGATTCGAAAGAGGTGGCCTATCTCAACCTGCAGGACCTGTTCCTCCAGCCCGACGGCACGATCAACAAGTCCTTGTTCACTGACGGCACCCACCTCAGCGAGGAGGGCTATCAGGCATGGGCAAAAGGCATGGAGCCGGTCCTCGAGGACTTCATGAAATCGCCTCCGCTGGCGCCGGTGAGGATCATGCTGATCGGCGGCTCCGTCACCGAAGGAGCCGACTCAAGCACTTCCTACCGGCGATACCTCGATGGCATGCTGCGGAAGAGCGGACACCTGATCGATTTCGTGGGCAGCCGCAACAAGCACGACAATGACAAGACGGAGCCGGAGAGTTATCAGTTCGACCCGGATCATGAAGGGCACTGGGGCAAGGACTCGGCTTGGATCGCGGACAACATGCTCCGGCTGTTGGAACGCCATGTCCCCGATGTGGCCGTGATTCATCTGGGGGCCGAGGACATCGTCGCAAGCACTGCCGCCGCCGAACCTTTGGCCGACGGGATCGCCAAAAACATCCACCGGGTAATCGAGAGTCTTCGTGCGACGAATCCGAAGGTGAAGATCGTCGTCTCGAGAGTTTTCCCGATGAAGGGCAAGGAGGAGGTGATTGATCTGCTCAACAAAAAGTTACTCCTGCTCGCCCGTCCTCCTGCGTCCGCCCTGCCACCCGCGGTTGTGGCTGGATCGGATCGCGGCTTTGACAGCGAACTCGACCTCCGCAAAGACGCTCCCTTGCCGAACTCGGGAGGTGCCATGAAGGTCGCCGCGACGTTGTCGGAAGCAATCCGTCCCCTGCTCACAACTCTCGAGAACCCGTCAGCCAAATAACCAAAGCCGGGCACATAATCCGCGCCGTCTGAACCATTAGCCAGCCGGTTCATCGTTCGGACGGATTCGCCTGGCTCGCCGGGTTTGCAGTAAACCGAATCAGCTCCAACTTCCTCTGATATGAACGACTGGCAAACCTGGGCCGCCGTGGCCGCCGTGATCCTCGCCGCTCTCTTCCTCGTCGCCAGGGTGACCCGAAAAAAGGTCGGCAAGCCCTCCTGCGGTCACGACTGCGGCTGTGACAAGAAGTGACGCCCCAAGTTAGACGCGAACCTTTACCGGAACCTGATCCAAAACATGGAGAACGACGTGCCCGCCCGGCTTTCTAACCGCCGGGCCGGAGTCGCTTCAGCCGCTGATCCCCCGCTCAAGGAGTGACCAGTTCCGGCTTGGGGCGCTTCTTCGGTGCCGGCTCCTTGCCCTGGTTGGTGCCCAGCCACGCGACGAGGTCGCGCAGCTCGGTCGCGGTGACCAGCGAACCCATCGGCGGCATCGCCGACACCGGCGGAGTCATCGATTCAATGTCACCCTTCTTGACCCGCAGCACCTTGCCGCTGCTGTCGACATCGACGTGATCCTTGGTGTCCGCCAGCAGGATGCCCGCGACGCTTTTGCCACCTTTCAAGGTCACCGCGACGATGCCATAGCCGACCGCCACTTTGGCTCCCGGGTTGACCAGCGACTCGAGTTGGAACTTCGCATCGCCACGCTTTCCGACCGCCACAAGGCTCGGGCCCGCATCGCCACCGCCGTGACCGCCACCGGCCGCATGGCAGCGCAGGCACTGGGCCTGCGGCTGGGATTCGAAAATCTGTGCGCCCTTGGCGGGATCGCCCCCCTCGAGGGAAGTCAGAAAGGGGGAAAGCGGATCGCTGAATTGGGCAAAGGCGGATTTCACCGCGGCTAGCACGTTGATGGTGCCGGGCTCAGTGCGCTTCGCGGCCGCGTCTAACAACTCCAACGCGGAAGGTGATATGCCCAGCCGCTCCTGCAAATCGACCAAGGCATCGAGAAAGAGCTTCTCGATGCCGGGAGCGTTGAGCCCGGCGGCGATCTTCCATGCTTCTTGTTGGCGCCGTGCGCTGGCATGCACCGTGGCCACTTTCAAGGCCTCCAGCGCCACCGCCGCTTGCCCTGCCGCAAGCCGCTTGATCGCCCCGATCGCCAAGTCGTCGTCCTCGCCCTTTGCGAGTTCGCCGAGCAACGCGTCGAGTCCCGCCGGCTTCCGCGCCGAGTAGAGTTCCAGTGCTTCCGACCGGGCCGCGCCGGGCAGGCCGGCATTCATGACCAGGCCCTTCAGCGAGGCATCGTCCACCGAGGAAAGATCGAGCTTATACTGCGCCACCAACGCCAACGCGGGTTCGGCTAACTTGCCGTCGAGCTTGATCAACGCGCCGAGCGAGGGCGAAAGCACGTCGCGCACTTTCGCCGCGTCGCGCTCAGGCAGCGGGGCCACGTGACCGAGCGATTGGTCGACCAAGGGTGGCTTGCTCCAGATTCCCACCAGCCGCAGGGCCTCGGCCCGGGCCGCAGCCGGAGCCTTCGGATCGAGCACCACGGCCACCACGCGGCGGAGATTGGCATCGTCCCCGAGACGGAACGCACTGTGGAGCAGGCGGCGCCAGTCCATGGTCGTCAGATCGGCAGGCCGGTTGTCGAGCAAGGCGGCGACGAGCGGCCGCACTTCCTCGATCCCGGCATCGTGGATGCCGCGCAGCGCTTCGGTCGCGACCTTGCGGTCCGCATCCTGCAAGAACGCCGCGATCATCGGATCCTTCATCCGGCGCAGCGCGATCACCCCGGCGAGCCGCACGGAGGCATCCGCATGCTGATTGAGCGCCGCGATCTGGCGGGGCTCGCAAAGCAAGGACAGGGCGTAAGAACCGGCGTGGCGGATGTAGGGATCCTCGTTCTTTTCGAGCATCTTCCAGATCAGGGAAATCGCGCCGCTGCTCTTCGTGCGCGCCGCAGCGATCGCGGCGAACGCCCTCACCCGCGGCGACTCGTCACCCAGCAGGCGAGGAAACGGCAGGCTGTTGCCCGGCAGCCCGGATTCGCCGAGAGCCTTCATCACCTGCGCGCGGACTTCGGGGTCCTTGTCGGAGGCCAGCGGTACGAGCAGCAGTCGGGCGGAATCGCGGATGTTCTTGCCCGGCATGGCCACGAAATCATCGGATAATCCCGGGAGTACCGCCGCGCCGCGCCGCGCGATGATTCCGAGACCCCAGACCCCGTGCAAACGGGTCAAAACGTCCTTACCCTCCTTGGCTGCCCTGCCCAGGATCTCCATGCCGTCGCTCTTGCGGGTCAAAGCCAACTGGGCGCGCAGCCGGACTCGCATGTCGGCGTGCGACAGGAGCCGCTCCAGTGCCGGGCTGGGCCGCTTTTCAAATCCCCCCGCGATCAACTCCGCCGCCTCCGCGGCTTCCTTCGCGCGCCACGGCTTTTCAGCTTCGAGAGAATAGACCCGGCCGTTCTCGTGGGCCGTCCAGCCGCCGATGAAATCGGTCACGACCAGCTTACCATCCCACGAATACTCGGCGTCGGTCACCGCCACTCCCCAGTTCATCTGGCGCGAGTCGGCCAGCTTCATGCCGGCACCATCGGGCTCCACTTTGAACGACCAGATCCCCGAATTCGCCGCGCCGCCGCGGTAGTCGCAGATCAGGAAGCGACCCGCCTCCTCCTCCATGAAGCCGGCACCCGGATGATACGTCAGCCCGGACGGCCCCGAGGTCAGATTGGCCACCGGCGGCAAGATATAGGAAGGCTGCGCGTCATTCTGCGGCGCCCACATGCGCTCCTCCATCCAACGGTTCGGCGGATGCTCTTCCATCCCAATCTGGCGGTGATGGCTGTGCAGCGCCTGGTGACCCATCGCCCAGCCGGAGTCCGCACCATCCATGATATAGACAATGCGCGCCTGGTCGCCTTGGTCGGAATTGTTGTCCACCGAGAACGCGTTGCCGTATTCGTCGAAGGCGATCTCCTTCGGGTTGCGCAGGCCGGTGTGGATGATCTCAAAGTTGGTGCCGTCGGGATCGAAGCGGAACACGCAACCCTGGTCGGGATACTCGTGTTTCTTCCCTTCCTTGGTCGTGAGATTCACCCCGCGATCACCCAGCGTCCCATAAATCCTGCCGTCAGGCCCCAGCGCGAAGCCATTGAGATCGTGCCCGGAAAAGGAAACCCTCGCGCCGAATCCGTCGAACATCGCCTCCCGCTCCTCCGGCTTATCGGCCTTGCCGTCGCCATTCTTATCACGCAGCGCCCAGATCTTCGGGATGCAGGCGACAAAAACGCTTCCTTCATATGCGAAAACCCCGGCTGCCGGTCCATCGACGATGTCATTGAAACCATCGGCAAAAATCGAACCGGTCGCCGATTTGCCATCGGCGCCCGGCTTGGAAAGCACCCGCACCCGGTCGGCCACCTCAGTCAGGAACTTCACCGATGCCTTCGGCTCCTTGTCCTTCCACTTGTCGTACATCTTTCGCCGGTCTTCGACCGAGCGGGACGAGATATCATCGAGATACCAGTAGAGGTGGTCGCGATTGTCCGGAACGCCATGGCGGAAGCGCGGGGTCTCAGTCACGTAAATCTCGCCCTTCTCACCCAGCGCCAGCGCGGTCGGCGACATTACGCCCTGGTTCTTGTAATCCGCCACCACCGTCGCCTTGCTGCCGTCCGGGATCGTCATGCCCGCGATCGCCGGACTCGAAACCAGCCCCGGCAGGTGTGGCTTGCCACCCTTGGTCGATGGCGGGAACTTCTGGTTCGGGTAATCGGTCATGACGAAGTGGTCGACCGCGATCATCCCCCAAGATCCGCCTTCATCGTCGATCAGGCGGATCTGCGCATCCTTCCCCTTGAATTCCGCGAGCTCCCAGACCTGCGTTTTCATCAGCAGGGAATTCTCACCGGTCGACTCGCGGACCACCTTGCCATCGACCAGCAGTTGCGCCGCGGTCTTTCCCGGATGCTTGCCGCCGGCGATGAGGAAGCAGATGTAAGGCTCGCTCAGCTTGAAAAAAGGCGAGGTCAGCGTTCCCTTCGCCGCGTCGGCACCGTGTGCCGAGCAAGCCAGTGATTCCTGGGCATAGCCGGTCATCTCCGCAGTCAATCCGTCCATTTTCCCGCCGGTCGGGGCCAGCCCGAAGGCCGCGCCTTCGACCTTCCAATCGCCAAAACCGTCCCCCTCGAAAGCCTGGAGCACTTTCGTCGCGGCCAGCGAAGAGCCCGTGGCAAACATCAATCCGGTGGCGCAAAGCAGGCGTGTTCTCATTGCGGCGGAAAGTAGCCGGGAGCGGCCGATAGGCAACCATCCATCGGCAAGGGTTGGGACGGGGTGTGACATCAAGCGCCGGGACGGTCCGCACCCACCACATCTTTCAGCGATGGCGGATGTGAATAACTTGAGAACAATGCCGAAAACCCAGCCCCCGCCTCAAGGAACCCCACGATCCCCGCCGCGATTTCCAGCACTCGTTCAAAAGTGCCGATCCATGACAAGCCCTCCCCGGGAGCACTTGTTCACCTTAGACATCCGTAAAGAATCTCACCCATACCATCATAAAACCCTGTCCTCCAATCGCTTGTAAAGTTACGAAACCGTTTCACACGATCTCTGCACAAGTTATTCACAAGTGTCCGCCCGAACTACGCCCCCCCCTCCAAACCCTTTCAAACAGGGCGATTGAATGACAACGGCGCTGCTGCTCCATTGTGAACAACCCGAGAAACCACAGCCACAAATCCCCTCACCGGACCGACCGGGAGAGGTCGGAACCGGCACGCGGGGCAAAGCTTCCGAACAGAAAGCGCAGGATCGCGCCGACCACCTTCGCCACGATCAGGAACGCCACGAAGATCAGCCCGAAAATCGCCGCGAAGGCGAACACGACCAACCCGAGGATCACCCACAGCGGCCACCAGCGCCGATCCAGTTGCAGAACCCTTCCCCTTATCGACTTCCAAGCGGGCTCCGGCTCCGGAACTTGATGAGCCGGCGGCGGACTTCCGTCGATCTCCAGAACTTCGGCTTCAATCGTATCAGGCACGCCCAGCAGAATCGCCGATCCACGCGACAGGGCAATTCGAAGTTCTGTTGGAAGTTGGAACTGACCTCCAAAAGCCAATCCCGGTCTTTCCGGAGTCCCACCCGATTGAGAAACCGTCTTCCGATCTGGTCCCGCTGGTCGGGCGTCGCCATCATCATCCTGCTGCGCCCCATTTTCTGAAGCGGGTGCAAGCTGAACGTGCCCAATTGAGCAGCCGGAGTTCCGGGAGCATCCCTAGATCGACCTGATCGAACTTGGGAGAAAATCGGCCTTGCATCCGAATATTAGCCATTACTAATTTTTATTGTAATGACTAATTTCACTTCAATTCCGCTGCTACTCCTCACCTCCTGCTCCGCCCTTGCCAGCGAACTCCGCCCCCTGAGCACCGACCGCCCCGACACCACCGAAAGCCCTTGCACGGTCGATGCCGGTCATTTCCAGTTCGAGATGGAGCTCGCCGCCTGGGCCAAGGATGGCAGTGAACGGGAACTCTCTTTCGGGGAGCTGAACGCCAAGATCGGTCTCGATTCCTCGACCGACTTGCAGGTCGTCTTGCCCTTCTACACCCACGTCCGCGGCGGAGACGAAGGCTTCGGCGACGTGCAGATCCGCCTGAAGCACAACCTCTGGGGCAATGACGACGGCTCCACAGCGCTCGCGGTCATGCCCTTCATCAAGCTCCCCACCGCCCACGACGACCTCGGCAACGGTGAGTTCGAAGGCGGGCTGATCGTCCCCTTCGGCTTCGAAGGGCCGGCCGACTGGAATTGTGCGGTGATGGGCGAGCTGGATCTCGCGGCAGATGAAGACGGCAGCGGCCATCACTTCTCATTCCTCGCCTCCGCCACCGCCAGCCACGGGTTGACCGAGACCACCGGCATGTTCGTGGAACTGGTCGGCGTGCTCACCGCGGAGTCCGGTGCCGACGCAGAAGCCTATTTCAACACCGGGCTCATCTGGCTGGCGACGCCCGTCTGGCAGCTCGATGGAGGGGTCCGCATCGGACTCACCGGAGCATCCACCGACTTCACCTCTTTCCTCGGCATAAGCACGAAGTTTTGACCTCCAATTTAGCCACGGCTAATTTTCTACGTTGAATCAAACATGAAATGTGCCATCGATCCCCGCGTGAACTCTTTCTCCCGAAGCCGCCGAAGGATCCTCTGCCTCGTGGCGGGCACCTGTGTCCTCTTGGCTTCCGGCTGCAACCCGACGAAGAAGCCCTCCGCCTCCGGCAAAAAGCGCGTGGTGACCAGCTTCACCATCATCGCCGACATGGCACGTGAGGTCGCTGGCGATGCCGCCGAAGTGGAATCCATCACCAAGCCCGGCTCGGAAATCCACGGCTACGACCCCACGCCGAAGGACATCGTCAAGGCCCAGCAAGCCGACCTCGTGCTTTGGAACGGCATGAATCTGGAACTCTGGTTCGAGAAGTTCTTCGAGAACGTGGAGGACGTCCCGAGCGCGGTGTTGACCGAGGGCGTGACGCCGATGGGCATCACCGAAGGCCCCTACACCGGCAAGCCGAATCCCCACGCCTGGATGTCGCCGGCCAACGCGGTGATCTATGTCGAAAACATCCGCAAGGCGCTGGTGAAAATGGATCCGGCCAACGAGGCCACCTACACCGCCAACGCCGCCGCTTACACCGCGAAGATCAAAGCCGTGGACGAGCCGGTTCGCCAAAGGCTCGCTGCCATCCCGCCCGAACAGCGCTGGCTGGTCACCAGCGAGGGAGCCTTTTCCTACCTTTGCGCCAACTACGACCTGAAGCCGCTCTACCTCTGGCCGATCAATGCCGACGCCCAAGGCACGCCGCAGCAAGTGCGCGCGGTGATCGACTCTGTCCGTTCTAACAAGATCCCGGTGATCTTTTCCGAAAGCACCGTGAACGACAAGCCGGCAAAGCAGGTGGCCCAGGAAACCGGCGCGCGTTACGGCGGCGTGCTTTACGTCGACTCATTAACCGACGCGGATGGCCCGGCTCCTTCTTACCTGAAACTCTTGGAAGCCAACGCCGACACCATCGTGAAAGGATTTCTCAATCCGCCATGAGTTCGCTCCCCCGCTTGGAAGTCGAGGATGTGTCGGTGGCTTACGCCAACGGCCACCTTGCCTTGCGCGATGCCTCTTTCCAACTCCGCGGCGGCACGATCTGCGCGCTGGTCGGGGTCAACGGCAGCGGGAAATCGACGCTCTTCAAAAGCATTATGGGCTTCGTGCAGCCAAAGGCCGGCAGCGTAAAAATCAACGGCCAACCGGTCCGCTCTGCCTTGAAAGAGCACCTCGTCGCCTACGTGCCGCAGGCAGAGGAAGTCGACTGGCAGTTCCCGGTCAGCGTGTGGGACGTGGCGATGATGGGCCGCTATGGCGCGATGAATTTTCTCCGTATCCCGCGGTCGATCGACAGGGCGAAGGTCGAGGAAAGCCTGCGCCGCGTCTCGATGTGGGAATTCAAGGACCGCCAGATCGGCGAGCTGAGCGGCGGGCAAAAGAAGCGCGTCTTCCTCGCCCGCGCACTGGCCCAGGGCGGCCGGGTGATCCTGCTCGACGAGCCCTTTACCGGCGTCGACGTGAAGACCGAGGAAGCGATCATCGCCTTGCTCCGCGAGCTCCGGAAAGACGGCTGCATCATCCTGGTCTCCACCCACAATCTCGGCAGCGTGCCGGAATTCTGCGACCAGGTCGTGCTGATCAACAAGACCGTGCTCGCTTACGGCGCGACCGCCGACGTCTTCACTGAGCAAAACCTCAGCGCAGCTTTCGGTGGCGTGCTGCGGCAGTTCCAGTTCGAACAGTCGACCATCCAGGAGCATGACGGCCGGACGATCCGCCTGCTCACCGACGACGAGCGCCCGCTGGTCTTCGGCAAGGACGGCCACCTCGAATACAAGGACCGCCAGGAACACGAGGAGCTCCTCAAGAAGCGATCGGAAGAGCATGAGTGAACTCCTCACGCCGTTCCACTATGACTACATGCTGCGGGCCATGTGGGTCAGCGCGTTGGTTGGCGGCACCTGCGGGTTCCTCTCATCCTTCGTGACCTTGAAAGGCTGGTCGCTGATGGGCGACGCCCTCTCTCACGCCGTCGTCCCCGGCGTGGCACTCGCTTACATCCTCGGCCTGCCCTTCGCGCTCGGGGCCTTCGTCGCCGGACTGCTGGCGGCGGGCACCATGGGCTTCATCAAGGCGAAAAGCCGGATTCGCGAGGACGCCACCATCGGGATCGTCTTCACTTCCTACTTCGCGCTCGGCCTGCTCCTCATCTCGCTGTTTCCCGCCCGGGTGGATCTGAAAACCATCATCCTCGGCAACATCCTCGGCATCTCCGATCCCGACATCGCCCAGGTCATCGTCATCAGCGCGGTCACCCTGATCGTGCTCGGCCTGAAGTGGAAGGACCTCATGCTCTTTTGCTTCGATCCCAACCAGGCCCGCACCCTCGGCCTGCGGGCGGGCTGGCTGCATGTCACCCTGCTTGCCCTGCTCGCCGCCACTTCGGTCGCGGCCTTGCAAGCGGTCGGGGCCTGCCTGGTGGTGGCCATGCTCGTCACGCCGGGTGCCACCGCTTATCTTCTAACAGACCGCTTCGGCACCATGCTCTGGCTTTCCGCGGCGATGGGGGTGATCACTTCGCTGGTCGGGGCCTACGCCAGCTACTTCTTCAATGGAGCGACCGGCGGCTGCATCGTCACCCTCCAAACGCTGGTCTTCCTCGCCGCCTTCGTCTTCGCGCCGAAGCACGGCATCCTCGCCTCGAAACGTCGCGTAAGGGAAAGCCGCGCGGCCACCCTGCCCACGCCATGAACGAGTTCCTCGAGCCGTTCCAGTATGCCTTCATGCGCGACGCCCTGCTGGTCGGCACGGTGGTCGCGGCGATGTGCGCGGTGCTCTCGTGCTTCCTCATCCTGAAAGGCTGGTCGCTGATGGGCGACGCCGTTTCCCACGCCGTGCTGCCCGGCATCGTGCTCGCCTACATTGCCGGCATCCCGCTGGCGATCGGTGCCTTCGTCGCCGGGCTCTTCTGCGCGGTCAGCACCGGCTTCATCAAGCAGAACAGCCGGCTCAAGGAGGACACCGTGATGGGCGTGGTCTTCACCGGCCTCTTCGCCTTCGGGCTGGTCCTGTTCAGCCGCACCGAGTCCGACATGCACCTCGACCACATCCTGGTCGGCAACATCCTCGGCATCCGGCATTCCCAGATCTGGCAGACCCTCGCCCTCGGCGGCGTGGTCCTCGGCGTCACCCTCGCCCTGCGCCGCGACCTGCTCTTGATCTGCTTCGATCCCGCCCAGGCCCGGGTCATGGCCTTGCCCGACAAATTCCTGAATTACCTGCTGCTCAGCCTGCTCTCGCTCGCCATCGTCGTCTCTCTCCAAGCGGTCGGCATCATCCTCGTCGTCGCCATGCTGATCACTCCCGGCAGCATCGCCCACCTCTGGACCGACCGCTTCGACCGGATGCTCGCCATCGCCGTCGCCGCCGCCACCGCCTCGACTGCGGCGGGAATCTTCATCAGCTACCACATCGATGCCTCCACCGGCGCCTGCATCGTGCTGGTCCAGACGCTGCTCTTCGTCGTCTCCCTGGCCTTCGCGCCGAAATACGGGATTCTAAGGCGGTCTCATGTGGCTTAAGAGCTGCCGGGAAACCATCTTGCCATATTCCCATACTCATCTAGGCTGACGCTATGAAAACGACCGTCGAACTCCCAGATCATCTGCTGCGGCAGGCAAAGATTCTCGCCATCCAAGAAGGACGATCGCTCAAGGATCTGATCGCCGAAGCCCTGCAAGCACGCCTTGCGGTCGGCCCTCCCGCTCCTCCGATTCCGCGATCCGGTGCCGGCGGTTTAGACGACGACGATCCTTTCTTCGCGGCCTTGGCACAGGTTCGAAGCTGGGGCAATTCTCAAATGCCGGGTGACCGATGAAGCGTTACCTGGCCGATACGAATGTTCTGAGCGAGTTGCTCAAAAAGCGCCCGCATCCGGGTGTTCAAGAGCGCCTCGACGCCCTCCCGCCTTCCCGCTTGTTTGCCAGCGAGATCACCCGCTTGGAACTTCGATTCGGCACCTGCCTGGTTCCCGAGGGTGAAGAACTTTGGGAACGGATCCAAGGGTCGATCTTTCCACGCGTCTCCTGGGTCAGCTTCGATGATTCGTCCTCACTTGCCACCGCGGAATTGCTGGCCCGGCTGCAGAAATCAGGCACGCCAATCGGCCCCTGGGATACTTGCATCGCTGGAACCGCTTTGGCTCACGAGCTTACCTTGAGCACTCGAAACGTTTCGCACTTCAACCGCGTCTCAGAACTTCGCGTGGAGAACTGGTTCACAGACTGAGTCGCCCGCACTCGCGAACGCTCATTCCGCTTGCCCCCGCCATGCCACATGGCGAATCTCCGGCCATGCAAACCGCTGCTTTCTTCAAAGACATGTTCGGCCTCGAGGGACAAACCGCTGTCGTCATCGGCGGCACCGGCGAACTCTGCGGCTGCATGGCCCAAGGCCTCGCCCATGCCGGAGCGGAAGTTGTGCTGGTCGGTCGCATCCGCGAGAAGGCGGAACGGAAGCTCAAGGAGATCGCCGAATTCGGTGGCAAGGGCTACTTCATGTCCGCCGACGTGACCTCGCGCGATTCGCTTCAAGACCTCGTCGATCACGTCGTCGAGCGCTCAGGCCGCGTCGATATCCTGGTGAATGGCGCCGGTATCAACGCCCCGACGCCTTTCCTCGACATCACAGAGGAAGAATTCCAGCGGATCATCGACACCAACCTCACCGCCGTCTTCCGCACCTGCCAGGTCTTCGGCAAATACTTCATCAACGAAGGCATACCCGCCTCCATCATCAACCTCGGCTCGATGTCCGGGCTGATCCCGCTGTCCCGCGTCTTCACCTACTCCGCCTCCAAGGCCGCGGTGCACAACCTTTCGAAGAACCTTGCCCGCGAGTGGGCCGAGTACTCGATCCGCGTCAACACGCTGGTCCCCGGCTTCTTCCCGGCCGAGCAGAACCGCAAGGTGCTGGATGAAAGCCGCGTGCTCGACATCCTGCGCCAGACCCCGATGAGCCGCTTCGGCTCGCCCGACGACCTGATCGGCGCGACCCTGCTGCTCGCCTCGAACAAGGCCGGTGCCTTCATCACCGGCACTGAACTCGTAGTCGACGGCGGATTCAATGCGATGAAGATCTGAATCAAGCTTCCCCCGCCGGCTTCAGCCAATAAAGCACCGCCATCCGCACCGCGATGCCGTTCTCGACCTGGCGGTTGATCAGGCTGCGGGAGTAATCCATCGCCCCGTCACAGAGCTCCACCCCGCGGTTCACCGGACCCGGATGCATCAGCCACAGGCCTTCGCCGTCGATCCGCTTCAGCCGCTCCTCGGTGATGCCGTAGACCTTGTGATACTCGCGCAGGCTCGGGAAAAACTGGACGTCCTGGCGTTCCATTTGGACCCGCAGCAGATACACGACGTCCGGCTTCCACTTCATCGCTTCCTCGTAGTCCGTAAAGCGCAGGATGTTCTCCGGCCCCGACTTCGGCACCAGCGATCCGGGACCGAGGTAGGCCACCTTGGCGTCGAGTCGTTTGAGGATGGTGCTGGTTGAGCGCGCGACCCGGCTGTGGAGGATGTCGCCGATGATCAGGACCTTCTTTCCCTCCAGCCCCTCGGGATAGACTTCCTTCAAAGTGAAAGCATCTAACAGCGCCTGGGTCGGATGAGCGTGTGCCCCGTCGCCGGCATTGATCACGCTGGCTTTCGTCATCCCCGCGATCATCCCCGGCAAGCTGCTGCGGCCGTGGCGGACCACGATGTAGTCGGTGCGCATCGCCTGCAGCGTCTCGATTGTCTCGCGGACCGACTCGCCCTTCACCACCGAGGAATGCGGCACGTCGAAGTTCGTGACGTCGGCCGACAAGCGCTTGGCGGCGACTTCGAACGACGAGTGCGTCCGGGTGCTCGGCTCGTAGAACAGCATCAGCACGGACTTGCCCTTGAGCGCGGGGACTTTCTTCACGGAACGAGTGAAGAGTTCCTTGAAGGGAACGGCTTGGTCGAGGAGGAGGTCGATCTCTTCCCGTTCGAGCGATGCAATGTCGAGGAGGTCCTTACGGGCCATGCGTGGAGGTGAGTTGAATGATTCCGAAAACAAGGACGAGCAGGGTGATGATGGAGATGAATCCGCCGTGATGACGGGAGCGCGGCTTCTTCCAAGCGATCCAGCCGGCCAGCGCGAAAGCGAGCCCGCCGAACAGGCCGAGCGACCCGAGACCCGCCTTCACGAGCCAAGGCTGACGCGAAAGGTCGCCGATCCACTGAGCGGGGAAATCCATCGGCGGCACCCCGGGCGACCAGACGGAGAACCACCCGCACATCGCCCCGCACAGCGGCAAAAGGTAGCCGAGCGCAATCACCGGCCACGGCACCGTCATGTGCTGGATGTGGGCGATCGACTGGTCCGGTGGCGTCGCCTGGATGCGCCGCATTTCGAGAAGCTCACCATCGCTATGGCGTTTGACCGGGATGCCCGTCGCTTCCGCCGGAGCCACCAACCTCGTCCGCTCGACGGCTTTCCGCTCGGACTTCCGCAGCGAGCGCACCGGCTTCGGAGCCCCGGGCGGCAAGGACTCCACTACCGCCGCCGATTTGACCTCTTCAAGACCGTCAACGAGGCCAACTCCGTCAATCGGGTCAACCCCGTCAGCCACATCCACCGCAGCCACCTCCACCGCAGCCGCCTCCCCCACCCCAGCCTCCGCACCCGGAATACCCAACGACTCGCGGAGCTTCGCGATCTCTTCGGCGGATTTCCGGCGTTGGGGCAGCATGGGTCAGCCTGGGTTCCTCTCGACGATCTCGATCTTGTCCTCCCCGTCGGCCGCTTCCAAGGAAACAAGCACGTGATCGAGGCGGGAAGTTTCCAAGTGGATCCCAACGTAATCCGGCTGCACTGGCATTTCGCGGTGGCCGCGGTCGATCAGCACCGCCAACTCCACCTTCGCCGGGCGGCCGTAGTCGGACAGCGCGTCCAGCGCCGCGCGGATCGTGCGACCCGTGAAAAGCACGTCGTCCACTAGGATAATGTGTGCGCCATCGACGGTGAACGGGATGTCGCTCTCCTGCAGCTTCGGGTTCTCGTGCAGGTGCTCGTAGTCGTCGCGGTAGAGGGAAATGTCGAGCACCCCCAGCTCCAGCTCGCGGTCTTCTTCCGCCAGCCGGTTGCACAAGCGCTCCGCGACCTCGTCGCCGCGGCTGCGGATGCCCACCAGGGCGATGGCTTTGCCCGCCGTCCGTTCGCGGATGGCGGCGGCAAGGGCGACGATGCCCTGCTCGATGTCGTCGGGTCCGAGAATGCGGCTCATGATGTTAGAAATTGCAGATCCCAATGTCCCTGCGGCGCTGCATGCCATCGAAAGAGACCTTATCGGTGGCCGCATGCGCCGCGGCGACCGCATCCTGCCGGGTCGATCCACCGGCGACCACTGCCAAAACCCGGCCGCCGTTGGTTTCCCACTCGCCCGCGGCATTGCGACGGGTGCCTGCGTGATAAACCCGGGCATTCCCGGCCTCATCCAGACCGCGGATCACTTCGCCGCTGCGGGAGCTTTCGGGATAGCCGGCGGAGGCCAGTACCACGCAGACACTCCAGCCTTCGTCGAAGGAGACGAGTTCCGGCTGTAACTCGCCCTTGGCCCCGGCGAGGCAGAACCCGGCAAGATCCCCCTTCACCAGCGGCATTACCGCCTGACACTCCGGGTCGCCGAAGCGGCAGTTATATTCGATGATCTTCGGACCGTCCGGCGTGAGCATCAGGCCGAAGTAGAGGAAACCGCGGTATGGCAGCCCGTCCTCGCGCAGCCCTTCGACTGTCGGGACTACGATGTTCTTCTCAATCTCCGCCAGCAGCTCCGCGGAGATCAACTGCCGGCTTGCCACCGCACCCATGCCGCCGGTGTTCGGGCCGGCGTCCCCCTCGCCTAGCCGCTTGTAGTCGCGCGCGGGGGTGAAGATCAGGTAGTGGTCGTCGACGATCGCCGCGAAGATCGAAACCTCCGGGCCTGTTAGAAAGTCCTCCACCAGCACTCGGCCGGGACCGAAACGCTGCTGCACGAAGACCTCGTCGAGGAAATCGGTCGCCTCCCGCTCGACCATGCACACCGCCACGCCCTTGCCTGCGGCGAGGCCGTCGAACTTGAGCACGGTCGGAAAATTCCCGCCGATCGCCGTGACCGTCTCCTCCAGTGTCGCGCAAGCCGTCGCCCTGGCGGTCGGGATGCCGTGGCGTTCCAGGAATTTCTTCGCGAACTCCTTGCTCGCCTCAAGCTGCGCCGACTGGAGATGCGGCCCCCAGCAAGGAATTCCGGCCTTCTCACAAAGATTCGCCAGCCCCTCGCCCTTGACCAGATAGCTCTCCTCACCCGCCACGCAGAGGTCGACCGCATTCAAGCTCATCCAAGCGACCAGCGATTCCAGCCCGTCCGCCGCCACCAGCTTCGCCCCCTCGAAAATCGCGTCGCTGCCCGGGAAGCAGAACAACTCGTGGCTTCCCGGCGATTCCGCCAGCGCCCGCAACAGCGCGTGCTCGCGCCCCCCTTTTCCCACGACGACAATCTTCATTTCCGCGGCGGTTTTGGGCCACCCGGGCAGCAGACTCAACCCCCAAATCCCCCCACGTTATGGCGTAATGGTGCCGGGGGCTGGATCGTGGGAATCTGTGCCCATGAAGAACGCCAACCGCTTCCTTGCCCGCCTCGTCCTCACCCTCGCCGTCGCGGGCATCGCCACCGCCTGGATCCCTCAGGAAAAGGGCAAACGCAAGCTGCGCATGGCCGACGCCGCGCCGGACCTCACCCGTCCGGTCGCCAGCCAGATCGCCTGAGATAGCCCATAACGTCCGGTTGCTGTCCGGGACAGCAGCACCCAGACGATTTCCTCCCCCCGACTCCACTATGAAACCCGGATTCCCCCTGAAACTGGCATTTGCCATCGTTTCCTTTTACGCCTTCATCACCATTCTTTTCCTTGATGAGAAGAATCGCGATGACGCCGACAGCCCGCCGCGGATCGCCGAAAAGGCGCCGCATCTGCCCGCTCCGGGCCGATAACCGATCAGCCGCGGATCCAGTTCTCGCATTCCACACCGGGGACCCGCGACAAATGCCGGGAGTTCCCCGTCACGATCTTCGCCCGCACCGCCCGGGCAATGGATGCGATCCACAAATCGGCACCCGGGATCCCTTGGCCGGCCGCTTCGAGTTGCGCTTTGACGCCTCCGAAAAACTGGGCCCATCACACCTGTCAGGCCGCATGCCATGGTCGAACCGCGGGTCGCCTGAAGCCGGCCTGAGATCCCCCGAAAACCTTGACCATATGCATAAACCGCCGTAGATGCATACTCATGAAAAGCCGAGTGACCATCACCTTGGACCCGGAGGTTCACCAGCTTGCCAAGCAGTCGGCCCGGAAAAAAAACACCACGGTTTCCGGACTGATAGAAACCCTGATTCAAGCCCAGGCCACCCGGATCAACGATGGCGATCTGGTTGCTGAGATGACCGGAATCGCCAGCCTCCGCGATCCAGCCACGGGAACCGATCCGCTCTACGATTCCCTGAAAGCGAAGTACCTCCGGGAATGAAAGTGCTGCTTGATACCGACGTCCTGCTGGATGTCGCGCTCGCCCGCCAACCTCACTTGGCAGCAAGTGCCTCGGTCTTGCGGTGGGTGCAATCGGGAGGCACCGCCGCGGTGGCCTGGCATTCGTTGACCAATTGTTCCTATCTTCTCAAGGGAGGCAGGGATTTTCTCGAGAGACTTCTAAAGCTCGTCGAGATCCCCACGGTCGGAACCGCCGATGCCCGCCTCGCGCTGGGTTTGCCAATGAGCGATGTCGAGGACGCCTTTCAAGCGGCTGCCGCGGTGGCTTGGGGAGCGGATTTCATCGTGACCCGAAACCTTCCCGACTACGCCAGGTCGCCCGTTCGCGCGATCTCACCCGCGGATTTCCTCCTTCAGGTAAATACGCCGGAATAGGGCTTTCGAAGGGATCGACCTTTTTCCGAGGCCACCCCGTTCAAGCTGCGTCGCACGGCAGAAAAACACCCCTCTCTCCAACTCATGAAATCGTTCCCGTTCGCCTTTTTATCGCTCCTTGTCATGGGCACCGCGTTCGCCGTGGAACCGGCGAAGTTGCAGGAGGGCTCGCGCCTTGTGCTGATTGGCAACGGACTCGGTTCCCGGATGGGGCTTTTCCCGAGCTTCGAGGCAGAGGTTCAGATGCGCTTTGCGGGCCAGCGCATCACGATCCGCAATCTGTGCGACGAGGGCGACACTCCGGGTTTCCGTCCGCACTCCGGGCGTGATTCGCCGTGGGCATTCCCCGGTGCGGAGAAGTATCGCCCGCTCTCGAAAGCAAAGGATCGCTGGGGCTCGGGCAATACGGGCAGCGGCACGTTTGAGACGCCCGACCAGTGGCTGACGCGGCTGAAGTCCGACGTCGTGGTCGCGTTTTTCGGCTTCAACGAATCGTTTGACGGCGCAGCCGGGCTGGAGGGTTTTCGCGGCGAGCTTGGGGATTTTGTGAAGCATACGCAGGCCCGGCAATACAACGGCAAGTCGGCACCGCAGCTCGTGCTCGTGTCGCCGATCGCGTTCGAGAATTTGTCAGCCACGCATGGCACGCCGGATGGCAAGACCGAGAACGCGAACCTCGCGCTTTACACGAAAGCAATGGAGGAGGTCGCCGCGCAGCACGGCGTGCGCTTCGTCGATCTTCTCGGGATCACGCGCGATTGGTACGAAAAGGAGCGGCAACCGCTGACGCTCGATGGCGCGCTGCTCTCGGAGGAAGGCTATGCCAGGCTCGCGCCCGTGCTGGCCGATGCGATCTTCGGTCCTGCGGAGGCCCGCAAGGGGGACCCGGCAAAAGTCGCCGCCGCCGTGCAGGAGAAGAACTGGGTGTGGCTCAAATATTACAAAGTTCCTAATGGCGTGCATGTGTTTGGCCGTCGGCACGCACCGTATGGCCCGAAGAATTATCCCGATGAACTCGCCAAACTGGACCAGATGACGGCTGTTCGCGACGAAGCGATTTGGGCTGCGCTGGCGGGCGGGCCTTTCGACCTTGCCGCCGCCGACGCGAAGACAAAACAGCTCCCTCCCATCATCACGCCGCCCGATGTAGTTTACAAAGGCGGCGAAGAAGCGATCGCTTCGATCAAGGTCGCGCCGGGATATTCAGTCGGGCTGTTTGCCTCGGAGAAGGAGTTCCCGAATCTCGCCAACCCGGTCCAGTTGTCATTCGACAACAAAGGGCGGCTGTGGGTCGCGACCATGCCGAGCTATCCGCACTGGCGCCCGGGCGATCCAAAGCCGGACGACAAGCTGCTCATTCTCGAGGACACCAATGGCGACGGAAAGGCGGACAAGGAGATCGTCTTCGCCGACAAACTGCACCTGCCCACGGGCTTTGAACTCGCGCCGGAAGGCGTTTATGTCGCACAGGGGAACGACCTGCTGCTCTTGCGGGACACGAATGGCGACGACCGCGCCGATGTGCGCACGACAATCCTCAGCGGGTTCGACGACCACGACACGCATCATGTCATCAGCGCCTTCTGCGCCGATCCGTCCGGCGCGATTTACATGGAGGAAGGCACCTTCCTGCATACCCACGTCGAAACCGCATACGGCCCCGTGCGCAGTTCGAATGGCGGCTTCTTCCGTTACAGCCCGCAGCGCCGCCAGCTCGAACGGTCGGCCCGGCTCTCGATCCCAAACCCATGGGGCGTGGCTTTCGATTCGTGGGGCCAGAGTTTCTTCCTCGATACTTCCGACCCCGGCATGCGCTGGATGACGCCCGGCACCGTGAACGTCCCATACGGCGAATTCGCGCCGCTGCCCCCGAATCTGGTGGAAGGGAAACATCAGGTCCGCCCGACATCCGGACTGGAATTTGTCTCCAGTCGGCATTTCCCGGACGACGTGCAGGGCGACTACATGCTCTGCAACAGCATCGGCTTTCTCGGCATCAAACAACACACGCTGGAAGACGATGGCACCGGCTACAAGAGCCGCCACCGGCAGGATCTCATCGCCTCTTCCGATCCAAATTTCCGCCCGGTTGATCTGGAGTTTGCGCCGGATGGATCGCTTTACGTGGTGGACTGGCAGAACAAGCTCATCGGCCACATGCAGCACAGCGCGCGCGACCCGCAGCGCGATCACGTCCACGGACGCATCTATCGCATCACCTACCCCGCTCGACCTTTGGTGAAGCCGGCCAGCATCGCGGGCGCACCGATTCCTGTCCTACTCGAAAACCTGAAGCTTCCCGAGGATCGCACCCGCTACCGCACCCGGCGCGAACTGCGCGGACGCCAGCCCGCCGAGGTGTCGCCCGCACTCGGCAAATGGATCGCCACACTCGACAAGGCGGGTGCCCGGTACGAACACCATTTGCTCGAAGCCTTGTGGGTCACGTGGGGATCCAATCGCGTGGACCAGGCGCTCCTGCGTCAGCTTCTCGCGGCGAAGGATCCCCGCGTCCGCGGCGCTGCCGTACATGTGCTGCGTTACTCCGGCCATCAGATTGCCGAACAGCCCGCATTGCTCACGGCCGCCGCGCAGGATGAGAATGGCCGCGTGCGCCTCGAAGCGATCGCGGCAGCATCGTGGCTCGATGCGGAAAAAGGTCTGCCTATTGTGCGAACGGCAGCCGCGAAGCCCGTGGACAATTGGATCAAACCAGTCCTCGACACCGCCCTGGCCACGCTCGGTGGCCGCGCCATGGAAGCCGCGCCCAAGCGCGAGTACCAAACCGATTTGACCGGCAAGGACAAGGAACTCTATCTCAAAGGCGCCGAGGTTTACAGCCGCGAAGGACACTGCATCACGTGCCACCAGGAGAACGGCCTCGGCCTGCCCGCCGCAAGCTTTCCACCCATCGCCAAAACCAACTGGGTGCAAGGCAGCGAAGAGCGCCTTATCAAACTCACACTGCACGGCCTTTCCGGCCCCATCGAAATCAGCGGCACGACATACCCCGGCCTCGTTCCCATGACGCCGTTCAAGGGCCTGAAAGACGAGGAAATCGCCGCCGTGCTCACTTATGTGCGTAATTCTTTCGGAAACAAAGCCTCCGTCATCACGCCGGAAAAAGTAGCCGCCATCCGCGCTGCGACCAAGGATCAGGCCAGCTTCTACTCGCCGACTGAATTGTTGAAGCAGCACCCCGACAAATAGGCGGCGGCCCTGAACTTTTGCGCGCTGCGGGGACCACTACGCAACCATTCCGCTTACTCTCGCCCAATCCGCCGCTTCCAAACAGCACGGATCCGCCGCGACCCAGTGGCCGGGCTCGATCTCGCGCAGCGAGAGATCCGCACTGATCGTTTCATCGTAGCGCGGGTGCTTCATCCGGTGGCCGAAGGCACTCCCCTTCGGCGGATCGATCGGAGAGGGCACGTCTCCCTCCAGCAAAATACGGTCCTTCACCAGAGTCGGGTCCGGCTCCGGGATCGCCGATAGCAGCGCCTTGGTGTAGGCGTGCTTCGGGTTCTGATAAATCGCGTCCGCACCGGCCATCTCGACCATCTTGCCGAGATACATCACCGCCACCCGGTCGGAGATGTGCTTCACCACCGCCAGGTCGTGGGCGATGAAAAGATAAGAGAGCCCCATGTCCCGCTGCAGCTCTAGCAGCAGGTTCAGCACCTGCGACTGCACCGAGACGTCGAGCGCCGACACCGGCTCGTCGCAAATGATCAGCTTCGGCTGCAAGGCGATCGCCCGGGCGATGCCGATCCGCTGCCGTTGCCCGCCGGAGAACTCGAAGGGATAGCGGTCCGCCGCCGCCGTCTGCAAGCCCACCTTTTCCAGCACCTCGTCCACCCGCTTGCGGCGTTCCAGCGCCGAACCGTAGCCATGGATGATCAGCGGCTCTTCCAAAATTTCGCGCACGCTGTGGCGGGCATTCAGCGACTCCACCGGGTCCTGGAAAATCATCTGGATGTCGCGCCGCAGCGGCCGCATCGCACCACGACCGAGCCGGGTGATGTCACGGCCGTTGAAATGAATCGAGCCCGCGTTCGGATCGGTCAAACGGACGATCGCCTTGCCGAGCGTCGACTTCCCGCAGCCCGACTCGCCGACAAGCCCCAGCGTTTCGCCCGGCGCGATGTCGAAGGACACGCCATCGACCGCCCGCACGGCACCGGTCTGGCGCATGAACAGCCCGCCCGAAACCGGGAAGTGCACCTTGAGATCGCGGACGGAAAGGATCGGGGTCATGCGTCGGTCGGGACGTAACAGATCGGGCAAGCCTCGACCCAATGGCCGGGCGAGGCTTCAAGGAAGGGCGGGCGCTCCCGCAGGGTGCTGCCCTGGCGGTCCATGCGCTGGCAGAAGCGGCAGCCGGGGACGAAATCCTTGAGCGAGGCGACCATCCCAGGGATCACCGGCAGCACGGTCTTGCGCGGGGTTTCCATCCGGGGAATCGAGGCGAGCAGGCCACGGGTGTAAGCGTGCAAGGGTCTGGCGAAAAGTTCCCTAACAGGTGCCCGCTCGACCACCCGGCCACCGTACATCACGACCACCTCGTCGCAGGTCTCCGCGATCACGCCGAGGTCGTGGGTGATCAGGATCACCGCCATCCCCATCTCCGCCTGCAAGCGCTTCATCAGGTCGAGGATCTGCGCCTGCACGGTGACATCGAGGGCCGTGGTCGGTTCGTCCGCGATCACCAGGTCGGGCTTGCAAGCCAGCGCCATGGCGATCACCACCCGCTGCCGCATCCCGCCGGAAAGCTGGTGCGGGTAGTCCCCCGCCCGCTGCTCCGGTGCCGGGATCTTCACCAGCCGCAGCATCTCGACCGATGCCTCCCACGCCTCTTTCTTGTTCATCCCCTTGTGCAGCAGGAAGCACTCGGAAAGCTGCTTGCCGATCCGCTGGACCGGATTGAGCGCGGTCATCGGCTCCTGGAAAATCACACCGATCTCGTTGCCGCGGACCTTGCGCAGTTCCTCGGGCTTGAGCCTTGTTAGATCGCGACCTTTGAAGATCACCTCGCCCCCCAGGATCTTCCCCGCCGGCTGAGGCAGCAGGCGGACCAGCGACATCGCGGTCACGCTTTTCCCGCAGCCGGACTCGCCGACAATGCCGAGCGTCTTGCTCCGCTCGACCGAGAAGGAGACCTGATCGACGGCGCGGATCAGCCCGCCATCGGTGTCGAAGGCGGTGATCAAATCGCGGACCTGAAGTAGGGGATCGGACATGGTCAGTTCTCCGGATTCTTCTTCCGGTACTTGTCGTAGATCAGGTTCTTCTCGGGGAAAGTCCGGCCCGCCGCCTTCGCTTCGAGCGTCTCCCTTTTGATCTCCGGATCGATCCAATGCACGTGGCTCATTTCAGGTTCGTTGCCGAGGCGGACGTTGAAGTTCTCCGGCCAGCGGATCCACCGCCAAGACCCTGTCCGATAAAAAGGCCGGTAGTAAGCCGGAACCCAGACCGCCCGCTCGTGCATGATCTCCTCGAGCTTCCAACTGGTCTCGCGGATCACGTCGACCGATCGCGCGTTGCGGTTCTCCTCCAGCAGCTTGTCCACTTCGGGATCGGCGAAGATGCTGATGTTGTTGGTCATCGGCCGCGGCTTCTTGGTGCCGGGCTCATAGGCGTCCTTCGAGTGGAACTGCTGGTAGAAGTCCGGGAACGGGAGCTGGTTTTGGAAGCCGGTGAAGGCGATCTCGTGCTCCTTCCTCGATACCTTTTGGAACGAAGCCGTGGGATCCATTGCTTCGACCTTGAACTCCACGCCCGCACGCCGGGCCTCTTCCTTGATGCGCAGCATCATCGGGTCAATTACCGGACTCCGCCGGTAGTTGATGGCAAAAGACAGCCGCTGGCCGGCGGCATTCTTTAGGATGCCGTCCTCGCCGGCCTCGGTGAAACCGGCCCGTGCGAACGCCTCGCGCGCCAGCTTGACTGAGAATGGCCGGGTCCGGAGCGTGGGATGGGAATGCTCGCCGTAGCCCGCGTTGAGGATGTGCATGCGCTCGCCGTCCCCGCGGAGATCGAGGTCGATCACCTTCTGCCAGTTGCTCGCGTGCTGGAGGCCGATCCGGATGTCCAGGATGTCCAGCGGCGGGCGGCTCAGGTTGAAATACATCCCGGCGGAGACGGCGGGATATTCGTTGTAGAAGGTCGCCTTCTCGATGAAGCCGTTGAAGACCTCCGGCACCTCGGTCTTTTCATACCATTTCTTCGAGTCGCCCAGCAGGTAGGAGTCGATCTCGCCGCGCAGGAAGAGCTGGAAGACCTTCTCCTCGTCGCGGACCTGGATGTATTCGATGCGGTCGGGATTGAAGCGGTAGCGGTAGTACTTCTTGTCGCGTGCCCACCAGTCCTTGACCCGGGTCAGCGAAATCGAGCGGCCCTTCTGGATGTCTTCCTCGCGGATCACGTAGGCCCCGGTGGTCGGCCGCGGACGCCAATTGTAGCGCGATTCGAAGTCCGGCCCGAACTCGCGGTAGAAATCCTCCTGGAACGGAACCAGCCCCGCGAAGCCCTCGGCCAGCGGCTTGGCGAAGGCAAGGCGGACGCACACGTAGTCATCGCCGTAAGTCGAGAGGCCCCAGTACTGGTCGCCATACCACGCCCGGTAGAAAGACTCCGTCAGATAGGGCGAGAGATAGACATACATCGCCATCAGGAAGTCGCCGGACTTCACTTCCTTGCCATCCGACCAGCGCGCGTCATCGTCGATGTGGAAATAGACGGTCTGCCCGTCCGCCGCCACCGACCAGCGGTCCGCCAGCGCCGGCATCACCTTGCCGGTCTCCGGATGATAGGCGGTTAACGCCAGCTCGATGTCGTCCCAATGGTAGCTCCGGAACGAGTTGTTCGCCTCGCGTCCGAGACAACGGATGTTCGGCGGGTAGCCGCCGCCGGGGATGTAGGTGTGAAAGGTCCCGCCCTTCTTCGCATCCGGCGATCCAAGCTCGGGGTCGTCGAGGTTGGTCGTCCACTCGAGGTCCTGCGGCAGGTCGGCCTCGGTGCGGATTTCGAAAAACTCCGGCCGCTCCATCCGCCGCAGCAGGTCGCCGTGTTCCTGCTGCTTTGACGCCCGTTCTTCCTCAGGCAAGTCGCCAGCCAGGGCGGTTTCCAACTCGGTCTTCCGCTTGCCAAGTTTCTCCACCACCTCGGCATTGTAGCGCTTGTAGAATGACTCCCGCTCGTCGGTGTTGTCATAGGTCTCGTAGTCCGGCGGGCGTTCGCACGACGGGACGACGACCAATACCATGGCCGCGGCGACAAGCAGGATGAGACGCGTCATTGGTAGGTGGTGAATTTCTTCGGGTCGAAGGCCTCGCGGACCGCCTCGCCGACGAAAGTGATGAGAAGCAGCACGCCGACCATCATCCCGAAAACGGAACTGACAATCCACGGCGAGGAAAGATTCTGAGTCCCGTCGTCCAGCACGCGGCCCCAGCTCGGGTAGCGGTCCGGCAAGCCGAAGCCGAGGAAGTCTAGGGCGGTCAGCGAGGTCGCCAGCCCGGCGATGCTGAACGGCAGCAAGGTCACCAGGGTGGAAATCGCGTTCGGCAGGATGTGGCGGAAGATCACCCGCGTGGTCCCGGCACCCTGGACCCGTGCCGCGGCCACGTAATCGCGCGCCTTCTCGCGGTAGGTGGAGGTCCGCAGATACATCGCCACGCCCATCCACGAGAACAGACAGAAGATCAGCAGCACCGTGGTCAGCGTCACCTTGTCCAAGCCGATGTTCGCGGTGAGGATCATCACGATCAGCAGGAAGGGCACGTTGCTCAGGACCTCTGAAAAGCGCTGGCTGACGATGTCGAACCAGCCGCCGAAGTAGCCTTCAAGACAGCCCATCACGATGCCGATCCCGTAAGTCAGGACCACGAACAGCACCGATGCCTTGAGGATGACCTGCAAGCCGCCATAGATCTGCGCCGCGATGTCCCAGCCTTTGGAATCGGTGCCTAACAGGTGCATCGTCTCCCAGGTGCCGAAGGTCGGCGGCGCGGGCGGGTAGATCAGTTCCTGCCAGGACCCGGTTGCCGCCTCGCCGACGTCGCCCTCCACACCGGACTCTAACAGTTTCCCGGCTTTCCACTCCTCGCGACCCGCGAACTGCCCCTTGGCGTCATAGACCGAGGTCGTCCCGTCGCGCAGGCCCTTGCGGAAGCGCGAGGCGCGCACCGGCACCGTCGGATCCTCCGCGCGGAACTGCGTCGCCTGGCCGTCGTACGGCTTCCGGTCGCCGCTGCGGCAGAGGATGCCGTCTTTCTCGACCATCGTCCGTCGCACCACTTCGTCGGAGTCGAAAGTCGGATCCCACGGGATCGGCGGCAGGATGACCTTGTTGTCCGATTTCCCTTCCCTGTAAGCTGCCCGCAGCTTGCGGTAGTTCGCCTCCTGCTCTTCGGCCCCGCCGAAGTCCGTGTCGGTATAGCCCTTCTCCCGGAACGCCGGGAAGTACCAGTCACCCTCGTATTTCACCGCCAGCGCCCGCTTGCCGACCAGCGCCTGATCGAGCAGCGCCAGCGCCAGCAGCAGCAGGATCAGCCGGAACGAAAGCCAGCCGCGGCCGATCGAGCGGAAACGGCTGAAGCGCCGCAGCGTCAGCGGATTCCACTGGAAGCTTCCGCCGAAAAGGATCATCGCCAGCCCGGCCAGCGCCATCGCCCCGCACAGACCGTGACCTACGATCTCTTCCTGGTGCTCGCGTAGCCAAGGGCCGTCGACCTTGATGCCGAGCACCAGCTTGACCTCCGCCGCGTCGATCTGAGCCGGAGTCGCGCCGAACGAGTAGAACCAGCGCAACGAAGGCAGCGCGAGTCCCGCGTGATGCGCCCCGATCGCCGCGATGGCGACCAGCAGCAGGAGAATTCCGAGTTTTCGCGGGAAGGTCATGTCACTTGTAGCTCACCCGGGGATCGACCAATGCCACGCAGAGGTCGGACAGGACATTGCCGATCAGCATCAGCACGGCGGAAAAGAACACCACGCCCATGATCAGCGGCTCGTCGCGCTCGAAGATCGCGTTGAACTGGAGCAGGCCGAAACCATTGATGTCGAAGACCCGCTCGACCAGCATCGAGCCCGTCACCAGCAGCGAGATGTTGTTTCCGAAAGTCGTGGCGATCGGGATGATCGAGTTGCGGAAAGCGTGCTTGAAGACCGCCCGCGGGAACGACACGCCTTTCGCCGCCGCGGTGCGGACATAGTCGGCGGCCAGGTTGTCCATCAGGTTGTTCTTCATGAGCATGGTCATGAAGGCGAAGCTGGCGATCAGGTAGCAGACCAGCGGCATCGCGGTGTGGTGGATCACGTCCTTGATCTTCCCGGCGGTGGACAGCGTGTCGAAATCATCGCCGGTGAACCCGCGCAACGGGAACCAGCCGAGCTTCGCGCCGAGGAATACCACCAGCAGCGAGCCGAGCGCGTAGCCGGGAATCGCATAGCCGGCAAACACCGCCACCGAGCTGGCGTTGTCGAACCAGGTCCGGTGCTTGATCGCCTTGACCATCCCCAGCGGCAGACAGACGCCGTAGATCACGATCATCGTCACCAGTCCGAAGTAGATCGAGACCGGCATCCGCTTGAAAATCATCGACCACACTGGGTCCTGATACTTCGTCGACTCGCCCAGGCTGCCCTGCAGCAATCCGTCGCGCCGCGATTGGAAAAGGACCGCGCGGAACTCCGGCTTGGTGGGCAGATCGACTCCCGGCACCCATTTTCCCCAGCGCTTCGCCTGCTCGTCGGGTGTGCGAAGGCGGACTTGCCATTTGGCGGAATCCACCTTGTCGTTCGGGAGGATCCAGATCTTTCCGCTGTCGTCGCGCTCGATGGTTGCAATGTTCACGGTGCCGGGCACCGGGATCTCCACCTTCTTCTCGCCAGCCGGGAATTCCATGCCGATCTTCTTGCTCTGGATATCCCGCGGCACCGCGCCGAGCCATTCTAAATAGCCACGCATCGGGCTTTTGTCGCGGCTGAACTTCTCTTCCAACTCCAGCACCTGCGAGGCGGTCAGCGAGAACCCGGATTCCGCCCGGGTGCGCTTGCCCTTGCCCTCGCCACCCGTCATGGAAGAGAGGCTCTGCTCCATCGGTCCGCCCGGTGCGAGCCGGTTCACCGCGAAAACCAGTGCCGTGATGCCCAGCAAAGTCAGCGGGATCAGCAGGATGCGGCGGAGGAAATAGGCTTTCAAATCAGGCTAACGGAACGGCTTCCGGTGGTTTCTAGCGATCCACCCCACCCTTGCAAGCTCCCGCGGGCAAAAGCCGCCGCTTTGACGAAAACACCCGCCAAAACCACGATTCCTGCCAAACGCGACCGATTGCCGCAAAATTTCCCTGCAATCCGGGCCCGGGAAACGCTAGTCCTCCCGCCGACCATGACACGCCGCGCCATTTTCCTGCTTCCCGTCCTGTTCTGCCTCGCCGGCTGCGAGGAGGAAACTCAGGTGGAAAAGGCAAACCGGGAGGGCATCCTCATCTTCGGTAACTCGAACGAACCGAAAGGACTCGACCCTCAGGTCGTCACCGGCGTGCTGGAGAGCAACATCCTGCGCGCCCTGTTCGAAGGTCTGGTTTCCGACCACCCGAGCGACGACGCGGGCGTTCCCCCCGGCGGTGCAGAAACGCTGGAACCCGACGCCACCGCAAGCGTCTGGACCGCCAAGCTCCGGCCCGACGCGAAGTGGTCCGACGGCGCGCCCGTCACCGCCCATGACTACGTTTTCTCCTACGAGCGCATTCTGACCCCGGAATTCGGAGCGAAGTATGCGGAAATGCTCTACTTCCTCAAAGGAGCCGATCGCTTCAACAAGGACCTCCGCGGGGAAATCCTCTTCATCGTGAACCCCGATCCCTTGCTTCCGGCTGAGCTGGCGGCACGCATCAACTTTCACGGCGACTCGAAGGTCGATCTCGCCCCGCTGGGGGAGGATCCCGAATGGGACAAACTCGCGAACGACGAGCACCGCGCCCTCTGGGTGCGCTCGAAGGGCCTCGACCCGCTCTCGAAGGACCAGCTCGGATGGATCGCGCAGAAGCCGCTGGAACATTTCACGTGGCCCGCGGAAGTCACCGCGGACACCGCGAAGCACGTGCTCGGCAGGATGGCAGAGGTCCACGGCACCAGCCTCTGGAGCATGGCGAAAGTCGGGGTCGAGGTGGTGGATGATCTGACCCTGCGTCTCACCCTGCGCGGGCCGACTCCCTATTTTCCCCAGGTCCTCAAGCACTACACCTGGAATCCGGTGCCGCGCCACGTCGTCCTCCAGCACGGAAGCATGACCCAAAAGGGCAACCCCTGGTCAAAGCTCGGCAAGATTGTCTCCAACGGCCCCTACCAGCTCAAGTCCTGGCGGCGGACCGATCACCTCGAGGTCGAGCGCAACCCTCACTACTGGGGCGCCGCCGACGTCACCCTCAACGGCGTCCGCTTCCTGCCGATCAGCAATTCCTACACCGAAGCCCGGATGTTCCGCGACGGCCAGATCCACACCACCTACACCGCCCCGCCGGAGATCGTGGACCTGATGAAAAAGGAGAATCCTTCCGTGCTGCGGCAGGAGCCCTATGTCGGCACCATTTTCATCCGCTGCAACACCACGCGCAAGCCGCTCGACGACGTTCGCGTTCGCCGCGCCCTCAGCCTCTCGTTCAACCAGCAGGAAATCTGCGACAAGATTCTCCGCGGCTACAAGCCGGCCTACGGGATGACGCCTCCCATGGCAGGCTACGACACGCCGCACGCCATCTCCTACAACCCCGAGGAGGCCCGCAAGCTGTTGGCCGACGCCGGCTTTCCAGGCGGCAAGGGCTTTCCCCGGCTGAAATACCTCATCGCCAGCCGCGAGACCGCCGCGACCGTCGCCCAGGCCATCCAGGCGATGTGGCGCAAGGAACTCGGCATCGAGGTCGAGATCGAGAACAAGGAATGGACCGCCTATCTCGCCGCGATGCAGGAACTGGAGTACGATCTCGCCGGCTCCGGCTGGATCGGCGACTTCCTCGACCCGCTGACCTTCCTGGAAATGTGGTCGGACGGCAACGGCAACAACCTCACGGGCTGGACCAACCCTGATTTCGAGGTCTTGCTTAAGAAGTCCCACCAGGAAGCCGATCCGGCCAAACGCTACGCCATCCTCCGCGAAGCGGAAACGATCCTCACCGGCGAGGCACCGGTCGTGCTCCTCGCCTGGTATGCCCGCAACTATCTGATGGATCCCTCCGTCGAAGGGTGGCACCCGCTGCTCCTCGATAACCACCCTTTCGACTCGATCCGCCTGCGCACCAAGTAACCCACCGCCATGGCCCGCATCATCCTCAGCCGACTCTTCCAAGGACTGCTCACGCTGTTCGTCCTCGTCACCATCACCTTCTTCCTGGTGCGCCTGATGCCGGGCAGCCCCTACACCAGCGAGAAGGCCTTGCCCGCCCATATCCTCGAAGAGCTCAAGGCCTATGTCGGCCTCAACAAGCCGCTGCCGGTCCAATACCTGACCTATCTCAAGAACCTCGTACTGGAGCAAGACCTCGGCATCCTCCTTGCCAAGGACGGGGTCAAGGTCTCTGAGATCATCAGCCAATCCTTCCCCGTCTCCGCCCTGCTCGGCGTCATGTCGATCGGCATCGCGCTCATCGTCGGCATCCCCGCCGGCATTATCGCCGCGGTGAAAAAGAACGGCCCACTCGATTACGCCTGCCTCGCCGCCGCGATGACCGGGATCTGCCTGCCCAGCTTTGTCATCGGGCCGCTCCTCGCCGTCTTCGCCGGGCTCGGCCTCAAGTCGCTCAACGTCGCCGGCTGGAACTCGCCCGTCGACTGGATCATGCCCGCCCTCACCCTCGGCATGGTCAACGCCGCCTACCTCGCCCGCCTGACCCGCGGCGGCATGCTCGATGTCCTCAACCAGGACTACATCCGCACCGCGAAAGCCAAGGGCGTCCCCGGTTGGCGCATCGTCACCCGCCACGCCCTGCGCGGCGGCCTCATCCCGGCCGTCGCCTACGTCGGCCCCGCCTTCGCCGGCATGATCTCCGGCTCCTTCGTCATCGAGACCATCTTCCAGGTCCCTGGCATGGGCCAGCACTTCGTCAATGCCACCACCGACCGCGAATACTTCCTCATCCAGGGCCTCGTGCTCTTCTACGGCTTCCTCATCGTCGGCGCGAACCTGCTGTCCGACCTCGCCCAGATCGCCCTCAACCCGCGCCTCCGGGCCGCCGCCTGATTTCCCCATGTCGTCCGTCCCCGTCGAGAAAGGTCTCTCACCCTGGCAAGACGCCTGGCACCGCCTGTCGCGCAACAAGGCAGCCATGCTCGGCCTCTGGTTCCTCGTGGTCATCGTGCTGCTCTGCTTCCTCGGGCCGCTCATGCCCTTCGTCAAAAGCCCCACCGTCATCAATCTCGACAACCCCGGTGCTGCGCCCACTGCCGTCCACTGGTTCGGCACCGACCAGCTCGGCCGCGACCTGCTGGCGCGCGTCCTCTACGGCGGCCAGGTTTCCCTGCTCGTCGGCATCGTCGCCACCGGCGTCGCCGTCATCATCGGCCTGATCTACGGCGCCATTTCCGGCTACCTCGGAGGAAAGCTCGACGACCTGATGATGCGGATCGTCGATATCCTCTTCGCCCTGCCCTTCCTCGTTCTCGTCATCCTCTTCTCGCTGGTCGTCGACAAGCCCGCGTCCGAATTCACCGAATGGGTCATCAAGACCACCGGTTGGAGCCGCGACAAGGTCGCCCCGATCACCACCCTGATGCCGCTCTTCATCGCCATCGGTTCCATCGGCTGGCTGACCATCGCCCGCATCGTCCGCGCCCAGGTGATGACCTTCAAGCACCAGGAATTCGTCGAAGCCGCCCGCTCGCTCGGCCTCGGTCACGGCCGCATCCTGTTCCGCCACATCCTGCCGAACGTTATCGGGCCGATCATCGTTTACACCACCCTCGCCGTCCCCGGCATCATGTTGCTGGAAAGCGTGCTGTCCTTCCTTGGCCTCGGCGTCCGCCCGCCGAACAGCTCGTGGGGCATCCTGATCAAGGAAGGCGCCGACCGGATGGAGACCAACAAGTGGTTGCTCCTCTTCCCCGCGTTTTTCTTCTCCAGCACCCTGCTCGCCCTGAACTTCCTCGGCGACGGACTGCGCGATGCGCTCGATCCGCGGTCTTCGAAGGATTAAGACCGCCGAGTCGGCATCAATTCCCGTCACCGTGTCTAGTTCCTCCGGATTGCATCTCCATCGGCCGAAGGCACCCTTGCCCGGCCTCTCGGACTTCGACCCCTTGGACGGTGATCTCGATGCCCTCCGCGCATGGAATAACTTCGGCGGCCTCGGCCTGGATCAAGCCTACCCGCTCTTCCTCGAAAACCCGCTCTCTTACCAAGAGGACTTCATGTTCATGGGGCCGGCAGCTTTCGACTACTACTTCCCCGTGATCGACCGCTACCTGCGCGAATTCCGCCGTTCCGATGACGATGACGACGATGGCTGTGCGTGGATTCTCGGTGCTGCCATGGTTTCCCAACTCGAAACCACCAGGCCCCGCCCCATCGCTACCGGCACGGCCATGGAGATCGCGGACCTTGCCGCATTCATGATCGGTGAGATCGACCGCTTTGCCGTCGATTCTCACGGAGAGACCCGCATCTTGGAGCCGTGGCGCAAGGCGGGCCTCCTTGCGGCCGAGAGGAATGCGGGCCACTGACGCGGGGACCTCGAATGTTCACCTGAACTCAAATTGTGCTGGCCAGGTTTTCCAGCTCATGTTCAGGTGAACCATGCTCGCACGCATCTGTGACCTCCCCCTCGACGACCGGCCCCGCGAGAAGCTCGCCAAATTCGGTGCCGGGGCACTCGACAACGCCGAGTTGCTCGCCCTCTTCCTCCGCACCGGCGTGAAAGGCCGCAGCGCCATTCAAGTCGGGCGCGACCTGCTGGAGCACTACGGCTCGGTGGGCGCCATCGGTAGCGCCGGTGCCGGCGAACTCGCCAACCAGCCCGGCCTCGGCCTCGCCAAGGCCTGCCAGCTCGTCGCCGCCTTCGAACTGGGAGCCCGCGCCGCCCGCGAGCAGCTCAACCAGACCCCGCTCGAGTCGCCCGAGCTGATCTATCGCACTTTCGCCGCCCAGCTCGCCTGGCTGCGCACCGAAAAGCTTCTCGTCGCCCTGCTCGACTCCCGCCTCCGCCACAGCGGCACCGTGGAAATCAGCTCCGGCAGCCTGACCGAAACCTATGCCCATCCGCGCGAGATCCTCCGCCCGGCGATCACCCGCGGTGCCTTCGGCTTTGTCATCGTCCACAATCACCCCTCCGGCGACCCCACCCCCAGCCGCCAGGACGAAACCTTCACCCGCCGCATGATCGAGGCCGCCGCTCTCCTCCAGCTCCGTTTCCTCGACCACCTCATCGTCGGTCGCCCCGATGCTGGCCGCACGCCCTACTATTCCTTCCGCGAGGCGGGCATCATTGTTTGAAGTTCCAAGTGGGGAAGTTCCAAGTGCCAAAGGGGGGAAGTTCCAAGGACCTAAGTTCCAAGTGCCAAGAAAAGCCCTGGAAAAGAAAAAGAGCGACCCGAAGGCCGCCTTTTTGGAACTTGGAACTTCTTCACTTGGAACTTCACCCGCGCCTAGGCTTCACGTCCAGCCCCAACCCAACCAAAAAGGCGACCCGCAGGCCGCCTTCATTGGAACTTGGAACTTCCCAACTTGGAACTTCGCTTCACTTCACGCCCTGCTTCGAGAGGCGCGTAGCCTTCGTTGCACCTTGGCGGGCTTTGAACTTGGGGTTGCTCTTGCAGATCACGTAGAGCGTGCCCTTGCGCTTCACGACCTGGCAGTCGGCATGGCGGCGCTTGGCGGAGGCGAGTGAGGAAAGAACTTTCATGGCAAAAATGGCGTTGCGGTGCGGGCCGCGGAAATTACGGACCCCGGGGGGCATGTAAAGCCGATTCTCAACCAAAAATCCACTGTCGCCCCGCCGGGTCTGACCCCGGGACGAATCGGACTCCGGAACAAAGGGGGGGGCGGGCGGCTCGCCCGCAGCTCCTACGCCGCACCACTGTGGCTGCGGCGTCCTTAAAGTCGATGCCAGCCCGAACAACCCGCGGGATCGGTCGTTTCAACCGGACTTTACGCCCGGACGGACTTGATGCATATCTCCTCCATTGCTAGACAATGTGCCGGAAGTCGTCGACGAAGGAAGGGTTACCAACAAGGAAATGGCTTCCTTCGATGCAGTTCAAAACAGCCGCGGCACCTTGCGATATCCCTCCCCAAACAAAGAACGTTCGATTCCATGAATCCCCGATCCCTCCCACTCATCGCGGCATTGGCCTTTCTCACCCAAGCCATCCTTGCGGAGGAAAACCGCGCGTCTGCCGAAACACCCCGCGTCTGGACTCCAAGCGCGACCGGAAAGGGAAACACCGGAACTTTGGTCAAGAAAGCCCCCGACAACTCCAGCATCGTCATCAGGATGCCGGATGGCCGCGAGGTGACAGTCAAAACCAGCAGCCTCATCCAAGCGGACCGCGACTACGTGACGAAGTGGCAGGGGCAGGCGGTGGAATCGAAAGGGATCGTCCGGGGCCGGCAAGGTGGCGCTCTCGCTCAAGCACAGGGAGGCAAGAGCCGCGTGATGAAAGATCTCCAGAGCGTGCTCTCGGACTACGGCAGGGCGGAGGAAGACACGAGGCCCCACCCCGATGCCCTCGTCTATCGCGGCCCCGCATGGACTCAGCGCGGGGGCGAAATTTCAATCCCCTACCTGATGCCCCGCACGAAGGCCCTGGCACTTCTGGTCGAGCGCCCGGGGCTGGTATCGCCCCGGCCCGCCGTGGCACCCGGCTTCCCACCCGGCATGGAAATCTACGAATACGACATCAAGTCCGGGGTCTACAACCGGATGTTTGTCGTGGTGGATCAAGCCGATCAGGTCGTCGCGCTGCAGGCGCAGTCCGAAACAAGGAACGATCCGACGGTGCCCAACCTCCCGAACTGGAAGCCGGCACCGATGCCGATGCGCAGCACCACGGATTTCATCGAACCGAGAACCGGTGGAGCCACCGCCCACGTGCTCGACCTCAGGGCGAAGGAGAAGCGCATTGTCATCGACCTGGAGGCAGGCAATCGGGAAACGCTGCTGTTCCTTCCCGAACCCATGATCAAACTCTGCCTGTTCCACATCGAGCAGGACCTCCGGAAATAGCACGAGGCCGACAGTCGGGAATGGTTATCCCGTCCTTCCGATTCATCCCGCTCCACATCCCCCGCCATGCTCCCCCGGTTCCCCGCGAAAAATCGTGTTCATCCGACCTCCGCCATGGTCTCCTTCCGCCGCCCTGCCGGATGAGCGAAAATTTCTACCAGAAAACCACCACCGCCCCGACCACGTCCTTCGACGTCTCGCTGCGCCCGCCCGTCTTCTCCGAATTCGTCGGCCAGGAGAAGATCAAGGACCGCCTGCTCCTCATGGTCGAGGCCGCCGCCCGCCGCGGCGACGTGCTCGACCACGTCCTGCTCTCCGGCCCGCCCGGCCTCGGCAAGACCACTCTCGCCAACATCATCGCCCGCGCCACCGGCTGCCAACTCCACGTCACCTCCGGCCCGCAGATTGAAAAGGCCGGCGACCTCGCCGGCGTCCTCACCAACCTGCAAAAGGGCGACGTCCTCTTCATCGACGAGATCCACCGTCTCCACCCGGCCATCGAGGAATACCTCTACCCCGCGATGGAGGACTTCCGGCTCGACATCATCATCGACTCCGGCCCCTCCGCCCGCTCGATCCAGCTCAATCTCCCGCGCTTCACCCTGGTCGGCGCCACCACCCGGTCCGGGATGCTGACCGCCCCGCTGCGCTCGCGCTTCGGCCTGATCAACCGCCTCGACTACTACTCCCAGGCCGAACTCGCGCAAATCATCGAGCGCTCCGCCGGCCTGCTCGACATCCCGATCCTCCACGATGGTGCCATGGGCATCGCCGCCCGCTCCCGCGGCACCCCGCGCGTCGCCAACGCCCTGCTCCGCTGGGTCCGCGACTACGCCCAGGTCAAGGGCGACGGCACCATCACCGGCCCGCTGGCCGACGCCGCCTTGGCGATGATCGAGATCGACGAGCAAGGCCTCGATGAAATGGACAAGCGCATCCTTGAAGCCCTCATCTACAAGTTCAACGGCGGCCCGGTCGGCGTCGGTTCGCTCGCCGTCGCGGTCGGCGAGGACGCCGCCACCATCGAGGAAGTCCACGAGCCTTTCCTCATCCTCCAGGGCTTCCTCCAGCGCACCCCGCGCGGCCGCACCGCCCTCCCCGCCGCCTACACCAAGATCGGTGCCACCATGCCCCCGCCGGCGGATGGCCAGCAGACCCTGCTATGATGGGAGTGTCGCATTGAAGGCGACATGACGATGGCCGGGCGGCAGCCTGCCGCCCGGCGCGTTCACCTCGCCCTGCCCGTTTTTCCCGTTTCGCATTCCCGGTTTTCCCGTCTACCCTTTCCCCGGATGTCCGAACTCGTCGCCCAAACCATTGACCGCTGCCGCGCCGCCGGCCTGCGCCGCACCAAGGCGCTGGAGGAATTGATCACCACCCTGCTCGAGTCCCCACGGCCGATGACCCTCGGCGAACTCGCCTCCTCGCCCCGCCTGACCGACCAGTGCGACAAGGCCACCGTCTTCCGCCTGCTCCAGCGCCTCGCCGAGCACGGCTTGGTCCGCCGCCTCGGCCTCCACGAGCGCGCCGCTTACTTCACCCTCCTCGTCCCCGGCCGCCACCAGGACTACCTGATCTGCACCGGCTGCGGCAGCATCGAGCCCGTCAAGGCTCCCTGCCCCGTCCACGAACTCGAAGAGGAGATCCGCCGCAAGACCGGCTTCAAGAACCTCTACCACGAACTCGAATTCTTCGGCACCTGCCCCGCCTGCCCATGAACCGCCTCGTCCGCCTCGCCCTCACCCTCTTCATCTCGGCCAGCATCCTCGTCTTCCTCGTCCTCCAGCGCCTCGAACGCGCCAAGGGCATGAACGAGATCGCTGCAGCTCCTGAACTCCAGATGGCCTACATCGGCATGGGCCTCATCGCCGTCATGCTCGTCGCTGGACTCTCCCTCATCGGCGTCGCCCTGGTCCGCACGCGGAAAAACTCCGCCAACGATGGATGACGACCTTGAGAACGACTTCCTCCGCTTCATGGAAGTCGAGCGCAGCGCCTCCCCGCGCACCCTCGTCAATTACCGGCTCGCCCTCGCAAGCTGCCGCAATTGGTTCGGCGAAGCCTTCCCCGGCTGGCGCAACACGGCGGCCGACGACTTCCGCCGCTGGCTCTTCGACATGATGAAGCAGGGCCTGTCGAAAGCCACCATCCGCCTCCGCTTCGCCGCCGTCCGCTCCTTCTACAAGTTCCTCGTCCACCGCCGCGGCCACGCCAAAAGCCCGGTCGCCGAAGTCCAGCTCCCCAAGCCCGAGAAGAAGCTCCCCGTCGTCCTCAACCTCGCCCAGATCGACGAACTGCTCGCCCTGCCGCTCCAGGTCCCGCTCCACAAGCAGACCGCCCCCTGGATGCCCCTGCGAGATGCCGCCATCCTCGAGCTCTTCTACTCCTGCGGCCTCCGCATCTCCGAACTCCGCGGGCTCGACGTAAAGGACATCGACTTCCTCGGCGAGAACGTCCGCGTCCTCGGCAAGGGCGCCAAGGAACGCATCGTCCCGATCGGCGGTCCCGCCCTCTCCGCCCTCCAGCGCTACCAGCGCGAGGCCGCCGTCACCAACGGTCCGCTGTTCCTCGGCAAGCTCCGCACCCGCATCTCCCAGCAGGCCATCGACCAGCTTTTGAAGAAGTATCTCAAGCTCAGCTCGATCCCCTTCAAGATATCTCCCCACAAGCTCCGCCACAGCTTCGCGACGCATCTGTTAGACGCCGGCGCCGACCTCCGCTCCGTCCAAAGCCTCCTTGGCCACGCGTCTCTTTCCACGACGCAGATCTACACCCATGTCACCAAGGAACGGCTCCGCCAAGCTTACGACAGCGCGCATCCGCGGGCGAAGTAGCCCGGAGACGTGAGGTGACTGGATTGACGGGATTGACCGAATTGACGATGAGGGACCGTCAACTCGGTCAATCCCGTCAATCCGGTCCCTCCCCCAAACCATCTCCTCCCTCCCCCCATGCCCGACCTCTTCGACAAACACGGCGGCTTCCGCAAGCTCCACTCCTTCACGCTCGCCACGATCATCCAGTTCGAGACCCTTCGCTTCTGCCGCCGCTTCCTCACCTTCGATCATCGCCAGGCAGGCGAAAAATTCTACGACCCGAAAGGCCGCCAGTACGATCAGATGACCCAGGCCGCCCGCAGCGGGCGGCAGAACATCATCGAGGGCTCGGAGCGTTCCGCCACGTCCAAGGACACCGAGATGAAACTTACCGACGTCGCCCGCGCCAGCCTCAGCGAACTGCGCGGCGACTACGAAATTCTCATCATCGACCGCGACCAACTTCCATGGTCGGTCCATTCCCCCGAGGCGAAGGCCGTAAACGCCATCTCGTTGGATACGCCCCCATTCACCGACGACCTCGTCCACGAGTCGGCCAAACACGCGCTGGAGCAGCGCAGGAAATACGCCCGCTGGCTCGATGCCGACGACGCCGTCATCGTCGCCAACGCCATGCTCATCATCATCAGCCGCGCGCTCAACATGCTCAAAAGCCAGATCGAAGCCCAAGGAAAGGCCTTCGAGGAAACGGGCGGTTTCAGCGAACGCCTGACGGCCAAGCGCCTCGAAGCCCGCGAAAAGAACCTCCCTCCCTCGCCCGACTGCCCGCTGTGCGGCAAGTCCATGCGCCAGCGCAAGTCCGCCAAAGGCGAGTTCTGGGGCTGCGCGGAGTTTCCCAACTGCAAGGGGACGCGGCCGGTGTGAGGGGGGAGTTGGTGACCTTGTTGACGTCATTGACCTCATTGTCAGCAACGTCAATCCGGTCAATCCGGTCAGCCCCCGCCTACCCCAACTCCTCCTCCATAAACTCAAGCACCAGATCGCCAAGCTCATCCAACCCCGCCGCAAGATCCTCTTCAATCGTCCCCAAGTAGTCCGCCTCGGTCTCGCTGTAGTCGTCGAGGTCCTCGCTGCGGGTTTCGCACCAGCGGCTGGCATTTAGGGCATCCACCAGGGTGGACGCACCGACGAGATCGAAAGATTTGATCACCCTCTGGTGATCCACCCCGCTGTGCCAGAAGCCATGCAAGCCCTCCTCGCTCTCAAGGATCGGAACAGTCTCATACACGTCCATCAAGGCACGCTCCTCGCGGCGGAGAGCACGGTCGGACGACTCGCGCTCGAGTCGATCCACGAGGACCTCCACCTTCTCCGGCCACTCCATCGGTTCTTGGGAAAACATCTCGCGCGGACCTAAAACACGCGTGCCCGCCTTGCAAAGCCAATCCTTGAATTGCTGGCGAACGCAACTACGTCCCCATCCGCGCCACCAACAGCATCGAGCACGAACGCGAGGACGGCTCGCAGGAGATCGAGTTCCAGATCAAGTGGGACGCCTGAGTTCCGATCGGAGTGTCGCCTTCAAGGCGACATAACAATGGTCGGGCGACCTCCGGTCGCCCGGACGAGCGGCGGTGATCTTCTGCCCCGTCCGCAGATTCCTCCTGCTCCCCTACGGCAGCCGGGTCATCGTGAAATCAGTGCCGTCGTTCAGCGGCACCCAGCGGAAGACGCTCCAGAAAGACCCGGCTTGGCGACCTCCGAGGACCGCTCCGTCGAAGGAATCGAACGCCATCCGGAAGCGCAGCGGCAGGAGCCCGGACGGCTCGACGACCAAGGTGGTCCCGTAGCCGTCGGGATCGTAAGAGACGCTTGTGATCGTTCCATTCTGCGGTGTGGAGGATCCCTCTTCGATAAAAATGTAGGTCGCGCTGCCGGTCAGAGGAAACCTTAACACGAAGTCCCCCGCCTCATTTCCCAACGCGAGTTGCCAGCCATTCATCCGCGTGGGAGCCAGTGCGTCGGAAGTATAGGTGACCACCGATGGCCGCAGCCAACTCGCCGGGGCGGGCAGAGGCAAGGTCCGCCCCCCGAGCGACACGTCTCCGCCCTTGTAGGTCGGCTCGCCCGATCCGAGGTAGCGCTCGAACACCAGGTCCCAGCCCGGATTCGCCGGCGTCTCCGTCCAGATCCGGCTCTGCGAGCGAGCTTTCTGGGGGAACAGCAGCCGGTGGTTGCCATCGGTCAGCGCCACGGTCTTGAACTTCGCAGCGGCCACCTTCGGCAAGGGCTGCTTGGTCGCCTTGAACTTTGCGGCGTCCTTTCCCTCGCGCCGGATGACCACGCTCTGGATCACCACCGGGACCAGCGGCTTGTCGTTGGCGTCAACCTCCACGTCGAGGATCGCGTCGACCACCGCAGTGCCGCTGCTCACCCGCCCGAACACCGTGTGGATTCCCTCCAGGCTTGGGATCGTGGTGCCGGTCAGGAAAATCTGGCTGCCGTTGGTATTCGGACCCGAGTTCGCCATCGCCAGCAGGTAGGGCTGGTCGAACTTGTAGCTGGCGGGCACCGATACGTTGATCTCGTCGGGAAAGGTGTAGCCGGGACCGTCGGACCCGTCTGCCTTGCGCGATCCCGTCTGGGCGATCGCGAAGCTTGGCGCATTGTTCACCACCCGGTGGAAGGTCAGTCCGTTGTAAAAAGGCTGAGGCGGCTTGACCGTCGACACAAGACCCGTGCCCTCATCGAGCCAAGCCCGGCTGCCCTCGGCCAGCGTGATGAAATTCGCCACCGTGCGCGGCGTCGCGGTGTGGTGGAGTTCGCAACTAAAAGCCCCGAGCGAGGTCTGGAAGTCGGCGTAAATCTGGGCCGCCGCGCTGCCCGCGAACGCAATCGACGCTGACAAGCAAAGTAGGGTTTTCTTCACCGCCGAGAGATCCCCGGCCCGGGTGAAATTGGCAAGCGAAGACTTGGGGCCGCCGCCCACGTCACTCCGCCACCACGAACATCGCGGCGAAGCGGTTGCTCGCAACCGGCTGGATCGGATTCACGGCCATCATGGAAATATCCCCGTCGAGAAACAGCGCATCCTTGCAGCCGAGCTTGAGAAAGAGCCCCGCGAAGTCCCAAAAGTTCACTTCTTGCCCCGGCGCGGTGATCGCGAAGACCAGCTTACCGGCCGCATCCACACCCACCCCGTTGCGCAGCTTCTTGTTCGGTGATCCGTCCGTGAATTTGGGATGACGCGCGCCTCCGATGAGCAACATCGGCCCGCCCTGAATCGCGAACTCGACACCCTGCGCCGGCTTCCTCTCCCGCGCCGCGAAGACTCCGGATTCCTCGATGAATGCCTTGCCCGTGCCGCGATCGACCAGCCCGAAGACCCCGTTCGGCTTCAGGAAAAAGTTCCCCTCCCCATTCTTCAAGTTCAGCGGCCTCAGCCTGGCACCGTTCTCGATATGCAGCCCGCTCGGCACGCTCCCGGGCTCGTAGATTCCGGCGTTCATGAGGAACTTCACCCGCTTGCCGCCCGCCGCGTATTCCGCCTGAACCTTTTCAAAAGTCGCGAATGGCTCGCCCTTCTCGTCCTTCCACACCAGCTCGACCTGCATCGCTTCCAAAGTCACCACCCGGAACTTCACCCCCGCGTGCTCCACCGGCACTTCCTTCACGTCCGCGGCCAAGACCGGAATGCACACAACTATCGCGAATATCCATCCTTTCATCACGACAGCCGAACATCATCCCGCCCGAACTCAATCCCAATCCGGCAAGCTCACCGGTTCACCCAAATGCTTCGGTCGGGTCTTCAACACGTGGACATCGAACCACATCTTCACCCGCGCCCCGGCTTCCCGCACCTTGGTCTTCAAACCGCCCCGGCCCTCCACGTCGCGGGCATTCAGACCGCCCACCGTCATCCCGTTCGCCCGCGCCAAAAAAGCCGCACGTTCGTTCTGGAAGCGTTGCGAAATCAAGGTGACCTCGTTCACGCCGAAGACTTCCTTCGCCCGCACCACCGAGTCCAGCGTCCGCAAGCCGGCGTAGTCGCAGACGATCCGGTCCGCTGGAATCCCCCGCCCGATCAAGGCACGACGCATGGTTTCCGGCTCGTTGTAGTCGATCTTGTGATTGTCGCCGGATACGATCAACCCGCGCAACTTGCCCGCTTTCCACAACGCCTCCGCGGCATCGATGCGATAGCGGAAATACAGGTTCTCCCGGTCCTGGAATCGATCATGACAACCGAACACCAACCCCACCCGGCCCGCCTCGACCTGCTGCGGACCATCGAACAGGCAGCCGCGCCCGGCAGCCACCGCGGCCCTGTTAGCCATCGTCAAGACGCACGCGGCGACCACGACCGACAATCCGCCGGCCCATGCCATCCGCCGCAGCCAACGCTTCCAGCCCGACCGCGTCAGGTACCCGATCACGCCTTCAGTTCCACGGGCTTCCATTTCGTCCAGGACACGATCGCCTTCACCGCCTCCGCAAAGCGGCTGCCGATCGGCTCTTCCGGCGCGATCACCCGCAACCGCCCCGGTGCCTCGTTGCCGAAGTTCACCTCGCGCGCCCGGCCCATCAACTCGCCATCGACCTGGATCGGCACCTCCCGATCCGCGATTACCCGCAAGCCGCTGGCCTGCAGGTAGCTCACCGTCGATCCCACATGCTCCAGCCCGCCCATCGCGAGCCCGCGCAGCGAGTCCAGCACCAGCCGATACCCCGCCTCTTTGAAAACCAGCACATCGAGCATGCTGTCCTGGTTGTCCGCCTTGTTGAACAGCTTGAACTGCCCGCCGTAAAGCGAGCCGTTCCCCGCCAGCACCGCCACGCCTTCCTCGCGCCGGCCGTCATTGCAAATCACCTCCATCCGCGGCGGGTCTTCACCGAGCACCTTCACCGCGGCGAGCAGGTAGGCCAGCGGACCCAGCATCTTCTTGCTCTCCCAGGTGGTTTCCTCGATCACCATCGCGTCGAAGCCCACCCCGGCCATCTGCACGAAGGGCACGCCGTTGGCTTCGAACAAGTCGATCTCCTGCATCAGCCCGGCCTGGATCACTTCGAAGGCGCGCGGCAGATTGTCGTGAGGAATGCCCAGCTCCCGGGCGAACACATTCATCGTCCCCGCCGGCAAGACCCCCAGCGCGGTTTCCGATCCCGCCAGACCCTGAACCACCGCGTTCAAGGTGCCGTCGCCCCCCGCCGCGATCACCACCGGCTCGCCGTTCCGCGCGAACACCGCGGCCAAATGCCGTGCCTCCTCCGCGCTGTTGCTCGCATAAAGCGCGAAGTGCGTCGCGTGATCCATGATGAACCGCAAGGCGCGCCTCCCCTTATGGCTGCGAGCCCTCGGATTGAAAATGAGCGGATAGCGCCGTGGGTTCACGGGCCGATTGGAACCCCGGACGGGCTGAAGTTCCAAGTGAAGAAGTGCCAAGTGCCAAGAAAGTCAATGCGCCGTCTGTCAGCTCCAGCTTGGCACTTGGAACTTCTTCACTTGGAACTTATCGCCCGCAGTACCCTCGCCACCGGCAGCCCCATCACGTTGTCGAAAGCCCCGTCGATCCCCTCCACGATCATCTCCCCGCAGTCCTGGATCCCGTAAGCCCCCGCCTTGTCGAGCGGATCGGTCTTTTCAAAATACGCCGTGATCGTCGCGTCATCCAGCGGCCGGAAGCGCACCTCCGTCAGCTCGTGGAAGCACTCAATCCGGCCATCCGGATCAATCACACAGACTCCCGTGCAGACCGTATGCGAGCGACCACCCAGCTTGCGCAGCATCTCCCGCGCCTCGGCCAGATCGCGCGGCTTGCCCAGCGGCTCGCCTTCGATCCACACCAGAGTGTCCGCCCCGATCACCAGCGCGCCCGGCTGACCCGCCGCCACCGCCGCCGCTTTCAGCTCGGCATTCCGCTCGCACAGCTCGGCCAGCGGGATCGAGGCATCGTGAATCTCTTCCGCAGGCGAAATCATCACTTCAAACGCCACACCCGCCGCGGCGAGCAGCTCCCGCCGTCGCGGTGAGCCCGATGCCAAAATTACTCTCATGCCCGTGGCTCTAACGGTCGCGTGGACGATTGAAAACCCTGATTCCCAATCTATTCACAATCGGTTCACAGCAACTGACGGCCGCCACCGGGAATGGAACATTCGCTTGAAACCAACGAACAAACCAAACATTCGCTCCGATATTACCTTGATGGCATCAAACTTCCCGGCTTCGCAAGGCTCGCAGACCACCCGGGTTTCCCCGGCGGATGAGGAGGCTGTGGATTACGGATCCCGGAAACTTGTTCACAGCGCCACCCCTCAACCGCAATTCACTTGCATGAGCATCAAAGCTCTCCAAATTCGCTGCATGCGCCAGCTCGCCACCGCCCTCTTCCTTTCCCTATCCGCCTCCCTCGCGGCCGCGGACCTGAAAGTTGCCAGCCTTCATCCCCTGCTCGGCGACTTGGCCCGACAGGTCGGCGGCGAGCGGGTGGAAGTCATCGATCTGATTCCCCGCAATGGCGACCCCCACCACTTCGAACCGACCCCCGGTGATCTCAAGCGGGCGGCCGATGCCACCCTTTACCTCGCCTCCGGGATGGGTCTGGAAAGCTACCTCGACTCCCTCCGCGGAATCATCGGGACCAAGGCGGAAATCGTTGAGATCGGCAAGGACCTGCCATCGATCGAAGGCAAATGCGACCACGAAGGCCACGACCACGGCGATCACGAGCATGAGATCGATCCCCACTGGTGGCACTCCATCGACCTCTTCCGCCGCGCCACCACGATCACCGCCGCCCGCTTCACCAAGGCCGACCCCGCCGGGGCGGAAACCTACACCAGAAATGCCGCCGCCTACCGGACGAAACTCGACGAACTCGAGCGCTGGACCCGCAAGGAAATCGCCCGGGTACCCCGTGACAAGCGCCACCTCGCCACCGCCCACGCCGCCTTCGGCTACTTCTGCAAGGACCACGGCTTCGAGCCGATCCCGGTGCAAGGCGTGAACCGCGAGCAGATGCCGGACCCCAAGAAGCTCGCCGCCTTGATCGCGGAGCTGAAGGAGCAACAGGTGGGTGCCATTTTCCCCGAGAAGGAATCGAATCCGAAGGTGCTTCAGGCCCTGACCAAGGACACCGGCATCAAGGTCGGCGAACCGCTGATCGCCGACGGCTCGACCGCTGAAAGCTACGAAGCGATGATGCGCCACAACGTCTCCGCGATCGTCGCCGGCCTCGGAAAATGACGACCCTTGCGGTAGCGGGGCGCCCGTCCGGTCGCCCCGTCAATCCGGTCAACCTCGTCAATCGAGTCCCTTCACCGCGCTCCCGCAGCTCACGGCTTCACCGCCGGGCCCGCCGCTTTCCCGTTCTTCTCCCAGCGGTCCTCCGGCAGCAGAACCTTCTTGGCACCGTCATCGTTCAGCCACTTCAGCGCCTCCGGCTTGCCCTTCAATTCCGCGTCCCAAAATGCCGTGGTCAGTGCCAGGATGGATCGATGATAGCGGGTATCCTTGATCTTCCCGCCGCGTAGATCGCGCTGGCCGAAATCCATGTGCGTGGCCTTGTCGAAGACCACCTGCCACGCCGGGGCTTCCTTCAGATGCGGGAACACCTTGAGCCGGTCGGCCGGTGTTGCGTTGCCGATCGGGCTGTCGTCCAGCGTACCGGTCATCAGCAGGCAGGGAATCTTCACCGTCGCGAAAGCCCCCGCCACGTCGCCGCGCGGCGGCGGGCTCGGGCTCATCATCACCGCCGCATCGATCCGCGGATCCCGCAGCGAAATCCGCCCCGCGCTTTGACCGGCCATTACCTGGGTCGTCTGCGCGCCGAAGGAATGACCCGACATGCCAACCTTCTCCAAATCCATCCGGCCATTGAGAGGATGCCCCTTCTCGCTATTCCACTTCGCCAGTGCATCGAGCACCGCTGGCACGTCCTTGGTCCGGTCGATGTAGTTCTTCGCCGACGCCGCCTGACGCATCGCCGTCATCCTTTCAAGCGCCGCCACGTCCTTCCAGACGCTTTCGTCGCTGCCCAGATGCTGCATGAAGATCACGACGTATCCCCGCTTGGCCCAGTGCTCGCCCAGATAAGGATTGTTGTCCCGCGATCCGCCGAGGCCGTGCGAAAACAGGACCACCGGTGCCGGCTTCGTCTCTGCCGGCAGGTAGGCCCGCACCGGAATCACCCGCTCGCGCGCCGCGTCCTTCGCATCAAAAACCTTCGACTCCACCGCGACCTCCGCCACCGTGAGCGGATTATAAGCCTCTTCGGCCGCAGCACCGCCCGTCCACAAAACGGCGAGGATCAAGCCTGCTTTTATCGTTCGCATCCTGTCCCCAACCCCGCGACTTTGGCCCGGTTGCGCCCTGGATTGGAATCAGTCCGGAGATTCAAGAGGGACAGGGCGTCTAGCACGGAATTTTAATAATGGGAGTAACATGCTGAAATGCGCGTCCTGACCCCGGTCAGCTTTCTTAAATGACTCGGAGCAATTGCACCCCCGGATCAATAACGTCCAAAGCTGAATCGGAGCTTGTTCCGCCGGTGCCTCCCCAGTTGACATTGACATGGCTGTTAGCCATTTCCCATGAACTCAGCCAAATCAATTCCTCATCAGAGCGAACGACCTCAGAGGTGCCTAACGAGCGGTCGTAAAAAGTCTTTCGCGAGTTGGCTCCCGATGGTGGCGATTATTGCATTGGCAGTGACAGCGCGGGCGTGGCTGCACTTCACCACTCCTTATGTCCCGGGTATCAACGGCGGATACTATCTCGTGCAGGCACGCTCCCTTATTGAGCACGGGGTGTTTGGCATCCCGGACATGCCGCTGACGTTTTACCTCCACGCGGCACTGGCTTCATTGCTGACCCATGTGGGAGGAATGGCGCAGGCAGATGCCATCGTTTGGGCCGTGAAGCTTTGTGATTCCTCGTTGCCTCCGTTGGCTGCGTGGCCGGTGTTTTTGCTGGTGCGGCGGTTGGCGGCAAGGCGCGGTCTGGGGGATGGCGTGCCGCTCGCTGCGGCGGCGCTGGCTTGCCTGGCATCGCCTTTGCTTGGGATGGTTGGAGACTCACAAAAGAACTCGCTTGCGCTCGTGTTGCTGGCGGCACTGGCGACGACGCTGCATGGCTGGCTGGATGCACCGACCCGCATGCGTGGCGCAGGCGTCCTTGTGTGTCTGCTGCTGCTGGCACTCACCCACATCGGCGTGCTCGGCGCTGCGATAGTGATGTTGACTGCGGTGATGCTTGTCTTCATCGCCCTCCATGGGCCGTCGACGAATTGGCGTCATTTGCTACCCTGGACGGTTGCGGGCGCGGGGCTTCTCGGTCTCGCGGCGGCCTTGGTGCTCTGGAAGTTTGACCCCGCGCGCATCCATCGCCTAATCACTGCACTCACCAACTCGGTAAGGTTTGCCTCCGACGGGATGCCGATTCCCATGATGCCGGGCGGCGGGATGAGTGTGCTGCGCTGGCTGCCATCCGCCGCATTCGCGCTGGTGGTCATCCCATCCCTTTTGATCGTATGGCGGCAACGGAGAAGCCTGTCCTCTGCCGATGCTGCAGTCGTCGCAGGCGTTGCTCTCACCGTTCTCGCGCTCACCGGACCGTGGTTCCGCATGGACAAGATGATACGCTTTAGCTTAATCGCCATGCAGCCTGCGGTCATCGTCGCAGCTTTTGCGATTCTGAATATCACCACTGCGTGGCGACGCAGGGCGGTTCTTGGCGTAGCGCTCTCTGCGGGTATCGGCAGCAATGCATCGGCCCTGCAACGCGGCGGACATGCAATCCTCAGCAATGCCGCAATGGCCGAATTGAAAAGTCTTTCGCACCATATTACGCAACCCGAACACACGCTTGTCTGCACGCAACACGGCCCGGAATGGTGGAGTGCATGGTTTCTCCGCACGCGAATCTCCCAACCTTCAGCCCTGCGACCCGATGACTGGCAGCGCTACGGCGAGGTCTTTTTTCTGGAGGTTAAATCCGGCTTGCAAATGCCCAGGCTTGGCCCGCCTGGCGCGGGTAAGCCCGTTGCCACACCATCGATTCCCAGTAGGGAGGCCAACCCGTTCATGTCCGTGCACATTCCACCGTATGCGCAAGTGCTGCACGACGGCATGTGCCTGAAGTTTGCCAGGGTTTGCACCCCACCACCGAATATTCTGTCGGGCAACCCAGCTCGCTGGACCGGCTCTCGATGACGGACATGGAACTCCCTCGACATTGATGGCTGTAGCCAACGAAGTCCGTAGGAAAGAGACCATCTCCCTGCCTACGCCCGCGAATCCGCGCTTTCCCGCGGCGTCGCTGCTTGCCGCAGCGCTTCCGCGATTTCCGCCACCGCCGCAGCGGTCAGCGCGCGCGGCATGACCGCGCCGAGCACCAGGCAGCCGAACGGCGTTTCCACCGGCACCACTTCGAGCACCGCATTGGAACCGATCTTCACGTGGACGTTGCCCGATTGCCCGGCCACCGGCCGGTAGGCCTGGGCCAGGCTACGGGCGAGAAAGTGCAGCTTGCCGAAAGCCGGGTCCTCCATCACCGGCTTGCCCTCGCGGTCGAGGATGAAAACCCCCTGCGCCCCGGTGTGGCGGATCAGGGCATCGCGGAAACGCGACAGGCGCTCCCACAGCGGCCCGCGGCCCTCCGACGGGACCGGCGCAGCCACCGGCGGCAGCGGCGGATCGAGGGCCTGCCCCACCGGCTCGAACACCATCGCCGGCGCCTCCTTCACGGCCACCACCGCGGCCTCGCGGCGGGCATCCCCCGCAAAGCCGACGAACTCGTTGCCGAATCCGGCATCCGGCCCCGGATTCACCTCCGGTTCGTCGGAATCCACCATCAAACGCTCCGCCATCCGGCGCACCGCCGAGGCATCGATCCATGGTTCAAGCGGATCCATCGCGCCGGGGGTGGATCGGGCTGCCCGACCGCTCGAGTTTTCCTTCAATTTCCGCCCGCAGCGCATCGAACACCGCCAGCGCGCCGGCGCCTTCTTCCAGCACTCCGACCGGCAGGCCGCGGGCGCTGGCTTTCACGAAAAGTCCGTCGCGCGGGATGGTCGTCCGCAGCACCAGGTCGCCCGGCAGAAGCTGCCGCAGCGCCGCCACCGATTCGCGGCTCTCCGCCATGTCCTGCTGGACCATGGTCATCAGCACGCCCAGCACCATCAGCCGCGGATGGATCACCCGCAGGCGGTTGAGACCCTCCAGCATCTTCGGCACCGAGCGGATCCCGAGCGGCTCCGCCTGCTGCGGCACCAACACCGCGTCGCACGACGCGATGATGTCCGCCGTCAGCCCGAACAGACCCGCCGGCGTGTCGACCAGGCACAAATCAAAGCCACGCGCCTCGACCGCCCGCAAAAATCCACGGACCCGCGCCAGATGCGCCCCGATCGGAGCACCGCCGACCTCGTAGTCACTCGCCTGACCCGCTGCGACCAAAGAGAACGTCTCCAACCGCGTCGGCACCAGCAGGCGCTCCAGCGGGATACCCGGGTCCGCCAGGTAGTCATAGAAGCCCGAAAGCATCCGCGACTGGCGGGTCAGGGAAAGCCCCACGGAACCCTGTGGATCGGCATCCACCAGGAGGGTCCGCAGCCCGGCACGGGCAAAGGCATGGGCCATGTTGATGGAGACGGTGGTCTTGCCCACCCCGCCTTTTTGACTGGAAACCGCTATACTGATCACGCTGGTAGCTCCGGGAAATCGCTGCCGCAACGTAGCTTCCGCTTGTAAGCACGGAAGCATTTTTTGCAAGGTGCGGCGTCACCACCGGATGGGATCACTCGCCATGCTGAAAATCGGAACCCGCGTCTCCCTCCTCTTCCTTGTCGTCTTCACCGCGTCCTGCCGCAATGAAAACGATAACGAGCAAGCGGTCGCGGAAGCCGCCGTCATCGATGCCGCCCTGACCGCCAACGCGATGACCGCGGCCCCGCAGGGCCTGCTCGCCTCCCGCGCCGCCTCCCCGGTTCATTGGCAGCACTGGGAGCCCTCCGTCCTGAAAGGCGCCGCGGATGCCCGCCGCCTGGTTTTCGTCTTCGTCGGCTCCGCCCAATATCCCGGCTGCGTCGAGGCGCTCGATGCCATCGACCGCGACCCCGCCCTGGTCGCCCGGCTCAACCGCGAGTTCGTGCCCGTGCTCGCCGACGGCGACCTGTCTCGCGAATGCCTCCTCGCCGCCGGCCTGCTGAGCCAGGAAGTCAAGCTTCCGGTCTCATTCCCCTTCATCCTCGTCCTCTCCCCGGAAGGAAATGAAGTCACCTGGCGCCCCGTCGCCTTCGCACCCGGCGCGGACTTGCGCGAACTCTTCGAAGGTGCCTCGGACGTCGTCTCCCGGATGTGGGCGGAGTCCCCCGATTACGTGAACCGCAACAGTGGCATGGACCATGAAGGCCGGATCGGCCGCTTGCCCAAGCCCGACACGATCCCCGCCAACCTGGCAGAGCGCGACGACTTCCTCCAGCGCGCCACCCGCCAACTGGTCAGTTTGTTCGACGAGGACATCGGCAGCCTTTCCGGCACCGGCGGGCTGCTTCCGCTCGGCACCCTCCAGTGCCTCGCCTCCGCCTCGCTGGACCCTGCCACTACCCCGGACACCGCGGCCCGCTGCCGGGACGCCGTCAAGGCTTTCGGGACCACCATCCTGTCCAGTTCCATGATCGATCCGCTCGATGGCGGTGTTTATTCCAGCCGCCGCGGCAATTCCTGGATGCTGCCAATGCCGAACCGCACCTGCATGACCCAGGCCCGCGCCGCCCGCGCCCTGGTGACCCTGCACGCCGCCACCGGCGACACCCGCTCGCTGGAAGTCGCCCTCGGTGCCGTGCGCTTCGCCGAGGAGCAATTCAAAACCCCGGACGGACTTTTCGCCACCCAGCGCCTGCCCGCCGCCACCCCCTCCACCGAATGGTTGTGGACCGGCGAGCAGATCGACCGCGCCCTCACCCCGCCCGAAGCCGCCTTGTGGCGGAAAGTCAGCGCGATCGCCGATCTGGGGAACCTCACCGACGCGGGGGGCTCCTATTTCCGTCTCAATTCCCTCGGCTTCCGGATCCCTCTCGCGGTCGCCGCCGGGTCCCTGAAGCTCCCCGCCGACGAAGCCGCAGCGCTGCTTGAGTCCGGCCGCAAGAAGCTGCTCAAGGCCCGCGACGAGCGCTTGACCGTCGCACCCGCCTCTCCCGCCGGCTCCGCAGCCCCCAGCTTCCGCATGATCTCCGCCTACGCCGCCCTTTTCACCGCCACCGGGGATCCCGTCTGGCGCGAAAAGGCGATCACCCTCGCCAAACAAAGCCGCCATGCCTTCTCCGCGGCCGTCCTGCTGGTCGAGCAAAGCCCGGCCGTCCCCGCCGTGGTCTGCGATGCCCGCGCTTTCACCTACGCCCTCGCCATCCAAGCCGCGCTCGACCTCGCCGAGATCACCCTCGACGAAAACTGGCGGATCTGGGCCGGCGACCTCGCCACCACCGTCGCCGAGCAGTTTGTCGATGCCGATGGCCGCTTGCTCGAAGCCCGCCCTGCCTCCACCCCGCTGCGCCTCCCGGTCTCGGACCGCGTGATGCTCTTCGACGACTCCACCGCCGGCCTCATGCGGATGAATCTCGCCCGCCTCGACGCCCTCGGCCAGCCGCCCCCGCCCGCCATTGCTCCCTTGCTGCGCTCCTTGCCCGATTTCGCCAGCTACCCGGTGGTTTTTACCGATTCCATCCTCGCCACCTCCTTCGCCCGCTCCCGCGTGATCATCGAACTGCCGGCCGCTGCCTCCGCGGAGTGGCAGGAAGCCGCGTCCCGGCTGCCGCTCGACCGCATTGCGCGCCGCATCGGAAAAGGCGCCGCCGTCATTGCCCGCCAGCCGGACGGCAGCGAAATTCCCGTCACCACGCCGGCCGACCTGCCCCGCTTGGCCCGCACTTCCGCACCCTGACGGTTTTTTTCACTCGCGTCACCCCTACACCCTTGGATTGTTCTCAACCCATGAAACCTCACCGCCTGCTCCGCCTCCTTCCCCTGCTCGCCATTTCGCACTCCTTGGCCGACACCTTCGAATTGAAGGACGGCACCAAGTTCGAAGGCACCATCCTCCGCGAGGAAGGCAGCGACTACATCGTCCAGGTCCAGATCACCAAGTCGATCAAGGACGAGCGCCGCATCCCGAAGGCGGACGTGGTCAGCCAGGTCGCCGAAAAGAAGGACCTGAGCGCCTTTCCGGAAATCGCCAAGCTGGTCCCCACCCCCGACCTGCTCGACGAGGCCGGCTACGCGGCCCGGATCCTGAAGGTCGAGTCCTTCATCAACGACTTCCCGAAGAGCGAAAAGAACATCGAAGCCCGCAAGATCCACGACACCCTCGAATCCGAGCGCGGCATCATCGCGGAAGGCGGCGTCAAGTTCGAAGGCAAGATGGTGACCGCCGACGAGCGCGCGCCAAACGCCTACGCCCTCGACGCCAGCATCCTCGCCTCCACCTTGAAGGCCGCCGTCGATGCCGGCGACGTCCTGACCGCGCTCCGCACCTGGTCGAAGCTCGAGACCAACTTCGCCGGCAGCACCGCCTACCGCGAGAACATCCCCTTCATCGTCAGGGTCATGCGCTCCCACCTCGGCAACGTGGACGCCACCCTGGCCGGCTTCGATGCCCGGGTGAAGGCCCGCGCCTCCGGCCTCGCCGGCATGAGCGGCAGCGACCGGGCCCGCAGCGAACAGGCGATCCAGGAAGAACAAGACGCCTACCTTGCCCGCGTCGCCAGGGAAAAGGCCGAGGGCATCAAGTGGCTGAGCCTCGATCCCCACGTCAAGGTCCCGCTGGAGGAAACCAAGCGCATGCTCGACAGCGAGATCCGCCGCCTGAGCAATCTCGACCTCACCAACCTCCGCAACACCGAGCAGGCCTACCAGGAAGCCTACGGCACGGTCACGAAAGAGGGAGCCACGCCGCAGGAAATCCAGGCCGCGCTCTCCAAGGCCCGCAGCGCCAACCTGCCCGCCGCCTACGTCGATATCCTGACCAAAACCGCACCCGCCACCCCGGCTCCCTGAGTTCTCCTTCCAGCGCCTTCCCATGTCCCGCACTTCCCGCCAGACCCGCAAGACCGCGGAAACCGCCATCGAACTTGCCATCGACCTCGATGGCTCCGGCGACTCGACCATTTCCACCGGCATCGGGTTCTTCGACCACATGCTGACGCTCTTCTCGCGGCACGGCCTGTTCGACCTGAACATCGAGGCCAAAGGCGACCTCGAAGTCGACTTTCACCACACCGTGGAAGACACCGGCATCACCCTCGGCGAAGCCATGCGCGAGGCGCTCGGTGACAAGAAGGGCATCCGCCGCTACGGCTGCTGCTATCTGCCGATGGACGAGACCCTCGCCCGCGTCGTCGTCGATCTCAGCAACCGCCCGCATCTCGAATTCCGCGCCGCACCGGACACCCCCTCCGCGCCGAACTTCCCCTTCACGCTCGTCGAGGAATTCTGCCGTGCCATCGCTTCGAACCTGCGCGCCAACATCCACATCGAGCTCCTCTACGGCCGTGACGGCCACCACATCGCCGAGGCCATCTTCAAAGGCCTCGCCCGCGCCCTCCGCGACGCCTGCGAAATCGACCCGCGGGTCAAGGGCATTCCTTCCACTAAGGAGGCGCTGTGAGATCGTAGACCGGAGATGGCAGATGGCAGATGGCAGATGGTAAAATTACCGCAATCTTCAATCTTCAATCTTCAATCTTCAATCCTCAATCCTCAATCTCTCCCCATGACCGGCATCATCGACTACGGCGCGGGCAACCTCCGCAGCGTTGCCAACGCCGTCCACGCCCTCGGCATCGAGCCCCGCCTCGTCGCCCGTCCCGCGGACATGGCCGGCCTTACCCACCTCATCCTGCCGGGCGTCGGATCTTTCGGCGACTGCATGGGGGAACTGGAAAAGCGCGGCCTCACCGGTCCCATCCGCGATTGGGTCGCTGCCGGAAAGCCCTACTTCGGCATCTGCCTCGGCTACCAGATCCTCTTCGACGAAAGCGTCGAAACCCCCGGCGTGAAAGGCCTCGGAATTTTCCCGGGCCAGGTCGTCCGCTTCACCGAAGACGGCCGCAAGATCCCCCACATGGGCTGGAACGCCGCCGTGCCGGTCCACCCCGCCGACCCGCTCTGGGCCGGCCTCGGGGCGGAACCCTACTTCTACTTCGTCCACTCCTATTTCCCGGTCCCGGCCGATCCCTCGATCGTCGCCATGACCACCGACTACGGCCAGACCTTCGCCAGCGCGATCCGCTCCGGCAAGGTCACCGGCTGCCAGTTCCACCCCGAGAAAAGCCAGCAAGCCGGCCTCCACCTGCTCGCCAATTTCCTCGGCGTCGCGGTGCCCGCCGCGGTCTGAAGGAGAGGGCGGACGACCCACGAAAGGTAGGGTCCGACCGCCGGGCGGACCCACTTTACCTTGAGGTCGAGACGCCAGGGCAGCCGCCCATGCATCGACCGCCGCGGTCTCAGGGCGCGATTGACGGTTGAGGAATGACGATTTTCGATTTCGGATTGAAGAAGCGGGAATCGCGAAGTCCCGCTCCTCTCCTCAAATCAACAATCAACAATCAACAATCAACAATCTTCAATCTTCAATCTTCAATCCAACGGACTCACCACCCCCAGCCCGTGCATCCCCGTCGCCACGTGCAGATAGATCTCCGTTGTCGTGATTTCCTCATGCCCCAGAAGGTCTTGGATCGTCCGTAAGTCCGTCCCTGCCTCCAGCAAAGCTCTCCGCCGCCCGCCGGAACTTCCGCGCTAGCGCTCCCGGCAGATACACCCCGGCCAGCCCTTCCTCCCGATCCTTCCGCCAGATGTCCCGCGCCTTCTCGATCTGCTCCGCGATCTGCTCCCGCAAGCTCTTCGGCAGCACCGTCATGCGGTCCTTGTCGCCCTTGCCCATTCGCACCGTCACGGTCCCGCGCCCGAGGTCGACATCCTGAATTCGCAATCTCACCAGTTCCGACAGCCTCAGACCCGCCCCGTATTGAAGCCGCGCGGCCAAGCCATAGCGGCCGTACGTGCCATTCGGCACCTTCGGCGGCTCATCCAGCTTCACGAAAAGCCGCTCCGTCTCCGGCTTCGCCAGCACCACCGGAATCCGCGTCCCCGTCTTGCGCAGCTTCACGTCGAACACCGGCTCCTCCACCCCGCAGACGTATTTGAAAAAGAAGGCCACGGCGTTGAGCGCCTGCTTCTGGGTTGAATAGGCGCAGTCCTCGTCATGGACCACCGATGTCAGGAACCTCGACGCCGTCCCGACCTTCATCACTTCCCGCTCGTCGCCGGCAAAGACGCCATACCGCGCCGCCCATGCGCCGTAGCATTGCTTCGTCCGCAACGCCAATCCGCGCCGCGATCCGGCTGAGTGTACCGCCGCCCGCAGCCGCTCCGGCAAGCTGCGATGATCCGCCCCGGCTTCCTCGCAGGCCTTCAGCCAGTTCAAGTACCATTGGATGGCGTCAGACCACTGCTCCAACTGCCAAGCCTCCCGCTTCCGATCCTCGCGTTGCACCTCAGCCCTCCAGAAGGCCTTTGCTGAATCGCGCCCCGCGTCCATCTCATGCCGGAGTCGAAAGTTCTCGAACCACTCCAACACCAGCAGAAAGCCGGATCGCTCGAAGTCGGTCAACCCGCGGAACGCGGCCAGGTCGTTCCTCCAGCACCAGCGCAATTTAGACGCACTCATCGTCCGGACGCAATCACACCTCAAATCCTACGTCAACCCGAAAAGTGTTCACCTGACCACTCCCCTCCAAATCGCCACGCCCGCCCGAAATTCCAAAATCCCTTAATATCCAAATCTCTCAATCTCCCAAGCCCCCAAATACCCCCTGATATCAGCCTCCCGCCCCAGTCCCGGAAATCCGCCACCGAAGTTCGCCGATAGACGCACCCAATCCCCAAGAAAATCCTTGCAGCTCAATGCTTTCCGGTCAAAGTAAGCCCCATCAAAAAGTCAGTGATATCGCTCCCTGACATCCTACTAATTACACTGTTAGGGCAAGAAATCCATGGCATCTCAGACACGCAAGATCTTCGTCATCCTACCCTTTTCGAAGGAGTTTTCGGATGTTTACCATGCCATCACCGAGGCGGCGAGACTATCGGAGGCATACACCGGCGTCAGCTATGAGGTGTTTCGCGCCGACCGATTGCCGACAGGCACAACGATTGTCGATGCGATTCAGAATGCTCTGACGCATGCGGATCTCATTATCGCTGATACCACCGGAGCGAATCCAAATGTGCTTTACGAAGTTGGATTCGCGAAAGCACTCGACCGACCCATCGTCTTCATCAACCAGCGGGAGTATCAGGTTCCATTCGACATCGCTGGCCACATTTACGTCTTATACGACCGTGACCGCCTCACCAATGATCTTGTGCCTCACCTCATGGATGCGATCTCACACGGCATCCAGAAGCCTGACGCATTCACAAAGGCTGGAAGGGCGCAGGAGTCGCAGACGGCTCGAAAGCCGTCTGCATTTGTCAGCTACAGCCATGTGGATTATGACTGTTTGAGACGGCTTCAAGTACATGTTCGACCACTGGAACGGAAAGGAATTATCGAGATTTGGGATGATACGAAGATAAAGGCAGGCGACAAATGGAAGGAACAGATCGAGGCAGCGTTGGATCGCTCTGTAATAGCAGTTCTTCTCATAAGCGCAGATTTCCTTGCATCCGATTTTATCGTAGATAATGAGCTTCCGCCGCTTCTCGCGGCAGCAGAGGATAAAGGCACGAAGATTCTCCCCGTCATACTCAAGCCCTGTAGATTCGCTCGGGATGAGAACCTTTCACGGTTTCAAGCAATCAACAAGCCGTCTGAACCCTTGTTGACGCTCGACGAGATTGCCCAAGAGCAGGTGTGGGACAATGTCGCGCGAGAGATCGAGATTGAGATCGAGAACCGAATACCGAAGAAGCCCTAACAATAAAGGGTGCTGCGAAGTCGGAGCGATAGCGGAGACTTCGGCTGCGCCCATAGTTGAACAAGCCCGGAGCGACGGGTGATTCGCCCCTTTAT
>JAYTLR010000051.1:0-6104 GCA_043729195.1 Akkermansia sp.
GCGGACCAATCTGTTCTGGCAACTTGTGGTCGCACTGATCGCGGGCTGCTTCATCTATTTCAAAAAAGAGATCTCCGGTTACGGCGCGACCGCCGAGGAGCTGCAGAAAGGCTTTGCCGGCTTCCGGCTCGGCACCGATCCGATCGGCATCGGCTCGGTCTGCTTCCCGCTCGTCAAGTTCCCGATCATCGACCTCGGCTTGCTGTGCATTCCCTTCTTCGCCATGGTCATCATCGGCTGCTCGAACGCGGTGAACCTGACCGACGGGCTCGACGGCCTCGCCACCGGTTGCACGATCACCGTCGCGCTGGCCTACGGCATCCTCGCTTATCTCGCCGGCCACTTTTACATGGCGACCGACTATCTGCTCATCCCGCACAACCGATTCGTCAACGAGCTCACCGTCTTCCTGCTCGCGCTGGCCGGCGCGGGCTTCGGCTTCTTGTGGTTCAACTGCCACCCGGCCAAGGTGTTCATGGGCGACACCGGTTCGCTGGCCATCGGCGGCGCGCTCGGCACCGCGGCGATCTGCGTGAAGCAGGAACTTCTGCTGGTCATCATCGGCGGCGTCTTCGTGATGGAGGCGCTCTCGGTGATGCTCCAGGTCGGCAGCTTCAAGCTCCGCAAGAAGCGCATCTTCGCGATGGCGCCCATCCACCACCACTTCGAACTCCGCGGCTGGCATGAAAGCCAGGTGATCATCCGCTTCTGGATCATCTCCATCATGCTCGCCCTGGCCGGCCTCGCCCTTCTCAAGATCGCCTGATGACCCTCGCTGGAAAAACCGTCGTTGTCCTGGGAGCCGGCCGCAGTGGCCGTGCCGCCGCCGCGCTCGCACTCCGCGAGGGCGCGACCGTGCATGCGCACGACGCGGCCGACAGCATCGGCGGGATGCCGGAAGGCACCGTGCTCCATCCGTCCGCCGACGAGGCAAGCGGCCGCGCCACCGCCTGCGACCTGCTGGTGATCAGCCCGGGCATCGACACCTGTGGCCCGCTGGTCGCCGCCTACGCCGCCGGTGCCGGGCAGTTGATCGGCGAGACGGAGTTCGCCTCGCGCTACTACAAAGGTCGTATCATCGGCATCACCGGCACCAACGGCAAGACGACCACCACCGAACTGGTCGACAGGATCCTCCGCGCCGGTGGCCATGACTCGGCGCCCTGCGGCAATTACGGCGTGCCTTTCAGCGAGGTCGTCATGCGTGATCCCGTGCCGACCGCCGTTTCGCTGGAGCTCAGCTCGTTCCAGTTGGAGACGCTCGTTTCCTTCCGACCCGACGTCTCGATCTGGCTCAATTTCGCGCCCGACCACATGGACCGCTATCCGACGGTCGAGGCCTACTATCTGGCGAAGCTCCATATCTTCGACAATCAGACCGCCGCCGATACCGCGATCGTCCGTGCCGGGGAGAAGCTGCCGCCGATCAAACCGCGCCGGGTGACTTTCTCGACCGAGGACGCGACCGCCGACTGGTTTTCCGACGGCCGCATCATCACCCGCAAGGGCGAGACGGTGCTGGATCTCGAAGCCTCGACGCGGATGCGCGGCTTGCATAATGCGGAGAACGCCATGGCCGCGATCGCCGCTTGCGAGGCGCTCGGCATTCCCGTGGATATCGCGGGAAAAGCGCTCGATGGCTACGCGCCGCCGCTCCACCGCTGCGAGTTGGTCCGCACGCTCGACGGCGTCGAATATCTCAACGACTCCAAGGCCACCAACCTCCACGCCCTTGAAAGCGCGCTACGGTCGCAGACCCGCCCGGTCGTGCTGATCGCCGGCGGCAAGGAGAAGGGTCTCGACTACGCGCCGGTCGTACCGCTGCTCGAAAAGAAAGCTGTCGCTGCCGTGACCTACGGCCAGATCGCCGCGCCGCTGGCCGCCGTGTTTTCCGCGGCCGTGCCGGTGGAGCAAGTGACGACGCTCGCCGAGGCCGTCGCCGCCGCCCGCCGCCTCGCACCGCGCGGTGCCACCGTCCTGCTTTCTCCCGGCACTTCCTCTTTCGATCAATTCTCCGGCTATGAACAGCGCGGGGATGTCTTCCGTGAACTCGTTCTCAACCTTCGCTGATTTACACCCATGAAACTATCCAGCTTGTCCGTCAAACGCCGCCCTGTGAAGAAGGGCGCCTTCCGTACCCTGTTCGCCAACGTCGCGCGCAAGAAGCACCGTGCCGCCACCGCCGCCGCGCCGATGCCCGAAATGGAAGGCGATGTGCCGAACCTCGGCATCGCCCGCGCCTTGGTGGTGATCCTCGTCATCCACGTCGTTGCGATCGCCGGCATCTTCGCCCACAGCCATTTTTTCGAGGGCGACGCCGCGAAGGCCGTTGTCGCGGAGAAGGAGCTGCTGGAACCTGTCAGGGAGCAGCCGAGGGCCGCTGCCGCCATGCAGCAGATCGCCACCGGTGAGGACTTCCACATCGTCAAGACCGGCGACACGTACGAGAAGATCGCGACGGCCAACGGCGTCGAGGTCGCCGATCTCCGCCACTTGAACGACAGCGCGCCTCTCAGCGCCGACCTTATCCTCCGCATCCCGGCGCGGACCATCGTCGCGACCGAGCCCGAGGAGCTGACCCGCCTGCGCAACGGCAGTGCGGTACTCGAGACGGTCACCGAGACCACCGTCGGGTCGATCCTGCCGGTCGACGATCTGCGGAGTGCGCCGATGGTGGAGACTGATGCCGCCGCGCAACTGGTCCGGCCGAACGTGACCCGCGGGGTGGAAGCCGCGCGCCCGGTCGAAGAGGTCGAAGAGGCCGGGGCACCGGTCGCCCCGGCCACCTCTGCTTCCGGCACGAAATACACCGTCAAGAACGGCGACACCTTCTGGAAGATCGCCAAGTCTAACGGCAGCACGCCGGAAGCCGTGATGAAGGCCAACCGCATCACCGATCCGCGGAAACTCCGACCCGGCATGCAGTTGGTCATTCCCTGAGTTTCCCGTCTTTCCACTCCCCCCCGATTCCATGAACCGCAGCGCCTCCATCATCCTCTGCACCGCCGTCGCCGCCCTGGTGACGCTCGGCCTCATCATGCTGGCCAGCACCAGCGCGTGGGTGAAAAACGTGGAGGACCCGTACTACTTCCTGACCCGCCAGGGCTGGATGGTCGGCTTGGGGCTGATCGGGGCGTGCCTGCTCGCGCGGCTCGATCCCATCTGGCTGCGCCGTGGTTGGCCCTGGGCCCTTGCCGGCTCCTGTATCCTGCTCGCCCTGTGCTTCGTGCCCGGTGTCGGGGTCGAAATCTTCGGCTCCAAGCGCTGGATCAAATTGCCGGGCATCGGCCAGTTCCAACCGTCGGAGCTGGCGAAGATGGTCGGCGTCATCGCGCTGGCCGGCTGGTTCGCCCGCTGGCAGACGGAAACCCACACCTTCTGGCGCGGCTTCGTGCTGCCCGGCATGCTGATCGGGCTGCCGCTCGGCTTGATCGCGATCGAGACCGACGTCGGCTCCGCCCTCGCGCTCGCCGTAACCACCGCCGCCATTTTCTTCTGCGTCGGCACCCGCCTGCTCTACATGGTGCCGGTCGCGGTCGCCGGGATGACCGGTGCGGCCTGGTTCATCCATTCCGACGAGAACCGCTGGTCGCGCATCGTCGCCTGGATGAATCTTGAGGACCCCGTCCACCAGCTCGGCAAGGGCATGCAACAGTGGCGCGCCCTGCTCGCCTTCGGCAACGGCGGCCCGATGGGCGTCGGCCTCGGCAACGGATCCGAGAAATTCGGCACCCTGACCTTCGCCCACATCGACTTCATCTTCCCGGTCGTCGGCGAGGAACTCGGCCTGCCCTTCACCCTCGGGACGGTGCTTTGCTACGTCCTGATCGCCGTCAGCGGCTGCTCGATCGCCGTCCAGGCCTCGAACCTCTTCGACCGCTGCCTCGCCCTCGGGCTCACTTGCGTGATCGTGGTCCCGGCGATGGTCAACATCGCGGTCACTACCGCCGTCCTGCCGAACGACGGCCTGCCCCTGCCCTTCGTCAGCTTCGGTGGCACCAGCCTGGTGTTCTCGCTCGGTGCCATCGGCCTACTCTGCGGCATCCACCGCCGCTCCCGCGTCACCGACGAGCGGCCCTTGCCGGTGGCCGGGGTGAAGTCATATGCGGTGAAGCTGTAGTCACGACGCCACTTCCCGCTGATCTTCCGACAAGTCTTCTGAAAGACGCGGGGAGTCCCGCCTGCCACGGTGATTGATCGCATTCTGTGCGGCTCTTACCTTATCGGCTGCCTGTCCTGGCTTCTCGTCTGAAGACCCATTCTTAATGCGCTTCCGCTGTCAGGACGACTGCCGCGAACACAAAACGTATAAAGGAGCGAATCACCCGTCGCTCCGGGCTTGTTCAACCATTGGCGCAGCCGAAGTCTCCGCTATCGCTCCGACTTCGCAGCACCCTTTATTGTTCTGCTTCTTGTTTTTCATGAGGTGGAGACCGCGAACCCAGTCCGGCAGCGAGTCGGGAGTTACCCGAGAAAACCAAGTTTCCATCCCATGGACGGGCCTCCAAATCATGTAATCAGCTTCAATCCAAGCGACCACCTCGTGGGGCATGCTCCCGTGGGATCCATAACGAAATCCTTCTGAGGTAGCGGCGAACCTAGACCTCGAAACGTGCGACGAGCCTTTATCGTCGTAGAACTCCAGGAGGAAAATGTCGGGCTCGCAGAAGTGGTAGACTTCAGTCCCCACCTTGTGCTCAGGAATCTCGCTCCCAGCGGAGATCCAGCTCCCTATTAAGGTCTGAGCATTCATGGTGTTAATTTCAGCAGAACGTTTGAGTGCTTCTACGGGCGCGATTGAGAGGAAAATGGAAAGAGATTGAAAAGCTGATGGCCCGTTAGGAGTCACGGCTTCGCCCTTGGTTTGGATGTGTGCTGTTCATCGGTGGTTCTGAAGTTCGCTTCGTAGAAGAGTAGTCTTCACTCCGTCTGTGCCGCCAATCGTAAGGCTATCTGGTTGCCAGCTAATCACTCCGAAGCGTTTGGCGGCATCGCCCATGTCAGAAGCGGTTCCGATAGTGCCAAGATCATGGAAGTAGTTGCCGCCACCGATGCAGACTCTGGCAGAGACATCCAAACTACCCTTCTTGGCGGGATCGCTGGTAGCTCCTGAACCTGATAAATCCACAGAGAATCGTTGTTGGTGTGACTCCCCCATGACACTGCAACCAAATCGTATCGTGGATCAGAGTCGTGCGCGAATGCAGAGCGAAGCATAAGAACTCCCGCAACGATGCAGGAAAAAAAGATGCCAATAATCAGGCCGCAGATGAATGGCAGTTTAAGCATCAGATTCTGGCGAACGTTTGAGCGCATCCGCGGCGGGATGGAAGCCCGAATTCAATTTGTGGGCTTATCACCGTCGGATGGCGCGTCTTGTTTAAACCCGGATCCTGCCGGTTTGTCCCCAGGCAAGTGGCTTGGTAACCTGGTTGAAAATCGCGCTTAGGGTAGCAGCCTTTGCGAGTTCGAATCGCCCAGGGTTCTCGACTTCACCTGCTACTGTCGCATGGGGTGACGCATCAACACCTGCATCTGCGAAAGAGCGCGAGGGAAGCACCAAGGCAATGATGACTGGTAAAACTAAGCGCATCTTATTTCTGTAGCGAACGATGATGTGGAGGTGCCGGCGGATCAAGCTCCGATTCAACTAGAGACGTTATCGCCGGTTGCCTCGCATGGCTTGTTGTGCATTAGTCGATTATAGAGAAACGGCCCTTAAGTGCCTCACCTCCCGAAGCATAAGTGGCTACGGAGAGAATCCTTCGGGGAGCGGGTGCGTAGAACCGCGGCAACTCCGCAAAACGCACTCTGATCATCATGAAGGCAGCATCGTAGTCGCCTTGATCGAGAGCTGAATCCAGCGCCTTGGACGTGAGCTCAGAGAGCTGGATAATAGCGTATGGATCGCGACTAGGTTGTGCAAAAACCGAAACAAAACCATCAGGACTAGCAATCCAATGCCCACTGCCAGCCTCGCGCATCACGGTGACCATAGGGTAGTGTCCCATTCGCGTCAGGTTAAGCCGCAATACACTGACAGACAGTGAATTAAATCAGGGAAAAGTCGGAATTATGTGTTGACAGGGTGAGCGGGCCGGCAA
>JAYTLR010000052.1:0-51205 GCA_043729195.1 Akkermansia sp.
AGTAAGCCCAAGGTAGCGGACCTTGAGGACGGCATCGAGCGACTCCAGCGAACCCTCCAACTCCAGCTCGAAATCGGGCTGGGCGCCGGCGAGACGGAGACTGCCGAGCCAGCCGGGCTGAGGCGGCTCGAAGAGATCCAGCCAGGCGTCGAAGTCCGCGAGGAACTCAGACAACGAAAGTTTCAATCGACCGTTCGCAACAAGCGCCAGCGCTTGACCGAGCCATTCCGGCCGGGAGGCGCGGCCGGGCAGTCGTTGCACCCGATGAAGATCGACCCAAGCCAGGGAGTCCGCCCAGCGAACGAGCGAGCGGCGCGTTTCGCCCGGGTCGAGATCGAGGACAACGTGGGCGCCTTCAAGTCGGCTGTCAGCCAGTCGAAGCGGCGGACCGGGGTCGGGATCGATCTGAAATGAGCCCGGACGGCCGTCGACCTCCATCCGCGGATGGCCGGCGGCGAGATCGAGGAATTCGCCGGAATCGGAACCGGCAAGGCGCAGCGCCAGCGACTGGGCGGGAGCGGCGAGGAGGTTTTTCGATGCCAGCCAGCCACTCAGACGGTGGTCGGAGTCGCAGGGGGTGTCTTTGGAGGGAAGGAGGCGGACGCCGATATTGCCAGCGGCCCATTCGGCTTCGAAACGAGGTGAGAACCGGATGTCCCAGGCGCGGGAGGTGACCGCCGACGCCTGCCGAACGGGAAGTTGTCGATCTGCGGTGGGCGCAGGCTCGCGGGGAGACTTTAGCGCAGAAAGAAGGATCGCGACGGCATGAGCGCAGACGCCTCCGGTGGCGCGATGGTCCGGGCAACCGCATTGGACGCGGACATCGGTCGGGCCGACGACCTTGACCACCGGCCGGAGATTGAGTCGTCCCTCGCGAAGAGTGCCTTGGAATACCTCGCCGCTTTGCTTGAAACCCGCGACGAGGCCTTGGTCCGCCATCGCCTTGCCTTCCTTGAAGGGCTTCCAGCCGGTCAGCCCCCTCACCCAGTCTTCCGTGATTTCCATGTGGCCGGGGCAATCAATGGAGGGAGCGGCGGGGATGCGAGGGGAAAACTTGGTGCTCCGTGGTTTCCATGAAGCTCGGGGTGGTCACTTGATATCCACGTTGCCGCTGGGAGCCGACTTGGTGATGTGAAAAGTGCCGGTGCCGTCGCCATCCTTGGTCCGGACCTCATACCAGCCCGGAAAGCCGCGCCACCGGACGATCCCGCCTTTTCCGGTGGTGACGGTGACGGTGGTGTTCCAGCGGCGGCCGATCCATTCCTCAAGCACCTCACCGCGCTTGCGGATGGTCCAATCGAGATTCCATGAAGCCGCCTCGGGCTTCCAGTGGCGACCTTCCCAGAATCCCCAGAGCAGGAAGCCGGTGTAGGCGGGATGACTGAAGCAGGCGATCAGGAGGTCGCGGGTGTAGTCGGCGGCGAGTTCCTCGTCCTGGAGCGTGGTGATGTCGAATTCCGTGATGACCTGACGCGGGACCAAGGTGGCAAAGTGGTCGGTCACGGCCAGCACATGCTCGGGTGTCGGCAGGAAGCTCTCGTCGACATGCGCCTGGTTCCCGACGCCATCGACGCGGAAACCCTCCTCTTTCAACTGGCGGACATAGGCGAAAGTCTCGTCCGACTGCCTGCCGGGGCGGAACAACTGGTCTTCATTGACGAAAAAGGGCGCCGAGGTCGCACGGGAGGCGAGGCTGTAGATTTCCCGATCAAGCTTTTCCAAACCGGGGCGACTGGCGAACAGCTCGGCACCGCCCCAGGCGACGGGGTGGTTGATCACATCCCACTCGCAAACGCGGTCCTTGGCAAAGGCCAGCCGCTCTTCGACGGTCTTGAGGAAATGCCGGCGGACGGCTTCGGAGTCGGTGATCTTGGCGAGGTTCGGCGGCACAGCCCCCTGCATCAGATAATGGCCTCGGATCGAGATATTGCGTTGCTCGAGCCAGCGCATCGCCGCGTCGAGCTGCTTGAGTTTTGCGTCTTTGCCCGCAGCCCCTTCTTCCCAGCCGAAATCCTTGAAGTCGTTTTCAAAAACGATCTGGCTAAACAGGCGGTCAACAATTTCGCGGTAATGCTTGCCGTCCTCGGACTCCGCCGTGAGCAAGCCGGCGGTGACTGCGGAACCGAAGCCGAACTCGTGCCGGCGCAGGGTCAGGGTGATTTCGGTGTCGGCCAGCGGTTTGCCATCGGGGCCTCGGACACTGAGTGAAAGATCGGCCTTGCGGTGCTGCTCGATTCTTTCCAGCGCGGCTTTGCGCCAAGGTGCATCGGGCTCGCGGCCGGCATAGGTTTTGCGGATGCGGGGAAACGCGGAGGTGTCCGTGCCGGCGGGATACTTGAAAGCCCGGATCGACGCGACCTCGATCATTTGCTCGTGACGGGCGCAAAGAAGCGTCAGCGAGGCGGTGCCCTTTTCGAGCGCCGTGGTGATCGGGAATAGCACCGGCAGCTCCTTCCATTCGCTGTTAAGATCGAGCCCGGTCGAGTTGGCGGCGGTTGTATAAGGCGCGGCAGCGAGCTGGAGCTTGGCTTCGACCGATGGCGTTTTGCCGCTAGGGGCGCGGGCCTTGATGATGGCCAGCACCAGATCGCCCGTAGCCAGAGCACCTTGCGGGCAGCTCATTGAAACTTGCGCCCTGTAAGGCTTCGCGTCGTCCGGCTTGGTGACATCGATCTGCCAGATCCCATCGGTGTATTTGGCCGTGCCATGAGCCTTGTCCGAGTAGGCGCTCAGTTTGCCCCCTGCCGTGATCTCCTCGCCCCCGGCTGGCGCGGAGATATCGGCGGCAAGCGGGCTGAGCAATAGCAAGGCGGCGGTAAGCCGGATAAGAAATGGTTTCATGATCAGGCGAAGATGCGGAGCATAGCCCCTTCTCGCCTCGCGATCACGCCGAAAGCCCGGGATGACAGGGTGCGCCCGCTTGCCCTGCGGATTCGCTCGCGGTTTTGTTTGCCAGTCCGCTGCCGGGGCGGAAGTATCGCCGCCGCGGCCGTCCGCTCGCGCCCGATGAAAGTTGTCGCCATTGCCAATCAAAAAGGCGGCGTGGGTAAAACCACCACCGCGCTCAATCTGTCCGCCGCCCTCGCCCTCCGCGGGCACCGCGTCCTGCTGATCGACCTCGATCCCCAGGCAAACACGACCAGCGGGCTCGGCCTCGATGTCGATGGCGAAGGCACGGTCTATCCCGCCCTTCTCGGCCACGCGAACGTCCGCGACAAGATCATCCCGTCCGGGCGCGAGAATCTTTCGGTGATTCCGTCTCACATGGACCTCGCCGGCGTCGAAATCGAGCTTGCCCGTGGCGACGACCATCTCGAACGACTGAGGATCCATCTCCAAGGACTGAAGCCAAACGACCTGTTCGACTTTTGCCTGCTCGACACGCCGCCCTCGCTCGGCGTGCTGATGACGTCTGCCTTGGCCGCCGCCGACGAGATCCTGATTCCGCTCCAGTGCGAGTGGTTCGGCTTGGAAGGACTGGCCAAAATCGTGCATGTGATCGACCAGATCCGCGACTCCGGGGCGAATCCTCATTTGTCGCTGGAAGGGATCGTCATGACCATGTTCGACGGCCGGACCAACCTGGCCAAGCAGGTGGTCGATGAGGTGGGTAACTATTTCCCAGATCAGCTCTACCGCACCGTAATTCCGCGGACGATCCGGCTGGGCGAGGCACCGAGCCACGCGAAGACCATCTTCGAGCACGACCCGAGCGGGATCGGGGCGTCTTCGTATTTCGCACTTGCCGACGAGTTCCTGGTCCGCCACGCGGCCGTCGGCCCGGTGTTAGCGTAGGTTCGGGCGAGACTTAAAGCCTGACTCGACGACTGGCACGCGTTGGGTGGAAATCGCCCAGTTCAGGAAAAATCGACTTCCACGGACGAATACAGCGCCCATCCCGTGTCGGCGGTGCCCCTGCCCTTCCCTGCCTGATTGCCGCTGTCGCTCTTTGCAGTACAAGGGATTCCCACTTGACCCGGTGGGGCCTGCGTCACCATAGTCCGCCGCCCCCCCGATTTCTCGGGAAGGTTAACTTTTTTTACACCCTTGCGACCGGCGGACGGTGCCGCGCGGGGGCAGTGACGGCCGTCAATTTTCTTTTCCCAATCCTTTCACCATCAGAATGTTTGCTCGATTATTCGGCAGCTGGTTTTCCAACGAAATTGGTATCGATCTCGGCACCGCCAACACCCTCGTCAACGTCAAGGATCAAGGCATCGTCCTCCGCGAACCGTCGGTGGTCGCGGTAAAGGCCGGCACCAACGAAGTTTTGGCCGTCGGCGATGACGCCAAGCGCATGCTCGGCCGGACGCCGGGCAATATCGTCGCCATCCGCCCCCTCAAGGACGGGGTGATCGCCGATTTCGAAGTGGCGGAAGCCATGCTCCGCCACTTCATCCGAAAGGCCAACAACGGCCGGCGCCGCAACAATCCGCGGGTCGTGATCGCGGTGCCGTCCGGAATCACGGAGGTCGAGCGCCGAGCGGTCAGTGAGTCGGCCGAGCAGGCGGGCGCGCGGGAGGTTCACATCGTCGAGGAACCGATGGCCGCCGCGATCGGCGTCGGCCTCCCGGTCATGGACGCCTCCGGCAACATGATCGTCGATATCGGCGGCGGCACCACCGAGGTCGCACTCATTTCACTGGGTGGCATCGTTTTCGCCCGCTCCGTCCGCACCGCGGGCGACGAGCTCGACGAGGCCATCGTGTCCTACATGAAGCGGGCTTACAACCTGATGATCGGCGAACGCACCGCCGAAGACATCAAAATCCGGCTGGGCTCCGCGGCCCCGCTGATGAAGGAAATCACCATGGACGTGAAGGGCCGCGACCTCGTCGCCGGCCTGCCGAAAACCATCACCATCACCTCGCAGGAAATCCGCGAGGCGATGGCGGACCCGCTTTCCACCATCGTGGATGCCGTGCGCACCACGCTGGAACGTTGCCCGCCTGAACTTGCCGCCGACCTCGTCGACCGCGGCATCGTGCTGGCGGGCGGAGGGGCCCTGTTGCGGGGCTTGGACCGGCTTCTCCGGGAAGAAACGGGCCTGCCGGTCCATGTCGCCGAGGACCCCCTCAGCGCCGTTGCGGAAGGCACCGGCCGGATGCTGCAGGAGCCCGAGTTACTGAAGCGGGTCACCACTTCTTCCCACTACTGACCGGTCCGCCCGGGGCTCCTCGCCATGAGGCCGCTCAATCTCCTCGCATTTCTCCTGTTCTTGGGCGGCGCCGTCTGGGCGCTGACCCGGAGCGAGCGTACGGTCCGGGAAATCCAGGCGACCTATTACTCGTGGCTGACTCCTTTCCTCAATGCGGGGTCGTCGCTGGAGATAAAAGCGAGGACCTTTCTCGACGAGGTGGAGCATTCCAAGCAACTCGAAACCGAGCTCGAGGCGATGCGTGCCGAGTATGATCGCCTGCGGCAGGTCGAACGCCACTTGATCGAGGTCGAGGCCGAGAATGCCCAGTTGCGCCGTGCACACGACTTCCAGAAGCGCACCGATTTCAAGATGACCGTCGCCCGCGTGATCCGCCGCCAGACGACCACCTGGTGGCAAACCGTCGAGATCGACCGCGGCTGGGAGAACCAAGTGGCGGTCCATCAGCCGGTGGTGGCGGACGGCGGCCTCGTCGGCAAGGTCGACCGGGTTGGCGACAAACTGTCTTCGGTCATCTTGCTGACTGACGAAGCTTGCCAGGTTTCCGTGCAAGTCGAGGGCACCCCGGAAGTGGGAATCCTCAGCGGCCAGCGCGGCCAGTATGAAGGTGGCCCCAAACTCAACCTTCGATTTCTTTCCCCGAAAGTCCGGATTAGTCCGGGCACGCGGGTTTTTACCACCGGGCGCGGAGGGCTCTTCCCCGCGAACCTCCTGGTGGGCACCGTCGATTCGGTTCTACCCGGCCCTCTCGACTCCGAAGCTTTGGTCCGACCCTCGGTCGATTTCACGGATCTAAGCACGGTTTTCCTCCTTCCGCTGCCATGATCCCGTGATACGGTATTCGCTTAGCCTCTTCATCCTCGTCCTGCTGGCACTGGTGGCCCAGCAGTTCATCCCCTCGTTGACCGGGCTGTTCAACTCGCGCCTGCTGCTGGTAACTCTGGTTTTTCTCTGCGCATCGGTGACCGTGGGGCCGCCGGTCATGCTCGCAATGGCTTTTACCTGCGGCTTCCTGTGGGATGTCCAGAGTGCGCTGGGCCCTCCGGGCGGCGACCCATTGGTCTATGACCAACCCGCGCAGTCGCCCCTATTCGGTAACTCGATCATCCTTTACGGAGTCATCGGTTACCTGATGCAGGGCATCCAGCCCCTGTTTCGCGAAGGCAAGTGGCAAGTCTCGGCTTTCCTCGTCGGTGTCTCCATCTTTGTCTATCTCGTCGCGGAGTATCTCATCATCAACTTCGTCCGTGGCGATTTCCTCTTTCCCCGTGCCACGCTCTTTCAAATCGTCTTCACTTCGGTGCTCACGATGCTGTTCTCGCCGATCGTCTTCTGGATCCTGTTCTACATCGCAGAGCGCTTCGGTCATGAGATCCGTTTCGAAGGATTGAAAAAGAAGAAGCGCCGCCGCGCCATCGCATGAGTGCCATCGAACCCCGTCTCCGACTCCGCCTCTACCTGCTGACCGCCCTCGTGCTGTTCGGTTTCGGAGCACTGTTGACACGGCTCTACGAATTCCAGATCGACCGCCAGGATTTCTACAAGGCCCAGGTCCCCGGCAACCGCCAGATCACCGTCCGCGAACCGGGGATCCGCGGCACGATCAAGGACCGCAACGGAATCGAACTGGCTCGCAACCGCCGCAACTACGAGGTCTCCTTCAACCTTGAGGAGATCCACCAAGCTTACAGGAACCAACGGGCCGAGGATCCCACGGTGGACGTGGAGTCCAGCGAGAAGGGCATGCCGCGGAAGAAGACGGAGACCGACATTGTCGCCATCGTCAAGGAACGGGTGATCCCGGTGCTGGAACAATTGGGACTGGTCCGCAATTTCAGGGCAAAGGACCTGCGGACCCACTACAAGACCCACGGCGGTCTGGTCCCCTTCTCCTACACCATGGACGTCACCTACGACGAGTTCGCTCGCTTTGCCGAGCACTCGCTGGAGTTGCCCGGTGTCTATCTCAACGTCCGCCCGCAGCGCGAATATCCCTATAAAGCGCTCGCTTGCCACACCCTCGGCTACGTCAGGCAGTGGTCGAAAGGCGACATCCCCGAGGATGCCGCGCGGGATTACGGATATCAATACGTCGGGGACGACAAGGGCGTGGCCGGCATCGAGGCCACTTTCGACGACCTCTTGCGCGGTCCGGAGGGATGGAAAAAAATCAGCAAGAACGAGAAGGGCAAGATCCTCGGCATTTATGACCGCCTCGACCCGGGTGTCGGGGCGGAAGTCACGCTGACGATCGATGCCGAAATCCAGCATCTTCTTTCCAACATCCTGCGCCAGGCCGGTTCCGCTTCGGGCGTTGTCATGGATGTCCGGACCGGCGAAATCCTCGCGATGGCATCCGTCCCGGATTACAATCCGAACGATTATATTCCCAGCATCAGCGCCGCGAGGGACCGGGAATACAACGAGGCGAAAATCTCACCGTTGATTGACCGCTCGATCAGCCCCTTCGTGCCGGGATCCACTTTCAAGATCCCGACAGCACTGGTCGGGGCAATCAATGGTCTGGCCAACCGTAGCTACAACTGCAGCGGTTACGTGTCCTACGGTAGCGCAAAAGTCGGCTGCTGGATCGCCCAGAAGGGTGGCAGCCATGGCAGCCTGCCCTTGCCGAAAGCCATTCAGCAGTCGTGCAATCCTTATTTCATGCAACTCGCCCGATCCATCGGGGCGAAGGGCATGGCGGACGGCTTCGGCATGCTTGGCTTGGGCGAAAAGACGGGCATCCCCCTGCCGCAGGAAAGCCCCGGACTGGTCACGGGCAGCCGCAATTGGCAACGCTTGCGCCCCAACGTCAGTGTGACACCGATCGACATGGGTTTCCTTTCGATCGGCCAGGGCAACGCGCTGTCAACCCCGCTGCAGCTATGCGCCGTGACCGCGTGCGTTGCCAATGGCGGCCGCTACTACGAACCCCGCTTGGTCAAGAAGGCGGTGACCAGGGACGGCACGGTAGTCGTCGAAGACTCCCCGCGGGTCAAAGTCGATCTCATCAAGGAGGGTATGAAACCCGCCGACATGGAGCTCATCCGCAAGGGCATGTGGATGGCGGTCAATGTCCCGGGCGGCACGGCTGGACGCCTCAAAATTCCCGGCTACGAGGTGGCAGCGAAGACCGGAACCGCCCAGGTCAGCAAGCCGCTGGATCTCCACAACGCCTGGACTCTCGCGTTCGCCCCCTTCGCTGAGCCCCGTTACGCCGTCTGCATGCTGGTCGAGAACGGCAAGTCGGGCGGCGCGGTCTGCGGCCCCCTGGTTCACCTGCTTCTCCGCGGCATCCTGGCTCGTGAGGAAGGCATGCGGCTCCCTCTTCATCCGCTCCAACCCGTGATCGGCAATCTCGATCCGATCAAGGAGATCACCCTCCCCGAAGACGTTCTCGCGGCGATCGATATCAGCCAGGACGACGGCGAGACCGGCAACGAGGCATCGGAAGCCGCGGCCGCCGCCGGGATCGTCCCTCAGGACACTTCGCAGCTCCCGCCTGCCATCACGCCCAAGCCCACCATCACCCCTGAAATCGACGAAGAGGGCACGGTCGCCCCTCGACGCAACTCTCCCTCTCCCCAACGCTAATTCCTTCCAACTCCCACTCTCTTATCAAATCCATGATCCAGAAAATCAAACGCTTCCTCGGCATCGGCAGACCGAACCCGAAAGAAGGCAACACCGTCATCGTCAACGTCGAGCGCCTCGAGCGCCGGGTCGCCCTCCTCGACAACGGGGTTCTCGAGGAATACACCGTCGAGCGGGAAGGCGAGCAGAACATCGTCGGTGGTATCTTCAAAGGCCGGGTGAAAAACATCGAGCAGGGCCTCAAGGCGATGTTCGTCGACATCGGCCTCGACAAGAATGCCTTCCTTCACTTCTGGGACGCGATCCCCGCCGCCCTCGACGCCGGCCTCGAGGAGATCGAGCGCGCGGGCAGCCAGAAAAAAAAGCAGCAGCAGAAGATCAGCTCGAAGGACATCCCGAGCATCTATCCGATCGGCTCCGAGATCATGATCCAGGTCTCGAAGGGCCCGATCGGCACCAAGGGACCGCGCGTCACCACCAACATCTCGTTGGCCGGCCGCTACCTCGTGCTGATGCCCTACACCGAGCAGTTCGGGATTTCCCGCAAGATCGAGGACCCGAAGGAACGCCAGCGCCTGCGCAAGATCATGCAGCGCCTCAGCGTGCCGGAAGGAATGGGCATCATCATGCGTACCGTCGCCCACGGCACCCGCGCCCGCCACTTCGTGCGCGACCTCGCGATGCTGATGGAGCAGTGGCACGCCGTCGAAGACAAGCGCGACTCCGGCCCGGCACCGCTCTGCGTGTTCCAAGAGCCCGGCTTGATCGAGCGGACCGCGCGCGACTTCCTCACCGATGAGGTCGACCAGGTCCTCTGCGACGATGCCCAGACCACCGAGATGATCCGCGAGATCGCCGGCAAGATCTCACGTCGCGCGAAACGACGCATCCATCACATGCCGTCCACCCAGCCGATCTTCGAGGCGATCGGGATCCAGAAGCAGATCGACGAGGCGTTCTCGCGCCAGGTCTGGCTGCCTTGCGGCGGCTACATCGTGATCGATGAAACCGAGGCGCTCATCGCCATCGACGTCAACACCGGCCGCAACCGCGGCTCGAAGGATGTCGACAAGATGATCTTCGAAACCAACGTCGAAGCCGCCCAGGAAGTCGCCCGGCAGCTCCGCCTTCGCAACATCGGCGGCTTGGTCGTGGTCGACTTCATCGACATGCGCCACCGGAAGGACCAGCAGACGGTCTACAAGGCGATGAAGGACCGCTTGAAGAAGGACAAGGCGAAGACTCAAGTACTACAGATCTCGTCGATCGGCCTCATGGAGATGACGCGCCAGCGCCTCAACGAGTCGCTGCGCGACACCATGTTCGAGCACTGCCCCTACTGCCAGGGTCGCGGCCGGGTGAAGACCCCGATGACCATGAGCGTGGAGATCCAGCGCCGCATCGTCACGGTGATCAACAAGCACCGCGACCAGGCGGGCGACCTTATCGTGGTGGTCAATCCCGATGTGCTCACCCGCTTCAAGACCGAGGACAGCCGTCACCTTGTCGAACTGGAGCGCCAGCATTCCGGCCGCCTGATCTTCCGTTCCGATCCGGCGCTGCACCGCGAGCGTTTCATGATCGTCGATGCGGCCAGCGAGAAGACCATCGACCAAGCCTGACCGCCGGTCTTTCCCAAGCGCCGCCTTTACCGGGGCGGCGCTTTTTTCGTCGACTCACGCGGACAAACGGACCTTTGACGGGTCGGGGTCGATGAAATGCGTCCAACTCTCGTCGGAGCGGGCATTTTCACGCAGCGCGAACATCGGTCGCCAGCGTGGGGCGACCGGCTTGCGGAGCGGATGCATGTTCACCTCGTGGGACAGCTTGTTCGCCTTGCGGGTATTGCAGCGGATGCAGGAGGTGACGATGTTCTCCCAAGTCGTGCGACCACCCTTGTCGCGCGGCATCACGTGGTCGAGGTTGAGTTCCGGCTCGTTGAAGATTCTCGCGCAGTATTGGCAGGTGTGTTTGTCGCGCAGGAACACGTTGCGGCGGGTAAAGCGGACCTCCATCCGCGGCAGCTTCTCGTAGAGCGCCAGCACGATGATCTTGGGAACCCGCAGGGCCAAGCGGACAGTGTGGATGACGTCCTCGACCACTTCCCGCGACGAATGCTCAACCCAGGATCCCAAATCGTGGGTGCGGAATCGGTCCTCGCCTTCGGTCTGCACCACCTGCGCGTGCCCCAGAAATAGAAGCTTGAGCGCGCGCCGGACGGAGCAGGTTTGCACCGGTTGCCAGAACCGGTTGAGAACGAGGACGGGACAATCAAGATGGCCTATCATACTTTTTCCCAGCAATTGCCGCGGAAGCTAGCAGGCTGACCGGGTGTCGCAAGGAAAAGCTCGGTGACGGCATCGCTCGCATCCGACTTCAGGCTTGCTCCGGCGATCCGGAGGGGCACAGTTGTCGGACAGATCCATGAAACTTAGCACCCTGATCGCCGCCGCCATTTGCGCTCTTCCTCTCTGCCCCGCAGCGGAACCGGGATTCACTGAGCTCTTCAACGGCAAGGACTTCACCGGTTGGAAAAAGGTCAATGGCAACGGCGAATTCCGCATAGCCGGTGCCGAGATCATTGGCTTCGGGGAGAATGTGAAGTCGAACACCTTCATGCGCACCGAGAAGACCTACAAGGACTTCGATTTCCGCTTTGAGATGAAGTTCGACGACCTCACCGGCAATTCCGGCATGATGTTCCGCGGACTTCAGAAGGAGGGCAAGGACGGCCGCGTGCACGGCTACCAGTGCGAACACGACAACGGCAAGGCCAGGGCCTGGACCGCCGGTCTTTATGATGAAGCCCGGCGTGGCTGGCTTTTCCCCAAGAAGGGTGACAAGCCGGCCGAAGCGGCATTCACGAAGCAAGGTGGCGAGATCATCAAGTGGGACGACTGGAACGAGATCCGCATCGTCTGCAAGGGCAAGCACATCCAGATCTGGCTCAACGGCAAGGAGCGCGTCGACTACATTGACGAAGGGCAGGAATTCACCCCCGAAGGCTTTCTCGCCCTTCAGGTTCATTCCGGCAAATCCTGCAAGGTCCGCTGGCGCAATCTCCGCATTCAGGAACTCTGATGCATGAACCCTGGGGCCGGGCCGGGGATTTTGTCCGCTCCACCGATGCCGGCACCGCGCCTTCTCAACGATCCTTTGGGGTGGTTAGGTCTCGGAATTCATCCTCGACGGACTCCAAACCGCCGTTGGCTGGAGCCACGGTGGTCGCTGCTTGCTCGATCTGCTGCTGGAGATCGTCGACCGGCTTGGCACCCGTTCCTGAAATCCTGACGGTCGCCCAGGCGTGGGCACCTTCCCGGCGATTGAAGACACGGCGGAAAGGCAACGAGCAATCGGCGAGCGCCGATTCGGGAAGCCCGATCTCCAGGGAACCGTCCAACACGCCGCCCGCCTCCGCCATCACCCCGCCCTTGATCAGGAGTCGTCCGCGGGCTTCCATGTTCAGATTCTGGATGCCGCTTGCGTTGCTGCCACGGATCAATGTGCCGCTGAAATCGAGATCGAAAACCGGCTTGTGATACCACGTCTCGCCCACCTCCTTGGCAATGATGGCAAACATCGGGAGAACGGATGCCGAAGTCTCGGAATTCGCAGTCGCATGGAAAGGAATCCGGCAGGAGACCGAAGGCGACTTTCCGCCTTGAAACAAAATCGTGCCGTCCGCCCCTTCCTCGCGCGTTTCCACGGTGGCTCTCAACCACTCCCCGAATTTCGGACCCAGGAGCGTCGTCAAGGGAACCCGGTCAATGCGCAACGCCATTTCCGACTCGCCACCTTCGAGAGCAAGTGGAACCTGCTGCGGATTGCGAATCTCGATTTCACCCTTCGATCCCCCTCCCGGGACGATCCGCGCGGTGGCCAACTGGATTCCACTAGGCTCGATCTGGAAAGAAGCGAAAGTCAGGGCGAAATTCCCCCAGCCTAGGATTGTTAGCTCGCCACCTTCGAACTGGAGGTTGGCCTTGGTGGCCGCAGAATCCTGGACGTTGATCGAAACCTCGGACGACAGCAACCGAAGTGTCGGTGATTCGGCCGGCCCTATGAGAACGGTGAAATTCGGGCTGCGGTAGCGGAACTGAAATGGGCAATCCCCTTTCCGATCCGGAGAAACCAGGGTGGGGCCTGCTTTGGGCTGCCGGAGCATGAGCGTGCCTCCCGTCGCGACCATTTCCGTCCCCTTCCACGATCGTCCAAAAATACTGGAGAAACCGAGATCCGCTCTCACTCCATTCAACTGGAGGCTTTCCAACATCGAGCCCTCGGGCCAGGCAAAGCTAACCGACCCTGCCGCAGCGCTGACCGGCGACATCCGGAACTGGGTGAGCTGTGGCTCGGCACCAGTCCATGTGCGGATCCGGGAAACGAGCGTCGATTGATATGCCGAGCTGTTGAGATAGATGACCGACCCGAGCAATGCGAGACCGGTCATAGCCACCAGGCCGACACCCGCAACCACCTTGACAACCCGAAACTGCTGTTGCCGCTTCTCCTTCTCTTTTTTCGGCTGGTGCGACCGGCGCTTCCGCTTGCGCATCCGGTAAACCTCCGTCCCGTCCTCGCGGACAACCAATTCCGGTTGCCCGTCGCGCCCCCCCTCGCCCCGGGACCGCAGCCGATCGACCATTTCGTCGATCGAATAATTCTCAGGTTCGGGATCAGAGGATGGCATCGCTAGAAAATGGACGAAAGACAGCCGCCTCCGAACTCGGTACGGCTTGGATCATCGGTCGCGAAACGGCTTTCCCGTAGGATCGACGACTTTGACCGTCACCAGGAACACCACGGCGGTGCGAACCGGCGCGTAGGCTTCGGATTGGAACATCCGTCCGAAAATCGGCAAGTCACCGAGAATCTTGGTCTTGTCCTCCACTTTCTGCAGTTTTTCCTGAAGCATGCCGCCGATCACCAGGGTGGAGCCGTCGGCGATGGTCAGATTGGTTTCCGTTCTCATGACGGAGAAGACCGGCATCAAAATTTCGTTGGGGGTGATCTCGACCAAGTTATCGGTCCCCAAACCGAAGCCACCCAGGGCGGAAGGTGCGGAGGCGGTGATCGGAGTGCCGTAGTTGATGAAGCCGTCGAAATCGGTGACCGATGGGTTCAGCGCGATGTCCACGTAGTAGCGGTCGGCACTGACGGTTGGCAGAACATCAAGCACCACGCCGACAGCTCGGGTCTCAAAGCTGGTCGGAGTAGCCGGCGTGATCGGCACGAGCGGAGGGGTTCCGCTCCTTATTTCCCCTGTCACCACGTTGACCAGCACCGGAGTGGAGACCGTGTTCGGCAGCTCGGGGGGCTCGTATTCGGTGGGATAAATGAAATCCCGAATGATCTCGATCTTCGATTGCTGGCCGCTGCGGGTGACCGTGGAAGGGCTGACCACGAGGTCGACACCCTTTTTCCGGTCAAGTCCGCGCATCAACATCGTGACGTCGGTGTTGTTGAGCCTGCCGTTCGCCCGGAGAATTCCTGGAGCGCGGGCAGTGCCGCGGGAGAATCCCTGCTGCTGTTCGAGAAGGAGGTCGTCGATCGAGTCGCCGATGATCGCTTCGTTTCCGCTGCGGTTGCCGCTGGTAATCGCGCGCCGGAAATAGTCCCCGGGAGCCAACGCCACATCGGCGAGGTTCTCGGGGTTGAGGTCGCCGCCGGTCAAGACCCCGCCGGGCGTGCCCGGGGTCAGCCCGCTGCCGCCCAGGCTGAATTCACCAAGCAGCCAATCAAAGCCGAGCTCCTTGAGGACGCGCTCCTGGGTCCGGATCATCTTCACCTCGACCAGCACCATGGCCGGTTCGGTGTTCGTGGTGGCTTCCACGATCTGCTCGATCAAGGCATGTCCCGTCGTGGTATTGAAGACCCGCAGCGTGCTATTGCCCGCGTTGTAACTGGCGGTGGCACCTTCGGGAAAGACCACCCCCTGCTGTTTGAGAACTTCTTCAGCGCTGAGTCGCCGAGGGATCACCCCCTCCGCAGCATCATCACCCGCGAACGGGTCGTCCGCAGCGCCCTCGCCGCCGGCGACCCCGCCGCTGGTCAGGAAATCCGGCGGCACCTGGTAGGTCCGCGTGATCATGTCCGTCGAATCCGCTCCCGCCGGGCGAATCGCCACCGCCCAATCCTGGGGCACGTAAACCGTGCGGGTGATGTCGTTGATGTATTTAAGAACTTGGGAGAGCGGAACGCTCTTGAGCTGGAGATTGATCTCAGTGCCGAGGATTTTCTTGGCGGATTCCGAATCCGGACCACCGATTTCCAGCACGAAGTTGATCCCGCGGTTGGCAGGATCGAGCTCGAAGGTATCGAGTTGGATCGATTGCTGGCGGAGGAAGTCGAGTGCTTCCTGGATATTCACGCCATCGAAGTCCACCACCGGCAGGATGATCCGCTCGAGCTTGTTGGACATTAGCATCCGTCCGGTGCCGGTTACACTTCCAGGTTCCAGTTCGTCCGGAGTGCCGGTGATTGGCCGGACCCGGAGTTCCCAGGCACCATCGACCTGCGACAGCATGGCCGCGCGTGCTTCATCGTAGGCAGCCCGCGCATAGTCAGCTCGGTGTTGGGCAACCTCCTCCAGCCCGCGGCGGGCGGCCTTGTTGGTGGGATCGACCCGCAGGACTTCTTCAAAGACCAGGGCGGACCGGTCGAACTCCCCGAGATCCTGGAAGCCCTGGGCTTTGTAGAGCAACATCCGCACTTCTTCGACGTCGCCCGTGTGCTCCAGCGTTGCCGCCGGGTTGGTGCGGATCGGATCGTTGATTTGCTCGCGCATTTCGAGCGCCAGGACGTCGTCCGGCGAGACCGATTCATCAAGCACCCGGTCAACCGATTCGCCCGCCCCTTTGACGTCGCCCATGCGGCTTTGGTGGCGGGCTTGTTCAACCGAAGCCTGAACCAAGCGCTCGGTCGCCGCGCTCCGCAGAGCCGCCGTGGCGGGGGCATCAGGGAGCAAGTCGCGGGCGCCCGAGTAAGCGGCGACGGCATCCGCCCAGCGCCCGGCTTCATAGGCTTCATCACCCTTCTGAAGGAGGATTCGCGCTTCACCCGCGCTCGCGGCACGGCGCTGCAGTTCGGCTTGGGCCAGCGCTGAGGGCTGCTGGGCCGACACGGGCAGCGACAAAAGGAGACAGGTTGCCGGTGCGAGCGCCAGAAGGCGCGCACGGGTGACGACGGCGGAGTTGAAACGATCGAAGATCGGCATCGGGGTTTCGGGTATCTATAGAGAGCCGGATTCGCCAGCGTAAGCCGAAAATCCGGGAAAATTCACGGTTCCACTTCATCAAGCCCACGAAGTAAATACAGGGCATCTCCGGCATCGCGGGCGATCTGCTCCTTGAGTGCCTCCAGCGACTCGAATTTCCGCTCGCCCCGTAGTTGCTTGACGAACTCGACCTCCAGCACCTGGCCGTAAAGATCGCCATCGAACTCGAACAGGTGGACCTCCAGCGAATGCGTGCTGCCATCCACCGTCGGGCGCACGCCGAGGTTCGCCACCCCGTCGAGCCGGCGGCCACCCACGCTCACCCGGACCGCCCACACTCCATCGGGGGGGAATTGCTCGTCGCCTTGGACCAGATTGGCGGTCGGGAATCCAAGCTGACGCCCAAGCTGGCGACCTTCGACCACCTTCCCCGCCACGGTGTAGGGGCGACCCAGCATCCGCGCGGCGGCGGGGAGATTGCCGTCCCGGATCGCCTGGCGGATCCGGGTGCTGCTGATCCGCTCGCCCTCCATCATGACCGGGGGCAGCGACCCGAGCTCAAAGCCCAGCTCCCGCGACAGCCGGGCAAGCAGCGCGACATCTCCTTGCCGACCTTTCCCAAAACGCCAGTCCTCTCCCACCGCCACCGTCTTCACCCCGACCGCCGCGATCTCCCGGACAAAATCTTCCGCCTCCTGCGCCGCCCGCTCCCGGTCAAAGGGCAGCGCCAGCAGGAAATCCACGCTCATCATCGCAAGGATGTCCGCCTTGTGATCCAGCGATGCCAGCAGGCGCCGCGGCGCCTTGTCCGGAAAGAGCACCTGGATCGGATAGGGATCGAAGGTCAGCACGCCACAGGTCCCACCCTGCTTTTCCCGCGCCGCCAGCGCCTGCCCGATCACCGCCTGGTGCCCGAGGTGGACTCCGTCAAATACCCCGAGCGCCAGATGGTGCGGACCCGGGGTCCGCGCGAGATCGTCGATGGCCTTGAAACGCAGCACGGCGGGAAGGTGAATGCGGAATCTCGAAACCAGAAGCACGAATCCCGAAAGCCCGCGCTGTTCTGCCCTTTCGCCCTGCCGGATTCTCGTCCCGCATGTTCTTTCGCTCGACCTCCCGGCCCGGCCCGTGGAATTTCCCCCCGCACATGGCTGAAGTCTTTCCATCCACCCCACAAGCCCCCGGATTGCCCGAAACACTCGCGACCGTCCTGAAGTGGCGCGATGTCCCGACGCCCCTTTCCGAGGAAGATTTCAATGCCGCGATCGGCGAACTGACCACCGTTGTCGAGTCCCTCGCGGGCAAGCCCGACATCACCAGCCGCGGCATCCGCGCGATGGCCCGGATGGTGCTCGGTAATCTCCACCGCGACCACGGCCTGCTCGACCACGCGCTGCCGCTTTACGATGCCGCGCTGGAAAACTCCGCGGACCTCGATGACGGCACGCCGCGCGGCAAGATGGAGCTTTCCAATCTGTGGCTCAACCGCGGTCTCTGCCGCTTCGCCGGCGGCGATCCGGAAAAGCTTCAGGGTGCGTTGGAAGACTTCGACCGTGTCGTTGCGCTCCGCCGCGAGTTACCTTTTGAGGAAGAAGAGCAGTTCCGCTGGTCCTACGCCGCCGCGCTGATGCACCGCGGCGATGCGCTCCAGCGGATCGGCGGTCGCGACGACGAAGCCCGCGCTGCCTACGACGAGGCGATCGGCCATCTACGACAACTCCCGTACCAAGAGAACCCCGCAGCGCTCCAACGGCTTGCCCTGGCCTGCGCGAACCGCGGACTGGTGGCCGCGGACCACGACGAGGCCCGCCGCTGCTTCGACGAATGCATCGAGCTGCTCCCCTCACCACAAAATCCACCGCAGCTCATCACCCTCTGCAACGCCCTCCTCAACCGTGGCCGCCACTCCTTGCAGGTCGCCGGCGATGCCGATGCCACCGTTGCCGATGCCCGCCGCGTGCTGGAACTGGTGGTGCCCCACGAACGCAACCACCCCTCGCCTGCCGAGATCGCCTTGCAGGCCCGGCACTTGCAAGCCCACGCCTTGGTCACCTGGCTGGACGAGTCGCGCAAAGGTCCCGGCCTCGCCGAAGACTGGGTTTCCGACACCACCGACCTGGTCGAAGACGCGCTGGCCGTCGAGCGCCACTGGGAGCAGCAGGGACTCAACGGCCTGCGTCCCCTCGCCTGCGAGCTTTTCCAACTCGGCCTCCACGTTTACCGCGTCTGCCAGCCGCACTTCTTCGCCGACTTCCTCGTCGAGTCGATGGACCCGGAAATGTCGCCCGGCGCTCCGTTCGCGGATTCGAATTTCCAAGCCGCCGCCGCCCGAGCCCTGCGCCAAGCCGTCAACGAAACCGCCCAGCGCGCGGCATCCTCGACGCTCGAGCCGGAGCAGGTCGAAAAGCAGCGCCGCATCCTGGAAACCCTCCGCAACGCCGACCACCGGCTCGCCGAGCTTCAGCAGGCGATGGCCACCGCGTGACCCTCAGGAAAACCGCCCCGGCGCCATCTGATCGACGGGGCGGAAAGCCGGCTCGCCGGTGAGCATTCCCGCGACCAGACGCCCGCTGACCGGACCGAGGCTCAGGCCCATCATCGCGTGACCGGTGGCGGCGATGAGGTTTGGCAAGTTCGGCACTTTGCCGAGATAAGGGATGCCGTCGGGCGACACCGGCCGCAGGCCCGCCCACGGCTTGATCCCGGCGAAGTCGGTCTCGCTGAAGCCGGGAAAGTAGGCGTTCACCGATTTGACGATCCCGCGCACCCGGCTCGGATTGATCGACAGGTCGAGACCGCCGACTTCCATCGTGCCGGCAAAGCGCAGGCTGCCGGCCATCGGGGTGATCGCGACTTTGGCCTCGACGAAGATCGAGCAGAGCTGAGGCAGTTCGGGAGGTGCGGCAAGGGTCAGCGAGTAGCCCTTGCCCGCTTGCAGCGGCAGCTTCAAGCCGGCATGCCGGAGCAGCGACGGACTCCAGGATCCGCCGGCGATGACGAACTGCGAGCCCTCGAAGCGCCTGCCACCGCCGGCCAGGGCACTGACTTTTCCGTCCCGCGTCTCCAGCGTGTCGATCTCCACGCCACTCACGATTTCCCCGCCCATCACCAGCACCCGGCGGCGGAGTGCGCTCATGAAACGCGCCGGATCCAAATGGCAGTCCTGCGGAAAATAGACCGCGCCCTCCACCTCCATCTTGATTCCCGGATCAAGCCGCGCCGCGCCGGCAGCATCCACAACCTCGGCCTCCAGTCCGATTTCCCTCGCCGCAGTAGCCACCGCGGCTTCCTCTTCCAAGCCCTTCGCAGTCTTGCAAAGCATCAGCATCCCCCGCTTCGCCAATCCGAAATCCTCGTCCGCCGCCAGTTCCGCAAACAAGCGCCGGCTTTCCAGGTTCAGGTCGCGTAGCAGGTTCTTCGTCCGCTCGACGTGGCCCGCCGTCGAGTGCCGGTAAAACAGCCATGCCCAGCGGGCCAGCGCGGGATCCAGCCGCGGCCGGATGTAGAACGGACTCTCCGGGTTGAACATCCAGCGCAGGCCTTTCGCGATCATCCCCGGAGCCGCCAGCGGGATGAAGTGACTGGGAACGATCATCCCGGCGTTGCCCATCGAGCAATTGTCACCGCCCGCCGCTTCCCGCTCGATCACCGTGACGGCCAATCCCTTCTGCAAGGCATAGTACGCCGAGCAAAGTCCGATCACTCCGCCGCCCAGCACGATCACATGGTTCTTGCCTCGATTCACAAACCTAGGATAGCGCGCCCGTCTTGCCGGAGTCTTGAGCATTTGCTCTCGAAACCGCGCTTTCTTCCGGGCGCTGGACAGCCTCACAGGCGCAGTGCATCATCACCCCGGAAATGATGAAATTCGCCGCCGCTTTCCTGGCATTAGTGCTTTCGACCAGCCCGGCACCCGCCGAGCCCCCGCGCGTCGCCGTGCTCCGGGTTGCCGATGTCGTCCAGCAGCTCGATGCGAATTCGAGGACCGCGGAACTCTTGAAAGCCAAGCGCGACGAGATCAACAAGGACCCCCGCCTCGCGAACTCGAACGCGATGTTTTCGGAACTCCAACTCCGCCGCAACCAGCTCAAATCGAACACCAAGATCGACCTCGAAGCACGCAAGAAGCTCGAGCGTGAGTATGCCGTCAAAATGCGGGAAGCCAACGCGCTGCGTGCCGACTTCGAAAGCTACCACGCCGACAGGAACCGGGAGATCAGTGCCGAAATGGTGGCGGACCGAAAACAACGGCTCGCCCTGATCCGGCAGACCGCCGAAAAAATCGCCACCGCGGAAGGATTCGACTGGATTCTCGACAGCTCCGGCAACACCAACACCGGCGTCCCGCTGCTGCTTTATGCCAAGAGCGCGACCGACCTCACCGACCGCGTGGTCGCGGCACTCGACCTGCCTGCCCCGACGCCCGAACCCCCACCCGCCCAGCCCCCCGCCGGCAAGAAACGCTAATCCCCCCGAATCATGGAAATTTTGCAATACCTCAAGGACCCTTTCGCGCTCGGTCTCATGCTCGGGCTGGCCCTAGCCGCCGTCGCTTGGAAATCCGGCTTCTCCTCCCGCCGCCGCCTCTCCCGCGACATTCGCAAACTGGAAAACGACATGCGCGAACTCCAGGGACATCTCAACACACAACTCAAGATCAACGCCCAGGGAAACGACACCCTGCAACGCGAGCTCGAGGAACTCCGCCGCCAGAACGAGAATCTCCGGGTCAGCGTGGCAACCTTGCAGTCGAAGCCGGGCAAGGCCGAGCTGCGGCACTTCCAGGTCACCGAAAGCGCAGTGCGGATGATGCGCGAGCAGGCCCCGGGTTTCGCCCCCGCTTGGGAAAAGGCGATGCGCCAGGCGGAAGTCGACCTCGAAGCCGGCGAAAGCGGGCTGAAGAAACTGGTGCGCCGGGTCATTCCAGGCATCGGCAACAGCGGCGGTGGCAATTCCCCGACCGCCAGCGTGCAGGATGCCGACGTTGGATGAGGGGTGCGTGAAAAATGTCCCGCGGGACAGTTGCCATCGGTTTTCGACTTGTTGAGTCTCATCAGGTCTTCCCCTGCATCTTTCCTAATGCGGAACCGAAATGTCCAGCAGCCCAGATCACGATATTCTCAACGTCCTCGATGCCGCCGGCCCCCAGTGGGCCGAGCTTCAGGCGTGGAAAGCCGTGCCCGTCGAATCCGTGATGAACGGCGCGATCACGCTCAACGGCCCCGCTTTCATCTACCGCTGGGAAAACAGTCTCGGCCCCGTCAAGGTGTCCTTCTGGCCTGATCAGGAAGGCCGCATCGCGAGCGGCCACGGCCACCTGCTCGCCATTGAGCCCGGCCTCGGCACCATCCGGCTGAAACTTCCAGGCCGCGAGCCGATGGTCGTCGGTGCCGTCGAACCCGCGATCTATCAGCAGATCGGGGAACTGACCGCCGAAGCCCAGTCGGCGCTGCAGAATCAGTCCGGTGAGCGCTGGGCGCGGGACTTCATCATCGTCGCCGCTGCCATGCGACTTGCTGCCTTGACCCGCGAAGCCGCCGCCGCCGCCGCCGGTCCGGAGCGCGGCACCAAGCGCTCCCCGCGCAAAGACCAGTTGGTCACCCAGCTCCACGAGTGGCTGAGGCCGAACCTCGAAAAGTCGGTCAAGCTGGGCGATGCCGCATCCCGCTTCAACAAGAGCCCGCGCCAGCTCATCCGGATCCTCAAGGAAACCACCGGTGCCGGCTTTGCCGAGCATCTCACGATGCACCGCCTCACCCTCGCCCGTGCCCTGCTGATGCGCAGCGGCCAGTCGGTGATGGAAGTCGCCCGCGCCTCCGGCTTCAACAGCCGGGAGCAGTTCATCCGCTCCTTCAACAAGGCCTTCGGCTGGACCCCACTGCAGTTCCGCAAGGCCTGGAACCAAGCCGCTCTTACCGATGCCGAACTGGCTCAACTTTGCCAGGTGTCCGAGCGCGCTCCGGTGGAATGGCTGCCGTCCGGCAGTGTGGCATCGAGCCCCGATGAGGATCATGAAGGAGAACCCCACACCGTCGTGGTTGCCAACGCGCTGCACGACATCGTGGAGCTGTTCTGGGTCACCCCGCAGGGCAAGCGCGCACGGATAGACGTGCTGGAGCGGGGCGGCATGGTCTTCGTCAACCGCGACAACGGCGGCTCCTGCTGGATCGTCCGCATCCCCGCCTCCGGCCGCGAACGCTGCTTCCGCTCGCCCGACGACCACGCGCTTGCAGTGGTGACTTCGGCGACGATGGAAGGGTGAATCGGCGACGCGTGCACTGCTGGCCGGACCAAGGGCTTCAGGATCGCTACTCGATATTGTAAATCATGTAGGACTCCTTCAGGCGACCGATCTCGTCGAAATCGAAATGCCATGATCTCGACCGACTGAAACGATTTTCATCCCCGGCACTCCGGTAAACTACTGCCTGAATATCCCGGCCGTCTCGGGAAAAACTCACGCTTCGTTCAATCCGGCCGCGACCCAAGAAGACATTCTGGAAAGTCGCCGCGTCCATAGACACCGGATCGAGGACCCATGAATCCGCACGGATCGCCGCAAGCATCGTACTCTGCTCCACCTCCGTGATCCCCGCTGCCGCATGCACTTCAACTGGACGATGGAAACTCCGCCACGTCGTCCAACAGCGCAACGCGGCGAAAAGACTGAGCACTGCCAAACCGATGAAAACCCCATGACGCCAAGTGAACCCCAGGCGATCCGGGGTTCTCCGGGCGAAAGCGACCAGTTCCAGCAGTCGCTTTCGTTCCGGCTGATCGCTCGCTACGTCCGGCTTCACGCGAACAAGTCCGCCACCGGCTTACCTTGGTCGGCGAACTTGAAAGGACGTCCCGAGGGCGACATCACGACCAGATCATGCGGTAAGCCCAGCGCCGCGGCGATGGTCGCGTTGAAGTCCTGAACCGTCACCGGATTCTCCTTCACCCGCTCGCCCTTGGCATCGGTCTCGCCATACTTGAAGCCGCCCTTCACGCCGCCACCTGCCAGCAGGCAGGAGAAAGCCGCGGGATGGTGGTCGCGACCGTCGTTGTGCTCGGTCTTGATGGTCGGGGTCCGGCCGAATTCGGTGGCGACGACGACCAGCGTGTCCTTGAGCAAGCCGCGCTTCTCGAGGTCGTTCAGCAGGCCCGCGTAGGCCTGATCGAACTCCTTGCAGCGCCCTTCCACGGCCGCGAAGTTATCATAGTGGGTGTCCCAGCCGCCGAGTTGCACTTCCACGAAGCGCACGCCATGCTCGACCAAGCGGCGGGCCAGCATGCAGCCTTGGGCGAAGCGGCCGTTGCCATACAACGTCCGGGTGCTGGCAGCCTCGTCGTTGATGTTGAAAGCCTTCAAGTCCTTGCTGTTCATCAGGCGGATCGCTTCCTGATAGAGTTCCTCGTAAGCCTTCACGTCGGCGTTCTGATAGCGGCCGTGGAACTGCTTGTTGAGGCGGTCCGCCAGCGAGAGCCGGCGGTCGAAGTCTTCCTGCGAGATGCCGTCCGGCTTCTTCGAATCCTGGAGACCGTCATTCGGGCTGCCGATCGGTGCGGCCGCAAACTTGGCGCCGAAGAAGCCGCCGCCGGAGTTCTCCTGCGAGGAATCGATCGCGACGTAGCCGGGAATCTCCGGGTTGAGGCGTCCGCCCAGCTTGAGCACCCAGGCACCCAGCGTCGGATGCTTCACCGTGCCGCGCATGTCGTAGCTGGTGTGCATCACGTAAGTCCCCTGTTCGTGGGCACCCTGGCGGGACGTCATTGAATTGACCACGCAGACCTTGTCCATGACCTCGGAGGTCTTGGGCAGATACTTGCCGACCATGACGTCGGTGGCGCTGGTCGCGATCGCCTCGGTGGGTCCCATCACCTCTTTCTTCTTCGGCTTCGGGTCGAAGGTGTCGAGGTGGCTCATGCCGCCCGACATGTAGAGGTAGATGACGTTCTTGGCAGTCGCCTTGGCGGCCTTCTCCGGCGCGGCTGAGGCCACACTGGAACCGAACATCGGCAGCAGGTTGACGCCGAGATAAAGGCGCGCGGCGTTGGAGATGAAGCGCCGGCGGGTGGGTTCGTCGAAACGGTTGAAATCGGAAGGATTCATGATTCCTGGGTGCTTGGATTTACTGAAGGAAGAGGAACTCGGAAGACATCACGAGCGCCGAGACGATGTTGCGGTAGCCATCCTCGCCGGAGGCCTTCACCTCCTCGATCATCCACCCCATTTCCTCGGGGCTCGGCGGACGGCTCAGGATGGTGATATACAGGCGTCGCACTTTTTCTTCATCGGTGCCGGCACCTTCAAGGCTCTTGTAGAGTTGCGCGCCCGAGTTGTTGACCAACTGCTTTTGGACGTAGCCGTTCATCAGCGAAAGAACCTGGCCGACATTCGGCTCGCGGCTCGACCCGTCGACCACGAGGCGATCGGACTGGCCGAACAAGTAGAGCAGGTGCTGGCGCGGAGCCGGGCTCGGCAGTTCGGAAGCACGGACCGGGGAATCGTTGCCGTAGCGGTGGATTTTGTTCTCCATCATCATCCCGCCGCCATCGTTGGCGGAACCTCCGCGCTCCTTGCGGACATCGGCCAGGAAGATCGCAAAGTAGGCCCGGACTTCTTCCTCGGACTTCAGGGCAAGGACTTCCTTGGAAAGCTGCGGCATGTTCTTTTTGCCCACCAGCACCGGCTTGTTAGAGACATAGATCCGGTCGTCCAACGAGCGGCGCGGCGTCTTGTCCGGGTCGCCCGAGGCCAGGGTGATCAGCGAGTCCCAAAGCTGCTCGGCCGATAGCCGGGTCAACTGGCGGCCGTGGAAGTCGTCTCCGGTGAGCACCTTGGCAGGCTCCGGATTGGGAACGAACTGGAAGGTCTTGGTGTTGAGCAGGACTTTCTGGAAACCACGCAAGTCGTAGTCCAGATCGACCATCAGCTTGTTGAGCGTGTTCATCAGATCCGGATGATGCAGCTCTTTGGCAGGCTTGAACTCATCCACCGGCTCGTAAACACCGCGGCCCATCACCCGCTTCCACATCCGGTTCGCGGCCACCGAGGCGAACTGTTCGCCGGTCTTGGTGGTCACCCACTCGGCGAGTTCCTGGCGACCATGGCCCTTGTCGCTCTTTTCCGAAATACGCACGGATTTCCCGAAGGGCGTCTTGGCCCCGATCATCTGGCCGGGCTCGCCATCGCGATACTGGTAGTCTTCCGGCAATTTGATGTGACCGGCACCGGTGCCGCCGAGGCTTAGTCCGTAAACCCGGTCCCACATGACCTGGGCCACGTCGTAGTCGAGCGAGCGACGGCGGTCGTCCTCACCCAGTTCGTCCCACAGCTTGCTCATGTAACCCTGGTTGAGCGCCCCCTGGCCTTCGGTGAAGGCGGCGAGCTCGTAGAAGTCATGTCGCTCGGTCTCGCCGAAAGGATCATCATGGCACTGGGCACACTCCATCCGGGAACCGAGGAACACCCGCATCGAGTTCGCCAGGTTGTCCAGCGGCATCCCGCGGTCGCGGGTGTAGTAGCCCACCGCGGCGGTCTTGGGATCCCACCCGTCGCCGCGAGAGGAGAGCAGCGAGTTGGTGAAATCATCCCACGGCATATTCTGCTCCATCGCGGTGCGGATCCAGTTGCGATACGCCTCGAAACTCCCGTTGAAGCCCACCTTGCCGTCGGTCACCCGCAGCAGGTCGAACACCCAGTTGGTCATGTTGCTCGAGTAACCGGGCGACTGCATCAAGTAGTCGATCAACTGCACGCGCTTGGTCGCGTCATCGATCTCCAGGAAAAACCGCGCCTCCTCAGCCGTCGGAATCCGCCCGATGGCCACCAGGAAAGTCCGCCGCAGAAACGTCGCATCATCCGTCACCGCGGGGACCGGCAGCTTCTGCTTGCGATACCAAGCCGCCACATGGCCGTCGATCGCCCGGGCTGCCTTGGCAATAAAGACCGGATCGTCTCCCGGAGCGGGAGTGTCCGCGGCGTGGCAAATGGCAGCGGCGGCGATGAGACTCGCGGCAATGCCGCCTAAGGAACGTTTCATGGGGTTTTCAGGGTTAGGGGGAACCTAGTGAACAAAGCCGGGGCCGTCAATTCACCAAACGGGCGGCGACCACTGCGCGGGAACGACATCGAATTTCAGGATCTTTCAGAAGAATCAGGTGGGCTCCGAACAAGCCGCAGGCCTTCGGCAAACACTCTGCAGGCCGGAGGCCACTGGGGCCGCGGAGGCTCTGCTCCGCAGAAGCACCGGGTGTGAGCTCTCCCTCAATACGGCCCCGAACAAGCAGCAGACCTCCGCGCCCCCAGCGGAGCCCCCGCCTCCAAGGTTCGCAGAATGCCACTTCGCAGAATGCCACTTTTCCAACCTTCCCATCCCCCACCCGCTTTCCTACATCTCCACCATGCGAATTCCCCTCATCTCCCTCCTCCTCGCGCTGCCCCTCGCCGCCGCGGACATCGATTTCAAGGAAGCCTTCGCCGATCCCACCACCCGCGAGGTCGCCCTCGCCCGGCTGGTCCCGAAGACCCGCGACTGGTTCTTCCACCACGCCCTCCACCACCAGCTCAGTGGCCGCGCCGACGAGTTCCGCCAGACCCTCGCCGACTGGAAAGCCGCCGCCGCCGTGAAGGACAGCGGCATCTCCCTCGACGGCTACCAAACCCTCGAGACCCGCGAACTCCTCCTCCGCTACGAGGCCGATCCGCAGAAATCCATCGACGCCCTGGTCCGTCTGCTCGACCTGAAGTTCGACGACTCCCGCCCCGACGCCCAGGCCGACCAGAAGCTCCCCGACCGCCTCGATCCCGCCCTCGTCGCCGCCGACGCCTTCGAAAAGGCCGCCGCCAGCCGATCCGACAACAAGGCCTACCGCGGTTACTCGCAAGCCCGCCTGCTCGCCGAACTCGACCGACCCGACACCTTCGACGAAGCGAAAGTCCGCCATTTCATCCAGACCCTCGAACGCGCCGACCACCCCGGCGTTGTCCAACTCATCCTCAAATCCCTCGACCCGAAGATCACCGACCCACCCCTCCACCCCGGCTCGATCAAGCTCCTCCCCCTCCTCACCCGGCCGCAGCTCGACGAACTCCTCGCCGCCCGCCCGGACCTCGCGCCCTACGAATCCTTCGCCGTCCGCTACCTCGAAACCCTACGCCCCGGCAGCGAAACCGACTTCGCCCTCGATCTCCCCGCCCACGCCGCCCACCTCGCCGCCTGCCGCGAACTCGTCGTCAGCCTGAAACTCGGCGACCCCTCGCTGGCCGGCCACGTCCTCTTCCACCACCTCCGCCTCCAGCGCGAACTCGGCCAGTTCCCGCTCGATGACTTCCTCGCCTACCTCGCCCTGCCCCGCGAACGCCACGCCCTGCTGCTCCTGAAAAAGCTCCCGCAAGGCCAGACCAGCCTCAACACCACCCGCGACTTCAGCTCCGCCACCGGCTGTGGACCGGTCGGTGACGACAAGGAGCTGATCGAAGCCTACCTCCAGCACTTCCTCGCCGCCGCCGACACGCCGGATGCCTTCAAGCCCTACTTCCATGAAAAGACCCTCCGCCGCCTCCACGCCCGCGCCAAGCTCCTCGCCGGGGCCGATCCCGTCCGCTGGGGCGCGGAGCTCGACCCCGCCGAAGTCCTCGAACTCCAGAAGGAAACCCGCATCGCCTTCGCCCCCGGCCAGCCCGTCCTCCTGCCCGCCGATGCCGCGGTAAAACTCGCGCTCGACCTGAAACACACGCCGGAACTCCTCGTCCGCATCTTCGAACTCGACCTCCCCGCCTGGATCGAGCGCGAAGGCTCCGAGCCGCCTGTCGACCTCGACCTCGACGGCCTCGTCCCCCACCACGAAAAGCGCCTCACCTTCGCCCAGCCGCCCGTCGTCCTCCACCGCGAGCTGCTCGATCTCCCCGAGCTCGCCGGCCCCGGCGCGTGGATCGTCGAGTGCGTCTCCCGCGGCGTCGCCACCCGCGCCCTGATCCGCAAGGGCCGCCTCATCCCCTACGTCGAACGCACCGCCCGCGGCCAGAGCGTCCGCGTCTTCAGCGCCGCCGGAACCCTGCTGAAGGACGCCGAAGTCGCCCTCGGCACCGAGGTCTTCAAGCCCGACCCCGCAGGCCGCATCCTCATCCCCGACCGCGACGCCGCCGCCCGCCACGAAGGCCTGGTCCGCCATGGCAAGCTCGCCGTGCCCCTCTCACTCGATCCGCGCACCGAAAGCATCGCCTTCAACGCCCGCTTCCACCTCGACCGCGAGCAACTCCTCGCCGACCGCCCCGCGAACCTCTTCCTCCGTCTCCAACTCGCCAGCCACGGCCACGAGCTGCCGCTGGAGTGGATCGAAAAACCCTCGCTCACACTCGTCGCCACCCTCGTCGGCGGCCTCACCACCGAGCGCGTCATCGGCAGCGACCTCAAGCTCGCGCCGCAGATGTTCGTGCCCTTCCAGGTCCCGGCCGATGCCCTCGCTCTCAAACTCCGCCTCACCGGCACCGTCACCCCGCGCGACGGCGCCGACCCGATCGCCCTCCGCGCCGAGCAGGACTACGCGATGAACGGCATCCTCAACACCGGCCGCATCGGCGCCGCCTTCTTCACCCGCGATTCCGATGGCCACCGCCTCGAGCTCCGCGGCCGCAATGGCGAGCCGCTCGCCAACCGCCCGCTGACCTTCGACTTCACCCACCGCGACCACGCCGAAACCATCCCCGTCGCCCTGCGCAGCGACGCCCGCGGCATCGTCGCCCTCGGCAAGCTGCCCGACATCACCGAAGTCCACGTCCGCGGCTCCGACATCTCCCCCGCCGGCTACTTTCCCGATGAAGAAGGCGGCTGGAGTGATCTCCCTAACCACCTCCACCTCGCCGCCAACGAGGAAATCCGCCTCCCGCTGGTCCGATTCATGGCCGCCCCGGACCGGACCCGCCACAGCCTGTTAGAGAAGCGCGGCAACACCGTCCTCCGCGACCACTTCGACAAGCTCGCCGTCGAAAACCGCCGCCTCGTCCTGCGCGGCCTGCCGCCCGGCGACTTCACGCTTTCGCTCGATGGCAAGGACCTCGACGTCCGCGTCTCCGCCGGCCGTGAAAGCGAAGGCCTACTGGTCTCCGCCACCCGCATCCTCCCGCGCCACGCCCCCGCCTTGCCCTTCATCGCCGCCGCCACCCTGGAAGCCGGCTCGGTCGTCGTCCGCGTCGAAGGCGCCAGCCGCGGCACCCGCGTCTCCCTGCTCGGCGGCCGCTACCTCCACTCCTGGGATGCCGGCGAAGCCCTGCAACCCTTCGCCCCGCCGCAGTCCGATCTGTTAGAGCCCGGCTTCACCGGCAACGGCTACCTCGAAGACCGCCGCCTCGGCGATGAAATGCGCTACATCCTCGACCGCCGCGCCGCCAAGACCTTCCCCGGCTCCCTCCTCCCGCGCCCCGGCTTGCTGGTCAATCGCTGGAGCCAGCAAGACCTCGACCAGGACCAAGTGCTTCCCGAACTGCCCACTGACGGCGAACGCGAAGGTCTTTCCCGCAAAGAACTCAGCGACCCGGTCGGCTCCGCCGTCCCCTCCTCCCGCCCCTCCGGCGAAGACGGCGGCCCGAGCCTCGACTTCCTCGCCGCCTCCTCCGTCCTCCGCTACGACCTCGAAGTCGGTGCGAACGGCCAGGTCCGCGTCCCCGCCGCCGACTTCGCCAACTGCCAGTTCATCGACATCGTCGCCGCCGATCCCGCCGGCCGCCACCACCTCGTGCTGCCGCTTACACCTAATGACACACCGCTGCGCGACCGCCGCCTCGCCCGGCCGCTCGATGCCGCCAAGCACCACGTCGGCACCCGCCGCGCCGCCGCCCTCGCCAAGGGCGCGGAGGCCGCGATCGAAAGCGTCATCGACGCCGACTGGCGCGCCTTCACCACCCTCGCCGAAGCCCACCAGTTCCTCTTCGGCGCCACCGGCGATGCCCGCCTGAACGACTTCCTCCCGCTCCTCGACTGGCCCTCGCTCGACGAGCCCGCGAAGCTCGCCTTCCTCTCCGAGCACGCCTGCCACGAGCTTCACCTCTTCCTCGCCCGCAAGGACGCCGCCTTCTTCGAAAAGCACGTCAAACCGATGCTCGCCGAAAAGCGCGAGCCCACCGTCATCGACGACATCCTGCTCGGCCGCGACCTCCTCAAGCACCTCCGCCCCTTCGCCTGGCAGCGCCTCAACGCCGCCGAAAAAGCCCTGCTCGCCCAAGCCATGCCCGAGGCCCGCGTCCGCGTCGCCACCGAGCTCAAGCAACGCTGGGACCTCGAATCCCCGACCCCGGAGCAGGAGACCCTGCTCTTCACCCAAACCCTCCGCGGCACCGACCTCGCCACCGAGGATTCGCTGGGACTGGCGAGGAACCGGATGGAGGATGGCAGGGATCTGGCGGGCGGCGGCGGTGCGAACGCCTACATCAAGAACAAGCTCGATAACATCATCATCCCGCTAATCGACTTTGAAGACACCTCGGTTGAAGAAGCGATCGACTTTCTCCGCCTCCGCACCATTGAACTCGACTCCAGCGAACTTGATCCCAACCGAAAGGGAATTGGCTTCGTCATCCGGAAGCCACGCACCTCCGGAGGAGACGCAGGACTAGATGCAGATGCAGCGGGCGGACTCGGAGCAGCTCAAGACCCTGGCGCACTCCGTATCAAAGAACTTCGACTTCGCAATGTCTCGGTATCGGAGGCTCTCAAATACATCGCCGGCAACACCAAGCTCCGTTACAAGATCGACGATTATGCAGTGACCTTAGTCGCGGCCACCGAGACTGACGAAGATCTGATGACCCGCACTTTCCAAATACCGGACGGCGTCGACTTCGGCTCCGGGCAAGAAGAGCATTCCGCAACACAATTGCTCAGAGATAATGGCGTGAAATTCCCCAGCGGAGCTACCGCGACCTTTCAGCCACGAACCAATCGCCTGATTGTTCGCAATACCCCGACCAACCTCGATTTGATCGACCAGCTTGTAAGCTCAATCAACGGATCTGACGAAGGGGAGTCTGAAACGGCTGACGCCTCGGATCCGTTTGCCGCTTTGAGTGGCAAGATGTCGGGACTGGACGAGTCCAAAATCATGCCCCGGCGGAACACGCCCGCCGCCCGCCCCTCCTGGAGCTCTGACCGCGACCAGACCCGGCTCTGGCACGAGTCGAACTACTACAAACACCGGGGTGCCACCGACGAGACCTTCATCCCGCTCAACCGCTTCTGGCTCGACCTCGCGACCTGGGACGGCAAGGGCGGCTTCCTGTCGCCGAACTTCAACGCCTGCACCTCCCACGCCAACGAGGCGCTGTTCTGCCTCGCCATGCTCGACCTGCCCTTCAAGGCCGCCCGCCCCGAGACCACGGTCGATGGCTCGACCCTCCGCGTGAAGGCCCGCGAGCCGATGCTGCTCTTCTACAAGGACACCCGCGAGACCCAGAAGATCGCCCCCGACGCCCCGGTGTTGGTCCGCCAGACCTTCCACCGCCTCGACGACCGCTTCCGCACCGTCGAAGGCCGGCAGATCGAGAACAGCATCACCGGCGACTTCCTCGCCGGCGTGCCCTACGGCGCGTCGCTCGTCGTCACCAATCCCTCCGGTGCCGGCCGCCGTATCGATGCCCTCGCGCAGATCCCCGCCGGGGCGATCCCGCTCGACGGCCTCGCCGCCACCCCGTCCAGCACCCATGAGCTCAAGCCCTACGGCGTGCTCAATCTCCGCCTCGCCTTCTACTTCCCCGCCGCCGGCGAGTTCCCGCTCTACCCGCTGCAAGTCTCGGAAGGCGACCTCGTCCTCGCCCGCACCCCCGTCCGCACCCTCCGCGCCACCGCCGAAGCCCCGCCGGTCGATGCCAATTCCTGGCCCGCCCTCGCCCGCGACGGCACCGCCGATGCCGTCCTCGACCGCCTCCGCAACGACAACCTCGCCACCCTCGACCTCAAACAAATCCGCTGGCGCCTCCGCGACGCCGGCTTCTTCCGCAAGACCGTCGCCATCCTCCGCGAGCGCCTCCACTACTCGCCCGACGTCGCCTCTTTCGGCTTCGTCCACGACTCGCTGCCCGCCGTGCGCGATTACCTGGAGAACAAACTCTATGTTTATCAGGAGAGTGCCGTGCTCCCTCCTGTGGATTCAATAACGCTTAATCTCGGCGACTGGCTCGACAGCCCGCTGTTAGAAATCCGCCCCGTCACCCACCGCGGCTGGGAAACCCTCGAGTTCGACCCGTTGGTCAACCCGCGCGCCCACCGCTTCGCCGACAAGGAACGCCTGACCCACGAGGAAGCCGCGGAGCACTACGAGGCCTTCCTCGACCTCCTCGCCTGGAAACCTCAGCTCAGCGCCGACGACCGCCTCGCCCTGACCGCCCACCTCCTGATGCAGGACCGCATCGAGGAAGCGCTCGCCCGCTTCGACACCATCGATCCCGCCGCTCTAACCGGCCGCCTCGCCCACGACTACCTGAACGCCGTCGTCCTCTTCCACCGCGCCCAGCCCGAGGACGCCCGCGCCATCGCCACCCGCCGCGCCGCCCTCCCGCCCGGCCTGTGGAAAGAGCGCTTCGCCGCCATCGTCGCCCAGGCCGACGAGATCGTCGCCCTGCAAGTTCCGCGCAAGCCCGAGGACGCCAAGCCGAAGGAAGAAGCCCCCGCCCTCGACCTCGCCCTTGCCGCCGACGGCAAGCTGCGGATCACCCACCGCCGCATCGACAAGACCCTGCTCCAGCTCTTCAGCGTCGATCTCGAAGTCCTCTTCTCCAGGGACCCCTTCCTCAGCGGCGACAGCGCCTCGCTGCCCGGCATTCGCGCCAACGAGACCCGCGAGGTCGCCCTGCAAGGCACCGAGACCGCCGTCGAACTGCCGGCAGCCTTCCGTCAGGGCAATGTCCTCGTCGCCGCGAATTCCGGCAGCACCCGCGTCCTGAAAGTCCTCGACAGCAAGGCGCTGGAGATCGTCCGCCAGCCCGCCGAACGCACCCTGCAAGTCTTCGACAGCGCCACCCGCCTGCCCTTGCCGCGGAGTTATGTCAAAGTTTACACCCAGGGCCGCGATGGAGAGGCGGTCTTCCACAAGGACGGCTATACCGACCTCCGCGGCAAGTTCGACTACCTCAGCCACACCGGCAGCACCCTCGGCGAGATCCGCCGCATCGCCGTGCTGATCAGCCATCCCGAAAAAGGCGCGCGAATCGAGGTGTTCGATCTGTAAAGGACGCCCTCATGGGAGCCTCTAAGGGAGCGCTGACTTTAGTCGGCAACACGCCCGCCAAGTCCTCCCACGCCGACTAAAGTCAGCGCTCCGCCAAAGCCCCCTAAAAGACTCAAGCCATCTCCAAAAGACGTGGAGGATAGCGGATTCGAACCGCTGACCCCTTGCATGCCATGCAAGTGCTCTACCAACTGAGCTAATCCCCCGTGTCGTCTGGCGGCCACAAGAGCCGCGTGCGGGCGGTGTGGTAGGAGATGGACCCGGCCCGTGCAAGAGGTTTTTTCACGAATCCGAAAGACGCCGGATCAAGTCCACCAATGCCGTGGTGGCCGCCGCATGAAGCGCCGGATCGGGCGCACGGTCATCCGCCTCGTCGCCCTTCACCACCGGCCGCGTGGCCACCCGCACCGCCGGCAAACCGACCTCGAAAAGCACCGAGGAGAGATCGAAATCGTCTTCCAAGCAGATCGCTTCCGCCCCGACCACCTCCCCGAGCCCACCCGCCTGGGCGAGCGCCGGATTCTCCGCATCGCGGGAGCTGATCAGCAGCGATTTGCCGGCACCGGTCGACTCGACCACCAGCAACGACGAAGCCTCGCCCACCCGCTGCTTGAGGATCCCCAACGCTTCTAACAGTGGACCCTCCGTCTCGTAGGCATGCGGCAGGAAGGCGAAGCGGACCGGCCGCCGCGGAAGCTCGGACGCCATCGCATGCGCCGCGGCCAGCACGCTGGCCACGCCCGTCGCATTCGCCTCGGCACCGGGCGATCCCGGACGGGCATCGTAGCCCGCCAGCACCCACAGCGGCGGCAAGTCCTCGTCCGAACCCTTCACTTTCACGACCAGCAAGGGCCAGCGTCCGGCGGGGAGCGACGGGCCCGCCACCCTCTCGACGAGATAGCCCGCATTGCCCGGCCCCAGCGAGCCCTCGATCATCGCCGCGGCGCGCTTCAGGCCCTGCACTCCCTCCGCACTCGCGCTGTGCCGTTCCCCCACAAAGCCGAGAAACTTCCCGACATCATCCCGCAGCCCGGCCTCGCTGACCCCGGTCGTAAACCTGACCTGTTCGTCTTCCTTGGCCGATTCCTGCTTTCGAAGGTAAAGCCACAGTCCACCCAGGCTGGACACCACCAACCAAAGCGGCAGCAGCCAGAGCAAAACGACGACACGGCGGTCGCGGCGGGTTGTGGGTTCCTCGGTCACGCGCCATCCGTCCGCCACGGAGCCCGGACGTGCAAGGCCGGAAAGCAGGTCCTGCATTTCCAGACTTTTTGCATTGCGCCTAAACCCTGCCACGCAACCCTTGCCCCGATGTCGTCGCTCAACATCCCCCAGACCTGCGGCGTGATGCTGCTGCTCGACTGCACGCTGTTCCCGCACGGCGGGCTGCCGCTGCATCTGTTCGAGCCCCGCTACCGGGAAATGCTGGCCGACACCCTTTCCGGCAGTTGCTTCTTCGCGGTCGGCCGCCTGCTCGGCAAGGAGACCAAGAACTTGTCCCGCTGCGTCACACCGGTCGGCACGATGGGACTGGTCCGCGCCTCCCGCGAACTGGACGACGGCACTTCCAACCTGCTGCTTCACGGGGTGATCCGCGTCCGCTTCGTCGAGTGGCTCGAAGCCCCCTACCCGAAGGCGCGGATCGAGCCGATCCCGTCGATTTTCGAACCGGAAACCCAGTCCCGCGCCGCGCTCGAAGCCCTCCACGAAGCCGCCGAAGCCGTGACCCGCGAGCTGCCCGACGAGGTGCGCGAAACCTTGAACGCCATGACCGCGCAGATCGACGATCCCTCGATCCTCGCCGACGTGATGGCGCAGCAATTCGTCCACGATCCCGACGAGCGCCAAGACTTGTTAGAGATGGAGTCCGCCGCGGCCCGCGTCGCGTGGATCTGCAAGAAGTTCGAGTCCGGGGCCTCGACGTGAGCGATTCCCGCAGCGGCGTGCTGAGCGCCATCGCCGCGTTCTTCCTGTGGGGCGTGCTGCCCTTGTTCTGGAAAACGCTGCACTTCCTGGCCCCGGCGACCATCATCGCCCACCGCACGCTTTGGTCGCTGGCCTTGCTGCTGCCGCTGCTCGCATGGAACCGCCAGCTCCGCGAAGTCATCCGCGGCCTGTCGAGCTGGCGCGGAGTCGGCTGGCACCTGCTCACCGGCGGCTTGCTCGCATCGAACTGGCTGCTCTATGTCTGGGCCACTCTCAACGGCCGGATCCTCGAAGGCGCGCTCGGCTATTACCTCAATCCCTTCCTGAACATGCTCTTCGGCGCGCTGTTCTTCGGCGAGCGCCAAAGCCGGCGGCAACTCGCCGCGGTCGGCGTCGCCCTGGCCGGCGTCGCCTGCCAGTTCCCGGCGGTGAAAGGCGTCCCATGGGTCGCGCTGGTGCTCGCCTTGACCTTCTCGCTCTACGCCGTGGTGCGGAAGAAAGCCCCGCTGGGTGCGCTCGCCGGCTTGACCGCGGAGACTTCGCTGATGGCCCCGGTGGCGCTGGTGTGGCTGCTCTGGCAGAATCAACAAAGTGCCGTGATCTTCGGCGGATCCGGCGTTCATGCCCTCCTCATTTTTGCCACCGGCCTGGCCACCGCCATCCCGCTGCTGTGCTTCAGCCATGCGACCCGGACCCTTTCGCTGACCACCCTCGGCATCCTCCAGTTCATCGGTCCCACCCTGCAGTTCCTCATTGGCTGGGGCCTCTACGGCGAGGAAATGAACGCCCTCCGCCTGATCTCGTTCGGACTGATCTGGACCGCCGTGGCGATCTACGCGGCGGACGCCCTTTCCCGCCGGAATCCCCGGCCCGCGATGTAATCGTTTCGCCTTGTCGTGTCGCGCCTTGCCGTCTTGGCTCTGGCCTAACATGAGCGAAAGCCCCCAATGGTATGTCTCGGTCGAAGGCCAACAGCACGGCCCTTACAGCGGTGAGCAACTGGTGGAGTTCACCGGCACCGGGAATATCACCCGCGAGTCGATGGTCTGGTCCGAAGGCATGGCCGAGTGGCTGCCCGCGGCGCAAATCGAAGGCCTGTTCCCGGCCGAGGCACCGGTGCCCGTCGCCGCTCCAGCGATGGTGAGATCCACCACGGCGGCTTCCAATTTCATGCGTCCGGGCCAGACGGCCGGATACGCCACCGGTCAACTGTCCGGGCAGGCAACCGCCCAAGTCCAAGGCGGCTTCCGCCACCCGCAGATCGCAGCCGCCTCGTTCGGACTCTGGGCGGGAACGATCGTAGCCAGCGTTCTTTTCGTCATCATTGGCTTTGTCCTGCTGCCCCAGGCCGCTCTGAAGGCGGAAACAAATCCGACGATGATGATGGTCGTCCTCGGGCTATTCGGCGTGAGTGCTTTCTGTTCGGTGATCGCCATGATCCTCCAGCTCATGACGCTGCATCGGACTTGGAAATGCCTCTCGCTCGCCGGGGCCACCGTGACCCCGGGATCCGCGGTCGGATTCCTCTTCATCCCCTTCTTCAACCTCTACTGGCTCTTCCGCGCCTTTTACGGCCTCTCGCAGGAGTGGAACCGCATCACCGCGGCCTATGAAGAAACCCGCCTCGCCCCGCGCATGCCCGAAGGTTTGTTCCTCGCCTACTGCATCACGAGCATCGTGTTCGCGCCGGTTGCCATCGTCCTCGCCTTCCCGGTCATGTCGGCGATGTGCAAAGCCATCAACTTCATCGCCTTCCGCCCGGTCCAGCAGCCCGGCGCCATGCGCTTCCGCTGAGTCGATCCCAGCCACGAAAAAGCCGCCCGGCGGAATCCCGCGGGCGGCTTTTGAAATCTACGCAAGCAAACCGGTTCAGCCGATGTCCGTGCGGCCGGAAAGCTGGGCGCCTTCTTCCATCGAGAACATCTTCGCCTTGATGTCGCCGTCGAGGCGGGACTTGGCCTTCAGCTCGCAGCGCTCAGAAGTGATCTTGCCTTCGACCCTGCCGAAGACTTTCACATCGCCGGCGGTGACGTTGCCCTTGATCAAGGCGTTCTCACCGATGGTGACGCGGCCCTTCTCGGAGATGATCTCGCCATCGATCTTGCCGTCGATGATCATGTCGTTGGAAAAGCGGATGGAGCCGGTGATCTCGATCCCGCTCGCGAGGACGTTGGTAGCGTTTGCCATGGCAAGAATCCAGCAGAGCCCCGGCGGCTTGGCAATCGGATTTCCCCCGGGGCCGCGAGTTCGGCCGAGACGGGGAGTTTTTCCGTGCAGGTTCCCACACTTTCCCGCTAGAATGCCGTCGCAGTTCACGTCTCCCATCCTATGCCACGCGTCACCATCACCGTCCCCGAGCGCAACCCGCAGCCTTACCGCTTCCAGCTCGACCGCCTGAAAGTCCATCTCGGCCGGGGCAGCGAGAACGACATCGTGATCGACTGCGGCTCCGTGTCGGTCCGCCACGCGGTGATGGAGCGGATCGATGGCGGCTACCAACTCCGGGACCTCGGCTCGACCAATGGGATCAAAATCGAAGGCATGGTGCGCGAAGTCATTCCCCTGCGCCACGGGCTTTCAGTGAAGATCGGTGACGTGCCCTTCGATTTCACCCTGACCGAGGAGGAACGCGAGGCCCTGGCCCGCGAGAAGCCACCGGAAGAGTCGCCAATCATCATGGAAGACGAGCTCGACGAGCCCGCGCCCCGCAAGGCCGCGCCGAAGCCCGCCATCCAGCGCCCACTGGCGTCCGCCCAGCAGCCGAGCTCCGCCGCCAGCTTCTTCATGACGCTCCTGTTCTTGGTGCTCGCCGCGGCCGCGTTCTTCGTCGGTCTGTCGATCCGCCACCAGAAGGAGACCGGCAATTCCTTGATTCAGGACATGAAGGGTGCCAGTGCCAAGCCGGCGACCGAGGAAGCTCCGGCCGCTCCCGAGTCGGCACCGGCCAGGTGATCGCTCACTCGGTTTCGTCCACCGTTTCATCGCGCTGGTAAATCGGCAACTGCCGGTAGGGCACCGTGAACGCCAGTAACATCATCGCGGTGCCATACACGCGGCCAGCCTCGCGGCTACTCCAGGAGCCGTCCTCGGACTGCTTTTTCAAATAGGTGCCATACATCCAGTTTGCATATTCATTCCAGTACCGCCCACCGATCTGGAACATGCCTTGGGCATTGTAGTAGTTGCCGTAGAACTCGAACTGGTCGCCCGGGAGGTCGCGGAAGGTCTTCATCACGTAATCGGCCGCCTTCACCGTCTCCGGCGTGCCGTGGCGGCCGCAGAGCTCCAGGCACAGCAGCCCCATCCCGGTCAGCGAGCGGGCGTGGTCGTGGCGGTCCATGTAGCCGAAGCTTCCCTGCTTCTCGTCCTGGTGACGGCTCAGGTAGCCGACCGCGTCGGCGATCGCCTGGTCCGGCACCGCCGCCCCGTTGAGCTTCGCCGAGCGCAGTGCCATCAAGGCCCAGCCGCTGCACGAGGTGTCGCTGTCCCGCGAACCCGGATGATATCGCCAGCCGCCTTGGTTGCGGTCATCCTTCTTCACCGCCTGCGCGGTTAAGATCAGCTTCAAGGCTTTGGGCAAGGCCACCGCGATCTTCTCCTGCCGCCCCGGATCGACCATCCCGCTGACCTCGGAAAGGAACAACGTCGAGATGTTGTGAGCATACATCGGGCCGCTGCCGGCATTCCCTCGCTCGAACAGCCCGCTGTCCCGCTGGTTCGAAAGGACGAAGTCGATGCAACGGTTCAGCGGCTCCGAGAAGGGGCCTTCGGTCGGCAGATGTCCCTTCGAGAGGAACGACATCCCGACCAGTGCCGGGATCCCGGTTGAGTCGCCGTAGCTTTCGGGAAACGATCCATCTTCCCGCTGGACCCGCGCGAAATATTCCAGCGCCTGCTCCACCGCCGGATCGACCTTCTCCCGCCACTCGGCGAAGACCGGGTCGGCCGGATCCTGGGCCAGGGCGGCGGAAAGACCTGCGGCGATGATCGAGACAATCCGCAGTTTCAGAGAGTGAATCGGAATGGCTCTCATTCGTCGGTCATGGCTTTGAAATACTCCTTCACGAGGCCCCGGTATTCTTCCGGAACGCCTGCACCGCCGCCGCTGCCGACGTCGGACTTCAAGGTGGCCTGGATCTTTTCCCAATCGGCCGCGCTGATCCCCAGCTTCGCCAGTTCCGGCGGGACTCCAGGGTCAGCCTCGCGCATCCGCGGACCTTCCTGCGACTTTTCGCCCGGCTGCTGACCCGGCGGACCGGGTTGTCCCGGCTGGCCGGGTTGCCCCGGTTGCGGGCGACCTTGCATGCTCTGCTTGGCCGATTGCGCTGCCCGGGCCATCGCGTCGGCCGCCTGCTGGGCTTGGCCGGCGGCTTGCGCGGCCTGGGGTTCGCCTTCCGCCTGCGATGCCGCTTGGAAAGCCTCGGCCAGATCGCCCGGAGAAACCGGAGCGCGGTTCGGGTCCGCCTGCTGCCCCCGCGCCTGCTCGGCAGCCTGGGCAAACTCCTGCGCCGCGCGGCCCAACGCCTCGGCGCTCCGCTCCAGATTCCCCGCCGACTGTTGGTGCTGGCCTGCAGCCTCCTGCGGCTTGCCCTGGCTGCCGCTCTGCGCCGCGGCTTCCGCCTGCTGGCTGCCCTGCTGGGCGGCATTCGCCGCCTCGTTCATCTGCCCCGATGCCTCGGCCTGCGGCATCTCGGCGATCGCTTCCGCCAGCTCCCCGACCTCGCCCGCCTGCATCTCTTGCAAAGCCTGCATCGCCTCGTCGGTCTTGCCCGCCGCCAAAGCTTCCAAAGCCTCCGCCACCTCGGCCTGCCGCTCCGCCAAAGCCTCCAGCTCCGCCTTGCGTTCGGCCTGCTCGGCCGGCGTCTCACCGGATTGCCCTTGTTGCGATTCACCCTGCTGCGGCTCGCCCATCTCCGACTGGCCCTGTTCGGACTGACCCTGTTCGGACTGACCTTGCTCGGACTGGCCTTGTTCGGACTGGCCTTGTTCGGACTGACCTTGCTCGGGCTGACCTTGCTCGGGCTGACCTTGCTCGGCCTGACCTTGTTCGGACTGGCCTTGTTCGGACTCACCCTTCTCGGACTCACCCTTCTCGGACTCACCCTTCTCAGACTCGCCCTTCTCAGACTCGCCCTTCTCAGACTCGCCGTTTTCGGAAGGAGAGACCGACTCCTTCAGCGCTTCCACCGCCTCGCGGGCCGCTTCCGCCGCGGCTTGATCCTCGCCTTTGGAAAGTTGCTCGCTCGTTTCCTGGGTCGCGGCCACCGCTTCGGGCAGCAGGTCCGCCACCTCGCTGTGCTCCTGCCGCGCGTCCGCCAGTTGCTCCGCCGCGGCTTCGGCGATCTTTTCCTGCTCCTTCGCCAATGCCTCGCGCAGACTGTCCACCGCGGCTTGCTGAGCCTGCTCCTGGGCCTGCGCTTCGGGCTGCCCCTCAGGCTGACCTTGCTCCGCGGCGGCCGGCATCTTGCGCGACTGCTCTTCCAGAGCCTTCTGAGCCTCACTCAACTCCCGCGCCTGCTCCGCCAAAGCCTTCGCCGCCTCGGCCTGCTGCTCCAGCACCTCGGCCCGGGCCTGCGGCTGCTCGCGAAGCTGCTGCCGCAGTTGCTCCTCCATCGCCTGCTGCTTGTCCTGCCACTCCTGCGGCAACTCGGCCTCCTGCTGCGCCGTCGCCTGCTGCTCGGCCTGCCGTGCTAGTTCCTGCTGCTGCTGCGCCAGCTCCTGGAAACGCGCCAGCTCCTCGATCTTCTGCCGGTCGCGATCCATCGCGTTCCGCACTTCCTCCAAATTCTTCACCGCCTTCTCGGCCTCGTCGCGGGCGGCATTCACCTTCTCTTCCCGCTGCTCCTTGCCGTCCTGCAAAGGCGCACTCTCCAACTCCTCGCGGGCCTTCTCGACCTGCTCCGATGCCTCTCGTACTTCGTCCGCCTTCGCCGCGTGGACGCCTTCCTCCATCTGCTCAGCGAGTTCTTCGAGCTTCTCCTTGGTGTCTGCCAGCTTCTCGCGCGCTTCCTCGAAATTCTTTTCCGCCTGCTCGCTCAACTTCTCGTTCTGCATCTCCCAGCGGCTCTGATCCATCTTCTGGCGGGCCTCCTGGATCGCCTTGATCGCCTGCTCGATCTTCTCGCGCGCCTCCTCATGCTCGGCCCGCATTTCCTGCCGCGCCAGCGACTCCGCATTGCGGTCGATCCGGATGAGAAGCCACTCCGAATGCCCCACGCCTGGTCCGTCGAGCTCCGCCGGCCGCGCGTCCGCCGCCCGGACCCGCAAGCGGATCTCGCTCGCGCCGGGCCACGTCTCCATCAGCGCGCCGATCGCCAGCTTACCCTCGCCACGATACCGCGCGGGCTTCGAGGAGCCGCCCAGCTTGACCGGCAAATCCTGTGCCATCCGCGTCGGCTCCTTCCCGGCGGTCTTCACCTCCAGCGCGACTTCCGCGACGCCGAAATCCTCCGCCACCTCGTAACGCAGCCCTAACACCTCGTCCGGCCGCACCCGCAGCTCGCGCGCGATCGGACTCAGCCAGCGGACCACCGGCAACTGGTCCTCCAGCACCCGCACCGGAAAGCGCAGCGCTTCCACTTCGCGGCCCAGCCGGTGCTTCAAGGTGACCACCGCCTCGCCACCGCCTTCCGCGGCCAGCGTCCACGAAAAGCTCACCCGCCCGCCCGTCGCCGAGCGCTCGATCTCACCCTCCGCCAATCGCTTGCCCTCAACCTCCAACCACGCCGCTTCCACCACCGTGTTCAATTTTCCCGCCAGCTCGATCTTCGTTCCCCGCACCGCTTCCACGCCGGTGCCCAGCGCCTCTTCCTTCGGCCAAAGCCCCGCGTAATCCGGAAACACCCGCTTCACCCGCGGCTCCACGATTCCCGGCAAGGGCCACATCGTCACCGTGAATGCATCGCTTTCACCGCGACCCGCCCGCGCCCGGTAAACAAAGCCCTCGCGCACCGGATCCATCCGATAGGTCCAAAGATCGCCGTCGCGGTTCATCGGCTGTGTCACTTCGGTGCCGCCCGCCATCGTCATCACCAGGTCCAGCGAATCCGCCGGACCGTCGTAGGCGATCTCGATCAAAAGCGCATCGCCGTCTAACAGCTCGATATCCCCCGGCTTCACCTCGAACTTCACCGCGGCCGCGTTGCCGAGATTGCTGAACGGTGCCACCGCCCGCACCGCAAGTCGCGCGGCCTCCTTCGGCCAGATCGCGAACAGCGCCGCGAACAAAACCGCCAGCACCAGCGCGGGCCTCGCCCAGCGCCGACCCGCACCCACCGCCTTCATCTCGGCCCGCGCATCGACCTTCCCGACATCCTCGCCCGCCGCCTTCGCCAGTTCTTCTAACAGCCCGGCCGAGGCCCCGCTGTCCGTACCCGAAAGCTCCATCACCGTGCTCATCCGCTCCTCGATCTCCGGATGCCGCCCCTCGATCCACCGCGCCACCTGCACCAGCCCGATCTTCCGCAGCAGCGGCCGCATCCCGACCACCAACGCCGCGCCGGTCGCCAGCAACCACGCAACGAACATCGCCCAGCGCACCGCCGACGGCAGCGGAGCGAGGAAATGATCCGCCGCCATCATCGCAAGCAGGCCGCCCAGCGCGACCGTCGCCAGCAGCAGCCCGCCGCGCAGCAACTGCGCCCGCCGGATGCTCGATCTCACCGCGCCCAGCCGGCGTCCGATGTCTTCCCTCGCTTGGTTCGTGCTCATAGATTTCTCCTCCCGCGGAGCGCTGACGTCAGTCGGCGAGCCTCAACAGCCAGCCCACCAACCCCAACGCTCTCATGTTCTAAAATTTCAGTTCTCATTACGGCAGTCCCCCGCCCCGTCTCATCACCCATTCGACCGACAGTAGCAGGGCGAAAAGCCCCAGCACCAGCGCGTTGTCCCATAGCGGGGTCTCGCGCAGTTCGCGCTTGGCATCGCCTTCCTTCAAAAACAATCCCGTCAGCTCGCCGGCCTGATCCGCCTTGACCACCCGCCCGCCGGACAGGTCCGCGACCGTCTCTAACAATCCGAGGTTCAAGGTCGTCTCCGCCAGTTCCACCGGCCCGCGCGATCCCACCACGCGGAATCCCGCGCTCACCGCCGCGTTTCCATCCTCCGCCGAAAGCCGGTCCGCCTCCTTGCCGCGCAGCTTGATTTCATAGCGCCCTGGCTCCGCCAAGGGCTCCAACTCCGCCTCGTGCAGCCCGTTCGAATTCTCCGTCACCGCCAGCGGCACGCTGGTCACCACCACGCCGTCGCGCACCAGATCCGCCATCAGCTCGCTGTCCTGCACCGGGCTCAGTTCGCTGTCGCGAAGCCGTGCCGTCACCTTGATCCGATCGTCCGCGGTGTAGGTCAGTTGATCCGTCCCCAGCCGCACCCGCGCCCCGCCGGCCCGCAGCACCGGCCCCGCGCCCCAGCGCACCAGGTTGCCCCAGAATCGATGGTGATAAAGGTCCCCCGCCCCTTCGCGCAGCCGCCAGGTCCGGTCGGTCAGCAGCAGCGCCACCTTCCCTTTGCCAGTCTGCCGCGTCACCAGCAGCGCCGATGCCGCCTCGCGCTCGCGCCGCTTCGCCAACGCATCGAGCGCCGCGTTCAAGCCGTCTCCTCCAGAAATCGCCGACCCGCTCTCTTTGCCCCGCGCCGTCAAAAGCACCTCCGCCCCGTCCTTCAGGCCGCGGATCGGCTGCCGCCACGGCACTTCCGGAAAGCCCGCCCAGATCGCATCGTTCGCCGACTCACCGGTCGCCTGCTGCGTCACCGGATGGCTCCGGCCCTCCGCCGTCAACGAAAAGCGGAACGGCTCGCCGCCCGCCGCGTAGAAAGTACGACGACCCTCGTAGGTCTCCACCGGCACCAGCTCGCGGCCCGCTTCGGCTGAAATCCCGTGCGGCATGAACTGCGGGCCCGCCACCATCACCAGCATCGCCGCGCGCTCCTTCACGCACTCGGAGATCGTCGTCCAGGTCGCGGCATCGATCGCATCAGGCTCGATGTCCCCCAGGATGATCACGTCGAACTTCCGCCACTCCTCCGGGCTCGCCGGCAAGCGCGTCGCCTGGGCATCGCCAAAAGGCCGCGACGCCGAGGCTGCGATCGCCTCCTCTTCCTCGCCCTCGATCCGGTCCGGATGCAGCAGCACGTATTGGAGATGCACCGACTTGTCGCGGCCGTAGAACAGGTTCCGCAGGTAGCGGAATTCCCAGCGCGGCGTGCCTTCCACGATCAGCACGTTGGTCCGCGCGTCGGTGATCGAGGTTTCGAAATCCCACGCGTTGTTATCGTCGAAGCGCTCGCCTCCCAGCTCCGCCACCTCGATCCGGAACCCGCCGACCCCGCCCTCTTCCGGCACCGTCGTGAAGCGGACTTCCTCGCGATGATTTTCCTGCGGCACCGGGATCTCGCGTTCCTCCACCACCTCGCCGTCGCGCATCAGCCGGACCTTCGCGGTCTGGCCCTTGTAACCGTCGAATTTCAACGACGCGGTCACCCGCATCCGGTCGCCGAGGTGGATCGCTTCCGGCGCACGGACTTCCAGCACCGAGGCATCGCGCGGCGGTGCCGTCGTGCCCGTCGCCACGATCCCGACCGGCGCATCCAGGATCCCGAAGCGCCGCGCCACGTCCTCCACCCGGCCCGGCCGGTTGTGGCGGCCGTCGCTGACCAAGATCACTCCCGCCAAATCGTCCGGCGGCACCTGCTCCAGCACCGTGCCCAAGGCCGCGACAAGATCCGTCGCATCGCCCCAGCCTTCGCCCTGCGCCTCATCGCCCTCCCGGACACTGCGCGCCGCGCGGACCGTGCGGACTTTCATCGACTCTTCCAGCGACTTGAGAATCCCCGACTCCGCCAAACCCGCCTCGCCAAGCTGCAACCGCGAAGCCGTCGCGCCGTCATCGGTCAAATGCATCGACGCCGAGTCATCCAGCACCACCACCACCTCGCGCTGCCGTTCCCGCTCGACCATCCGCACCCACACCGGCTCGACCAAAATCCACACCAGCACTCCCAGCGCCCCCAGCCGCAGCCCCGTCAACCAGCGCGCCCGCCGCGGCGTCACCGCGCCGGATTCGTAGCGATAGAGAAACAGCACCGCCTCCACCGCAATCGCCGCCACGGCCGCCACCGCCCACAAGGGCCATTCGGGCGACAACCGCACGACTTTCCCCAGCCCGTGGAGCAGGCCCCACAGCGCCAGAAAAACCAAGGGAAGACGGATCAGAAATTTCATGCCCCCGCGTTCCTCCCCGTCCCTGGTTCCCATTTGAGCATCCGATCCTCAACGCCCGGAACACGGTTGCTATTTCAACAAATCACGACACCGGGCCGAGTGCGCTGACGCTAAGGGCCATCCTTTCCCAGAGAACTCCGCCCGAACAGCGCGTGAACTGGACCGCGGACTTCAGTCCGCTCGATTCCTCGCCTAGAAGCCGCTCGAAACTTACGTCCGCAGTCCTACCTGAAATGCCCGGAAGCCAAGAAGTAAAAGCAATCCGTCACATCCGCCGCGCTTACCATCGCTTCATGGCTTGCCCCCGAATGCCCGGCTGCCCAACTTGTTCGGAGTAACGGTTCCCAGCAACCGCCCCTGCGCCACTCTAATGTCTCAATCCGATCCCAGTATCGAACAGGCCAGAAGTATCTCGAGTCCCCGTATTGCATGTTCGAGCTGCTGGAAATCTGGCGTCTCTGTAAACAGGACGACGCCGAGTTCCTCAAGAAGATCCGCTGCTTCGCCCTTCCCGATGCAGCATTCTCAAGCCCCCTTCAGCGGACGCAACGAGCGGCATATTGGAAGCAAGAGTTCGAGGGCTTGGATGCACTGGTGAAAGCGCATGGGGCCGACTTGCTCGGCATTGAAGACTTCCGGAGCTACAAGCTGATGCAGGATTTCGCTCATCGGGTGGGCGACATTCTCTATTTGGTCGCCGATACCCTGCAGCCACGGACTATTGACGCTCTGTTGGATTATGGTCTCCGGGAGGATTGACTGGATCGGAACCACATCAGGAAACGAGATTGAAGCCTTGGATATTGGAGGCTAACCTGCCGCCATGAAAATGGTCTTGGAGATTCCGGACGAGATCCAAGCCGAGCTGGATCGCAAGCTGGCTGATCCGGCAAGGTCGGCCTTGGAGGCGTTTGCTGCAGCGGCTTACTGGCAGAGCGTTCTCTCGCTGGAGCAAGTGCGCCAGCTACTGGACTTGGAATCTTCGTGGGAGGCCAAGGAGGTGCTTTCCAAGCTTGGCTCATGGCCAGCCATGGAAATCGAGGATTTCCGCGAGGACATGGCCCTCTTGGATTCTCTGAGAGCCAGCGCCTGATGTGGGTCCTATGCGACAACTCCACCTTGTCCGCACTGGCGGAGCTGGACTTGATGGACGTGCTCTACCGGATCCTTGGCCCGATCGCGATCCCCGCCTCCGTGGCAGCCGAAAGCGGACATCGCGGAGCCCCTGAGGCCTTGAAAGAGTGGATCGCTCATCCGCCGCACTGGCTGACGATCCTTCCGGATCCCACCGAGTGTTTGGAAGAAACCCTTGTGCTTGTTGCCGGAGAGGCAGCAGCCATCACGCTGGCCTGGTTGCATCGGGACAGCAGCTATCTGGTTCTCGACGAGAAGCGAGGGAGGACAATTGCAAAATCCCTGGGCCTGCGGGTGACCGGGCTCTTGGCTATCCTGACGCAGGCGGCCATCAATGGATTAGTGGACTTCGAGGAAGTTCTCGCCCGGCTGATCGCCACGGGGTTCCGGCTCACTCCTTCCTTGATTGAGGAGGCCCGGTCCCGGGTGAATCGCGGCGTTCACGATTGAACAGTCGATGACGCTTCTATTTGCAGACTGGGGTCCCATTCACTCCCGCGCCGCCTACAAGGGCAAAACCTACTCCCGGACCTTGGTGTGAATCCCGCAGCCGGCGTGGCCGCAAGCGGAAACCACCCGCTCGCCGGGTTCCGCTTCGGGCTCGAAATAGGTGGCGGCGGCCGGTGCGGAGGAAGGCGGGACGGCCACGTTCATCCGCATGAACCGACGGCTGGCACCGGAGTTCAGCCGCACGACGAGCGAACTCGAATTGTCCGTGACGACCGTACTTCCGCTGCCGGTGGCACCGGCATTGAGCCATGAATTCAAGCCGCTGCCGGATTGCACCTGATAGACGAGGCCGTCGGCGATGGCATTGGCATTCTTCGGCAGGGTCCAGGTGAGCCCGTTCGCCGCGGCGACGGGCTTCGGCAGGGTGCTGAATGCATTCGGATTCAGGCTCAGCATGAACTCGATGATGTTGACGATCCCGTCGCGATCATCGTCGTCGTCCGGTCCGCCCTCCAACCCCTGGGCGGTGGCCCACAGCTGGTAGTTAGTGCTGGTAGCATATTCCTGCAGGAACTCAAAGCTGTCGATGCCGCTGTTGTTGGTGAAGACCGTGCTGCCCTGCGCCGTGGTGAGGCGTTCTTCCGTTCCGCCGGGGCTCATCAGGTTGTTGATGCCGTTGGCCACGTGGGGCAGCCCGAGATTGTGCCCGATTTCATGAGCCAGCACCGAGGCGATGACGTCGCGCCCGCCGGTCCAGCCGAGGAGATTGACCCCGACCTGCACCGCCATGCCGTTGGAGTCGATGAAGGCGAGACCGTTCGCGGAATTCTCCGGAAGCTGGTTAAAGCCGGGCACGATCTCCACGAAGAACATGTTCAGCACGATGGCGTTGGAGCTTTTCGGCGGAGCTCCGGCCCCGTTCGTGATCTGCGCCAGATGCGCCACCGGGCGGGTGGCGGACGTGTAGTTGGCCACGGTGGAGCCGTCGTAGGCGAAGTCGCTCGTGTATTCCGTAAATGGCAGCCATTGGATCCTGACGCCGACCTGAGCCCAGACGCGGTCGATCTGCTCCTTGATGTAGCTCTCCTGACTCGCCGTGCCGAGGGTGGTGGCGGTGGTGCCATCGGTTTTCTTCACCCGGATCGGCTGGATCTGGACCTGCCGGGTGATGGCGACCGGCGAGGAAACCGTCACCTGGGCCGCCAGCGGGTCGACCCAGGAGAGTGCCATGGCAAGGCCGGGAACATATCGGCAACGGAATGGAATCGGCGAATTCAGAGCAATTTCTCATACTCGCATTTCCCGGCACTACAAGTTCAGGCTAGCTGATTTCTAAAAAAGGAAGCCGTCACTTCCGCGTCGCCCACACGGCATCCTGGCCGAAGTCGATGCGGGTTTCCTCGCCGGCGCGGCGGTTGCGGGAGACCCAGCGGGCCAGCACGCTTTCCAGCAGGAACAGGATGAAGGCGGCGATTGCCAGCAGCTTCCAGATCTCGCGACCGAAGCCCTTGCCTTGAAGCACGCCTAACAAATCTCCGACCGACGACGGCTGTAACAGGTCGACATGACCACGGACCATCGCGAGGTCATCTTCAGTCCGCGGGTCGAAGCGGCTTTCCGCAGGATCGCGCACTACCGCCACCGGCAGCGACTGGCCTTCCTTCATGCCGAGCAAAGCCTGCACGTCTTCGCCCGGCGTGACCTGATAGATCCCGGGCACAGCCGGGCCGGTGATCGCGAGTTCGCGACCCTTGCGGACCGGTCGTAGCGTCGCCTCACGCGGCAGGCCGAGCGGATCCATCACCTTCATCGGGTCCCCGGCGACTTCGGTCTCCGGCTGGAATGCGGAGCGCGGGATCAACTGCTTGCTGCCACCCGGCGGGGTCCAGTAAAGCCGGGCATTCGCCTCGCCGCCTTCCTCACGATATTTCGCGACGAAAGTCAGCGGCTTACCGGCTTCTAGCGTCCGCTTGCCCATCTCCTTGGCCCCGTACTGCGCTTCCATAAGGGGCTGGTCGCCGATCTTGACCTCGATCACGTCGTCGACATCGGCCGAAAACAAGTAATCGCCGGTCGCCGGAGCCAACAGCTTGCCCCGCCACTCCACGGTGAAGCGCTCGTTCGGGAAACGCTTGTCGGGGCCCTTGTCGCCCCAGGTGAAGTCGATGTCCGAATCGGTCCGCACGATCATCGGCCGACCCTTCCACTCGTTGTTGCGGTAGTAGGAACCGGTCAAGCCACCGCCGGAACCATGGAACGCAACCGCCGGACTCCAAGCCGACTCGACATTCAGCGCCACGCCGCTACCCGCGGTCCACGCGACCAGCTCGTGCAACAGCGGAACAAAGGCCCGCAGCGCCGGGAGATTTCCCGAGCGGGCGTCGAAGGCGCAGGTGGCCAGCAAACTACGACCGTTGCCGTAGTTCCGCGCCGCCAGGAAGGCCTCGCCATTCCGATACGCCGCGGCTTGCACCGCTCCCGGCGCGGGCTCGCCCGTCTTGCGCCACTGCTTGACCAAGGCGTTGGCCAGGTCGGAGCCCTTGTCATCCTTGAAGAGCGACACCGACTCATGGAGGAAGGTCGCCGGAGCGGGCGAGACTCCTTCGAGATCGACCGACATCTCGCCCAAGGGCATTGGCAGCACGGGACCGTCGGCCCCTTTCCAGTTGTTGAAGAAGGCGGGATCGGTCCGCGGACCGGCGATCACCAGCAAACCCGTGCCGTCCGCGATGCGAGCCGCAAGCTGGCTGGCCAGCCGCTCGGGAAGGCGCGGCACGTCGGCCAGGATGATGACCGAGCGCCCTTCGAAATCGTCCTCGCCCAGCTCCGGCGCGGGAACCACTTCCGGGTCCATCAGGTGTTCTTTCCCGGCGTCCTTGCCACGGCGGAAATCGGTCGACGGGGCCAGCGCCAGCGCGGAATAACCCGCGGCGCGCTCGAAAAAGGAACCCGCCGGATTTCCATCGACCAGCAGCACCGGCAAGGTCCCGCGCACCGTGACCACCCGCTCGGCCTTGTCGTCCGCTGTTAGATCATCTCTCGCATCCATCCGCGCGGCGATCACCTGAGGTCCGGCTTTCGTGAAACGGTGGCGGAACTCGACCGTCTCCTTCTGTCCGGCGACCAGCAGGCCGACCGGCTTCTCGCCCGACTTCACGCCGCCGATCTCCAAAGCAACCGGCCCCGGAGTCACCGCCTCGCTGCCGGTATTCTCCACGCTGACCCGCAGCGTCACCTCGCGGTCGGTGCCGACCACCCGGCGCGAAAGCTCGATCCCCGACAGCGAGACATTGCGCAAGGTCGCCGGCACGCCGAAATCGCGCAGCAGCAGCTTCGGCTTTGTCGGCATCGCCTTCCACGCCTCTTCCAAGCCGTCCCACGCGTTCGGATTATCGAAACGCCAGCCACCGCGCTGGGCGTCGGTGAAGACCACGATTTCCTTCGAGGCATTCGTCCCCTCGGCCAATCCGAGCGTCGCCACGCCGAGCGCTTCATGGGCGCGGAAATTTCCGCCGACCGGCCGCAGGGCATCGAGCACGCCGAGGACATCGGCGCGATGCGTCAGCGGCGATGCCGTCTTCGCTTCCGGTGCCGGCCCGCCGAGGACCACCAGGAAAGCGGTACCGCGCGGAGCTTCCTTGACCAGTTGCTTGGCTTCCTCCACCGCCCGGCTGAAGACCGTCTTGCCGTCGAGCGAGAGTTCCATCGAAGCCGACGCATCGATCACCAGCGCCACGTCACGCCGGCCGCTGGCTTCGAAGCGTTTCAAGTTCAACGTGCGCTCCAGAAAGATCAGTCCCGCCGCCGCGAGCAACAAGACCAGCGCCGACAAGCGGACCATCCAGCGCGCCTTCCCTGCAAGCACGAACGAGCCGCCTAACAGCGCGATCCCGACCAATGCAGCCGGCAGCACGAAGAGCCACGGCACGCTGGAATCCGGCGGCACGAAAGGTCGGGCAAGCGCCATGGCGGCGAGACCTAACAGCAGGCAGCGCGCCGCCATGAGGAGCAGGTCTTCCCATTCCATCTTGCGCTTCCGCATTGCCACCGTGTCGAAGAGGAAGCGCATCGCACCCCAATCGATCGGCTTCGCCGCCTGCCGCCGGACCAGATGAATGATGATCGGAATCGCCACCCCCGCCAGACCCGCGAGCAACCATGGATTGAGAAAGAGCATGGGTCAGGGTGCAGGTATTGGGACCGGAGCGCGCCTTGGAACGTGGGCGTGCGCTGGAACGTGGGCGTGTACTGGACCGCGGACTTTAGTCCGCTCGTGTCGACCGGGGATTTCGAGCGGACTAAA
>JAYTLR010000053.1:0-19996 GCA_043729195.1 Akkermansia sp.
CGAGCGGACTAAAGATCCGCGGTCCAGTACACGCCTCGTTCCAAAGTCCACCGCCCGGTTCCCCACCAGCGTCCCCGTCGCGAAGCAGCCTTGCATCAAATACCCGCCGGTCGGTGCCTCCCAGTCGATCATCTCACCGGCGACAAAGATACCGGGCAGCTTCTTCAGCATCAGGTTCGCATCAAGCTCGTCCCACCTCACCCCGCCCGCCGACGAAATCGCCTCGGCAATCGGCCGGGGTCCGGTGAAGACAACCGGGCAGGCCTTGGCTCGTGCGGCGAGGTCGTGCGGCGAGATGTTAGAAGGCATCCCGCAACGCAGGATCGCCTCGGCCGCGGAGGAAAGCTTCCACGAACCTTTCCGCGCAAGTTCGTCCACCGTAAAAGTCGGCTTGAAGTCGATGTGGATCACCGGCTGCGGCATCGCGCGCAACGCAGCCCCGAGCTGATAGAGCGCGCCGCCTTCGAGGCCGTAGGCGGTGACCATCAGCTCGCCCGCGGCCTTGTGGTCCCCAGCACGGATCACCAGATTCTTCAAAGGCTGCCCTTCCGCGACCGCCAGCAGCTCCGCGGGCCACGGTGTTTCCCAACCGCAGTTCGCGGGGACCAGCGGGTTCACGCCGATGCCGAGTGATTGGAACAGGTTCGTCCACGTGCCATCCGACCCGGTGACCGGCCACGACGCGCCGCCGAGGGCGAGGATCACGGCGTCGGCGGTGAAAGTACGACGTTCGTCGTCGATGGCGAACTCCAGCTCGTGTGGCGGGCCGGGTTTGAGGCCGGTCCAGCGGTGCTTCATCTCGAAAGTCACGCCAAGCCCGCGCAGCCGCTCGACCCAGCGGCGGAGCAGCGGCGCGGCTTTCATTTCCCTCGGATAGACCCGGCCGGTGCGTTGCTCGAAGGTCTCGATCCCCAGCCCGGCCGCCCACTCGCGGAGGTCGGCGGGGGTGAAAGAGCCGAGCAGGTTTTCCCAGAAGCCGTCCGGTTGCTCAGGGCCTGAGTAGCGGGTGACGAAGCGGGAAAAGTCCTCGCCATGGGTCAGGTTCAGCCCGCCGCGCCCGGCGACCAGCAACTTGCGCCCGACCGAGGGCTTGGCGTCGAACAGCGTGACTTCAGCGCCCCCGCAAGCCGCCACCTCCGCCGCCCGCAGCCCGGCCGGCCCGCCGCCGATGACGGCGACTTTCATGGGGTTGGTAGGGGGCGGCGGGTCATCGGTCGTGGAGACAAGGAGGATTCAGCATGAAGCTGCCGCTGATCCAAGTGCGTAAGTTGCCCCCGGCGGCGGCGACGCGGAGCCAGGAGGTGCGCAACCTTGACTTGACCAAGCGGGAAGGAAGTGGCTGAGACCTTCATGAATGTCATATCGATCGGCAAGAGAGTTAGACACGGCGATCGGCTGGCGGAAGGTCTTGGTCGCGCTGGTGGTAGTCGTTCTGACGACCTCGTCCCGGGGGCACTTCGTGAACCAGATCTACGCGGAACTCGGCGGCGATGCGCAGGCGGCATCGATCGAGATCCAGTTCGATGCAGGTTGGGCTACTTCAGAGCAGCGGAGCGATCCATGGGCACCGCAACCGAAGCGGAGCTGGTTGGTTGAGTTGCCGCGTGATGAGCAAATGGCACTTACCGCCGCCGCCGCCGACTGGCTGCGGAGTACCATTTCACTTTCCAGCGAAGGCCGGGTGGTCGGTTTCGACCTTGAGTTTCCGGATTTTAGAACGGATCCCCCCGACTTTCCGTCGCTCTTGAACGGTTGCGCGTATTTCCGGGTGCTGCTGGTGCCCGACGCGCCGATGCCGGGCCTTTCAATGGCCATCCGCAAGACTGCCGAGAAAGACCCGCTCTGGATGTTCGCGTGGAGATCCCCGGCTACGGGTGAATTGAACTACGGGAAAGTCGCCGCGGGCGGTGTGTGGACGATCCCGTCCGGGGAGACACCGGGAGGAGCCAGTCGCCCGGGGGCGATGACTTGCCTGAGCCAAGGTTTTTTACATGTCCTTCCCGGGGGCATCGACCATCTTCTTTTCGTTCTCGGATTGTTTTTCTTCAGGCGCGACTGGCGGGTTCTGGTCTTACAGTCGCTCGCGTTTACACTGGGGCATACGGCGACCCTTGGGATCGCGGCCGCGGGATGGGTGCGGATGCCGGCAGTCGTGGTGGAACCGCTGATCGCCGCGAGCATCGTGGGGATCGCCGTCGAGAACCTCTATTTTTCACCAAGCGTCAAACGGAGGACGGCATTCGTTTTTGGCTTCGGACTGCTACACGGCCTCGGCTTCGCCAGCGCACTGTCCGCATGGATCCAGCCCGGGCCGGGTTTTCTGGTTTCGCTGGTCTCCGCCAACCTGGGTGTCGAACTCGCTCAAGTCTCGGTAATCGCCTTTGCTTGGCTTGCCACCGCACGTTGGTCCGATGGGGATCGACCCGCGTGGTTCCGGCACGCCAATCGAGGTCTGCTCATTGCTGGACTGGTCTGGTCCGGGCTGATCCTATTTCAGTGACGACAATTCCTCCATGGTCATCGCCCCGAATCTCAACTTGAGCCCCTCCTTCTTGAATCCCTCGGCCATCTCTTTCTCGATCGTTTCCCAGCTGTCGCCGTCGAGTAGAACCTCCGTGGCATCCTTCTTGGTGGCACCCGTGGCGAGAGTTCGTAGGAACTTGCGGAAGCGCGTCATATCGCCGCCGCGGTCGGTGTGAAGGAAGTGAGTGACGATCATGCAGCTCAGAGCGTAGCAAAGCCTGGAGCGATTGGCGAATTCAGCGTCCTCACCTGCCAGGAAGGATGGCGTGTCGACATTGATGAATTCATCGAGCTTTGGCAACGCGATGTTCGTTCCAAAACCCATTCCCAGGATGCCATCTTTCGTGCTGCGTTCCGAGACCATCTGGGCGACGCATTCCAATCGATTGGTGAGTTTAAACCCCTTCCTCCCTTCGTAGGGTGTAACCCTCGCATACTCCGCCAATCCCTCGAGCAGCCACATGCTGTCCTCGGCAGCAGATGCCCTCGCGTAGCTTCTAGGAGTAAGCTGGTGAATCACCTCATGGATCAGGATTTCATTCAATTGCAATGCTTTCCCGTCCTTCAAGCGTCCCCCGCGGACTTCGATTCCTGAAGTTGTCAAACAAACTAAAATCGCCCTGTCCGAAGCCCTGCTGGTTCCCATGGAGGTGGGAATGCCGCCGTTCTTGACATAGTCTTCGTGATTGCTGAACAGAAACAATTGAGACGCGACGACTGCTTCGCCCTCTGCGGTGGGCAGACCGAGCAGATTCCAATACATTCTGGTTGATTCGAGCAGCAGCACGAATTCATCGAGGCCATCGGGCTTGAGTTCGACGTCACTGAAGACGCGAACGTTCGCCGAGGCGTAGACGTGACGTCCTTCGCTGTCCTCAACGGGTTTGACGAGGGTTTCGCCCGGATAGCGGAGAGTTTCAGGAAACACCAGCGCCCCCTGTGGATCGGCGGGAGGGGCGACCGGGCCGGTGGTTTCAGCGGGCTTCTCCGTTGGCTTCTTGTTCGTCTCGCCGGGAGGAGGGGTTCCCTTTGCCATCTCCGCGCGCATGACATCGACGTAGAAGCGGTCGCCTGATGACAAGCGGGCCAGCGGTATCACCACTTTCTTGCCCGACTTCAGGACGACCGTCACATCCTTGGCGGTCGCGGATTCAAGTTCGCCGTCGATGGTGCGGCCTTGAGTGTCCGTCCAGAGACGCGCGTCCGAAATCAAGGGCAGCGAGATGGTAAGATAGCATGCAGACACCCATGCAGTCATGTTTCTCAACTTCATACTGCCGCTTACTTGACGATCCCCGCTTGACCAAGCAAAAACGCTACATGACATTTCCGTCACGCGAGGCTAAATCTTTCAGTGCGCCGGAAAGAAAACGGCGCTTGAATGTGTTTCGAAGGATGTCACGAGGCTGGTCATCGCCCGCAAGGTCGCACACGATTCAGCATGAAGTTGCAGCAAAACCAAGTGTGGAAGAAAGGCGCGGAGTTCATCCGGATCACCCGGCTGGAGCGCTTCGAGGTGGCTTATAAGACGATGGCCGATCTGGAGACGAAGGAGGGCGAGCACCACGTGCTGACGAAGAAGGAATTCTGCCGGCTGCTGCACGGGGCGAAGTTGCAGGAGATGGTGAAAGAGCTCCCGGAGCAGGGCGGGGAGTGAAGGGATGTGGCCTTTGGTCCGACGCTTCGCGAACTGGGCGTAGCTGGGGCATCTTGCCCCAGTTTGTTCCGGGGGCGTCCCGCCCCGCGGATGAGAGGTGTGGGTGGATTCAAGGGGCGAGACGCCCCTTGAACGGACTGGAGCGAGACGCTCCAGCTACAGGAAGAAGCTCCAGCTACGGCTGGATGCTCCAGCTACCGTTGGACGCTCCAGTTGCGGAGCCGCTTTTTAGCTGCGGAGCACTTGGCGGAGCACTTGCGCGACTTCGGTGGCGGAGTGCTGGCGGAGGAAGTCTTCGTGGCAGCCGGGGACTTCGAGGACTTCGATCTTGGTCTTGGACTTCCAGCCGAGGGTCGCGGGTCGCGGCAGCCAGCCATCGTCCTCGGCGCGGATCAGTACGATCCTCCGGGCTGCGGGGAGGCGCGGGATGTGGAGATGCAGGGCTTGCCAATGGCGCTCGGCGCGGGCTTGGTACTCGGGGTCGAGGAGGTCGAGATCGAGCACGCCGCGGATGTCCGGAATGCCGTCGCGACGGAGCAGTGAGCCGGCGGCGCGGTGCTTCATTTTCAAGCGGCGCAGGGCATGGCGGCTATCGCGGGCCATCAGGCTGCGAAGGCGGGCGGGCAGGCGGGAGAGGAAGCGACCCCAGGTGGCGAGGCGGAGCCACGGGTTGATGCCGGGCTCGGCGGGGAGGGGCGGCGAGGATTCGAGCAGGCAGAGGAGCTCGATTTCCTGGCCTTGGTCGTCGAGGCGGGCGGCGACTTCCGCGGCGAGATTCCCACCGAAGCAGAAGCCGGCCAGGCGGTAGGGGCCCTGCGGCTGGACGGCGCGGATTTTCGCGATGTGGGCGTCGGCCATGTCGGCGATGCTGCCGAAACTGCGGGTGCCTTCGGCGATGCCTTGGGAGTCGGCGACATCGCCTAACAGACGCGCGGTTTCGCGGTAGGGCAACAGACCCATGCCGCCATCGACGAGGGTGTGGCACCAGAACAGCGGCCGGCCGCCGTGGCCGCGGGACAGCGGGATGACGCGCGGCTCGGCGAGATCGACGGCGGCCTTTTCGCGCATCCGCTGCGCCATGCCGGAAGGCGTGGGTTGGTCGAAAAGCCAGTCGAGCGGGACGGTGATGCCGGTGCGCCGGGCGACTTCGGAGACGAGCCGCGCGGCGGCCAGCGAGTGACCGCCGAGCGCGAAGAAGTCATCGTCAACGCCGACGCCGTGGCACTCGAGGATGTCACCCCAGATGGCGGCAAGTTCGCGCGCCAGGGGATCTGCGGCGGAGAGGACGGGTGCCGCAGCGGACTCGGGCAAAGGCCGCGCGGCGAGGGCGCGGCGGTCGATTTTTCCGCTGGAGTTCAGCGGCAGGTGGTCGAGCGCGACGAGGGGCGATGGCACCATGTAGTCGGGCAGCCGGGCGCGCAGGTGGTCGATGATTTCCGCGGGATCCAGCCCGGGGAAGACCGGGCGGTACCAGGCGACGAGGCGCTCGCCGGCGAGCACGGTGGCGGCTTCGGCAATGCCGATGTGGCCAAGCAGCGCGGCATCGATTTCGCCGAGCTCCACCCGGAAGCCGCGGACTTTCACCTGGCCGTCCGAGCGGCCGAGGCACTCGAGCGAGCCGTCGGGCAACCAGCGGGCGAGGTCGCCGGTGCGGTAGTAGCGGGGCAGGCAGGGTGAGACGGGCTCGACGAAGCGTTCCGCGGTGAGCTCCGGCCGCTGCCAGTAGCCAGCGGCCAGGCCGGCACCGGAAATGATGAGTTCGCCGGGGATGCCGGGCGGCAGCGGGGTGCCATCGTCGGCGGCGATGAGGATGCCGGTGTTGGCGATCGGCTGGCCGATGCCGATACGTTGCGGATTTTCCGGGACCTGCCAAAGGGTGGACCAGACGGTGGTCTCGGTGGGGCCGTAGAGGTTCCAAAGCTGGCGGCCGAGCGGGCGGAGCTTGCGGGCGAGCGGCAGGTCCATCGCTTCGCCACCGCAGAGGATGGCCATGCCGGGCGAGCCTTCCCAGCCGGTGTCGAGCAGCATCCGCCAGGTGGCCGGGGTCGCTTGCATCGCATCGGGTCGGGTGGTGGCGATGCGGGCGGCGAGCGCGACGGGATCGCGTGCGGTTTTCCCAACTACGAGATCCACCGTACCTCCGGCGACGAGCGGCAGGAAAATCTCCAGCGCGGAGATGTCGAACGACACGGTGGTCAGGGCGAGCAGCCGCTGGCCTTCGCGGAAGCCGGGTTCCTCGCGCATCGACAGCAGGAAGTTCGCCAGCGCGCCATGGGACACGACCACGCCCTTGGGCTTTCCGGTGGAGCCGGACGTGTAGAGGATGTAAGCGGCATCGCCGGGCTGGATGGGCGGGACGTCGGGGCGGTCGGTGCCTTCGGCCATCGCGGGGTCGAGCACGATGGCGTCGGTGCCTTCCGGCAATCGGTCGATGAGGCTCGGCGAAACGAGGACGTGGAGCGGGCTCTGGTCTGCGAGGATCAACGCGAGGCGCTCCGGTGGATTGGCGGCGTCGAGCGGAACGTAGGCGGAACCGGCTTTCCACGCGGCGAGCAGGGCGACGGGCAAAAGCAGGTCGCGCTCTAACAGGAGGGCAATGCGATCGCCCGGCATCACGCCGCGGCGCTGGAGGGAGACGGCGAGCGCGGATGCGCGGGCATCGAGCGTGAGGTAGTCGAGATCATCCTCACCGCAAACCAGCGCGGTGGACTTTGAAAGGCGGCGGCACGTTTCGGCAATCAGGTCGGGCGTGGTGCGATCGAGGAAGTCCGGGCGGTCCGGGCCTTCGCCGACGGTGAGAAGCTGGACGAGATCGTCATCTGCGAGTCCGCTGATGGTGCGAATCGGGCGGCCGGGTTCGCGGCAGACTTCGTCCAGAGTGGCGAGGTAGCGGTCGAGCATGGCGGCCGCGGTTTCCTGGCGGAAGAGATCGGCGCGGTATTCGAGGACGAGTTGCTGGTGGTCCGAGAGGACGAAGCAGAGCAGGCTGAGGTCGAACTGGACGGCGCCGCGGTGGGCGAGGTGGGGCTTGCAGCGGAGGCCGCCGTGCCAGGATTCGGGGATGGGAAGTTCCTGGTGGTCGAACATCACCTGGGCGAGCGGCGAGCGGTCGCGGGCGCGCTCGGGGCGGACGGCTTCGATGATGCGTTCGAAGGGCGCATCCTGGGCGTCCTGCATTTCAAAGGAGGCGTCGCGGACGCGTTCGAGTAGCGAGTGGAAGGTCTCGCTGCTATCGAGCGTGAGGCGGAAGGGGAGGGTATTGACCAAGGTGCCGACGAGATCGCCGGTGGCGGGGTGATGGCGGTTCGCGACGGGGACGGCGACGACTGGATCGTCATCGGCTCCGTGGCGGCGCAGCATCAGCAGGAAGGCGGCGAGCTGCACCATGAAGGGCGTGGCGCGGCGGGATTTCGCAAGGGCGGCGATGCGGGTGGCGAGGGAAGCGGGCAAGTCTTTCATCACCGCGCCGCCGGCGGAGGAGGGGCGGGCTGGACGCGGGAAATCGGTGGGCAAGTCCATGATGCCGGAGTGGCCGGCGAGGCGTGATTTCCAGTAGTCAACCTGGCGGTCGGCCGCGCCGCCATCGATGTTCCGGCGGTGCCATGCGGCGTAGTCGAGGTAGTCCGGTCCGCTGAGCGGCGGCGGCATTTCCTGGCCGATGGCGAAGGCGGTGTAGTGGGCGGCGAGGTCTTGCACGATGACGCGCACCGACCAGCCGTCCGCGGCGATGTGATGGGCGCAGAGGGCGAAGCGGTGGCGGTCGCTACCGGTGGAAATCAGCAGCGCGCGAACGGGCGAGCTGGACTCGAGATCGAAGGGGCGGAGGGCGAAATCGCGCAGGACGGCATCGGCATCGCCGGCCGCGTGTTCGAGTGGCGGCGGGGTCTCGTCGCTGAGGATTTCCACGGGTCGGCCGTCGTGGGAAAGGTGGCGGCTGCGGAGGATCGGGTGGCGGCGGATCACCGCGGCGTAGGCGTTTTCCAGCGCGGCGATGTCCAGGGTGCCTGCGAGCTCGAGCGCGCCGAACACATGGTAGGCGGCGCTTTCCGGATCGAGCTGGTGGAGGAACCACATGCGCTCCTGCGAGTGGGTCAGGATGCCGGAAGACGCGCCGGAGCCGGGGACGATCTCGGGCAAGGGCTTGGCGGAGCGGCTTTCTAACAGCGCGGCGATGTGGGCGAAGGAAGGGGCGGCGAAAAGCTCGCCGAGCGGGATGCCGATGCCGGTGGCGGCTTGGAGCAGGGCGGCGAGGCGGGTGGCTTCGATCGAGCTGAGGCCGAAGCTCACCAGATCGTCTTCAGCGCGGGCGCCCTCGCGGCCGGAGATCTCGCGGACGGCGTCGAGCACGCGGTCGAGCGCCGCGCCGACGCGGGGCAGGACGTTGGCGTCGTCGAACAGGAGATTGAGCCGGCCCTTTTCAAATGCCTCGCGGGTGGCACCGCGGCGGATCTTGCCGCTGGTGGTGCGGGGCAGGGTGCCGGCGCGGACGAAGAGCAGGCGGTGGAGAGGGATTTCGAGGCCATCGGCGAGGCGCTGGCGGACCTTGATGGCGAGTGCGGCGAGCGCGGTGGCAGGGATTTTGCCGGACTCGATGGCGAGGACCACGCCGTCACCGGAGGGGGTTTCCTGGGGAAAGGCGGCCGCGCCGGGGAACTCGGGGAAGGCGGCTGTTAGAGCGGCTTCGATGTCTTCCGGCGCGTGGTTGATGCCGTCGAGGATGATCAGGTCTTTCAGGCGGCCGATCACGAAGAGTTCCCCGTTTTCGAGGTAGCCGCGATCGCCGGTGCGCAACTCGCCGTCGGACAGGAAGACCGCGGCGCTTTCGTCCGGGCGCTGCCAGTAGCCGGCGCCGATGCCGGGACCCTTGACGCAGATTTCCCCGATCCCGCCGTCGGGCAAGGTGCGCCCGCTGTGGGGATCGGCGATGCGGAGAGTGCTGCCTTCCAGCGCGGGTCCGCAGGAAATGTGGCTGCCGGCCGTCGGGTGGCGGGAGATCTTTTGTCCCCTGCCGGGGCGGCAGGCGCTGACGGTGAGGGTGGCTTCGGCGAGACCGTAGCCGGGAAGGAAGGCGTCGGGATTGAAGCCGCAGGGTGCGAAACGGCGGGCGAAGCGCTGGAGGGTATCGGCGTGGACTCGCTCGGCACCGCAGGGCGCGGCTTTCCAGCAGGATAGATCGAGCCCGGCAAGATCCTCGTCGCGGACGGAGCGCAGGCAGAGTTCGAAGGCGGAATTCGGGGCACCGCTGAATTCCGCGCGGTGGCGGCTGATCGCGCGCAGCCAGCGGACCGGTCGCTGCACGAAGTGGTCCGGCGAGAAGAAGGTGAGGGGAAAGCCGGCGTCGACCGAGAGCAGCAGCTTCAGCACCAGGCCCATGTCATGATACGGCGGCAGCCAGCTCAGGGCGGAGCGGATGCTCAGGGACTTCACCGTGCCGGCGAGTGCGGCCAGATGATGGCGCAGATGATGGTGGTGGAGCACTACGCCTTTCGGCCGGGCGGTGGAGCCCGAGGTGTATTGGAGCAGGCAGGGGCTGTCGCTTTCGGGCGCGGCGTCGTCGAAGAATCCGCCGCTGTCTTCGACCCGCGTGATACCGGGCAGCGAGTGGTCGGGATCGCCACCGAGGGCGAGGCGGGCACCGGAGTCGTGGAGGATGGCTTCGAGCCGCTGGCGGTGGCGTTTTCCGCGCGGCGGGTAGGCGGGCACCGCGATCGCGCCGGCATACCAGCAGGCGAAGAGTCCGGTGACAAAGCCGAGGCCCGGGGGCTCGATCAGCAGCACCGGCTGGCCCGCGGCTCCGGCGCTGAGCAAAGATGCGGCGCGCGAGCGGGCTTCCTGCCGGAGAGCTTGAAAACTCATCAGGGACTCCGACTGCTCGCCATCGCTCAGGAAGCGGTAAGCGAGGCGTTCCGGGTGGTCCTTGGCGCGCTGGTCCAGAATTCCGGTCAGCGTTTGGGAAAGCGACACGGAGACCGGGGGAGGAGAGGTGAGAATGGCGGCCATGCTGGGGGGGACGGCGTGATTCTAGCGGACCCAGGAGATTGCAGCAATTGGCCGACTGCTACGTGATCGCGGGGGGCTGAGAGCCCGCGGCCTTCCGCTAAAAAGCCGCACCGGGGCGATCCGGGCGGCTTTTGGTGGACCTACCTCACCAACGATAGGGAGGCCGGAAATGCTGCCGCACTTTTACTGCGCTTGTGCGCTCTCGAGGGCGGCCTTGACGAAGCCGGCAAAGAGCGGGTGCGGGTGGTTCGGCTTCGACTGGAACTCCGGGTGGAACTGCGCGCCGAGGTAGAAGGGATGATCGGGCAACTCGACGATCTCGACCAGGCCTTCCTTTTCGGAGACCGACGAGATGACCAGCCCGCATTCCTGGAGCTTGTCCTGGAAGTCGGAGTTGAACTCGTAGCGGTGGCGGTGGCGCTCGTGGATGCGGTCGGCACCGCCATAGAGGTCGGAGGCGCGGGTGCCGGCAAACAGCACGCTGACGCAGGAGCCGAGGCGCATGGTGGCGCCCATGTCCTTGACGCCCTTCTGCTCTTCTTGAAGGCAGATCACCGGGAAAGGAGAATTCTTGTCGAACTCCGTCGAGTTGGCGCCGCGCAGCTTGCAGACGTTCCGCGCGAACTCGATGGTCGCGATTTGCATGCCGAGGCAGATGCCGAAATACGGGATCTTGTTCTCGCGGGCATACTGGGCGGCGAGGATCTTGCCCTCAATGCCGCGGTCGCCGAAGCCGCCGGGGACCAGGATGCCGTCGACCTCGCCGATGACCGCCTTCGCGCCGTGGTCCTCGATCGCCTCGGCCTCGACGCGGATGATGTTGACCTTGGTATCGTGGTGCGCGCCGGCGTGGATCAGCGATTCGTAGATCGACTTGTAGGCGTCCTGCAGTTCGACGTATTTGCCGGCGACGGCGATGGTGACCTTGTGCTTCGGGTGGATGACGCGGCGGACGAAATGCTCCCAGTCATCGAGCGCGGGTGACGGCGTGTGGCCGAGGCCGATCTTGTCGACCACCAGGCGGTCGATCTTGTCGCGCCGCAGGTCGAGCGGGCATTCGTAGATGGTGTGGGCGACATCGCGGAAGGCGACGACGTTCTTCTTCTCGACGTTGCAGAACATCGCAATCTTCTTGCGGTTGTCCTCGTCGAGGTCGGCCTCGGTGCGGCAGATGATGATGTCCGGCTGGATGCCGAGTTCGCGCAGCTTGGCGACCGACTGCTGGGTCGGCTTGGTCTTCACCTCGCCGGCGGCCTTGATGTAGGGCAGCAGGGTGACGTGGATGAAGCAGACGTTATCCTTGCCGACTTCCAGCGCGAATTGGCGGAGGGCCTCGATGAAGAGCAGGCCTTCCATGTCGCCGACCGTGCCGCCGATCTCGGTGATCAACACGTCGACGTCGGGGTTGGTGTCGGTCACCATGTGGATGCGCGCCTTGATCTCGTCCGTGACGTGCGGGATGAACTGGACGGTCTTGCCGAGGTAGTCGCCCCTGCGCTCCTTCTTGATGACCGCGTCGAAGACCTGGCCGGAGGTCAGGTTGTTCAGCCGCGACATCACGCCGGAGGTGAAGCGCTCGTAGTGGCCGAGGTCGAGGTCGGTCTCCGCGCCGTCGTCGAGGACATAGACCTCGCCGTGCTGGAAGGGCGACATGGTGCCGGGGTCGACGTTGAGGTAGGGGTCGAACTTCTGCATCAGGGTCTTCAGCCCGCGGTGTTCGAGCAGCGCGCCGATGGACGCGGCGGCGAGGCCTTTGCCGAGCGAGGAGACGACGCCGCCGGTGACGAAAATGTATTTCATGTGAGTGGAGATTGGCTGGTGAGGATGGCTTCGACTTGGGCGGCTTGTTCGGGAGTATCGACACCGGGCGAGGTGTCGTGGGTGATCAGGACCTTGATGCTGGCGCCGTTTTCAAGGGCGCGGAGTTGTTCGAGCGATTCGGCTTTCTCCAGCGGCGAAGGCGGCCAGGTGACGAAGCGTTCGAGGAAAGTACGACGGTAGGCGTAGATGCCCTTGTGACGGAGGACGGGCAGGCCGTCCACGGCGTTGCGGAAGAAGGGCAGGGGCGAGCGGGAGAAGTAGAGCGCGCGGCCGTCGAGGGTGGTGACGACTTTCACCACGTTCGGGTCCTGCACGGCGGGGTCGGCGGGATCGAGCGGGTTGGCGGCGGTGGCCATGTCGAGCGAAGGGTCGGCGGCCATCGCGGCGGCGAGCTCGTCGATGAGGTCGGGATCGATCAGCGGCTCGTCGCCCTGGATGTTGACGATGATTTCCGCGCCGGGCAGCGAGCGGACGGCTTCCGCGAGGCGGTCGGTGCCGGTGGGATGCTCGGGCGAAGTCATCACGGCCTTCGCGCCGAAATTTTCGGCGGCGGCAAGGATGCGCGCGTCGTCGGTGGCGATGACCAGCGCGTCGAGCCGCGAGCACTTCGAGCACTGCTCCCAGACGAGCTGGATCAAGGGTTTTCCGGCGATGAGGTGGAGGGGCTTGCCGGGGAAGCGGGTGGACCCCCAGCGCGCTGGGAGAATTCCGATGATCGATGGTGCGCTGGAACCCATAAAAACCTGCTCGGCGACGAAGCTACGGGGTCGCTCCGGGGCGCGGCAAGGCGAACAAGCGGCGAGAGCGAAGTTCCAAGTGAAAAGTGCCAATTAGGGCAGGAAAGTTCCAAGGACGAAGTTCCAAGTGACAATCAAGGCCCGGATCGCCTCGGGCCCTCGCTTCGCCGCGCCTTTTCCGTTTGGCACTTGGCACTTTTCACTTGGAACTTCTCCCTTTGGCACTTGGAACTTCTTACTTGGACCTTCCCTCAATGGCCTGTCCAGGTGCCGTCGGAGTCGAGGAACCGCAGCGCCTTGTCGAACGAGCAGCCGCCGAGGAAATGCTCGAGCCGCGGTGGCAGGGTGCCGCGGTGGGCTTCGTGCCATGCGGTGATTTCAAGCGACACGGCCTTCAACGCCTCCAGGTGCGCGTCGGGATCGCGGTCGCGGAAGCCGTGGTCGGCGATGGTTTCCTTGCGGCGGCGCAGGAGGGCGGCGAGGTCGTCGTGCATGGCTCAGAGGGTGCGGGCGACGTAAGCTTCGCCTTTCCGCGGGAAGCAGAGCCCGACCGCCACGGTGACCAGGGTGCCAGCCATGATCCGCCAAGTGAAGGCGATGGTCGGCAGCCAGGAGGGCGGCTGGTAGGCCTGGTGGCCGAGGATCATGTTCGAGAGATCGTTCGGGAGGTCGGTCAGGATGGCCACCGCGACGAAGCCGGCGATCATCGCGATGATGTTGCCGGTGCAGGTGCCGCGGGTTTTGGTCAGCATCCCGATCAGGAAGACACCGAGCAGCGAGCCGTAGGTGTAGCCGAAGCTGCCGAGGACGATCGGGATGATCCGCAGCTCGGGATTCTTCAATTTCACCCAGGCGGTGCCGATGCCGATGATCGCGAGGAAGACCGCGAAGCCCGCGGTGGCCCAGCGGGCGGCCTTGAACTGGTCGTTCGAGGTGGCGTTCGGGCGGAAGTAGCCGAGATACCAATCCTTGGTGAAGGTCGTGGCGAGTGCGTTGAGCGCGGTGCTGAGCGAGCCCATGGCGGTGGCGAAAAGCCCGGCCGCCAGCAGGCCGCGGAGGCCGGGGGCGAGGTCGTGGACCATGAACCACGCGAAGATCCCGGGATCGTGGGCGGGGGCGCGGTCGGCGTTCTGGGTGTAGAAGCGGAACAGGAGGATGCCGATGGCGAGGAAGCCGACTACCACCGGAAGGTCGATCAAGCCGGACATGATTACCGCGCGTTGGCCCTTCTTGTGGTCCTTCGAGGTGAGCATCCGTTGGACCATGTCCTGGTCGGTGCCGTGGGTCGCCAGCGTGGTGAAGACCGAGCCGAAGAAGGCCGCCCACAACGTGTATTCCTGGGTCAGGATGCCCTTCACGTTTTCGCCGAAGGTCTTGGTAGAATCGATGCCGGTGTTGACGAAGGCAGGTTGCTTGATCGACTCGAAGAAGCCCTCCCAGCCGCCGGTTTTCCCAAGGAGCCAGAAGAACACGTAGGCTGCGGAGCCGAACATCAGGCTGACCTGGATCAGGTCGGTCCAGACCACGGCCTTGATCCCGCCGAGCGTGGTGTAGAGCGCGGTGAGGAAGGTCAGCACGATCACCGCGCCGACGTAGATCATGAGTTCTTGTTCGAAGCGCGCCTTGGGATCGAGCTTCAGGAACTCCGGGTGCCAAACTTCCCACGCCAGCACCAACAGGATGGCCGCGACGTAAATCCGCGAGCCGCTGGCCAGGGAGCGGGTGAGCAGGAAGACGAACGACGCGAGGCGGCGGGTGACCCGGCCGAAGCGGATCTCGAGGAACTCGTAGATGCTGACGACCTTGAGATCGTAGAACGGCTTGATGAACACGGCGGCAACCAGCAGGCGGGCGATGATGGTGCCGATGACCAGCTGGGCGTAAAGGAAGTTCAGCTTTGCGTAGCCCTCGCTGGGCGTGCCGAGGAAAGTGCCCGCGGAAATTTCTGAGGCGAGGATCGAGGCCAGGACCGCCCACCACGGCATCGAGCGGTTGCCGAGTGCATAGGTCTCCATCGTCTTCTGACCCCGCGCGGCGTAGAGGCCGATGCCGATGATCATCACGAAGTAGAAGACGATGATGGTGAGATCGAGACCGGCTCCGGACATGCGGTGCATTGTTTCCCGCCGCGGGCCGGGCGACAAGTGAAAGGCTCGCGGGCAACGCTTTCGTTGGGGTTGTTGGAGGCATGGGAAATTACGGATCTCCCGAGGAGCGGATTCTTCGTCCGAATTCCGGGAAAACCGTTGATTTCAAGGCAGCCACGGCTCGTCGGCCAAAGATCCCAACGCGATTGGTTCAGGAAGTTTAATGAATTGCCCGGTCAAGTTTTTAAATTTCCAGAGCGTGGAACGCTTGTGGAAATGGGGCTATCCGGGACGGACTGTTAGACGACCCGAAAAAAGAATCCCCCCGGTCCGAAGCGAGGGTTATCCCTCGCCTCTGCCGCGATGGGAAGCACGAGAATCCTTACGCGGCGTTCGCCAAAAACCTTCACGTCAGACTTTTGAAAAATCATGGATCTTGAGGAGTTCGGGGATGAGACGGCCGGGTTGGCTGTCGATGAAACGGCAGCCCAATGGGGCGCCGCCTGCGAAGTGCTGGGACGGCTGGTCAGCAAGGACGCTTACCAGCGCTGGTTCCGGGCTTCGCGTTTGGTCGGGGTGGAGGATTCCCGCGCGGTCGTCGCGGTGCCCAACGAGATCCACCAGGTGTGGATCGAGACGAATTACCTGCCCGAGCTCGCCTCCGCGGTGAGCGAGAGCATCGAAGGCGTGCGCGGCGTGCGGCTCGTGGTGGATTCCGGAGTTCCGGAGGTCGACGGGGACAGCGTATCGATGCTGCCGTTTGCGATGGCAGAGCCGGTGAGGCACCTGTCGCCGGCCTCCGAGATCAGCTTCGAGAAGCGGCTTAAGACTGCGGGCCTCAATCCGCAGTTCACGCTGGATTCCTTCGTCGTCGGCGCGAATAGCCAATTCGCCCACGCCGCCTGCGAGGCGGTCGGCAAGCGCAAGGGCGTTGGCTACAATCCGCTGTTCATTCACGGTGGCCCGGGTCTCGGCAAGACTCACTTGATGCAGGCCATCGGCCACGAATGGCTGCGCCGCGTGCCGGCCTCCCGCGTGGTCTACCTGACCTGCGAAAAGTTCACCAACGAGTTCATCGACTCCATCCGCAAGGGCGACCTCGAGCGCTTCCGCAAGCGCTACCGCACGGCCGAGCTGATGCTGATCGACGACGTCCAGTTCATCGGCGGCAAGGAGCGGTCGCAGGAGGAATTCTTCCACACCTTCAACACCCTGCTCGACGGCCGCTGCCAGGTCGTGCTGACCAGCGACCGCCCGGCGAGCGAGATCAAGAACCTCGAGCCGCGCCTGATTTCCCGCTTCGAATGCGGCCTGACCGTGGAGCTCCAGCCGCCGGTTTTCGAGACCCGCCTGGCGATCCTCGGCAAGAAGTGCGAAGAGTGGAAAGTGAAGGTCGACGACGGCATCATCCGTTTCCTCGCCGAACGCATCCGCAGCAACGTCCGCCGCCTCGAAGGCGCTCTGATGCGGGTCGCCACCTTTGCCTCCCTGGCCAGCGAGCAGATCAACGAGGAGCGGGTGGAGCACCTGCTGCGCGACCTGCTGCGCGAGGAAGCCGGCAAGGTGGTGACCATCGACGCCATCCAGCGCGTGGTGGCCGACCACTACGACGTCCGGCTGGCCGACATGACCAGCCGCCGCCGCCCGGCCAGCATCGCTTTCCCGCGCCAGATCGCCATGTATTTGAGCCGGACCTTGACCAAAGGCTCGCTGATGGAAATCGGCGAAGCCTTCGGCGGGCGCGACCACGGGACGGTCATCCACGCCTGCAAAAAGATCGTCAGCCAGATGGAACTGGATCCCGCGGTCCGCGACGCCGTCGGGGTGATCGAGGCTTCCCTGCGGCGCTGAGTCCGGGGTTGGAATTTTTTGAAAATCCGGGAGGTCGTCCGCTGCGGGCGACCTTCCTTGGCATTCCCGATAGATTGGCTTGCCAAGGGTCGGAGATTCCAGAGAGCATCCGCCAAGCAATCTTGTCCCCGACGCTCATACTCATGAAGTTCAGCATTTCCAAAGAAGCCCTGCTCGAAGGGCTCCAGAAGGTCCAGCACGTGGTCAGCACCCGCACGACCCTGCCCATCCTTTCCAACGTGCTGCTTGTCGCGAGGAACGGGCGCCTGACCTTCACCACCACCGACCTCGACGTCGGGATCACCGGTTCGGTCGAGGCGAAGATCGAAAAGGAGGGTGCGACCACTTTGCCTGCCAAGCGGTTGGTGAACATCGTCCGCGAACTGCCGGCCAGCGAGGTCCAGATCAGCGTGGACAGCAAAAACGTGGCCTCGATTGAAAGCGGCCCGTCGTTTTTCAAGATCATCGGCCTCGGTCAGGACGACTTCCCGCCGCTGCCGGACTTCGAAGGCGCGAAGGAATTCCGCATGCCGCAGCAGCTCCTGCGCGACGGCTTGAAGAAGACCGCCTATGCGATCTCGACCGACGAGACCCGCTACGTGCTGAACGGCATCTACACCTCGTTCCGCGAGGGCAAGCTGACGCTCGTCGCGACCGACGGCCGCCGCCTGGCAATGGTCGAGAACGACCTCGATTTCCCCGCCAGCCACGAGTGCGACGTGATCGTGCCGACCAAGGCGGTGCAGGAACTGATGCGCCTGCTCGGTGACTCCGGTGAAGTGCTGATCCGACTTTCCGACAGCCAGATTTCCTTCTCCATCGGCGACCACCTGCTCATCAGCAAGCTGATCGAAGGCAACTACCCGAACTACCGTCAGGTCATCCCGGGCGACTCGACCGAGCGCGTCGAACTGCCGCGCGAGTCGATGTTCGAGACCGTTCGCCGCGTGTCGCTGCTCTCCTCCGACAAGTCGAACTCGGTGAAGCTGGTCTTCGGCCCGAACACCGTGGAAGTCACCGCGAACTCGCCCGACGTCGGTGAGGCGCGCGAGACGATGGAAGTCGCCTACACCGGCAAGCCGATGCAGATCGCCTTCAATCCGGAGTTCCTGATGGCCCCGCTGCGGAACCTGGAGAGCGACACCATTTACCTCGACCTGATCGATGAGATGAGCCCCGGCGTGGTGCGGATCGAAGGCAGCTTCCTCTACGTCATCATGCCGATGCGCGTGACGGGCTGAGGTGCTGAATCGCAATTGGATTTCAAAGCCCGCGCTTCCGTCAGGAAGGCGGGCTTTTTCGCGCAGCGAAGTAGCTCAACTTTGCAAGTTGAGTGCTTGTGGCGGCCCGCGGCTCCCAACGGCCGCAAACCCACGTTCAAATCCTCGTGCTCCGACAGGCTGCCGGGCCGTGAAGCCGCGGAGCGAAGTCTCAACTTTGAAAGTTGAGTGCTTCTGGCGGCCCGCTGCTCCCCGCGACCGCGAACCCACGTTCGACGGCTCTAGCCCCGCGAGGTGCGGGCTTGTCGATTCCCTGCTGCCAGCCTTATGAATCGAGAAACCGATGAAAACCGCCCTCAAATTCATGGCCACTTTCGCCGCAGGTCTCCTGATCGGAGGCACGCTCGTATGGGGTTTCGGCGTCGGCCAGAACCATGTCCGGCAGGAAACCAAGATGGCCTACTACAACCGAAACAAGGCGATCGAGAAAGGCGACCGGGCGATGCAGACCTACTTCGAAGAGGTCATCACTTGGAACGCGTTCATGTATCTGAGCCCACGAATGGTTATGAGATCGACTGGCTCACCACCGACGTGGAAGAGCCTCCTTACCGCCGGATCAAGGACGGGATTTCCTACGCGGATCTCCGCAAGCTGATGATACAGAGGGAAGCGGCTTCCAACTAACTTTTTGATGGTCTGAAAGCCGGGAGGGGAACAACGAAAGGGACGAAACGGACGAAATTTCTGAGGGTTGTGGAACCGGCCCGGTCCATGTTTGAGCCTGCTTGGAACCGTTGTTCCTTGCCTTTGTTTTCGCAGAGTTTCGACCGTTTCGTTGTCGTCAATCTTCCCTCTTACGCGTGACAGGATTCAGCCACCGAGGACGCTTCGCGGGCGTTCGGGTGAATCGGGCCGCACCCTGCACACAACTTGCAAAGTCGGGCTACTTCGCCAAACACCCCGGGCAGTCCTGGACGAAATGCGCGCTTCCTTGATCCGCCAACTCCGGCCGGCGGTCGGTCAGGCACAAGTCCGCCTTCCCCAAGGTGTTCCGCGGCTGGAAGGCACAGCCGACGGGTGGGTTCGAGAGGTTCGGCGGCAGGCCGGGGATGGTGTAGAGATCCTCGCCCTTCTTCTGGATCGCAGGGATGCTCTTGAGCAACGAGCGGGTGTAGGCGTGCAGCGGGTGGCGGAACAGCTCGGCTTTCGGCGCGCTTTCGACGATCCGGCCTGCGTACATCACGTTCACGGTGTCACAGACTTCGGACACCACCGCGAGGTCGTGGGTGATGAAGATCACCGCGGTGCCGAGCTTTTGCTGGCGGTCGCGGATCAGGTCGAGCACCTGCTTCTGCACGGTGACGTCGAGCGCCGTGGTCGGCTCGTCGCAAATGAGAAGCTCGGGGCGGGTGATCAGCGCCATCGCGATCATCACGCGCTGGCGCATCCCGCCGGAGAATTCGTGCGGATAGGACTGGATCCGCGTCTCGGGGTCCGGGATGCCGACTTCTGCCAGCGCCTCGATCGCCCGGTCCAGTGCCTTGCTGCCGGTGACGCCCTCGTGGATCTCCAGCGGTTCGACCAACTGGTCGGCGATCCGCAGGTAGGGATTCAGCGAAGTCATCGGATCCTGGAAAATCATCGAAATCCTTTTGCCGCGGATCTTGCGGAGCTGCTTCTCGGGGGCTTTCAGCAGGTCGATCCCGTCGAACATCGCAGTCCCCGAGTGGATCCGGCCCGGAGGCATCGGGATCAGGCCGAGCAGCGAGTAGCAGGTGACCGATTTCCCCGAGCCGGACTCCCCGACGATCCCGAGTGTCTGCCCGGCGGCGACGGAAAATGAAACGTCCTCCACCGCGTGGACGATGCCGTTGCGGGTGTGGAAGCGGGTGGTGAGGTTGCGGACGTCGAGCAGGGGCATGGCGCTGGGGAGATTCAAACCACGGATGGCCGGGGAATGACACGGATTTTTCAGGGGAGCGGATTCATCCCGCCCTAGCCGTACAAGAGTAGGCCGCCGGGGTCCCACCCCCGACGGCCTGAATCATTTCCTGCCCACACCCATGGACTGCGGAAGCTGATTTGTGCTGTTCACCC
>JAYTLR010000054.1:0-10299 GCA_043729195.1 Akkermansia sp.
GGGTGAACAGCACAAATCAGCTTCCGCAGTCCATGGGTGTGGGCAGGAAATGATTCAGGCCGTCGGGGGTGGGACCCCGGCGGCCTACTCTTGTACGGCGGGGAGGAATCGGCTCACGGCAGCACCACGCGGAAGCCGAGATCCGGCCTACGCAGGCCGCGATCCTCAGTCCATTCGCGGGAGGTGGCCGTGGAAGCGGGCTTCAAATAGGACCCGCCGATGATCACCCAATTCGTGCCGCCGAGCGGGTTGGCGGGATTGAGCGACTGGCTGTTCGTCCACTCCGCCACCGAGCCCGCCATGCCATGCAGACCAGCCGGAGTGCGGTCGGTCGGCGGGGCTTCCTGCACCGGACCCCAGCCGGAGGGGAGCAGGGTCGCGGGGTCGTTGAGTTTCTGACGCAGGCCGGCGAACCACTCGTCTTCGGTCGGAAGCCGGCAGCCTTTCCACTCGCAGAAGGCGGCAGCGTCCCACCAATCGACATTGACCACCGGGCAATCCTTGCTCACGGCCCGGCCTTGCCACTGCCCACCTGACTTGATGGCGGCGCGCATTTCAGCCCAGCCCTCCGGCACGTGGCCGATCTTGTCCGCTGGCTGGCTCACATGGTCGTAAGAATCCTGCTGGGCGGCGGAAAGGCGGTCGAGCGCATCGAGAAACTCGCCGTATTCGCCGATGGTCACCTCGTGGCCCGCCAGCGTGAACGCAGCGAGCGACCGTGTGCCCCCATCGGCCGCAGGATGATCGCCGGCCGCCACGGCGACCGGACCCGGCAGCGGAACCTCGGCTTTGCCTCCGTTCTTGCCCTTCATCGCCATCACCCCGATCCCGACCGCAGCGGCGACGGCCGCCAAGCCGAGCACCAGCGGCAGAGAGGAACGCTTCGGCAGGGCGCGGGCGGTATGGGGGGCCGCGGCGGCCGGCGCTTCGGCCAGTTGCTGCTCGATCTGCTCGGCATACGAGCGGACTTCCGCCCAGGTCAAAGTGCGGTCCAGACCTTCGCCCCGCATCCAGGCCAGCACCGTCAGCATGCGGGAAGCCCCGGCGCGGCCATCGGCCACCAGGGGCGTCAAACTTTGGCCGAGCGTAAGGATATCCGCAGCCGAACGCTGCGGATCGCGGACCCCCGCACGGGCGAGATTGGCAAGGCGGACGACGCCGTGGGCATCGACGAAGACATCCGCCGAACCCAGCGGGGCGGTGGCAGTTCCAGCGGCTTCCAGCGGAATGGCGGCCTCGGCGATGCGGCGCAGGACGTGCGCGACCTGCACCGGCCTCAAGGCCTCGCGGGCCTTCGCACGTTCGGCGAGCGAGACCCCGGGCAGCCGCTCGAGGGCGGCGAAACATTGGTCGGCAGTCGAAACCGCCTCATACACCGAACCGATCAGCGGGTGATCGACGGCCGCCTGGGCGCGGATATTTGCCAGGAAATCCTCGCGCTGGCCGAGCGCGGCGGGCTTGAGTTCGACCAGCACGACCGGCCGGCCGATCGATGCCTGCTGGGCCAGCCAGGTGACGGTGGTGGCGCTTTCCGAGAGGAATTGGTCGAGGCGGTAGTCGCCCAGCAGGGTGCCGGCGCGCGAGCGGGGATCATCCATGGTCAGTTCTCAGGCAAAGGCGGAATCGAGCCGTCGGGGTTGGTCAGGTCCGGCATTTCCGGGAGGAAATCACCTTCGAGGGTCGGTAGGACCGAGCCGGTGTCGATCATGTCCGGGGTCAGGAATTGCGGGCCATCGTCGGCAGGGCGGGCACCGCCGCCGATGCGCGACGAGAGGTGGCGGGGCGCGGCATGGGTGTCGATCAGCTCGCCCTTGAAGAAGACCTCGACCGTCTGGCCGTAGTAGCTGCGTTTGCCGAACAGGTGCTCCTGCTGGAGTTCCTGCGGCGGGAGCGTGTAGGTCACGCGCAGAAGTTCCTCGCCGCCCACGAAGTCGAATTCGCCGCTCACCCACTCGTGAACCGTCTCGCAGAGACCCTCGGCCGCCTGCTGGATCTGCTTGCGGCCCTCCGCCATGGTGGATTCGTAGAACTGCACTTTCACCACCAGGTCATCGGCCGCGATCTCGGTGCCCGGTGCCGCCTGAACCGGCACGGTGACCACCACGCGCTCTCCTTCCACATTCGGATCGTCCGGGAAAACCCGCGGCAGCCCGAGCGCCAGTTCGCCGCGCAGGTCGGCCGGCATCGAGATCCCGTCGCGGATCTTCGCCGCCGCCAATGGATAAAGGGCACCCGCTTCGGGGGCGCCCAGCGCCATCACCGCAAGGTAGGCGTCGGAGGCCTGGTCGGCCAGCCGTGGGTCGAAAGCAGCCATCGCCTCGTAGACCAATCCCTGCTCGTAAAGCACGCTCGGATCTTTCGGCGCGGAGTCGCGCGCTTCGCCCAGCTTGACGATGGCGGTGGCCATGTCGCCGGCGACCCGGGCGACGCGGGCTTCCTTGACCAGCCGCTCCACGACCGGATCGGCGATCGGCGGTGCGACCAGCGGGCGGGCGGGCGGCAGCGGGGTCGGGTCCGGCGGTGGCAAGGCGGATGGCGAGGCGGGTGCCACGGCGACCACTTCCTTCGCGGGCTTGGGCACGGCGGCGGCCACGGTGACAATCCGGGTGACCACCTTTTCCTCCACCCGCACCTCCCGCGATCTCTCCATCCGGACCGCCAGCGCCACCCCGCCGACCAGCAACTGCGCGAACGCGAGCAGGCAGAGCATCCAGCAGGAAATCCGGAAAACGAGATGGGATGGGCGGACCTGAGTGGCCATGAGCGGAAAACTACGGGGCCGCGCCAGAAGACGCAAGGCAGGAGGCGGGCCAAACCCTCTGGACTCTTGCCTGCCCTTCCCTAGCATCCGCCTCCCATGTCCGTCCGCACGCGCTTCGCCCCCTCGCCCACCGGCTACCTCCACGTCGGCGGCGCCCGCACCGCCTTGTTCAACTACCTCTTCGCCCGCAAGCACGGCGGCACTTTCGTCCTGCGCGTGGAAGACACCGACGAGGCCCGCAATACGCAGGAGGCCCGCGACGCGATCTTCTCCGGCATGAACTGGCTCGGCCTCGGTTGGGACGAAGGCGAAGGCAAGGGCGGCGATTTCGGCCCCTACAACCAGAGCGAGCGGAAGGAGAACTACGACCGCTGGTTCGAGGTGCTGCGCGAAAAAGGCCGCGTCTATGAAGACGAGGGCGCGTGGCGCTTCCGCTTCGAGCGCAAGCCGGTGACGATGCACGATCTCGTCTGCGGCGAAGTCACCATCGACTACCGCGACGAGTCGAACACGCCCGACATGGTCATCCGCCGCTCCGACGGCTCGTATGTCTTCCACTTCGTCAACGTGGTCGATGACCTCGACATGCAAATCAGCCATGTGATCCGCGGCGAGGACCACCTGATGAACACGCCGAAGCACTTGCAGCTCTTCGAAGCGCTCGGCGCCCCGGCCCCGCTCTACGCGCACATCCCGCTCATCCTGAATCCGAACGGTTCCAAGATGTCGAAGCGCGACGTCGGCGCGGCGGTCGGCGATTACCCGAAGCAGGGCTTCATCGCTCCGGCGGTGGTCAACTTTATCGCGCTGCTCGGCTGGTCATCGAAGTCGGAGGACGAGATCTTCACGCTCGACGAACTGGTCGAGCGCTTCTCGCTCGAAGCCGTCAACCGCTCGCCCGCCCGCTTCGATCCGGAGAAGTGCGCGTGGGTCAATCAGCAGCACCTGCTGAAGCTCGCGCCTGAAGCCTTCATCGAAGCCGCCAAGCCCTTCGTCGCCGACGCCGGCCTCCCCGTTGACGAGCGCTATCCCGCGGTCGCCGGCTTGGTTCGCGAGAAAGTACGACTTTTATCGGAGGTCCCCACCGCCATCGGCTTCCTGCTTGCCGACACCTTCGAGTTCGATCCCGAAGCGGTCGAAAAGGTCAAGGCCAACGCCGCCGCGAAGGACCTGCTCGCCGCCCTCGCCGATGACTTCGCCGCGCTCCCCGATTGGTCCGCCGACGCCGCCAAACACCAGATTGGCGAAACCGCCAAGGCCGCCGGTGCCAAGCCCGGCCAGCTCATGTTCCCGGTCCGCGTCGCCCTCAGCGGCAAATCCGGCGGGCCGGATCTCGGCGACATCCTCGGGATCCTTGGACGTGAATCCTGCGTGACACGTTTGCGGAACTTTGCCCACCAACTGTCCAAGTAATGAAGAAGCGTCCCAACAAGGTGTTGATCGCTTATCTGACCTGGGTGAATCCACTCATCGCGATCTCCGTTTTCTACTTCTGTAGCTGGAGTTCGATCGCGGGGCTCTTTCCTGACTCCAGCACCTCGGCTCCCAGTGCGAGCGCGCCGCCATCTCTCTTTAGCTCGTCTGATGCGGATCCTTTCGCGATGTATTTTCTGGGGAAGGGAATCTTCTGTTCCAGCGCCTTGTTCCTCTTTGGTTTGTTCTTCCGCGAATACTTGCTGCGACGATCTGAGACCGAGGTCGCGGAACTCTAACCGGTGAAAGTTTCCCACTGAATGGGCAATCATCTCCCGAACGTTGAGAATTCCCCGGCCTATGAAGCCGTCGGTGGAAAGGGTCGCTTCCGCCGTCGCCACCATGTTGAGGACTGGGCGGCGATCAGCCAGGCGCCTGCGCCCATCGATGCTGCGGTGACAAAAAGCGCGATGTAGAGCGGCCAACCAACGATGTTCGCGTAGTTCCATCCCGGAACCATTTCGAGCAGTTTGAAGACCTCACTTCCCAAGAGGTTACCCGGTTCCCTCAGCCAAACGATGTTCCACCATCCGCCAGAGTCAATTTCCCAGAACGCGCCAAAAGTGTTCATCAACGCAACTACGAACGCTGCCACCCAGTACAGGAAAACCAAGACGCCGATGGCGATGCAGCGGGCGGAGACGGACACGATCCGAGACTAGCGGTCCGCCCCCGCCCGGGTCGATGCCATTCCTGCCCTGCTAGGAATGGAGGGAATCACCCATTTTTTGGGTACTTTCCACCCATTTAAAGGTTGATTTTCATCCGTAGAAAGGCAGTATCCCGCCACTCCGATGCATGCCCGCCACCTCCTCCCGCTGCTGCTTGAAGCCCTGGAAGACACCCCCGTGGTGTATCTCCGGGGCGCCAGGCAGTGCGGAAAATCGACGCTGATGCAGCAGCTCGCCGGTCTCGGCCATGCCTCCGAATACCGGACGCTGGACGATAGCGCGGAACTCGCCGCAGCGACCCGGGACCCCGACGGCTACGTCTCCGGCCTGGCGGATCGCGTGGTGCTGGATGAAGTCCAGCGTGCGCCGGATCTGTTCCGCGCGATCAAGCGCAGCGTGGACCGCGACCGCCGGCCGGGGCGCTTCCTGCTGACCGGCTCGGCCAACGCGCTGGTGCTGCCGCAGGTCTCCGAGTCGCTGGCCGGCCGGATGGAAGTGCTGTCACTGTACCCGCTGTCGCAGGGGGAAATCGAAGACCATCGCGAAGGCTTCGTGGACATGTGCTTCACGGAGAATTTCCGACCGAAGAAAGCGCCTGCTCTCGCTTGGCCGGACCTGGTCGAACGCATCGTGCCCGGCGGCTTCCCGGAAGTGCTCGACCGCAAGTCGACCCGGCGCGCGGCGTGGTTTGCCAGTTACATCACCTCGATCCTCGAGCGCGACGTGCGCGACCTCGCGAACTTGCAGGCACTGCGCGAGCTGCCGCGGCTGCTCAGGCTCGTCGCGGCGCGCAGCGGCGGCATCTTGAACCTGTCCGACCTGTCGCGCGACTCGCAGATCCCGCTGACCACCCTGCAACGCTACTGGGCGCTGTTAGAAGCAGTGTTTCTGGTCCGCACGCTGCCGGCGTGGAGCTCGAATCTCGGCAGCCGGCTGATCAAGGCGCCCAAGCTTTACCTCAACGACTGCGGGCTGCTGTGCCACCTGTTAGGGATCGATGCCGCGCGCTTGAAAAACGACGACCTGATGACCGGCGCGGTGCTGGAAACCTTCGTCGCCGGGGAGGTGACCAAGCAGGCATCGTGGTGCGAGACCCGCCCGGTGCTCTCCCATTTCCGCACGCAGAAGCAGCAGGAGGTCGATCTGGTGCTGGAAGACGCGAAGGGCCGGATCGTGGGGATCGAGGTGAAGAAAACCGCCTCACCCGGCAGCGGGGATTTCAAAGGCATGCGGGCCCTGCGCGAGGCGGCGGGGAAGAAGTTCCTGCGCGGGATCGTGCTGTGCCTGTGTGAAAACACGGTGGCTTTCGAGAACGACTTGCACGCGGTGCCGATCGGCGTGCTTTGGCGGTAAGCGGATGGGAGTGTCGCGCTCATCGCGCGACATGACGATGGACGGGCGCTTTCCAAGCGCCCGTTGGCCTCGCCATTCGGGCGGCAGAATGCCGCCCATCCATCGTCATGTCGCCTGCAAGGCGACACATCCATTCGGATCGCAATCAGGGCAGCTTGGTCGCCTGATAGTAGAGGATCTTTCCTTCGAGCGCGGTGCCGGCGGCATCGCGCAACGCGGAGAGATCGACCTGATGGATCGCGCCTTCTTTCGCATCCAGCGCGATGACCAGTTCGCGGCCGCCGGCACTCGCCTTGGTCCCCTCGATCCCCACCGCGGCTTCGTCGGTTTTCGGCGAGCCGTAGCCCACGTGATAGAGGTAGCTGTAACGTTTGACCGTCACGCCTTCCAGCCCCGCCTTGACCGGCTGGCTGAAAGCGATCCGCAGCGTTTGGCGTTCACCGGCCTTCTCAAGCTTCACCGATTTCACCGTGAACAGTTTGTCGAGTCCGGACGGGGTGATCTTCACCAGTCCCTCCGCACCGGCCCAGGAGAGATGCGTCTTGCCGACCCACAGCTCACCGTCTTTCCCGAAGGCGAGCCGGTGGTTGCCGTTGCCGAGCGGCGTGCCGTCGAACATCGGAATTAGCGTGCCCTGGCGGAAGCCGGCGACGTCGTCGGGCAGGTAGCGGACCATCCGGTTCTGGTTCATCTCGCCGATCAGCACCTGGCCGGCGAAGGGCCCCCAGGACTTCGGGAAAGGAACCGGCTGGGTCGGCGAGTTCGCGAGTTCGCCCTGCGGGAAGCGCGCGCTTTCCTTCACGCGCATGACGTCGAGCTCCTTCGGGGAAAGCTTGAGCGGATCGCCCTTGTCCCAGCCCTCCTGCCAGACCAGCGAGGCGGGATGACCGTGGAAGCCGCCCTTTTGCACGACATGCAGCGGCGAGGTGCCGCGCCAGTCGCCTTGATTGTCGGTGACCAGCACGTTGCCATCGCCATCCACACCGATCCCGTCCGGCGAGCGGAAGCCGCTGGCGTAGGGCTCCATCGACTTGCCGTCGGGCGAAATCTTCAGCACCCAGCCGCGCCACGGAACCCGGGCATACATCCGGCCCGCCTTGCCGGCGCGCTTGCCCCAACCTTCGCCGTGGATCATTTCCTCGAAATTCAGGTCGCCGATCTCCGACCACTTGCCGCGGATCTCGGGCCGGATGCCGGCCCCGTTCGACGCGACATTGAGCCCGATGTAAAGCGACCCGTCCGGCCCCTTCGCCGGACCGAAGGCGAACTCGTGGTAGTTGCCGGTCATCCCGAAATCGTCGAACACCGTCTCATACTCATCAGCGCGGCCGTCGCCGTCGGCGTCCTTGAGCCGGGTCAATTCCGCGCGCTGCATGACGAGGAAACTGGAGGCCGACTCCGCGACCAGCCCGAGCGGCTCGTGCAGGCCTTCGGCGAACTTCTTCCAGCTCTTCGCCGCGGGATCGAAGACCATCACCTCGCCGCGGTGGAAGGCGGCGACGACCTTGCCGTCCGGCAGCACGTCGAGCCCGCCGATCTGCGGGTCGACACCCGGCGGGTTCGGCATCGTTTCGATGGCGAAGGGTGCCGCGGCCGCGGTCGCGGCGAGAGCGAAGTACGAGAAATGCCGTAGTTTCCGGAGGGGGGAACCACGGAACACCCGGAATACACGGAAAGAAGAAAAGAATGATGAGGGTTTCATTTCCAGCGGTAGGTGAGGGTGAAAGGCTTGCCGGTTTCCGGAGCGAACATGCCGTGTTCTTCCGCCCCACTGTTACAGGTCACCGAGACCCCAGAGGGAGGCGTAACGATCACCGGCTGATTAACAGCCAACTCGAAACGACGGGTGATGCCGGAGCCATCCGCCAGCGGTTCGATGGTTTCCGCGAGCATCACGCCATGTTTCTCGTAACGGAAGGTCGGGATGCCGGTCTTGGAAATGGTGTAGCCCAGGAACTTCACGGGAACACGATCCCTCTTAGGTGAATCGACCGCGGCCGAAATCGGAAACGTCGCCTCGCGATAGACCACCTCGCCGTCCAGCTTCGCCAGCGAGCTGCCGTTGGCCTTCCAATACGGCGCGCCGTCGAGGAAGCCGCCCTTCCAGACGTAGCGGAGGCGGCATTCGGTGGCATCGAAGCAATACGAGAGATCCCCGGGCAGCGCGACCGCGATCGCGGCGGGCGAGGCGTCGGGCAGGAAAATCCGCTGCACCTGCGGCCGGCGGACCATTGCGCGCGGTGCCGAATAGGGATCACCGTTGCTCTTCTTCAGCTCCGTCTTCCCGGCGGCGGCGGCGATGACGTAGCCGTGGAGCTGGCGGAGCACCGGCTCGCCGAGGTGAGCCATCGAAGGCATCTCGATCACCCCCTCGCGCTTGTGCTGCGGGGCGATGGACCATTTCACGAACTCGTCCGGCCGGTCGCGGTAGATCCCGGCGATCTCCACCAGCGAAGGACCGACCAGCATCTGGTCGACCGCGTGGCAGGCGGCGCATTGGATTTGGAACACTTGGGCCGGGGTGTCGGCCGCCAGCAAGGGCGACGCGGTCAGCAGGACGGAGAAAAGGAGCGGATGCTTCATGCGGATGATCGCGCAGTGTTGCGGAGTTCCCCCGTTACGCAAGATCCCCGTCCGGTTTACCAATTCACCGCCCCGCCGCCGACTCCGACACCGCATTTCCTCCCCAAGCATCCGTTGCCGGTGGTCCGCGGCGATGAACTCATCGGCGTGATTTCGTGGAGCGACATCCTCCGCCTCAGCTCCGCCGACGCGCTGGGTAGCGATGACCGCGCGGTCGATGCCACCCTCGATCACAGCTTCACCCTGGAGCAGGTGATGTCGGCCGACCCGATCTACCCCACAGGTTTGACCCTCAATTCCCGCAGGGCATGCAAACTTCCCGCCGCATCCTCGCGGATCTTGCGCGCGCCGTCCTTGCGTTTCGCGCCGAAGTAGCTCCGGCACCCGTTGAACACCCCTTCCACGAAGCCCTTGCTCCCGATCGCCACCCCGTCGCTGAACCACCGCACCCGGCAAAGCAGCAAGTCCGCCCGCGACAGTTTCCCGCCGCTCTTCAGCACCGCCTCCACCCGCTCCTTCGAAAAGCCGCGAAGCGAAGCGGGGGAAGCGGGGGAAGAGAGTGAAGAGGGGAACGGGCGGCTCGCCCGTTTTCCCGATCCCACTGCCTGACTTCCAACCTCCAACCCCTCCCCAAACAACCAGCACCGATAAGCCTCCGCCGGCATCCCTGCACCCCGCCTTTCCTCCCACGAGTCCATCGGCGCCTCCATCACCTTGCAAAGCCCCCGCCGCGCCCGCTTGCTCCCACCCATCGCCTCGCCGTAGCCCGTCCACCGATAGTCCTTCGGATCCGCCACCAGCCCCGCTCGCACCGGGTTCAAATCAATATACAGCGCCATCGTCCGCAGCGCCTCGCCATCCTCTACCAGCACGCTCTTGAAGCGAGCCATCCACAGGGTCCCGCGGCGGGCGTGGTGTTTGTTGAACCAGCGGGAAAATCGCTCCTTCAGCTCCTTCACGAAGCAGGAAAGGTCGCAGAAGCGCATCCGAAACGTCTCCAAAATCGCCTCGGCTTCCTCCCCTCGCCCCGCCTCCCGCACCCGCGCCAGCTCCGCCTTCACCCCGGCGATGTAGCCCTTGGAATATAGCAATGAAAGGTGCTCCAGCAGCTTCGCCTCCCCGCCTTCCCCATCGAAGCGCTTCAGGAACTTCGCCCGCTCCGGGACTTTCACGAGAAGGTGGAAGTGATTGTCCATCAGAGCGTAGGTCAGGACTTCCACCCCTGAAAACTTCGCCATCCGCCACATCAGACGGCGGAAGGCCTCCTTCTCGACCTCGCCAAACAGCTTCTCCCCGCCTGCGGTGCGGCTCATCACATGGTAAGCCTGCCCGCCTGCATTCTCCCCGCCGAACTGCCCCAGGATCCGCCGCGGTGGCCGCTTCATCGAGCGCCCAAGGCTCCCCATCCGCCCCGGCATCGCAGCCGTCGGCAGGGTGGCTTTCTCAAGGGGCGAGAGT